>JAZKDE010000020.1:0-61053 GCA_040387735.1 Bacteroidota bacterium
AATCATGAAAACTATATTCTCAAAAATCATTACACCTGTTTACACATCTGCTTGGTACACCGATTTACTATTAGCCTTACCACGTATCATTGGATGTTATTTTTTAGCGGTAAATTTCGGAGGAAGCAAATTCCCTTGTCCAGATTGGTTTATTGCGGATGTTACCAAATATGGTTTTCCGTTCCCTGCCTTTTTTGCTTGGGCGGCCGTTTTAGCGGAGACATTTGGTGGTGCTATGTTGGTACTGGGTTTATTTACTCGTTTTGCAGGATTTATGGTGATGTGTACGATGTTGGTGGCTATTTTCTTCCAAAAATGGGGCGGAGAAGTTTGGGAAATGTTACCAGCCATGGGTTTTCTTTGGATTTCGATTTATGCCATCGTGATGGGTTCGGGAAGGTTTGGAATTGACCATTTGATTGCTAAAAAGTGGTTTATTTAAAACCGATTTATCCAAAATGAGTTTACCTAATATAGACAATTTTGAAAACCTCAAATAGTTAATTCTCAATGGAAATTTATCTGTCCTACTATTCTACACCGCTTTGGTTTGGCTTTATTCAAGCTTGGATTTATGCCTTTTTACTGTGGAATCGTAGTCGCCAAAATGGTCGTCTTTCGGATGTGCTTTTGGGTTTGGTTTTAGTGGGAATGGCGTTTAATATTTGGGAATATATGCTTGGTTTTTCGGGCATTGAAATTCTTTGGAAAGAACTCAATTTCTTTCCCCGAAATTTTGGTTATGCTTTTCCACCGCTTTGTTATTTCTATTTTAAAAGTCAGATTGATAAAGATTTTAAATTTTCTCATCATCATATTTGGCATTTTCTACCTTTCATTATTCATACGTTATATCATATTTTTGTCTTTTCAATGGGACAAGATTTTGTAAAAATCGTAGAAAAAAACTTTCACGGCCCTTTTTATATTCCCGAAATAGAAACGTTTACAGGTATTTTCTTAGATTGTTATTATGCTTATCGTGCCTTAAAATTGTACCAACAATATCGTGAGTGGACAAAAGTACAATTCTCCGATACTGATGCTGTTAGTTTTAAATGGTTTCGTAACTTCCTGATTGTCTTGGTGATAATGCTAATCGTTTACCTGTTGAAATTAATTATTGACAATATTTATCAACTCGATTTCAAACAAGATTGGTGGGATAATTTGGTGGGTGTAGCCTTAATTTATTACGTTTCCATTACAGGTTATGCACAGGCACAGCCAAATACTGGCTTGGTTTTTAAAGAGGAAGAACATAAAATTGAAAATGTCCAGAAAGAGAAATTTAGTGAAGACGAATTAGAAAATTGGAAGATGAAAATTTTAACATTAATGCAATATGAAAAGCTCTATCTCCAACCCGAATTAAACCTTTCGGATATTGCTAATCGTCTGAAAACTAATATTTCAGTGCTTTCTGGCGTAGTAAATAATGCTTTCGGGAAGAATTTTAATGACTTTGTAAATGAATATCGGGTGAAAGAATTTCAGGAGCGGATTCTTTTACCCGAAAACAAAAATATTACACTTTTAGGCATCGCTTTCGATTGTGGATTTAATTCAAAAGCCACTTTTAATCGTTCGGTTAAAAAATTTACAGGCAAAGCACCGAAAGATTTTTTAGCGGTTTAAAAGATTGATTTTTCTAAAAATTAAGTAAATAAAATAGCCGATTACACCTCCAATACTATCTGCTAACGCATCGTACCATTCAAAGCCACGATGGAAAGATTCGGGAAGAATAGCCTGCCAAAACTCAATTCCTATTCCGTAAAGTATTGCAATTATCAAAATTCGCCAATGTCTGGAAACGTGAAAAAGCCAGAAAAAAGTGAATCCTCCAAAAGCAATTAAGTGGTTTAACTTATCGCCCAAACTACTGGGAAGAGGAATATTCTTGCTGGGAAGTGTACAGAGAATAAATATTAAAACAGTCCAAAGTATGGCTGGATATTTTGTTTGAAGTAAGACTGATAATTGTTTCATGTTACAAAAATACGAAACATACTATTATCACGAAGAATAATTTGATTACTGAAAATCGGTAATAAATTTCTTAATCGGTATTTTATTGCTGATTAATGTTTTTAAATATATTAATAACCCTATAAGAACAGTTATGGTATGTATTATTTGACGTACTTTTGTATTGTCAAACTAATTGAAATATTTATCAAAAACTATTTATAATGAAAAGACTTATTATTATTCTGTCAATTTGGACGATTTCGTTCGTGACATTTGCCCAAAATCAATACAATATTATTCCAATTCCCCAAAAATTAGAAGCACAATCAGGTGTTTTTACGGTTAATGATAAGACCGTTATTGTGGCAAATTCTGCGTGGTCGGATGTTGCGGAATTGCTTAATGCTCAGTTAAATACCGTGAGTGGTTGGAATAAAAAAGTAGTTATAAACTCGAAGAAATTAGTAAAAGGTTCTATTCAATTTGTACAGGATGAAAGCGTTGCGGAAGAAGGATATAAATTAGATGTTTCGGCAAAACAAGTAATAATTATCGCCAAAACTGCTAAGGGAGCTTTTTACGGTGTGCAAACACTTTTACAATTATTGCCAACCGATGTATTTAAAGATGCTCAAGCGGAGGGGATAAAGTGGACAATTCCATGCTGTAAAATTGAGGATGCACCAAGATATTCTTATCGTGGCTTGCACTTAGATGTTGGTCGTCATTTTTCGCCAGTATCTTTTATCAAGAAATATATTGATTTAATTGCTTTACACAAATTCAATACTTTTCATTGGCACTTAACTGAAGACCAAGGTTGGAGAATTGAAATCAAAAAATATCCTAAATTAACTGAAATAGGTTCGGTTCGTAAAGAGACTTTAGTTGGAAAATACGGCAGTGGAAAATACGATGGCAAAGAATATGGCGGTTTTTATACCCAAGAAGAAGTAAAGGAAGTTGTTGCTTATGCCAAAAGTAAATATGTAACGATTATTCCTGAAATTGAAATGCCAGGACATGCACAAGCGGCTTTGGCGGCGTATCCAGAATTTGGTTGTAACCAAGATAAAATTTATCAAGTTTATACCACATGGGGCGTTTCAAACGATGTGTTTTGTCCACGAGAAGAGACTTTTACATTCTTAGAAAATGTTTTGACAGAGGTGATGGGTTTATTTCCGGGACAATATATCCATATTGGAGGAGATGAATGTCCGAAAGACCAATGGAAAACCAGTCGTTTTTGCCAAGATTTAATGAAGAAAGAAGGCTTGAAAGACGAACATGAATTGCAGAGCTATTTTATCCGTAGAATTGATAAGTTTATTACTTCAAAAGGTAGAAAAATGATTGGTTGGGATGAGATTTTGGAAGGAGGTTTATCACCAAATGCAACCGTAATGTCGTGGAGAGGAGAAGCAGGTGGCATTGCCGCCGCCAAAGAAAATCATGATGTAATCATGACTCCAGGTTCTCACTTGTATTTAGATCATTATCAGGCTGACCCCAAAACAGAACCATTGGCAATTGGCGGATTTTTGACTTTAGAAAAAGTATATAGTTATGAACCAGCTCCCAAAGAATTAACGGCTGAACAAAAGAAGTTTATTCTTGGACTTCAAGCGAATGTTTGGACGGAATATATGCAAACGACTAACCAAATAGAGTACATGGTTTTTCCAAGAGCATGTGCTGTTGCGGAAGTAGCTTGGTCGCCAAGTTCAGCAAGAAATTATGTAGATTTTACCAATCGCCTAAAAACACACATTGAGCGTTTGGGAAATTTAAAAGTAAATTATGCTAAAAGTTTCTTAGCAGAAAAGAAATAATCACTTCAAAATCAATAAATTAATGCTTGTATATGGTAGAATAACCTTTTAGGATATTCTACCTTTTTTGTTTCAGATAATTTGAAAGAATAGGAAAGTAATCTATTTTGCAAAATGAAAAATTCCTTTGAAGATATTTATCAAGTTGTTCGGCTAATTCCCGAAGGCAGAGTGACTTCCTACGGTGCTATCGCCGAATATTTAGGTTCAAAAGGCGGGGCAAGATTTGTTGGCTGGGCAATGAATGCCTGTCATGGAGACACAAGTATTCCCGCTCACCGAGTAGTAAATCGAGCAGGAATATTAACAGGTAAAGCCTTTTTTGGAGGAAACAGGATGCAAGAATTACTGGAAAACGAAGGAGTTTTTGTGGAAAATGATAAAATCAAGAATTTTAAATCTCATTATTGGATTCCGAAAGAAGAATTACTTTAGCATTGAATTGAAAATAGTTGCCTGAAAATCTGTTAGTAAAATATATCACCGTTAATTGTTTACTGATAATTAGTAACTGCCTATCGGCATGATTTTTGTTAAATCTCAGGAAATAGACTCCAGTACCGCCATAGTAGAGTTTTAAAGCTAAGGATTTAATATACTTTTATGCAAACGAAAAAAACTTTTCTTCGTGGCGGGATAATTAGTGCCTTTTGCCTCATGGGTATCGCACTTCTTGCATTTTCCTATCAAAAAATGAAAAAAATCGGACTGAGTGTCGAGTATGTCCCCATGGCTACTGTTGGCGAAGAGGTTCGATTTATGTTTACGGCTGGTGATAATATTCAACGCATCAAAATCTTTTCGGATAGAGGAAGCCTTGGAACGATAAAAACCATTCAAAATAAAGCAGAACTAAGTTTTTCATTCGGTTTTCCGAGCGTGAAGAAACTGAGATTTGTCGGAATTTCGCCCACAAATGATACCGTGAGTATCGCTTACGGAGAAATTTCGATTACAGGAAAATCTTTGGGGAACGTTGTTATTATTCAAAATTCACCGAGTGGTTCTACTTCGGCTTCAACTGGTAACGAACCTAACTTTGAAAAAGCAGAAAATCCCTTGCCAATAACCAATCTTAGGTTTAATCCAACGCCTTATGAAGACCCCTATTTCGGCAAAAATCAAAACGTATATGGAACGGCGATTGGGCATCCAACGCAAGACGAAGCCAGAGCATTTTTGGAGGATATTAGGCCGATTGCCAGAGAGTTAGCCCAAAAATATCAAGTGCCAGCCAGCGTAATTATGGCAATGGCAGCGATGGAAAGTGGTTATGGATTTAGTAGAAATGCAGTTTTTGCTAATAATTTCTTTGGAATAAAACAATGGTGGGGCAATGAATCGAATGCCTACCAATTGAAAGGGCAACCCGACGAATATGAGGGGAAAGTACCAATTTTGAAAAAATCAGACGATGGTCAGGTCATTTACGATGAAAGTCGTCGCCCTGATAACTGGTATCGTCGTTTTGGTTCAAGAAGAGAATGTATTGAATTTTTGGTAGAAGAAGTATTCTTGCATCGCACAGGAGCATGGAAACGTGATTACAGCGATATTGCCAAATTTTACCGAGGACAAATTGCGTCGGGAGTAGAAAAATATTCAGCCGCATACACATTTATTTACTCAGTTGGTGAACGTGGATATACCCACAAAGGCGGTAAGTTTTACGCCGATAGAATTATGAAAGTGGTGGATAGATATGGCTTGATTGAGCATGATTGAGTTTGATAGAATAAGCTATAAAAGGTAAAAGGCCTGATCAATCAAATTGATGCAGGCCTTTTATATATAGAATCGTAGTTGAATTATAGCTCTTTACTATACTTCAATCGTTGCAGTATTTTCCGTCTTCTTTTTACTGATAACTAACATTACTCCAAATACCCCTAAAGAAAACAAAGAAACGAGAATACCTTCTTTTTTATATGGAGGCGTAAATGTTAACTCAATTTTGTGATTGCCTTTGTCCAAAACTAAACCAGTCAACCCCCATTGAACACGCTGTAAATCAGCTTCTTTGCCATTAATAGTTGCGTGCCAACCTTTATCAAAAGGAATGGATAAGTATAAAATCTTCTTTCTTGGTAAATCAATCTTTCCTGTAATTCTTGTATTACTAAAAGAAGAAATTTGTAAGGTGTCTATGGTCAAATCTTTAATAATCTGTTCAAATTCTCCATTTACAAATACTTGCGATGTATCAATTTCAGCGGTTTTTGTTAATCCAGAAAGTTGGGAAATTAACTTTTTATCAATTACACAGGCTTTTAACATCGCTTTTGATGCGTAAAGATTAGAATATTTTTTGCTTTCAAAATCTTCCTCAGTCATATAATTAGAATAAGTAATTCCTAAAGGCAAAGCAAAACGATTTTTTGCTAATTTAACGTCATTGAATGTCTTCAATGAATCATAGCCAAACATATTTCCTTCATTCGTTTTTGAAATAAAATACTTAACACCTACCAAACTATGCCAAAGAATATTAGCAGGATAACCCGAACACCAACGTGATGTAAGTTCATTATTTTTATCAACTACTTTCAGGGCAGTCATAAACCTGATATAATTGGGCTGATTAAATGAATGGTAAGATTTTATCCCATAAAAATTCTGAATTTTTGGGTCATTAATACTCTGATAGCGAGTTGGTCCAGACCCAAAACTCTTCTCTATTCTGTAAAAAGGAGATTTTTCTATTTGTTTTACATAAGTAATCGCTTCGTTTGTATAGTCGTTAAAACCCGTCTTTTCAGATAATTCTTCTTTGGTTAGTGCTTCTCTTTTTGAAATATTGATAGTTCGAGAGGCATTGATTGCCAAGTCAAAACAAATAACGATTAGTAAAGCAATTTGAGCGATATTTCTCAAGTTTCTAATGGATACCGCCCCAAGTAAACCGCCATTAACTATTAATAAGAGGATTACTAATGAGCGTATTCCTTTATTGATTAGGTCTTCATCACTGAGCGGTAAAAACAGTAAAACAGTCAACCCAACTATTGTGAGAAGTAAAGTAATCCAATTTATTTTATTCGTTTCTTCTATTTTACTGAGGGCTTTCATTCCTAAAGTAAGTAAAGACATTCCTACAAAAAGGGAGTAGGTACGATAATAATCTCCAGTAAATGCCCAAAAAGCAAATCTAAAAAAAGGAAGAATGACAGGAATAAAAATTAATACTAAAAGTAAAGCATAAATGCGTGAACGATTTACGTCAACTTGGTGAAAAAGTTGTGGTAAGCAAACTAAAGGAAATAAACCAACGTAGAACATGGGTGCTTCCAAATAATTGCTCCAACCTTTAAACTCTAAACCTGTTCCCAACATATCATTTGAAAATGTTCTGGTGATACAAGTTAATAGTTCTTTGCCATCAATTGCCCCCGAAAGACCTTTGTCAATTAATGCCCCCGCAAACGACTGTCCGCCGCTAACACGTGGACTATCAAGCATTTGGTCAAGTTCTCCTAAGCCTAAAACTGCTCCCATACCAACCCCTAAAGTACCTAATCCAAGCATCCAAAGTAAAGTTGTAAGTAGATTTTTGCTAAGTTTTTCTTCAATAATTAAATGTCTGAAAACGCAATAAGCCAAGATTAAAAAACTGAAAGGATACAAATTGAAAGGCATATCAATGGTCATCAATGCAATAGCAATTGGCACTAACCACCACGATTTTTTTTGAATGAATCTTTCTAAAGCTAAGAGAAGAAGGGCGTTATTGAAAAGTTCAATTTCAAAACGGTTTACCCATGTAGATGATAATATTCCGTAAGCGCAATACGCATAACAAAGACCGCCAATTAAAGAAGAAAAAGGGCTTAATTTGAGCGTTTTTAGGTAAAAATAGAAAACCACACCCGCAGCCATTACTTCAAACCAAGTGACCCACACAATGGTAAAAGGAATATTTTCTTTGCTGAAAAATGGGATTATCCAGAAAAATTGGTCGAAGAAAAAAGGATATAAGTTTAAGCCCATACCCTGCTGAAATGACCAACTTGGCATTCCTTCGGTTCGCCAATAATCGTGTAACCACACCAAAATAGTTTGAGTTAAATTGATAGAATCGCTGCCAATATCTTTGAATTGATAAGCGGCTTTACCGAGGAGGTAATCTTTGAAGATAAAGAAACCTGTTATGATTAATACTGAAAGAAATATCGAAAAGGTATATTTTGAAATGATTGATTCTCTCAAGGAGTGTATAGGCACAGATGTGACTGTATTTTTTACAGACTGATTCTCAATATTTTCATGCTGAATTTTTTGTTTGTTTTTTGCCATTTTGGGTGGAGTAGTTATGGGTTTACTTACCAAATTTAGCCAATTTTATGCCAAAGTATTAATCATTTGTTTTTAAATTACCCCCGTTTCTTATTTCCAAACTACCATTTATTTGTAAATTCTTAGTAAAACAGGGAGTTGATATGTCTACAAAGTGTCCACTTTGAATAAGCGTTTGATTGGTAACTTTAGGAATTCTGCCACATTCCCAAGTTGTACTATCTTCCCATCTTCCTGACTGGATGCTCTTAACTATACTATTTTGCTCACCTTCTTGGTATAAATTCATCATATCAAGTTCCGTTAAAAGTCGTTTGTAAAAACGAAATTCGTCTAAATCTCCATTCAATGGATACCAGCCAGACCAAGTATCTCCGTACATTCCAAAATGTAAAGGCTTCGTATTAGCAATTCCCATATCTAAACTGATAGTGGCTGTTTTGATGAGTAAGCCATTTAAGTATATTTGCAGACGATTTTTTGATAAGACAATCCCAACGTGTGTCCATTGTTGAAGGAAATTCCCATATTTAGTTGCTACTACTTGGAAGTTAGGTAAGTTGGAGTCGAATCTATTATTTCCTACATAAATGGCTAAGCTATCAGCTTTTTTGATGACAGAACACCACAGTCCACTTCTATCATGACTTTTGGCAAATATGGGGTGAAATCCATTATTTGAGCTATAATTTCCATTATTATCCATACCTTCCCAATTATTGATTTTGAAAAAACCGCTAAATGAGAGCGTATCGTTAAATATCAATGAAGGACTATTAGGAATATCGGTTCTATCCCGATTAAAATATCCACGAAAACGTAATGCTTTGTTGGCTTCACAGAAACGATTATTGGTTAAAATCGCACTATTGGCAACAGGGTTATTATTGTTTCCACTTTGGTCGTTAGAATTGCCATCAAAGGTATAATAAGCAACAAGTTTCTCCGAAAGATTACTTTGAGTATAAATAGATGGTGTAAGTGTAGAAAGAAGGATAAAAAGTAAATATTTCTCCATCATAGTTTGATTTTGAGAGTAATGTAGCTATTAATTTCTAATGCAGTATGAAACTATTTTCTTAAAACTTCAAATAAGCCTTACCTCCCAATCCACGCATTTGCCGAACGATAAAATTGGTTCGCCTTTGAACGTAACCAGATGGATTGGCAATAGAAAAACGGTTTGGACTTGGCAAAACTGCCGCAATTCGGGCAGCTTCGGTTCTTGATAAACTATTGGCATTGTGTCCGTAAAAACGCAAAGAAGCAGCTTCTACGCCAAAGGTCATTTTACCTGTTTCTGCAACGTTTAGATAGACTTCCAAAATGCGTTCTTTCCCCCAAATTATTTCAATTAAAAAGGTGAAATATACTTCTAATACCTTTCTGATGTAACTTCTGCCTTGCCAAAGAAATACATTTTTTGCAACTTGTTGTGAAATGGTACTCGCTCCTTTGATTTTTTTTCCTTTTAAATTATGACGAAACGCTCCCCACATTGCTCCAAAATCAAAGCCATAATGTTGTGGAAAAAGCTGGTCTTCTGATGCTACAACTGCCAAAGCCGCCTCTTTTGAAATATTGCTGTAAGGCTCCCAATCCGAGTGAATTTCGGAATCTCGTCCATTGAATAGAGCTGTAATTTTGCGGTCAATCATCGTTGGAGTTATCCATACTGGAACAAACTTCAAGAGAATTACCGTAACGATAGAAACTCCAATGCCGTAAAGGGTGTATTTGAATAATTCAATGAGGATAATCTGTACTATTGGATAACGTTCTGTAAATGCCTCAAAGCGTTGCCAACGACTCAGAGAATACTTTGAGTTTTCGGGTTTTTCTTCGGGTGGGGGAGGGGGAGTATTGCGGAACGTATTTTTTGCCATGATTAGATTTTAGTCGGTTTCTCTCTACAAAATTACGCTTCTTTTTCGATTCTGGAGAATTGAACTATATATTTAGTGTTCTTTTTTCGATTTTGGAGAATTTTCTGTTTGCTTGCACTAAAGAAACAAATCCGATGCAATTCTATCGGCGAATAATTTCCCCTTTGAAGTTAATAATAGCGTATTGTTTTCAATCAGTAAAAATCCCTCAGAAAGCTGTCTTTCTAAAAATATAGCATTGGTTTCTAAAAAATTAGATTTAGAAAGCTCATTGATTTTTTGAATATTACAACCCCATTTTGTCCGTAAACCAATCAATAAATATTCGTTTAATTTATCTTCAAAAGTTAAGGTTTCTACTTCTGCTGGGATATTATTTTGATGTAAAGCCTTCAAATATTGGGCATTATTTGCCACATTATATTGACGACTAACGTGGTTGAAGCTGTGAGCAGAAGGTCCAATTCCTAAATATTCTTGCTGTTGCCAGTAGCTGGTATTGTGGCGAGAATAATGATTGTCTCGGGCAAAATTTGAAATTTCGTATTGTTCAAAACCATTTTGAGCCAACTGAGTAACTAAAATGTCAAATTGAGTGGCTGCAAAATCATCGTCAATTGTTTGTATTTTTCCTTGTTTTAACCATTTGCCAAAAACCGTTTTAGGTTCAATCGTGAGACAATAAGCAGAAATATGATTGGTATTTAAAGCAGTTGCTTTTTCTAAATCAAGGTATAAAATGTCGTCTCTTTCTGCGGGAATTCCATAAATTAAATCAATGCTAATGTTCAGAATACCAATGTCTTGTGATAATTTAACGCAACTTTCTGCTTCTTGGGCATTATGAATCCTGTTAAGACTTTTTAGATGCGGTTCGTGGAAAGATTGAATTCCAATGCTCAGACGATTGATATGGTACTTTTTAAATAATTGTAATTTCTCTTTCGTCAAATCATCGGGATTGACTTCAAGGGTAATTTCTGCATCTGGTTTAATGTTGAAATACGTAGCAATTGTTTCAAAAATCTGAATAAAATCAGCTTCTTCCAATAACGAGGGCGTTCCACCACCGAAGTAAATGGTTTCTAAGTTTCTGTCTTGAAGATAATTTTTTTGAAGTGCAATTTCTTGGCAAATGGCTTGCACTATTTCACTTTTAGCCTTTAAAGAAGTACTAAAATGAAAGTCGCAATAATGACAAGCTTGTCGGCAAAAGGGTATGTGGAGGTATAAGTGCATGAGGTAACACAGACTTTAGCCTGTAATTCATTTGGACAGACTAAAGTCTGTGTTACTGGTTTTCAGGTAAAAATGTTAAATAACTCAAATCTTCTTCCTTGAACATTTCGTTTGCCAAATCCTGTAATTGTGGGGCGGTTACGGCTTTAATCTGAATAAAAAGGTCTTCTAAACTATCAATTCTATTGACATCTAATAAACTTTTTGCCATCATGAGCATGAAACTCATATTGCCTTCTTCTGACATCGCCATTTGTCCCATCAACTGCTCTTTGGTATTAATCAATTGTGTTTTGGTCAATTGAATCTCACGTAATTTCTGTAATTCTTTCAGGATCAAAGAATTAACCTTGTTTAATCGCTTTGCTTCGGTTGCGTACGAAACACTCCAATAGCCCGTATCAATAAAAGGGGTGTAACCCGCATCAATAGAGTAAACCAGACCGTTACGTTCTCGAACGGCTAAATTTAACCGAGAATTCATTCCAAAACCACCCAATAAATTCACTAACATAAAAAATGGTAGCCGTTTGGTATCGGTTAGTGAATACGCCGTCCGACCGATGGTTACGTGAGCCTGTGAAATACTACGGTTAATGTGTAGATTTTGAGGCTTATAGTCAATTGGCGGAATTCTGATTAAATCCGAACGTTTTGAGGGAATATCTTTAAAGAATTTTTCGGCAAATTGAACTACTTTTTTGAAAGGCATATTTCCGATTGAGGAGAATATAACCCGTTCGGTATCAAGGTTTTCTGAAATGAAGTTTAATAAATCTTGACGAGTGAAATTAGATACGCTTTCTTGATTTCCGAGCGTATTTTTACCCAATTGATGATTGGCGAAAATGATTTCGTCAAAGTCATCTTGAATGGCATCTTCGGGTGAATCGTAGTACATTGCCATTTCTTCCAAAATTACGCCACGCTCACGTTCCACCTGTTTTTCTGGAAAGATTGAACGGAAAGTAATGTCTGATAAAAGCTCCAAAGCACGCTCGTAATGGGGCGTTAGAACGGAAGCATGAAAACATACTTTTTCTTTGGTAGTATAGGCATTTAATTCTCCTCCGACAATCTCCAAACGGTTGATAATCTGTAAAGAAGAGCGTTTTTGCGTGCCTTTAAAAGCCATGTGTTCCCAAAAATGAGCAAGACCTTGTTGGTGCGATTTTTCGTCTCGACTCCCCATGTCGAGCATAATGCCAATGTGCGAAATAGTAGTATGCGTAACCTGACGATGTACCACTCTAATGCCATTAGGCAGGGTATGATGATTGATTGATTCCATTAAACTTTTAAGACGATTCTATAAATCGTTGAAGACATAAGTACAAAAATAACTAATTTTATGTTTGAAAGATTCATTAGATTGAGATACACTCAAAAATCATAGATAAATTTATGAAATACCAACGTTGTATAATTCTTTTTACACTTTTTATTACTTCTTGTTCTTCTACGCAAGATTGTCCTGAGAATATTAATCTCTTGCCTATGTATGGTAGCCAGAAAAAATGTCAAGAACAGATTGATATTGACCAAGATTTTTTCAAAGAATGTGATAAGATTTTCAAAAATCGTCAGGAAGCTTCGAGGGGTTATACAAAAAAAGCATGGGGGTATTTTTATAAAAATGATTACAATACTGCCATGAAACGTTTTAATCAGGCGTGGCTGTTAGATTCTTTAAATGAAGAAACCTATTGGGGTTTTGGAAATATTTTAGGAATGCAAATGAAACCAGAGGAGTCACTTATTTATTTTGATAAATCAATAAAAATTAACCCAAATAATTCAAATGTTTGGCTTGGATTAGGTGTTAGCAATGGACAAATTTTCTCTAAAACGGAAGAACAAGAATATTTAGATAAAGCGATTGAATATTTCAAGAAATCTATTCAACTTAATCCTAAAAATGCCTTGGCTTATGGACAATTGACCGCTTCATATTCCTATTTTATGAAAAACGATAGTGCTTTAAAATACTTAGAATTAACTGATAAAATAGATCCAAATGCTATAAATCCAGAAGTTAGGGAAATTTTAAGAAAGAAATAAATTTAAGGAGAAAATGAGCATTGTTATTTAGAATATGATGGAAATAAATGACGTGATTAAATACTACAGTGATTTTAAAAATATCATTGACACCGCCTTTGAGGAGGCTTTAGTTAGTAGAAATATTGAATTGATACGAAATAATATTCTAAAAGGCAGAAGCAATGAAAAAATTGCTGATATGTTAGAGCTGTTGTCTATTAAAGAAGTGGAAATGATTAGACAGCAACTTAATGAAAAATGAAAAAACTCTACTTATTTAGCGGACTTGGTGCAGATTATAGAGTCTTACAAGATTTGGATTTTACTGGATATGAAGTGACTTTTATTGAATGGATAAAACCTGTTGAGGATGAACCAATTAATGATTATGCAAAGCGTTTAACTAAGCAAATCGAATGCAAAAGACCTATTTTAATTGGACTTTCATTTGGAGGAATGATAGCGATAGAAGTTGGGAAACTGATTAAAACTGAAAAAAATATTTTAATTGCTTCGGTAAAAACTAAAAATGAAATACCATTTTATTATCGGTTAGTGGGAAGATTTAACTTTCATAAGTTATTGCCGACCAGCCTTTTGAAACAGCCCAATTTTGCAAGTGACTGGCTTTTTGGAATAAAAAATAAAAAGGATAAAGAGTTATTAGCCAATATTTTACATGATACAGATCCCATATTTTTGAGATGGGCTATTGATAAAATTGTTAATTGGGGAAATGTTATAATTCCTCAAAATATCAAACACATTCACGGTACATCGGATAGAATTTTGCCTTATAAATTTGTTTTAGCTGACTTAACTATTTTAGGAGGAGGGCATTTTATGACAATGGATAGGGCAAAAGAATTGACTCAAAAAATTAGAGAATTACTTTAGTTCGAAATAGTTAAAGTAGAAAATGCAAATAATGAAAATAGGTTTCGATGCCAAGCGGGCATTTCATAATCATACAGGCTTAGGAAATTATAGTCGTTTTGTGATTGAAGGATTGTTGAAATATTTTCCTCAAAACGAATATTTTGCTTATTCACCCAAATTATCAAAAAAGGAAATAGGGATTAAAGGAACAAATCCTAAAAATAATTTTTTTTGGCGGAGTTGGTTGATAAAGAATGATTTACAACGAGATAAGATTGATGTTTATCACGGGTTAAGCAACGAATTACCTTTCGGGAAAATGCCTTCTGGGATCAAAACTGTCGTGACAATTCACGATTTGATTTTTGAAAGATACCCCCGATTATATCCTTTTTTTGATACGCTTATTTACAAAATCAAGTTCAGAAAAGCCTGTAAAAATGCCGATGCTATTGTGGCGGTTAGTGAACAAACAAAGGAGGATATTATAGAATTTTACGGCACAAATTTCGATAAAATCCATGTGATTTATCAGGATTGTGATAAGGTTTTTCAAGAAAAAATAAGCCTTGAAACGATTAAAAATATTACTCAAAAGTACGATATTCAGAAAAAATATATTCTTTCGGTCGGGTCAATTATTGAACGAAAAAATCAATTTAGCTTAGTTGTAGCCTTCCAAAAACTGGATTTAAGTAATTATCAATTAGTTTTGGTAGGGGGTAAATCGAAGTACCAAGAACAAATCGAAGCTTATATTAAAAAGAATAACATTTTAAATGTCAGGATATTAAACAAAGTGCCATTCCAAGATTTACCCGCTATTTATCAAGGCACATCGCTTTTCGTTTATCCATCTTTTTTTGAAGGATTTGGCATTCCAATCGTGGAAGCTTTACATTCGGGCGTGCCTGTGGTTGCCGCTACGGGTTCGTGTTTGGAAGAAGCAGGTGGCGAAGGAAGTTTATACGCTGACCCTTTTGATGTCAATGATTTGGCCGATAAAATGATTCAAGTATTGGCCAATAAAAATTTACAAAAACAATTAATTGAAGCAGGACGGAAACACGTTCAGCAGTTTTCTTCGGAGCATATTGCCCAGCAATTAAACGAATTGTATCAATCTTTGTAACCCAGACTTTAGTCTGAGCTACTAAATACTATTTTATGGATTTTTTACCGAAAAATATCAACGATTATTCCGAAAATCATACTTCGCAAGAAAGTGATTTGCTATCAAGATTAAACCGTGAAACACACGCTAAAATTTTACAGGCCCGAATGCTATCGGGGCATTTACAAGGGCGTGTTTTAGCCATGTTTTCTCAAATGATGCGTCCTGATAATATCCTCGAAATTGGAACTTATACAGGCTATTCTGCACTTTGTTTGGCAGAAGGTTTGTCCGAAAATGGTAAGATTATTACCATTGATGTCAATGAAGAATTAGAAGATTTTACCAGAAGTTTTTTTAACGAATCAGACTTTTCTTCAAAGATTGATTATCGCATTGGTGATGCAGGTGAAATCATTCCAACACTTCCCGAAACCTTTGACATCGTTTTTATTGATGCCGATAAAATGAACTATCAAAAATATTACGACTTAGTGATTGATAAGGTCAGAATAGGTGGGTATATTATTTCGGACAATGTGCTTTGGAGTGGAAAAGTAGCTGATATTCAGGAAGGTAAGAAGATTGATAGAGATACACAAAACTTGCTGAACTTTAATAAAATGTGTCACGACGACCCGAGGACAGAAAATATATTAATGCCTCTCCGTGACGGATTAATGATTTCGAGAGTTTTGTTTTAAGTTTTCACGATGAATGAATGCTTGCTGAAAAATAAATAACCAATTTCAACTCAATTTTCTAAGGACATTTTTTTATTAAATGCAGAAAAATAGTGAATTGGCACGGCTTTTGTCATGGCTTGAGTGAGTGATTGAAGTATCTCTCACATTTCAAATAATCCTACTAAGTAAAATGAAGAAGCCGCCAATGATTCATCTTGCTAAGTTACTGTTCATTCTATTTCCGTTTGTAACAGTAGCTCAGTCTTACCCCGTACCTGAAACCGTAGAGTTTGCAGGTGTCAGTATTAATATTTCCAAGGATGCTCAAAGCATTATCCAAAGCGACATCAAAACTCTTCTGAGCAACAAAACATATCTAAACGCTAAGTTAGACCGTGTTTCTCTGTACTTTCCGGTTATCGAAACTATGCTTGCTGCTGAGGGAATTCCTGACGATTTTAAGTATTTATCCATCCAAGAATCTGGCCTTTTACCTGATGCTGTTTCCAAATCAAATGCCGTTGGTTTTTGGCAATTCAAGCGTGAAACTGCCCTTGATTTTGGTCTGCGAATCGATGAGCAAATTGATGAACGCAAGAATATTCATGCTTCAACAAGAGCGGCTTGTTTGTATTTAAAACGCAATTTTCAAGTCTTGAACAACTGGGTTTCGGCTCTTAATTCTTATCGCACGGGATTGAGTAACGTTTACAAATTTATTCCGAAAGAATGGTATGGTTCAAAAGAGATTTTGGTAACGGCGAAGACGGATTTTTATGTATTGCGTGCCATTGCTCACAAACTTGTTTTTGAAAAAGAATTTCCGAAATATAGACCATCTGATATTACCTTTTTTGAATATACTTATAATGCGGGTAAGTCTATTTCATTTATTGCCAAGGAATTGACGGTTTCGGAAGATGATATTTGGAAGTATAATCGCTGGATGTCAACCCCAACTGTTCCAGAAGATAAGCCTTATACAATGGTAATTGCGTTATCAGAAGATGAAATTGAACCGATGAAAGATAAAGTCTTGACGATGAATGGAAAGGCGGACGTTTTTCAAGAGGATTTAGGATTTCCTGTTTTGACGAGAATCACACCGAAGACAAAAAATAAAAATGTTCCAATCTTCTTTGAAATCAATAACAAAGCTGGAATTCAAGCACAAGTTGGCGATGATGTAGAATCAATCTGTGCCAGAGCCGAATTTGACGTTGAAAATTTTATTAAATACAATGATTTAACGGATGGTTTAGACACAAAAATTACTCCGAATGAAGTTTATTATTTGGAGAAAAAGGGCAAAAAAGCTCCCGTTCCGTTTCATACAGTTACCAATGCGACCGAACAAAGCCTCTGGAAAGTTTCACAGATGTACGGAATTTGTTTGACCAAATTATTGAAATATAATCGTTTAGACCAACCACAGCGTTTAGTTGATGGGCGTGTTTTATGGTTGTCAAAAACTCGTCCTTCGAGCAGCCCAGTGGAGGTAATTACTTCGCCAAGTAAACCTACGGTGAGAGAAATTGCCAAAAGTGCTGAACTTGTTCAAGCAGCTAAAAGTTTGGCTCCTCAAACTGAAAGTGTACAAATAGTAGATTTAACTTTGACAGAATTACCCAAAGGAGGAATTCCTCAAGAAGCAAAAGAAGAGACTGTTCAAAGTGTCGAGAATGAAGAATTTAAACCACATATTCCAGTAGAAATTCGTCAAGTAAGTAACTATACGCACACCGTGAAAAGCGGTGAAAATTATTATAGTATCGCTCGTAAATATAATATTTCGGTAAGTGACGTTTGGGCTTGGAATAAAATGAATAAAGATGTGAAATTAGGAATTGGAAAGAAATTATTAATCAAATTTGGACATTACTACGAACCTTCTTCAGGAACGTTAGCTCAAGGAAATAAGTAGTACGATAATAAAATCATAGTTTGTAAACAAAAGCCTCTCGAAATTAAAGTTTTCGAGAGGCTTTTGTTTTGTAATAAATTACCGATTATAAAAATAGACCATTCTTATTTATTCTTGCAAATGTCAGGAATTGTGCGCTTAAACCGTTAGAATGCACTTTTTGTGCTTTTTTTATAATTTTTTAAAGAATAAAATTTTGTTTTTGTAATATTTATATAAATATTTATACGATTTTTATATAAATTATAACTATGTAAAACCTTTCAAATACTTTTTTTAAACCAGTGCTTAATCAATTAACCTTCATGAAAAAAAACTACTTAATTCCGATAGGAAAGAGATTTCTTTTGATTTTAGTTCTTGTATGCTGCTCGATTTTGAGTTACTCCCAACGAAAAATTACGGGTAAAATTACCGATAATGAAACCAAGGTAGGCGTGCCTGGTGCCAATGTTCAAGTGAAAGGAACGAATAAGGGGACAACCTCCAGCAGTGATGGTGTCTATAGCCTTGAAGTTCCAAATGGTGCTACTTTAATATTTTCGTCACTCGGTTTTGCTCCGCAAGAAGTTGTTGCGGGTAATCTATCAACTATCAATGTGTCATTAGTTGTTGATGTGAAATCGTTGTCTGAAGTTGTGGTCACGGGTTATGCTTCTCAGCGTAAAAAAGATATTACTGGAGCAGTAACAGTAGTAGGAGCGAAAGAACTTACCGCATTACCATCGGCAAGTGTTACCCAAATGTTACAAGGTAGAGCGGCTGGTGTTACAGTTGGTAACGATAATTCCCCTGGAGGTGGTACAATGGTACGTATTCGTGGTTTTGGTTCAATCAACAACAACAGCCCACTTTACGTAATTGATGGTGTACCAACGCAAGGAACACTCAACCAAATTAACCCGAATGATATCGAGTCAATGCAAGTGTTGAAAGATGCTTCTTCAGCTTCTATTTACGGTGCTCGTGCTGCCAATGGCGTGGTTATCATCACAACCAAAAGAGGTGCGGTAGGTGAGTCAAAAATTACTTTTGATGCTTATACAGGTATTCAAACCGTAGGGAAAACCCTTAGTTTGTTGAATACGAAAGAATTAGGTCAGTATTATTACGAGTCGGAAATTGGAGCAGGAAAAGCCCCTGGTACTTCACCATCAGCACAATATCGTTTTACACCAACAGGTGAACAAACGATTGCTGATTATATTTATCCAAACGTATATGGTTCATTGCCATCTAATTATACCTATACTAATGACATTGCTGACCCTAAATTGGGCGTAACAGCATTTAACATTACGAAAGCCAATAAGGAAGGAACCGACTGGCAACATGAAATATTTGGTCCTGCCAAAATCACTAATTACCAATTAGGAGCAACTGGAGGAACAAAGTCTGGAAGATATGCTATTTCTGGTAGTTACTTCAACCAAGATGGTATTTTGAAATACACGAGCTATAAACGTTATTCAGTAAGAGCAAATACAGAATTCACCAGAGGGAAATTAACTTTTGGGGAGAATTTTACTTTATCTTATGATGAAAAAGTGGGTGTAACAAACGGTGCGGCAGGTTTACCAAGTGGAAATAACAACGAAAGTAATCCGATTATGTTTGCGATTCGGGTTCAGCCAATCATTCCAGTGTTTGACATCACGGGCGGGCCAGTTGCTTTGGGTGGTACCAATACCTCAGATTTCAATGGTTTTGCTGGAAGTAGAGGCTCAAACCTTGGTAATGCTCCAAACCCTGTTGCCAGATTATGGCGTGAAAGAGACAATGCTGTAAAAGGAACGCATATTTTTGGGAATATCTTTGCTGAATATGCTTTAATAGAAGGCTTAAAAATCAGAACGAGCTTAGGCGTTGAATTAAATAACTATAACCTTTCGCAATATTTCAATCGTGATATTGAAGCGGCAGAACCTCGTAGTTCAAATAGTTTAACTGTTTTCAATAATTTTGACCGAGCAGTTACTTGGTTCAACACGGTTAATTATTCAAAGGCTTTTGGAAGTCATAGTTTTAATTTCTTAGCAGGAACTGAAGCTGTTACTACTTACGCATTTGGTTTTAATGCTGGTCGTAGTAATTATGCTTTTGATGACCCTACGTATCAATATCTTAACCTTGGAGCGGCGGCTGGTTTATCAAATGCAGGCCCAGGAGCAACGATTAGTAACTTGTTTTCTTTGTTCGGAAAAGTGAATTATAGTTATAAAGACTTCCTTTTGGCCGATTTTACTATTCGTAGAGACGGTTCTTCAAGATTCTCTCCTGCTTACCGCTACGGTGTTTTCCCTGCATTCTCATTGGGTCTACGTTTGACCGAAATGGAGTTTATGAAAAAACAAACTTTTGTGGATGATTTGAAAATTAGAGGAGGTTGGGGCGTAACTGGTAACCAATTGATTCCTAACGTATATAATGCTTATACATTATACACTCCAGATCCACTCAATAATGCTTACGATATTACGGGTTCAGGAAACTCCATTGCCAATGGTTTTGATTTGACGCAATTTGGAAACCCGAATGGGCGATGGGAAACCAATACTTCTACCAACCTTGGTATTGATGCCAGTATGATGAAGGGTAAATTGGAAGTAATCGTGGATTTATACACTCGTACAACGTCTAATATGCTTACGCAAGTGCCAATCCCGAAAACTGCGGGAACGGGTTCAATTCCTTATGTAAATATTGGAGAAGTAAATAATAAAGGACTTGACTTAAATATTACTTACAAAGATAAAATTGGTGATTTTAGATATACTGTAAGTGGAATGTTTAGTACTTACAAAAACAATGTGGTAAAACTTAATGATGACCCGAATGCAACGGTGTTTGGTTTCTCTACTCGTCTTCCTTCTATTTCGGTTACCAAAGCGGGTTTACCTATTGCCAGTTACTACGGTTACATTGTTGATGGAGTTATTAAAGATGATGCCGAAGCAGCTACTGCTCCTAAATTTGGTACTTATACCAGAGCAGGGGTTTTTAAATTTAGAGATGTTAATGGTGACGGAGTCATTACAGCGGCTGATAAAACCATTATCGGAAACCCTCACCCTGATTTTACTTATGGTTTGAATCTTAATTTAGGTTATAAAAACTGGGATTTAGCCATTTTCGCACAAGGTTCGCAAGGAAATCAAATATTTAATTATTTGAAATACTGGACAGACTTTAACACTTTCCAAGGAAACCGTTCAACTGATATGTTGTATAATTCTTGGAAGAAACAAGGAGATAATGCTTTGTTACCACGTTTGAATTCACAAGACGGTACAAGTCAGCAAATCTCTACGTATTTTATTGAAGATGGTTCGTATATGCGTATCAAGAATGTCCAATTGACTTACAATGTTCCAGCGGCATTTTTGGCAAAAATAAAAATGAGTTCTGCTCAGATTTATATTCAAGGACAAAACCTATTCACTTTTACAAAGTATAAAGGTTTAGACCCAGATATTAATTTGAGAGCTTCTGGAACGGACAATCAGGATATCCACATGGGTATTGACGAAGGTGCTTTTCCCGTTGCTAAATCTTATAACGTGGGTGTGAGATTAGGATTTTAATATGCTTTAGGCAGTAAGTTGTGGGCGTGGTAGGCATACCAACTACCATCTTAAACAAACAGAAAAAATAACATGAAAAAAATATTAATACTTGGACTTCTTGGACTGACTTTTTCTTGCTCCGAGTCTTTCTTTGACATCAAACCGCAGGGTGCGGCATCTTTGGTGTCTTTGAGTAATAAAAACGGTGTAAATGCTGTATTAATCGGAGCTTATTCGCTAATGGATGGCGTTGGAGCAGGAAATACAGGTCGCCAGTCAACTATCTCAAATTATGTTTTTGGAGGAATTACCAGTGGTGATGCTGTAAAAGGTACAGACATCGGTGACCAACCAGAACAAGAATACATTGAGCAATATAATTGGCTGTCGGACAATACTTATTTTTTGGGTAAATGGCAACATTCTTACGACGGCGTGGCTCGTTGTAACGAAGCAATTCAGTTAGCACAAAATCCAGATGTAAAAGACATGACTGATGCGGAGAAGACGCAAGTAATAGCAGAGGCAAGATTCTTGAGAGGACACTACCATTTTGAAGCAAAGAAAATGTGGAATAATGTGCCTTATATTGATGAAAAAATCTACGTAGCTTCTGACCCAAATTCTACTAAAGTTCCTAATGATAAGGACATTTGGGCAAACATTGAAGCTGACTTTACTTTTGCTGCCGCTAATCTTCCCGCTATACAATCGCAAAAAGGAAGAGCATCCCAATGGGCTGCTAAAGCGTATTTGGCAAAAGCTTTGGTTTTTCAAAAGAAATGGTCTGCCGCTAAAACACTATTAGAAGATGTTTTGAAAAATTCAGGTAAAAAATTAGTAAGTAACTACCACGAAAATTATAGAAATATCTCTAATAATAATGCTGAGTCGATTTTTGAAGTAGAGTTTTCGGTAAACGACGGAACAAATGGTAACAACGGTAATGCTGGTGATAACTTAAACTGGCCTTATTCAGCTAATGCCCCAGGTAGAGGTTGTTGTGGATTTTATTTGCCATCACAAAATTTGGTAAATTCTTTTAAGACGGATAAAGATGGATTACCAATGATTGGTTCTGCTCCCGATGGAACTGCGGATACATACAATCAAGTTGATTTACCAAATGACCAAGGCTTGAAGTCTAACCAAGTATTTGCACTTGATAGAACCGTTCCTGTTGACCCACGTTTAGACTGGACAGTTGGTCGTAGAGGTGTTAATTTCCTTGATTGGGGACAAATGCCAGGCTATGATTGGATTAGAAATCAAAACTATTCTGGTCCTTACGTTGGTAAAAAGTGGATGTATTATCTAGCCGATGAAGGTAGCTCAACGCACTCAACTTCGAGAAGAAACGTGAATAACAATTATCGATTATTAAAATTATCGTCGGTAATTCTTTGGTTGGCTGAGTGTGAAATTGAATTAGGAAACTTACAAGCAGGTGAAGACTATGTAAATATGATTAGAAATCGTGCTAAAGGAGGTTCTGTTCAGGACGAATCTGTTACTTATGTGGTGAATCCATATTCAAAAGGTACATTTGTGGCTAAAGGTGCAGACTACGCTCGTAATGCAGTACGTATGGAAAATCGTTTAGAATTTGCGATGGAAGGACACCGTTTCTTCGACTTAGTTCGTTGGGGAATTGCTGAAAAATACTTGAATAAGTATGCTGTGGAAGAATCGAAAGACGGAAAAGATTTGTCGGGACGTACCTATAATAAAAGAGGTTATATGGCAGGGAAAGTTTTTACGCAAAAAAATAACTACTTCCCATTGCCAAATGATGAAATCTTGAATAGTCAAAAAGATGGTCAGCCAACATTAAAGCAAAATGCTGGATATTAGGAGATTATCGTTCTGATATTCTGATTGTTTAATAAACAAAAAGCCAATTTCTCCCTGAGAAATTGGCTTTTTGTTTGAATTTTATCAACATTAATACGCATTCGAGGAAACATTAAGACTGACAAATTTTACTTCTTAATTACTAATTTTTGTCCCACACTTACCGCAAAATTCTTAATATTATTCCATTTTACCACTTCATCCACCGTTACACCATATATTTGAGAAACTCTAAAAACGGTTTCTCCAGCTTTCAAAGTATGATATTGATAATTATTGCTAAGGTTTGTCTGAGTTAATTCCGAAACATTTGGTTTTGTATTTCCTCCCAAAATCACTAATTCTTGACCAATTTCTACGGTATTTTGCGTCAACTTATTCCAATTTTTAACATTTTCTACACTTACTCCATAGATTTTTGATACTCTATAAATCGTCTCACCCGCTTGAATAGTATGGATAATCTTGTAATTCGGTTGTGTATTTTCTGGAGCTGGCGAAAATGGCTTACTCACAGGCGGAGGCGTATAGACCGCCGTTGTTGAAGTCGTAGTAGTTGGTTCATTGCTTGATGAAGTTGTTAAAATGGGCGTTGGATTTGTTGATGCCACTTCCATATTATCAGCGGGAGAAGTTACAATCTCACGGACGACAATTGTGGTTGTGGTCGTCGTAGGCTGAGTCGTTGTTATTGGAGTCTGAACCGGCTTATTTTCAACAGGATATGTGTATGTTGCCGCAATTTTATCCTCTACTTTAGTGGCTCCCGTTATTGGACTACTACTCGTTAGATATACTTTCAAATTTTGCCCAACCCTCAGCGGAGTTCCCGAATAGACATCATTCAAGGAATATAATTCGTCAACGGACATATTATAAATTCTTGAGATACTGTAATAAGTTTGTTTAGCTTCTACCGTATGATTTTTAATGATTTTATTATTCGTTTTGCCCGTATTTGCGGGAGGATTACTCGTTACCACTGGTGGGTTTAAAACCGGTGTACTTGGTGATGTAATAGGTTTTGCAATAACGATTGGAGTTGATGGTTGTGTTTCTTTAATAATTGGCGGTTTTGTTGTCGTTACCACAGGTTGTTCAGTTTTACTTTCAAAGACCGTAATCTCAGGTTGTGTATTCTGAGGAATAATTGGCTTTTTAGTAACTGGAGGAATAACAGGCTGTTTTTTAGGTTCAGAAACTACCGTTTTATCTATAATTGGGGTGAATTTATCATCCTGCGTTTGAACATATTCAACACTTTGTCCTTCGGGACGAGTTTCAATGAGCCATAAAAGTCGTCCTTTTTGTAGTCTTTGAATTTGGGTAATACGGTTTTTAGCCATTAAATCTTCCAACTGAATACCGTACATTTGCGAAATTTTCCAGAGCGTTTCGTAGCCTTCTACGGTGTGATACGCAACTACGGCACGGCGGTCTTTTTTCTTCAAATAATATACTTCATTTGGAATAATTCTATCATTTTCATTAAGGTCATTGTATTTCAAAAAACGCTTTAAATTAACGCCAGCCCGCTCTGAAATACTTTCTTGAGTATCACCTTGTACGGCTAAAATGCCCTTTTTTTCATTGATTTCGTAGAAAATAGGTTCACTTTTTGCCGCTGCTTGGGTTACTCGTACCAAGACTGGAAACCCCAAATCTTTATTTACCGCTACTTGGTCTTCGGAGAATTTTTGTTGGTCATTTTTGATTTTTAAATCCAAAAATTGCTGATTATTTACAGGCAAATACACCACATAATCTTTGTCGTCGGGTACAGTAGTTGATTTTAACCAAATATTATTGACAACTACGTCTGCTAAAGGAACCTCTAATTCCTGAGCAATAGCCGTTAAGTTTTTGCCTCGGCTATTGGTATATTCAAAAAGGTAAGTGCTTTGTTGGCTATTTTTGGATTGCTTATATTGTTTTTCCAAAAAATAACGATGGGCTAAAAAACGTAAAACGTACCAATCAGTAGAAGCATTAACCGTAACTTCATTTTTATAAGCCCAGTCAATATCCGTCATTCTCCGAACCGCTCCCAACCCTAAACGGTAAGATAGAAGGGTAGAAACCCAGTTTTTAAGAATTAAATTATTTCTTGATAAATAAACTGCAGCTCCTTTTGTGGCGGCCGCAAGATGTTTCCGCTCGTCAATAACGCCATCGACCCTCATGCCTACTTCTTGGGCAGTTTCACGCTTAAATTGCCAATAACCGATGGCATTTGAAGTTGAAACGGCATCAGGATTAAAGGCACTTTCTTGTACGCACAGATATTTGAATTCGTCGGGAATACCCTCTTCGGCTAATACTTTCTCAATAATTGGAAAGTACAAGTTCATTTTGGTCACAAGGGTACTCAAATATTTTTGATTGGCGTTTAAATTATCGATTTCACGTTCAATTATTGAACGTGCATCTCCCTCAATTTTTACATTGACAGAACCCACAAAAATACTACGGGGGATTTCCTGTGCTGAAACCCAGACACAAGGAAGAAAGGCCAATATTAATAGCGAAAGACGCTTTTTCATAAATAAGGAATATTTTATGGGTGATAGTTATTTTGTTCTCAAGGAAAATAAAATAGCATCTTAGTCTATATCATTGGCGGTACTGAAATAGGGCTACACAAAAATAAATAAAAAAAAGCAAAATATTCATTCGTGTAGCCATTGTCGATTAACCGGCATATAAATCCTTTGTCAATAAAAATGCCAAGTCGTATAAAAGTAGGAGAATTAACGTAATTTTGTGGGGTTATTTATGATAATAGGCGAAAAAGAGCAAAATATACAAGCCTAAGGCATAACGTAAAAACAATTGCATACTGCATATAACCTACTGCATAAAGTAAAAAAATATGATATTAATAGAAAATACGGTCATTAGTGATGATATTATTGAAAAATTCTTCGTCTGTGATCTAATCAAATGTAAAGGTGCGTGTTGCGTAGAAGGAGATTTAGGGGCTCCCCTGAATGATGATGAATTGCCGATTATGGAGCAAATTTACGAGGATGTAAAACCTTTTCTTTCGGAAATTGGAATTAAAACCATTGAGAAAGAAGGTGTGTATGTGAAAGATTGGGAAGGTGATTACTCAACGCCAGTTATTGAAGGAAGAGAATGTGCTTTTGCCATTTATGATGACAAAAAAGTCTTAAAATGTGGTATCGAACAAGCTTATTTTGCGGGCAAAATTTCTTGGAGAAAACCTATTTCTTGCCACCTTTATCCCATCCGAATTACGAAATACGAACACTATGAAGCTCTCAATTATGACCGTTGGCATATCTGCTCGGATGCTTGTACGCATGGGGCAAATTTGGGAGTTGAAGTATATAAATTTTTAAAAGAACCACTCATTAGAAAATACGGAGAAGCGTGGTATCAAGAGTTGTTGGAGGAAGTTAAAGATAGAGCATAATTTTATGAATAAAGAATTCAAAAGAACCACCGTTACCGCAGCTTTAATTTACGCTAACGGCCCCATTCACATTGGTCATATTGCGGGTTGTTACCTTCCTGCTGATATTTACGTACGTTATTTACGGGCTACTGGACAAGACGTTAAGTTTATTTCTGGAACGGATGAACACGGTGTGCCGATTACGATTAAAGCTAAAAAAGAAGGGGTTACCCCTCAAGAAGTAGTCGATAAATATTACGGAATTATTAAAGATTCTTTCGAGGAATTTGGAATTTCGTTTGATATTTATTCGAGAACTTCTAACAAGGTTCACCACGAAATGTCGCAGGATATTTTCAAGAATATTTACGACAAAGGACAATTTGTCGAGGAAACTACGGAGCAGTATTACGACGAAAAAGCGAAAACTTTTTTGGCCGACCGTTACATCATTGGGACTTGCCCGAAATGCGGAAATGAAAGTGCTTATGGCGACCAATGTGAGCGTTGTGGTTCAACGCTTTCACCGACCGAACTCATCAATCCCCGTTCGGCTTTGAGTGGTGAACCTCCAATTATGAAGGCGACTAAAAACTGGTATTTACCTTTGGACAAAATGCAACCAATGCTTGAAAAATACGTTGAAAGTCATCCAGAATGGAAACCTAATGTATTGGGACAAGTAAAATCTTGGTTGAATGATGGCTTGAAACCCCGTGCGATGACTCGTGATTTGGATTGGGGAATCAAAGTTCCTCTGCCCGATACCGAAGGAAAAGTGATGTACGTTTGGTTCGATGCTCCGATTGGTTATATTTCTATGACTAAAGAATTGACTGACCAATGGGAATTGTATTGGAAAGACCCAGAAACTCGTTTAGTGAATTTTATCGGAAAAGACAATATTGTTTTTCATTGCTTGATTTTCCCTGCGATGTGCATGGCCGATGGACGTTTTATCGTAGCTGATAATGTTCCTGCCAATGAATTTATGAATTTGGAAGGCGATAAAATTTCTACTTCACGTAATTGGGCGGTTTGGTTGCACGAATATCTACGTGAATTTGAAGGGAAACAAGATATTTTGCGTTACGTTTTGGCGGCATCTGCTCCTGAGACTAAAGATTCTGACTTTACGTGGGCTGACTTTCAGACTCGTAATAATTCTGAATTGGTAAATATTTTTGGAAATTTCGTAAACAGAGCCGTTGTTCTTACTGAAAAAGGTTTTGAGAGTAAAGTGCCTGTCTTGGGTGATTTGGAAGATATTGATAAGAATGTTCTGAACGAATTGGCTGCTTACCCAAAGCAAATTGCGGATGCGATTGAAAATTTCAAATTCCGAGAAGCATTAACTTTAATGATGGAAGTAGCTCGTTTAGGCAATAAATATTTAGCCGAAACTGAACCGTGGAAAGTTGCCGACCAAATTAGAAAAGGTACAATTTTGAATATTGCTTTACAAATTTCGGCAAATCTGTCTGTTTTATGTGAGCCTTTCATGCCTTTTACTGCTCAAAAATTAAAAGATATGTTTGGCCTTTCTCAGGTGAATTGGTCGGATGCTGGAAATGGAAAATTATTACCAGAAGGTCAGCCAATCAAGAATTTGGGGCATTTATTTACACAAATTGATAATACAGTTGTAGCGGCTCAAGTGCAAAAATTGGAAGATGCTAAACGTGAAAATCTTTTAGCTGGCAAAGAAGTCCCTGCCTTGAAAGAAGAAATTCAATACGATGATTTCTCCAAAATGGATATTCGTGTCGGAACAATTGTTGCGGCTGAAAAAGTTGCCAAAAGTAAGAAATTATTGAAATTAACCATTAACGATGGCTTAAAAGAAAGAACAATTTTGAGTGGTATCGGTGAACATTTTCAAGCAGAAAATATTGTTGGTCAGCAAGTTACATTCTTAGCAAACCTTGCTCCAAGAAAAATGATGGGCATGGAATCAGAAGGAATGGTTTTGATGGCGGAAGATAAAGATGGCTCATTGAGTTTTATTCAACCCGATAAAAAGATTTGGAATGGGGGAGTTGTAGCGTAATTTTTATTCGACATAAATTAGATTAAAAATCCCTTCTTTAGTGTTTTTTCACTGAAGAAGGGATTTTTGTTTTTTGTCTATTTTTAGCTTTTAATGTAATAGAATTATTACAATCTAATCACTTTCAATGTGTGAATATTACAATTTAATTTGAAAATTCTGTAATGCTTTCCCTGTAAAACTGACTCATCTTTGAGGTACTAAAAAGGATTAATTAAATGAATTTTTATGGCTGGTCTGATTATTTAGTGGATAATTTCTTAAAAACGAAAATGGATAAATGGACTTTACAAATTACATTTTCAATCGCTATATTTCTTTTTTCGAGTAGTAATAATCTTATTTTGGGGCAGAATTTACCCAATGATTCCCTCATAGTTGCGGATGTTACGCAACAAAAAGATGTAACAGATTATTACAGAATGCTTTTTGCGAAGAAATCGGTGGCGGAACATGATTCTGCCAAAAAGAAATCAATTGGGCCATTTTATACGCCTTTACCTTATCCAGGTTATTCTTTGGTGACGGGCGGAATGATTGGAGCAATTAATAGCTTGTCTTTTTATACGCATTACGGTGATGGGGCGAAAATGTCTAACATTTCGGTCGAAAATATGTACACCCAAAATAAGCAGTTATTGAATATTGTGCGGTCAAATATTTGGCTTAATCACGAAAAATATAATTTATTGGGCGATTGGCGGTACTATCAATATCCCAATATTACTTACGGATTGGGCAGTAAAACGCTTTTGAGTGATGTGAGCAAGGTTGATTATTCCTTATTGCGGGTTTATGAAGTAGTTATGCGGCAGGTTAATAAAAATGTCTGCGTGGGATTGGGTTACAGTCTGGATTATCACTGGAATATTGCGGAAACAAATAATCCAGAAATTGTGAATACCGATTTTGATAAATATGGGTACAGCAATACATCAGTTTCGTCAGGAATTACTTTAAATTTTCAATTTGATAACCGCTTGAACAGTAATAATCCCGCCAAAGGTGTTTACGCCAATCTTCAAATTCGAGATAATTTGACCGTTTTAAAGAGTGATAATAATTGGCAATCAGCCACACTTGATTTTAGATATTATATTCCAATATCAAAAAGAACGGGTAATCGAATTGCACTTTGGAGTTATAATGTCGTTATTTTAGGAGGTATTCCGCCATATTTTGATTTGCCAAGTACTGGCTGGGATACCAACGATAACACGGGAAGGGGATATATTGAAGGCCGATTTAGAGGAAGAAATGCCCTCTATTTTGAAGCCGAATACCGTTTTACAATAACTAAAAATGGTTTTTTGGGAGGAGTACTTTTTTCTAATTTCTCAAGTTTTTCCGAACCAATATCCAATAAATTTGAAAAGATAAATTCGAGTTATGGACTTGGATTGAGAATAAAAGTTAATAAATTCTCTAATACCAATCTTTGCATCGACTATGGCTTCGGGGCGGGAGGTTCAAGAGGTTTTGCTTTTGGATTAAATGAAAATTTTTAAGTCAAATCTACGGTCATGAGACAAAAAAAGACATGGAACTTTAAAAGAACTTTAGTTATTACCCTGTTTGTAATATTAGGGATTTCTGTTTTTACGGCTATTTTAGGATTATATAATTTAAAACCTTTTCTTTCCAAACGAATTCAATCGGCCGTTTTAGCGACGACCGATAGTTTATACTACATTGATTTTAAGGGAATTAAATACGATATAGTAACAGGTAATGCCCACATTTTGGAAGTAACATTACGGGCTGATACCAGCTTGTTTTCATCCCTCAAAAAAGAAAAAAAGATGCCTGATAACGTTTATCAAGGCAAAGTTAATAATATTCAATTGACTGGACTTAAGCCTTGGGCTATTTTTTTTTCCAAAGAACTTGACCTCAATTCTATCCTCATCCAAGATCCCATTGTTGAAATAATTCATCAAAAACAACCTTATAATTCCTTCACAACAATCAAGTCTCCGTACCAGATTATTTCTAAATTCATCAAGTCATTTTCAGTTCAAAAAATCAGTCTCAAAAATATAGACTTTACGTATAACAATCTTTTAAGACCAGAAAAACACCGTGTTAGTAAACTCAAAAATCTTGATTTAGAAGTCTCTGATGTTTTAATTGATTCGCTTTCTCACAAAGACACTCTGCGTTTTTATTATACCAAAGAGTGTATTTTTAGCTTAAATAAGTTGGAGTTTCAAGCGGAGGATTCTTTAAATACCTTAAAAATCAAAGAGTTGCTTTTTTCGACTAAATCAAGAATCTTGACAATGAAACATTTGATTTATCAACCTCGATATTCAGAAATGGAATATAGTAATCGTACGCAAGGTGATGATAGAATAGGGGTTGTTTTTAACGATGTTAAATTAGAACAAATTGATTTGCATAAACTTTTTGAGGAGAAAAAAATATACGCCAAACTCCTACGGATTAATCATGGCAAGGTAAATGTTTTTACCGATACCCGAATATTTAATATTCCTCCCAAACCCAAATACCGACCTTATCCGCATGAAGATTTTAGAGGGTGGGATGCTAAATTTATGATTGATACCATAAAATTGAGCAATTTTGACATTACTTATTCCGAGTATAATCCAGAAACGAGTTTAGTTGGGAATGTCATGTTTAATAAAATTCACGGAAATGTGACCAACTTTACCAATGATACCATTCCGTTACAGAAAAACCCGCATTGTATTGTATTTCTAAGAGCAAAATTAATGGATAAAGCAGCGATGTTTTTAAAATTTAATTTTGATGTAATGGCCCCCAAAGGCGATTTTATATGTACTGGAAAAGTATCGAATATGGAAATGGCTGCCGTCAATCAAGTAACCAAAGCGTTGGTAATGGCAAAAACTGAAAAGGGTTTTGTAAGTGATTTTTCCTTCGTAATGAATGCAGATAAATATGGGATAAATGGTTCTATGACAATGCTTTATCAAGATTTAAATGTAACGATTTTGAAAAAGACTTCCGAAAAAAAAGCCTTTAAAGAACGAAAAATTTTATCTTTTATTGCCAATACTTTTTTGGTTAAAAATGGGAATCCCATCCGCAAAAAGCCTGTAAGAATAGCTATCATTAAATACACCCGTGTTCCCACTCGACCATTTTTCTATACCATTTGGAAAGGGTTGGTGGAAGGAGTAAAAGGGTCAGTTCTTTAACGGAGTTTCTTCGCCCCATCCTTTATTTAATCGCCATTCGAATAAATTTTATCTTTAAGAAAAGTGATTTATTTAAAACCGTTCTAAATAAAATTTCGTATTTATTTGTATCGAATCTAAATAGTGTCTAATTTTGGCTATTATTTAGAAATAATCCAGATAAAAATAAAATGAAAAAGTTTAACTCAAATTTCTATTTACTATCCTTTGTGGTAGTTTTTTTTAATAATTTATCAATTGCTCAAAATATTGGATTAACAAATGCTGAATTGCCTAAAACTGGTATCATCATGACTGATGATGTTAAGCAAGGCAGCGTAATAAAAGGAAAAATTACGGCTAAAGATGGGGATAATATTCAGTTCGTGAATATTTCTATCAAAGACACCAAGTTCGGTGCAGTTTCTAATGAAGATGGCGAATATGTAATCAAAAATTTGAAGGCTGGAATATATACTTTAGTTGTCAAATTTGTAGGAATGAAAACGCAAGAAAAAGCGATTGAAGTAACGGGTGATAACGTTGTAATTGTCGATTTCTATTTGCTCGAAAGTACCAATGAGCTTTCAGAAGTAACCGTTTCTGCTGCTCAATCGGCCAATGAGAAGACGGTAACCATTGGTAAAATTGCTATTAAACCAATGGATTTACCCCAATCCGTTGCTACAATTGACCGCACAGTTTTGGAACGCCAGCAGGTTTTACGTTTGAGTGATGCTTTGATGAACGCCAATGGTATTTATGTGATGGGAACAACGGGCGGTTATCAAGAAGAAGTAGCGGGGCGGGGCTTTGCTTTCGGAAGTTCAAATACGTTTAAAAACGGAGCGAGATATTTTAACGGAACAATTCCCGAAATGTCATCGGTTGAAAAAGTAGAAATTATGAAAGGAAGTTCTGCTATTTTATTCGGAAACGTAGCGGCGGGTGGTATTTTGAACTTAGTTACTAAAAAACCAAAATTTGAATCGGGCGGTTCTGTGTCGATGCGGGTAGGTTCTTACGATTTTTATAAACCAATCGTTGATGTATATGGCTCAGTATTAGGGAGTAAAAAAGTGGCATACCGAGTGAACGGAACTTATGAAAAAGGGAATAGTTTTAGAGAAGATGTTAATGCTGAGAGAGTTTATGTCAATCCTTCTTTGTTATTCAAATTGAGTGATAAAACTGAAATCACTTTAGAGGGAGATTATATGAAAGACCGCAGAACGGCAGATTTTGGGATTGGAGCAATTAATTATGTCATTACTGACATTCCTCGGGAACGTTTTATCGGTGTAAAATGGTCGTATTTTGATATTGACCAAAAGTCTGCCAATTTGACCGTTGCTCATCAATTCAATAAAATTTGGAAATTGACCGCAACGGGTGCATATAGAAATTATCAAAGTGACCTTTTCTCAAGTGCTCGCCCAAGTACAATTGCCAGTTCTGGAAAATGGGTGAGAGGTTTGCAACGTTCTGGCGTTGAGGAGAAATATTTAATGGGACAAATTGATTTTACGGGACAATTTACCATGGGAAAAATTGGACATAATGTATTAATTGGTACTGATTTCGACCGTTATGATACTAAAACAACCGCTTACACGGCATTGGCAAAGTATGATTCTATCAATATTTATCAGACAAATTTGTACGTTTCAAGAACTGATATTCCTATCTTAAACGTGAATACTATTACTACTGCTCCTGTAAATCGGGTGGGAGTTTATATCCAAGATTTAGTAAGTCTTTCGGATAAATTTAAGTTTTTAGCAGGTGTGCGTTACAGTTACCAACAAACTAAAAGTGCTGTTTTGACTGCTTCTACTAACAAAACTGTTGAAACAGAATACTTTGACGGAGCATTTACACCACGGTTTGGGTTAGTTTATCAGCCCACCAAAAAGGTTTCAGCTTTTGCCAGTTATTCAAATTCATTTACACTTAATACTGGGGTTGATATTTCGGGAAATGCCTTACCTCCATCTTTCATCAATCAATACGAAATTGGTTTAAAAAATGAATTATTCAATGGTTTGCTTTCGGCAAATATTACGGCTTATCAAATTGTAAATAGTAATTTAGCTCAAACCAGTTTGGCCAATGGCAATACTAACACCAATATCAAAGAGTTGGCGGGAGAAGTAACCAGTAAAGGAGTTGAAGTAGATTTAAAGAGCAAACCATTTTTAGGCTTTTCATTGATGGCTGGTTATAGTTACAATGAAACCAGATACACGAAAAGTAATATTTATATCTTGAATAGTTTGCTGAAATATAATCCAAATCACACAGCTAATGCAAGTATTTATTACACCTTTTCTGATACGAAATTGAAAGGCTTAAATCTTGGGTTAACGGCTATGTATTTTGGTGAAAGAGTAGCGGGACGTTCAACGAGATTGACCGTTGCGAATGATGTTTACCAATTAATTCCCATTAATGCTTATACTCAAATTGACCTAAGTGCGGGATATAATTTTACGAAGTTTTCTGTTCGTGGAAAAGTGTCTAATTTGTTAAATCAAATGAGCTATAATATTCACGATGATAATTCTGTAAATCCAATTGCTCCAAGAATGGCATCTTTAACCATAGCTTTTAAGTGGTAATACTCAAAAAATAGAGGTTAAAAATCATGGAAATCACTAAAATAAAATAAGGACAGGAGAAACCCCCGCCCTTATCTGTTTAACCTCTAAACCTATTTAACTATGAAAATTGACACAAATATATGTTTTTTAGGATTAAACTTCTGTTAAATGCAAGTATTTTTACGCTACTATTTGACAAAGAACACTTTTTGGTGATGAAAAATGAAAATTGATGTAGATACAGATAAATTTGTTATGATTGCATACTAATTATTTTAATTAAGAAGCATTCATAATCAATCAATCCCGACGAAGAACAGTTGCTGATGCTTGGGCTAACGGAAATAATGTTACATCTGCAACTACTACGTGTGGCGGACGAGTAACTGCGTAAGCAATGGCATCGGCAACATCTTGGGGAGTCAAAGGAGTGAATCCTTTATAGACAGCTTCGGCACGTTTATCATCTCCTTTAAAACGGACTAAAGAAAACTCCGTTTCAACTGCTCCTGGAGCCACATTTGTTACTTTTATGCCGTGTGGGTTTAAGTCTAATCTCATTCCTTCCGAAATGGCTTCTACTGCTGCTTTTGAAGCACAATAAACATTCCCGTTCGGATAAGTTGCTTTACCTGCGATTGAACTAAGATTAACAATATGTCCTTTTTGACGAGCGATCATCCAAGGCATAATTACTCTTGAGACGTACAATAAACCTTTTACGTTACCATCAATCATAGAATCCCAATCATCTGGATTTCCGTCTTGAATAGGATTTAAACCATGAGCATTCCCTGCATTATTCACCAAAATATCAATGGCTCGTAGTTCTTCGGGTAATGTGTGTAACGCTTTTTCTACTTCTTGACGATTGCGAACATCAAAGGTTAAAATATTAACTTTTACCTTGTTAGAAAGTATTTCCTGAATTTCATAAAGACGTTCTATGCGTCTTCCGCAAAGGATAAGATTGATTCCTAAATCAGCAAAAGCTTCAGCAGTTGCTTTACCGATTCCAGAAGATGCTCCAGTAATAAGGGCGATTTTTGACATATTTATTTCTAATTGTAAGGATTAATGTTAGCTTGAAATTTTTATGCAATCGCAAACTACCCTAAATGTTTTAGTATAATTAAACTTGAAAAATGTACCAGCGTTTTTTAATTCCTAATACCTCTTATTTCAAGGGTGAAAAATCTGCAGGAACAAAATATTCTGATTTAACAGAAATGGTTAAAGGTCCACCCGCTTTTTCTTCAGATGCTTTTTTTACGGCTTGCCATTCTGCACTTTCTCCAAATATTTTGAATGATGCCAAACCCGCTTCTTTACTTTTGTGGCTTAAGAAATAAATTAATAAATCTTCAGAACCCTGTTCTTTATCGGTAGGCGTCCAGTAGATGATATTAGTCATTCCCACTTGTTCAAACAATTTTAAAGTATGATCTCTAAAACGGGATAAAAGATTGGGTAATAGCCCTGGTTTTGTTTTATAAGTTCTCAATTCAAAAACTCTATCTCCCGAAGATTTTAAGTTATTAGGTGAAAAGTCGGTCGTTTTCAAAAAGGTACTCTCTATTTTAGCTACGATTTCTCCGTTGGCCGTTGAGCTTTTCATAACTGCAACCCAGCCCTTATCGGTCATGAATTCTTTCCAAGATTTCTCTCTTGCCTCACGTGAAGGGTAAGATAAAACATAGACTAATTTCTGCTCTTTGTTTTCGCCAAGAGGCAACCAAAAACCTTCTAAACGCATATCATGTTTGTAGAAAAACTTGAGGGTATACTGTTGAAAACGGTTCATTAAATCCTGTAATTTGCCTTCCGACGCATAATAAACTCGTAATTCATACAAGCGTGAATTAGCATCGGATTGTGCTTTTAATGACAAATTTGCGATAATTAAGAAGAAGAAAATAATCAGTTGCTTTTTCATAAGATATATTTTAGATTTTACGCTCACTCAATTACTCCGTCAATTCTATTGAACACCAACAATTTCTACTCTACGATTTTTCTTTTTGTTATCCTCCGTATCGTTTGGAGCAACGGGTTTTGTACCGCCGTAGCCCTTGTACAACAAACGCTCTTCATCAATTCCTTTGCTTACCATGTAGTTCAATATTACTTTTGCTCGGTTTTCTGAAAGGGCTAAATTTAAACGTTGGTCGCCAACATTATCGGTGTGACCACCAATTTCAATTTTCGTTTGAGGATTTGATTTCAGTATAGTAACTACCTTATCTAATTCAGGATACGATTCTCGTTTCATAATAAAACTACTCTGCTCGAAATACACATTATTCAAGGTAATCGCTTTGCCTTTTTCTATTTTCTCAAAACTTTTAGCCACGGAAGTTGGTAGTTTTTCTTTAGGATTTACCGTACTTGCTGTCAAAGTAGCTTGTTTTGCTACCACAGGTTCTTTCGTTTTAATGAGCTGAATGTCTTTTTTTCGCTCTGAATTTGGATCAACTCGATTAATGTACTTTGCGTAACCTTGTGCTTCAATTTCGAGTAAATAACTGGCTACGGGGCTTAATTCTGCCGAAAACTCATCATCCTTTTTGGATAAAATCAATTCTTGATTTGACTTTATATCCGTGAGTTTTGCCGTACAATTCTCTATTGTTTTACGAGTTTGAGCATCCAAAACTCTGAACGTAAATTTACTTTCATCTTTATTCAACCACGAGGCAATCATTGCATTTTCGCCTTTCATGGTGCTATCAGGCATTATTTTTCCTTCGTAAGGTTTGTAACCAGCCGCCATAATTTCAACGGTATAATTTGTTTTTTCGGTCAACACTACCGCCATTTGTTCTCGATTCTCGTCCGTTTTACCCGATGCCACAATTTCCCCGTTGGCATTATGAACTTTGAAATTTGCTGGTACTTTATTTTTCTTTCGGGCATCAATAGCGTACAAGAATAAATTATATTTTCGCAAAGAACGCATTTTGACGGTTTTATTTACGTCATCAATACTGGCGGTAAAACGACTTTCATAATCATCATAACCCGCCAATTTTGCTTTAATCAAGTACTCTCGTCCTGGTTTGAGGTCTGCACTGCATTCTCCATTTGGCAAGGTAATCATTGCCGCCACGGGTTTGTTGTTCATGGCATCAATCAAACTATAAAAAACCTCTCTAATGGGTTGATTAGTATTGGCATCGTAAGCTTTCAAACTTAACACTGAGAAATTACGAGACATCGTAACTACGTGTTTTTGAGGTTTTCCCAAAGTTTTGTAACTTATCTTTTCAGCTTTTACGTAGTATCCTTTTACAAAAGTTTCTAAATTGAAATTGTCTTCTTCTGTGAGTGCTAATTTATACTCAGGAGAGCTTTCGTTTGTCTTGCCTTGTACTAATATCGAAGTTTTGGAAGGTGTAACTTTAAACGTAGCATCCAGAATACGTCCACTTGTAGAATCTACCGCCGAAAATACCAAGGCTGATTCGGTTGGTTTGGGTACTAATAAGCAAACTAATTCATTTTGTAAAAGTTTTGAAAACTCCTGTTCATATTTTTCAAAACCTTCGGCAATAATTTCTAAACGATATTTATTTTCGGGAATTAAACTGACTGTTGCATCGCCGTTTGGCAATTTTACTACGTCTGTTTTATTAGTTTTTACGGTTAAATCAGCGATATTAAAGTTCTCAACTTTTGCAGGTTCTTTCGTGATTTTATTGATTGCTTTGATGTTCAAAACAAATAATGCTTTTTCTAAACTGATATTAAAGATGTATTTTTTATCTAAACTAAAATCCGCCATGTTGAAGGTACTTTGCTTTGGTTTGTAACCCTCTGCCGACGTTTCAACGGTAAATACTTCTCTTTCTGCCACTTTTACATTTCCATCTGATGCGTCTTTAAACGAAAATGATTTTTGCTCCCTTTCTAATTTTACGTTAAATGTTGCTTTTACAGGCTTATTACTTACCCCATCTACCACCGAAAAACTCACGGGTAAACGTTTCTTTTTCAACAGCATGAAATTGATAGCATCGCCAGATGGAGATTTGTCAATTTTCTCTTTCAATTCAACGTAATCATCGGCTTTAATATTGATTTCGTAAAATCCTGAGCGTTTTAAGCTGGCAGAAAAATCATTTGTTTTGTTTTTGGTAGCCTGTTTTACTTCGGAAGTTTTTAAATCTGCAATCCTTACAATGGCTTCCTTGATAAGTTTTTGGGTTTCTGCATCAATAACCTTGATGGTCAAAGGGTAACGGTCAACGACTAATTTTACTTCATAATCACGGCGGTCACCCAAAACTAAATCAGAAATTTCAATGAGTTTTCGAGCCGTCGCAAAGCCTTCTGAAGCTACTTCTATTTTCAGATTATCATTCTGAGCTAATTTTACAGTAAAAGTTTCTTTTGGTTTTACGTTTGTAGCTTTGAAAACTTTGCCCGTTTTTTCGGAAGTTATCGTGAAATCGCCATTGATTGGTTCGCCCGTTTCACCATTAAATGCCGTAAAGTTTACACTTGATAGTTTCTTGGGAATCAGTTTTACTGAAATGTTAGTCAGTTGGTCATTTTTGGTAATGGTCTGCTCATTTTCTTCACAAAAGTCTGACGAAACGACAATTTTATACTGCCTTCCTGCCAACAAATTTGTACCACATTCTCCCGTTTCTGGATTGGCTCTCACCAAAGCAGTTTGAGTCGTTGAAATTTCGGTAATAGTTACTTTGGTGTCTTTCAACAAATCATTTGTACTGGCATCATACGCCTTAACGATGAGATTGGAGGAGATAGGGTCTAATTTAATGATACTCACGGGCAGAAGCTCGCTCTTTTCATCAACCCTCAAAGAAAGACTCGAGTTTTTATATCCTTTCAGTGATGCTTCGATAGAATAATCTTCTTTTAAGCGAAATGAACCCTGATTTTGCAGTGTTTGTGGATTGTATTGTAACGCAATGGATTGTCCAGTAATAACATCTTTTGCCTCAAAACTGGCAGGTAAAGTAAGATTCGTTTGGGCATCAATAGCTAAGAAACTCAACTTATACATTTCATTACTTTGGGATTGCCCACCCAAGGGAATTAATCTGAAATTTTGCTCAAAAGTCTCGCAGTCATTCTTTTCGGATAAATCTACTAAGATTTTCTTTCGGTAAAATCCCGACTCACTAATTTCAAAATAGTATCTACCCATTGGTTGCAAAACGGCAGAATAGCGACCATCTAAATTATTGGATTCAAATTCTGCAATAATCTTATTGGGATTATTCACCTCTGAAACCATAATTTTAGCGGGTAATGACTTATTCGAACTCGAATCCGTTACATAGCCCTGAACCGTAGCAACGGCATCAATTGGAATGGTAGTCGTGTAAATATCACCATCCTGCACATAATACATCACATCTCCGCACGAAGGGATCGCAACAAATTGGTCAGGTGCTGATGTATTCATGAAATTCAATGCTGTTGGAGTATTCCAAGTACCATTTGGTTGTAATTCACATTTATAAACATCAAAATTGCCTTGCCCATCCTTTCTAATTGACGAAAACATTAATGTTTTGCCATCAGGCATTATTCTTGGTGCTTTTTCACAAATCAAATTCACTGGGCTTGGTAGTTCGATGGGTGTTTGCCATTTGCCATCGGCTCCTCGTTCTGCCCTCATAATTCGGTAACAGCGTTGTTGTGCGTCTTTTTTATCTCCCAAAATATATTTTGCTCGAGCGAAATAAAGAAATTTGCCATCGGCTGAAAGAGAAGGATAACCTTCATAGTCAACGGTATTGATGGGTGACCCTAAATTCATGGGTGAAGACCAGCCAGCTTTTTCACGAATGGAATAATAAATATCTTCGTGACCGTCAGAATCTTTTCCATTGGCAGAAAAAAACAATAAATTGCCATCATAACTGATACAGGGGCCACCTAAAGGGGCTTTTTCAAAAAAAGTCGTTGTAATTTTGGGGATTGCCGTGGGAACAGACCAATTCTTTCCGTTTCGTCTGGATTCAAACAGTTTCCATTCACCTTGACGGTCAGATTCAAAAATGAGAGTTTTTCCATCAGCACTAACTGAGGGAGCGTATTCTGTAAATTTTATGGTATTAATGGGGGCGGGCATCGCTTTTTCGTTTTGAGAAAAAGCCTTATTAACGTCAAAAAACAGAATAGATGATAATAAAAAATATATATTTATGTAAGTGGTAGTGATTTTCATGGGCGAATTATAAAACACAAATTTACTCATTTTTGACGATTCATTCATGTAAAATGTCAAGCATTTCGTTTAAATGAAATAGAAAAGTAAATAATTGTTAATCAGTTAGTTATGACAATAAAAAAACAAGATGAGAATGATATTTTTAAATATTAAACTATTCATAATATATCAGTTACACATTTATCAGTGATTACTGCGTGTCTGTTTAGTTCTGTAAGATCGTTAGCGGAGGAGTGTAAACCAAAATTATGTGGTTAAAGAATATACAAATTTAAAAAAAAACTAATTAAAAATATAATCCAAATGAAGTATCTAATCGTAGGTCTTGGAAACATAGGGCCAGAATATCTACTAACTCGTCACAATGTCGGTTTTATGGTAATTGACCGTATGGCGGGTGATTTTGAAACAAAATTTTCGTTGGAACGTCTTGCTTATCATTTAGAGATAAAACATAAAGGCAAACAAATTCATCTGATAAAACCGACCACCTTTATGAATTTGAGTGGAAAGGCGGTTAATTATTGGATGAAAGAATTAAAGATTGAAAAAGATAATGTTCTTGTTATTACGGATGACATTGCTTTACCTTATGGCAAATTACGAATGAAGCCCAAAGGCTCGCACGGAGGTCATAATGGTTTGCGTAATATTCAAGAAATTTTAGGTACTCCCGAATACGCCCGACTCCGTTTCGGAGTGGGGGATGATTTTGGAAAAGGCAAACAAGTAGAATACGTCTTAGGAAACTTCGATGGGCCACAAATAGAGCAATTGCCAGAGCATCTCGACCGTGCCTCCGAAATGATATTGAGTTTTTGTTTACAAGGCTTAGATAAGACCATGAATGCTTTTAATCAATAATTGCACTATTTTAATATTTTTAAAATAGATTAAAAAAAAGTAAAATTATTTTTTGCAATATTTTTATTAAAAAATCAAAATATAATTTGGGCAAAATACCGTGTAGTTACATTAATTAATGGTTTTTGTGTTGGTTTTTAGGGGTTTATGGTTTTTTGATTTTGTAGTGTATTAATAAATATTTGTAAGATTGGAAAATATTGCAGAACTTTGCATCGTTGTTTTAAAGAAAGCATCATTTAGATAATTCTAAGAAAGATTGAAATAAATATTTTTAGAAAATAGTGACTTCTGAAATGCTTTATCGTTATAATACTGTAACAGTAGAAGAGTCGCATTGGGGAACTTTTTATAACAAAAATATTGTTTACTCATTATAAGAAATAACAAAAACATTTTCATTAATTGTTTAGTTAGATGCTGAACAAATACGGTGAAAATATCAATAATATAGTTTAAGATTTTCCATAACTAAGCAAACGTTACCTAATTAATCAGAGCATTTAGCTTTAGCAACAAAAAGGAAACGTTAGTTATAATTCAAGATTTTTCATAGTTAAATAGGTTTAGAGGTAAGACGGGAAAGGGCATTTCCCTTGGAAATGCCACTTTTTTTTAAACTAATCATTTCAAGGTTGAAGTATTGGACGATGGAGTACTTGATTAGTTTTTGATTTAGATAGTGCAGTTATTTTTCATAGTTAAATAGGTTTAGAGGTAAGACGGGAAAGGGCATTTCCTTTGGAAATGCCACTTTTTTTTAAGCTAATCATTTCAAGGTTGAAGTATTGGATGATGGAGTACTTGATTAGTTTTTGATTTAGATATATTAATAGTAAAACGAAGCCCGATAATAGTAGAGGTAAGACGATAACGGGAAGGTATTTATTTTTGATTTAGAAATTTTTCATAGTTAAATAGGTTTAGAGGTAAGACGGGAAAGGGCATTGCTATTGGCGATGTCCTTTTTATTTTGTCCAAATCTCACAAAAAAGCCTGAGCTTAATGGCTTCAGGCTTTCGGAATTACTAATTTATGGTAACAATTTTTTATTTTCTTATTCAAAGATAGAATAAGTTTGTGAAATTAAAATCCATGACAAATGATGAATTAGTGAACGGTATCTAAATTTATTTTACGGTAAAGCGTATAATCTGGCATAAGATGTTTGCTCTAATTGTGGCATAAAGAGAAAGTTTGAAAATCATTATTCATTAAAAAATCCCCAGAAAAGACAAATGTCGTTTTGGGGATTTTTTAATGAATAATCTGCAATAAATATCAAAAAAGAAACCTATAACCTTTTTCGCAAGGCTTCATAAAGAATTACTCCTGTTGCAACGGATACATTTAAAGAGCCAACTCTTCCCGACATTGGAATAGTCGTTAATTCATCAACCGAACGAAGTAATTCTTCCGAAATACCATCTTCTTCTGACCCCATTATGATGGCCGTTGGCACTGTGAAGTCAATATCGTAAATATTTTTAGACAATTTTTCAGAACATGCAACTACTTGAATACCTGAGTTTTGTAAGTATTTTACGGTAAGGTATAAATTCTCTTCACGACAAACGGGTAAGAAGTTTAATGCTCCCGAAGATGTTTTCATTGCATCGGCATTGATTTGGGCAGCACCTTTCGTTGGAATAACAATGGCGTGAACTCCAGTACATTCAGCAGTACGGGCGATTGCTCCAAAATTACGCACATCTGTAATTCGGTCGAGAATGAGTAGGAGAGGGGTTTGTCCTTTTTCATATACATCCGCCACTACGTTTTCGAGTTTGGCATAATTAATTGCCGAAACGAATGCAATAACGCCCTGATGATTTTTGCGAGTAATTCGGTCTAATTTCTCAGAAGGAACTTTCTGTACTGGCACGCCTCTCATACGGGCAAACTCCAATACTTCAAGGCTACCTAATTCTCTTTGAACAAGTATTTTGTCAATTTCTTTGCCCGCACGGAGCGTCTCCAAAACGGATTGAATACCAAATACAATGTCTTTGTTTTCTGGCTTTGGCTGATTAAAAAAATTATTGAATGGTTTTTTATAGCCATCTGGTTTCTTGTAACCTTCAGGTTTGTTTTCTGTTGTCATATCGTAAATCTATAAGTCTGTCTTATACGTGAATAATTTACTGCAAAGTTCGTAAAGTTTTCCCTGTCTTTTTTATGTTTGCGTTTTTCGTTTATAATTTCTGCTAAAAAAAGCGAAATTATAAAGAATTAACGGAGGGTGAATCAGTTTTAAATCCACTCATAAGCATCTGTTTTAAGGTTGACAAGTCGAGAAATATATTCATTTTAAATTAATCACGAAAACATAAAGCCACTAATGGTTTGATTTTTAGTCAATTGTATCGGTACTATTCTGATTATTGTTGAAATTATAGGTGCTTTACTATTTAGCTTTAATTAATTAAGTGAAAATTTAAACTAAATCTCCTCGCTCTTGTCTAAAAATGTCTGGCACATCTTTTTTAGTAAAACTAAGTAGCTGAACCTCGGAAATACCTTATATATTCTGTAAAATATACCCAAGAAACACTTCACAACATGAAAAAAATACTAATACTAATTATCTTATTTTTGTCAAGTATTCAACTTTTTGCTCAAACGACCATAAGCGGAGAAGTCAGAGAGCTTGTTACCAAAAAAACATTGAAAAGTGCCTACGTCTCGCTCGTAAATTTGGCCGATTCATCAAGAAAACGAACGATTCCTTCTGATGCACTCGGAAAATTTCAATTTTCGGAGGTTCGCAGAGGAAATTATTCTCTCCGAATATCTTTCTTAGGTTATGAAGAATATCGCCGAGCAATCGTGGTTTCTGGAGAAGAAAGTATGTCGACAGATAGTATTTATTTGATTGAAGATAGTCAAATATTAAACGAAGTAAAAGTTGTTGGTCAAGTCGCTGCCGTTATTCAAAAAAAAGATACGCTTCAATTTAATGCGAAAGCGTATAAAGTAAATCCCGATGCCAATGCAGATGAATTAATTGAAAAACTGCCTGGAGCAGTGATTGATAACGGAAAAATGCAAATTCAGGGTGAGGAGGTGAAGCAAGTAATGATTGACGGCAAACTGTTCTTCGGAAAAGATGCTACCGCTGCCATGAAAAATATCCCTGCGGAGGTAATTGATAAAATTCAGGTATTTGACCAACTCAGCGAACAATCACAACTGACGGGTTTGGATGATGGAAATACGACCAAAACTGTCAATATTACCACCCGTCCCGATATGAGAAATGGCGTTTTTGGGCGTAATTCGGGAGGTTTTGGTACGAATGATACTTATAAAGTTAGTTCGAGTATCAATCGTTTTAAGGGAAATAGTCGCTTTACCGTCTTATTTCAATCGAATAATATCAATCAACAAAATTTTTCTTCCGAAGATTTAGTGGGTGTTGCCAGTGGTTCCGTTCAGTCACGTAGAGGTGGTGGTGGACAAGGCGGTAATCGTGGCGGTGGACAAGGTGGTGGTGGAACGGATAATTCGGGTAATTTTTTGGTAAATAATCAACCTGGATACAATACAACTAATGCTTTTGGGCTAAATTATTCCAATGAATGGGGTACAAAACTGAAATTTCAAGGAAGTTATTTCTTGAATCAAGCCAGTAATTCAATCGTCGAAAACACGTATCAACAATATATTCAGACCAATAATACTGGGCAAACTTATACAGAATCAAGTAATTCAAGCACAAAAAGTTTGAATCATCGAGCTTATTTTAGATTGGAATATAAAATTGATGATAAAAATTCTTTGGTAATGACTCCCAATTTAAGTCTTCAAACGACCGATTTAAATTCGGGGTATGACGGTGTAACAAATTTGAAAACTACTAAACTCAACGATGTTCTTAACCGAAATATGAGTGTAAATAAGGCCGTTAATTTTTCTAATAATATTTTGTTTAGACACCGATTTGCAAAAATGGGGCGTTCATTAACTTTCAATGTTACAACAACGTATAGCGATCGAAATGCTAATAATTTGTTGAAATCGACCAATAATTTCTATGGTATAAGTCCTTCATCAAGAATCCTAAATCAAAGTTCAAATACGGATGCTAATGGTTGGGGATTGTCTTCAAATCTATATTATTCCGAACCTTTGAGTAAACAAAGTGCCGTTTTTTTGAGTACGAGTTTTGGTTATAATGAAAACCAATCCGAAAAATACGCTTATAATTTTTCGGACTCGGAGCAAATCTATAATCGCTTGGATACTTTACTCAGTAATGTTTTCAATAGCGATTATTATAATTATAAAATAGGAACTGGATTTCGTCAATTTTCTAAAAACTTTAATTTTTCTACCGAAATTAGATACCAAAATGCTCGTTTAATGAATGAGCAAATCTTTCCCAAATTGTATCATCTGGATAAGGATTTTAATAATGTATTGCCTTCTATGTCAATGCGTTATAATATTAATGGAAATGCTAAATCTATTCGATTTAATTATCAAACGCAAACGCAGCAACCAAGTATTTCGCAATTGCAAGAAGTTGTGAATAACAATAATCCTTTGCGACTTTCAACGGGAAATTCGGCCCTTACGCAAGAGTATCAGCATCAGCTTTCTTTACGTTATACAGCTACCAGTCCCACGACTTTTTCTAATTTTGTTACATTAATGAGTGCCAATTTTGTGAAGGGAAATATTACGAATAGCAGTTTTATTGCCGCCCGAGATACCGTCATTAGCAAGGATATTATCTTGAAAGCGGGTTCGCAATTATCACGTCCCGTAAATTTGGACGGTCAATATTCTATTCGAGGTTTTGTTTCTTATGGTTTTCCCGTAAAGGCTATCAAGTCTAATATCAATACTAATTTCACGGCAAATTTTGGTCGTACTCCAGGCCTAATTAATAATGCTTTAAATTATAGTGATTCCCAGAAATATGCCTTGGGCTTGGTTGTGAGTAGTAATATTAGCACAAATGTGGATTTTACGATTTCTTCAAACTCCAACTTTAACTATGTTCAAAATACACTTTCTTCAACTTTGAATAACAATTATTTTAATCAGAATTTGAAAGTGCGATTGAATATTATTTTCTGGAAAGGCTTTGTTTTCAATACCGATGCTACTTATTATTCGTATTCTGGACTGTCGTCTTCTTTTAATCAATCTTACACACTTTGGAATATAGCCATCGGAAAAAAACTATTTGAGAAGCAACAAGGAGATATTCGTCTAACTGTTTTTGATTTGTTAAAACAAAATACGAGTATCCAAAGAAATATCACGACAACTTATATTGAAGATACACAGTCGAATGTACTTCAACAGTACTTTATGCTCACGTTTAGTTATAATTTGAAGAAATACTGGAAGAGTTAAGATGGCAGTGGGAAGACATAAAAAAAACCTTGAATCCGCCAATTCAAGGTTTTTGTGTTTTTATGGAATTAAGATTATTTAAAATCTTCTTAGGCTAAATTGATTCCTTACGGTTTTGATTCTTGGTGGAAAGTTTTAAAACAACATTTACCGCCATAAACTAATGTTTTAAAACTTTCCTCGAATCGTGCCTTTCAACTTCATTACCGCCATAATTCCGTTGTTTGACAATACAAAATTACCATAGATTCATTAATGTAAAAACATTTAACATATAATTTTTCCAAGAATTACACAAAAAAAGAAATATGGGGGCAAATCATAAAAAATATGATGTGAAATTTTTGTGTTGTGCGTTCAACACAGATTAAATTACTTTAAAACACTATTTTAATCCAAATTATGGCTTCTTTATGCAGTTATATATTACTATCGCAGATAATTCATTAAGATTAACGAATTTTAATTATTGTAATATTTTAAGAAATTGCCAAAATTTTCGTAATCTATTTTCTACTTCCAATCTATGTTTTTATGGCTTTGCGTATAAAGCTATAAAAAAATAAAGACTCGGTGCATAGCTCCGAGCCTTTACGCAATCCGCCTAAGTAGTTATCTTTCAGGGTTTACCCCCGCAAGCGGCTACGGCTTGAATATTTTTATATTGGTAATCTCACACGAATGCAAAAAGACAACACTCCGCCATTCTATGCGTTTACAGCAATGAAATGAAGGAATGTTGTCTCATGTTACTCGGCGGAAAGTTGTTAAAATTAATTGATTTAAAAGGGAACTAAGTGGCGGCTCAGTTGCCCAAAAACGCAGCTGGCGGACCACGCTCAAAAGTGAATAAGTAAAATGGCGGCTTCACCTATTCAAATATTTTGAGTTCTGTATAAATAAGGAAATACAAAACGATTCGACGATTCATATTGAACCCGTCAGAACAAACGCCAGGAAGATTTATAATGATTTATAACAAAGGAAGAAAACGTATGCAAAGCCACTTAGACAGGAGCAAGGTTTTTCTCATCTTAACACCTGGCGGGATGTAACTGAGTACTTTAAATATCTCAAAGATTATGCCAGAATGGTTTTTTTGTGGGAAATGAGTGAATAAATTATCGGAAGTTTTTAGAAATGTGGAACTTACAAATTAATTGGTTTTGTGAAAAAAAATCCCTGAGTGGCTTAACATGTAAATGAGGAGTAATATATTGAAAATTGCCGTGCTTCAAGTTTCGTGCCAAAAAAAATAAAACCCCAAAGTTTTTCAACAATGGGGTCGTTTTCATGGGTCGGGGTTAACCGTTAGCTAATTATTCATTAACTCTCTTAGACAAATTACGATTCTTGCAAACGAGCCGCCACTCAATTGTTTGAATCTGGTAGTAAGAGAATTGATTGGAAAATCCTTCCGCCAAAGTCTTTACCTCTCAATTCTTTACTATACTTTAACTTATTTCTGAGGTCTTTTCCTCTTCAATAACTTGTTGTATTATTCTGTATCCGTAATTGTAACGCAGTATTTTAAGAGAAGTCACAGGCGACGTAAGAAGTTTTTTTATATAATTTTTCTCATGAAAAAACGCCATGTTTTTCCGTCGTTTGTCGTAAAAATTTATCAGTTAACATAAAACTTACGGTTGAAATCATTGAAAATATTTTTTAAAAAATATTTATTTAAGCCAGTTTTTTAATTTTTTAGCGTAAAAATATTGATACGGTAAAACAATAATTTCAAATATTTTTTGGAAAAATCTGCCAATTTGGAATAATTTGGAAGGGAAAATGCACGTTTCGTTTTGCAAGATGCCTTTAATCATAGCTTTGGCAACTTCTTGTGGTGTGTGAGCTGGAAAAGGAACGTCTCGGCGGGTGAAATTAGCTGAACGATGGAAAAAGTTGGTTTTAGTGGCAATTGGATAAATCAAAGACAGGTGCCCTAAGTCTTGTCTTTCAAAACGATAGGCATCTTCAAAACGGTCGAGAGCAGCTTTGGTTGCTCCGTAAAGGGCGTAACCAGGAATAGCAACTTTTGCCATAGCCGAAGAGGTAATTAATACAAAATATTCTCGCCCAATATTTAATTCTTTCATTTTCTGAAAAGCATAAATAGGAGAGAATACATTGACCTGAAATATCAGTTCTATTCGTTGCCAATCTGGTTTGTTAATTTCTTCGTAGTAGGCAAAGCCTGCATTCGCAATAAAAATATCAATGGTTTGGAAATGAGAAAGAGCAAACTTGAAAAGTCTATCAATTTCTATTTGTTGCGATAAATCACAAATGAAAGGAGTGATTTTAGGGGAAATTACTTCAACTTCGTTCAAATCAACCGCTACAATATTTATTCCTTCAAAATCAAGCAATTGCATTAATAAAGCCTTGCCAATTCCTGACGCTGCTCCTGTGAGAATAATATTTTTACGAGCGATTTTCATAATTTAAAATAATCCTTTTTCACCAAAGGTACGTTAAATGTCATTTCAAAATCCTTTACTTTCATCGTTATCAAAGGCGTGGCTTTTGCGAGATTAGGGAAGAAGTTCCTATCCACTTCAATGGATTTTATTGAAGCTAAGGTGGCCTTTCCTTTTGCCGTTGGATTTGTTACAAAAAGGTCTTTACGGAGTTTTTGAGCTACATTTAGAGGAAATAAAGAAGTTGTGAGTGGGAATGAAATAAAACCTTTTTTGATATTAGTATGGAAGAATTTCTTGTCCCCAATTTTTACCGAAATATCTTCAGTACCATCGGTATTCGTTTTCCAGTCGAACTGAGCTAATTCTTTGGGAATTCCCCAGTTTTCGATGCCATTATAAACGCTATCACGACTGGAAACGTAGATTTTAGAAATTGAAAACATTTTTTGCCAATTAAACGTGAACATTCCTGGGATAAATAACAATTCTTGGTAAGCTCCAACGCCTGATGTTTTATAATTGACCAACATCACCGTACCGATGTATCCCAAAAATCTATCTCTTTGGAAATCAGCTAAAAAACCGTTCTCTTGGACAAATTCTTTCGAGAATTTATAGACCATTATGTAAGCATCACCCGTGAGATTCCATGGTGCTGGAGTAATTTGTATGTCGGGTGTTAATTCCATAAGTCGTTTAATTATTGGGCTTCTAAATATGGGTAAGTGGGAATAAAAAGAGCCACGAAATCACAGAGATAAATTGATTAAACCCTTGATGATTTCGTGGCAAAACTGAACTTGAGGAGTCAATTATTTCAAATATAATGCTAAATACTGCTCCATTTCTATTTGTATTTTTCTCGCTTCTTCCGCTGCTTTTTGAGCAAAATCTATTTTAGAAGAGGCATAAATAATTCCTCTCGATGAGTTCACTAATAAGCCGCATTGCGAAGTCATTCCGTATTTTGAAACTTCTTCCAAGCTTCCACCTTGAGCCCCAACGCCCGGTACGAGCAGAAAATGTTCGGGTGCGAGCATTCGGATGTGCGTGAGCATATCGGCCTTTGTTGCTCCTACAACGTACATTAATTGCTCATCAGTCGCCCATTCTTGCGATTTTTTAATGACTTCTTCAAAAAGCTGATGGTCATTATTAACCCGAAGATTCTGAAAATCCTTGCTTCCAGTATTGGACGTTAAAGCCAATAGAATTACCCATTTTTCGGGAAAATCTAAGAAAGGCTTTACTGAATCTTCACCCATGTAAGGAGCAACTGTTACCGAATCAAAATCAAGGCCCGAAGCATCTTTATCAAAAAATGCTCTGGCGTATAATCCAGATGTATTTCCAATATCACCCCGTTTGGCATCGGCAATGGTAAAACATTCTTTAGGAATATATTCTAACGTTTTTTGTAAACTATCCCATCCTTTTGAACCATAAGCTTCATAAAAAGCGATGTTTGGTTTATAAGCCACCGCAAATTGATGAGTGGCATCAATAATTTGTTGGTTAAACGCAAAGATTGGGTCTTTCTCAGTTAATAAATGTGGAGGAATTTTTTGAATATCAGTATCCAAACCCACACAGAGATATGATTTTTTTTGTTGAATTTGGTCAAATAATTGAGCTTTAGTCATTATTGGCAATGATTTTTTAGAGAAGTCTCTGCAAAAGAAACTTGCTAAATCTTGTGTTTAATCTTAATTTCGTAAACAATATTAATCTGTTAGGTTTCAAAAACAAAAGATTTTCAATTCAAAAAACATATTATTTCCTCAGCGATGCAATTTACTCCCCACCCAATAGAAGGCTTAATCGAATGTATTCCCACAAAGTTTGAAGACGAAAGAGGGCTTTTTTATGAATCCTACAACCAAAAACTGTATGCAGCAAATGGTATCACCGAAAACTTCGTACAAGATAATTATTCTTGGTCTAAGAAAGGCGTTGTCCGTGGCTTGCACTTTCAGTACGACCCTTTTGCACAGGGAAAATTAGTTCGTTGTATGACGGGGAAAGTAATGGATGTTGTGGTTGATATTCGTAGAAATTCACCAACTTTTGGCCAGCACGAAAAATTTATATTGGACGCTGCCATTGGTAATATGTTATACGTTCCAGCGGGATTTGCACACGGATTTGTAGCATTAGAAGAAACTATTTTTGTCTATAAATGTACTGAATACTGGGACAAAGGCTCAGAATCGGGGATTATTTATAATGACCCCGAATTAAATATTGATTGGGGGATAGAAAATCCAATCGTTTCAGCCAAAGATTTAATTTTGCCAACTTTTGGGGAACTTAGAGCTTAGGTGCAATAGGGGAGGTCGTTGGTATGAATTATGAGTCCGTTTTCCTTCATAATTCATACCAACGACCTCGAAATTCAAAAATTACATTCTCAGTTTTTCAATCTCCCGAATTACATTCACAATGCCTTTTAAAGGGATTTTTACCCAATCGGGACGATAACTAATTTCGTAGCCTAACTCATAAACGGCTTTCTCCAGCAAATAAATCAACAACAAAAAGTTAATTTCATTATTATTTTTGAACAATGGATGCGGATTTCCAAAGGTATCCAGATATTTTTCCATGTACGTTTGCTGAATCAATTTATACCAACGGTCAGCGGCAGTTTGCACTCGGACTGGGTCTAACTTTGCAGTATCAGAGTCATTGAACATTTTAGCAGAAATGGCATAATGATAACTTCTAATCATTCCAGCAACGTCTTTAAGCGGCGAGTGTTTAATCTTGCGGTCAGTGATAGTGCTTTCTGGTTCTCCCTCAAAATCAATGATGATATAATCATTCTTCGTTGCCAAAACCTGTCCTAAATGGTAATCTCCGTGAATTCTAATTCTTTGAGAATCAATATCCTTTGTTAAAATATCCTTCGTGAATTCATCAATTAATTCCTTGGACTCCATAAAATCCCAAGCTAATTTTTGGGTAACAGGATCCGTGATTTTAGTGTAATTATCAATCAATAAATTATAACGTCTATCCAATAAATCGGATAATCTTTTGTGGATAAATTGTCGGTATTCATCATTAAAAAGTTCAGGGGCAAACATTTTATCGGCATCGGGTTTATAAAGAGCCAAGTGCATTTCGGCGGTACGTTGTGCCAATAATTCGACTTGCTCGAATACACTTTCTTTGATTGAAAAAGTTTTCTCGGTAAAAGACTCCACAAAAGAGTTTAATTGTTCTCCCGTTTGTACCCAACTATCTGCTTCATTTTCAACCATGCGTTGCATCATGCCCAATGTAATATCGGGTTGGGTATCACGTTTCCAGACCATACTACCCGCAAAAGCAGGTATATAGGCAAAGTCTGAGTTTTCAGTAATAAATTCGACCATGTCCACTTCTGGATTAGTTTCGGCGAATAATTTTCGATAAAGTTTTAGAAAATACTTATCCGAAAAAGTCATTGCTGAATTAGAAGAATCCACGGGTAACACATTGGAAATAATCGGAGCATTAATATCTTCACCCGAAAGCCCCTTTCCTCTATTGAATTCAATTTTGCCATTTTCTCCCTGAGGAATATTCTCGGCGTGAGCCAATTGGTAGAAAAGTGCCTGTCTGAAACGGTCGTCGTAAATAGCGTCAATAACCAATCCTCGTTTATTGTTGATATACGCTAAGGTAATAATGCCTTTAGTGGCGATTTCCTGACTGTTTGAGGCATCAATGAAGGAAATGGGCAGTAGATAGTTTTCGGTTTCACCATCGGCATATTTGACCTCTACAATGAACAATAACGCAATAGAGTCTTTAATGGGAATTTCAATAGAAACTTTTATTGTGAATTTTTCCTGTAAACGAGCTTTTCCAGCAAACCAGCGACACGTATTCATGTAAGGTGGTAAAATACTGATTTCAAAATCTCGAAGTAGTTCTTTGTCATTTTGAATATCCTTCCAAGCCTCCTTTGAAGTCAGTGATGTGGTGTTCTCCTTTTTCATAATTCAATAGTAAATCTTTTTGTTTAAAATAAATGGCATTATTCTTCCTTAAATTTATAATATATTTAGACGTAAAAAAAATAGAGAATAAGGGTTGGGGAAAAATAAAAAATAATTAAAAAAAAGTTTTAGAGTCAAGTTTTTGATAATCAATGGTTTTACGAATTTTAGAAAAAATATTTCACTTTTTTTATCGTAAAGCATTTGTAGATTCAAAAAATCGCCGTACCTTTGCACCACGAAAAACGAAAAGAAAAGTACTAATCGAAAGTCGTAATAACCCAAATGGTCCGTTCGTCTAGGGGTTAGGACACGTCCCTTTCACGGATGAAACACGGGTTCGATTCCCGTACGGACTACTGATAACACTTAGGAGATACTAATTTTAGTATCTCTTTTTTGCTTAATACGCTGATAGTCAGAGTATTGCAAATCAGAATAATTCTACTTTCTATTAGGCTCTACTTGCTAAGGTCAAAAATGCTTGCTAATAGGTCAAAATTCATTTTGAAGCTGTTATTTTTAACTAAATAACATTCTACTAAAAAAATGGAAGCAGAAGGCAAAGCACCCATAGTCTACGAATTATTTATTTGTGATTCATGGGGCTATCAAGAAAATACCTTAATGAATGGAGCTGATGCCAGCTTTATGAGAAATCTTCAAATCTCCGAACGAAATCCAATACACACACAAGATGTAGGTACAACTCTTCAACTGCTTAATGATGTTAAAAAACACATTGTTAGAGCAATAGAACAGTTTTCTGCAAAGAGTAAACTATTAGAAAGCGAAAAATTGGTTTTAACTAAGATGAAGCATAAGCTAATTAGTGCTGAAACTTCGGAAGAGATTAAATCCATTATATTACTTGCTGAGCCCATCCGTGATAGGCTTGCTAATATATAGCTCAAAACCTCTTTGAGTATCAAATATAGATGGAGTCAATGTAATACCTTGTGCGAATCTTGTTAAGGATTCTTTTAAATATCTATCTTTCCAGTATTCTTGGGCAGAAGGGTTTACAACCCTTACCATTGTCTCATTGTATGATACCATAGATTCACTCTTTATTCGCTCAATGATTACTTTAATTTCTTCTTCTGTTAGAAAGGTAAGAGCATTGAAAGAACCATTGCGTTGAGCCCAAATATAGGCTTCAATTTCTTCCACAGTCCATTGGCTAAGAAATTCAACTAACATTATTTTGCGTTCCATTTGAAAAATAGTTGTATAATTTTTCATCAAAAGTACATTAATAATTAACTATCTAAATTTAAAACTATGGGAATTTTTATTGGCTGGTTCATCTTTTCATTTATTGTGGGCCTTATCGGAGCCGAAAGAAAAATAGGAGGTCTTGCAGGTTTTTTTATTTCATTAATACTTAGTCCTATTATTGGTTTAATAGTCGTATTAATTTCATCAAAAAATTCTGATATAAAATTTCAGCAAGAACTACTTGAGCAAACAAAAAAAGATAATACTTCTGGAAGTGCTAAGGAGATTGAAGAGCTTTATAATCTTTATAAAAAAGGCATTTTAACAGAGGCTGAATATCTAAGTAAGAAAGAAAAAATACTATCTAAGTAACAATTGGTAATTACGTCACCAATTTGGGATGAGTTTGAGAAAAAAAGGTATAAAGGCATAAATTTTGCAAGTAGCCTAATCTTTTCTTAAACTTAAACATAATCATGTACAAACAAAAAAGCGGAAAATGCTACAAGTGCAGTTTTTCCTGTTGGGTGCAAAGTCTTGCACAAACCCCGAAAAAAACCTAACTATCAAGTGTCAACTTGAAATTGAAGGTAAGAAAAGAGACGTACCGTTTTCAACCAATTATCAAATTCCATACAAGTACTGGTGGAATCATGTTGGCAAGACTGCGGCCAATGGTGAGTGGGTTTCGGAGAATTATTATAAAGCTGAAACTATTAATCGGCATCTCCAGAAGATTGAGCGAACGTTTTTAGACATTATGGAAGTGCTGCACCTAATACACCTCCCCGAAGACATCACTTACACGATGCTTCGAGACTATTATGACCCCAGTACGCAGAAGCTCCGTGAAGTACGTAAGGATAAAGCCACGAAAACTTTCATTGAAGTATTAGATGAGGTGATTAGTAAAAAGTTGAAAAAGAAAATGGCTAAGAACACTCTTAAAACGTACAATTCACGGAAAAATAACATTGTAGCTTATCTGAAATTGAGAAAGATTGAAGACATCAAAATTGATAAGATTAAGTACAGTGTTATTGAGGAGTTTGATGATTATATGCGTGAGCAGGTAAACGAAGATGGTAGTGATAGGTATTGCCAGAACTATCGGAATAAACACATTACCCTAATACGTCAGTGTTTAGACCATGCAGTAGATAAAGAATATCTTGACGCAATGCCCATCGGGAAACTCAATCTCGAATATGATGCACCTAAAGAACCGCACTATTTACTGCCCGAACAAAGACAGTTAATTATTGATTGCAAAATCAGGAAAGTGGAAATGGCCCGAGATATTGCTGTTTTTTTGATGCACACAGGGTTTAGCTATATTGACTACAAAGAACTCAAGTCGTCTCACCTAATTGGAGAGGGTTTTAAGAAGGCCCGCCACAAAACTAAAATCTTTGCATTCCCTCCATTACTTCCCGAAGCCCAGAGTATCATCGAGAAATACGGATCAATCGAGAATCTTCCTCGGCCAGACGATAAGGACGTCAACGAACAATTCAAATTTCTGGGGGCCTTTGTGGGTCTGCACGAAGAAACACTCGGCTATGAGCTTTCAACGCAGGACTTCCGTGATACCTTTTGCAGTATGATGGAAAATGAATATATGGTTGAAAGCCGCACTCTTATGCACATGATGGGACATTCGACGATGAAGCAGATTGCGACTTATTCCCGCATGATGCCTGCTCGTATCTTGCATGACTTGAGAAAACAGCAGGTTGTGCTGCCAAAAATCAAAATAGCGAGTTAAACAAAAAATCCATATATTTGGATTTCCATTTTATAGATTATTTAATTGATTGATGCTTGGTGAAAAACCTCTGAAAATTTTCAGAGGTTTTTTTTTGCGTTGGCAATTATATTCTTACTTTTGTCCAACTTCAAAATTCTCTCTTCATAATACTTCAATAACAATTTATCGGTTTTTTTCAACAAAATTGGTCCGTATTCTGTCCGCTTAAATTATGCAAATTGAAGTTGCTGTTACCCCTGTCAATTTGAAATTCATTTTGTCGCAAAATAAGGCAAAACTGAAGGTCGGTCGTCACTCACTGTATTTCCTTATATACTTTGCTCAACGCAAGTACCGAGACGGTAATGAAAGCACCAAGACAAAAATTCCCACCATTAAGACCAAAAAGAAGAATTCAGATAATGAATTAGTCGATGAGTGTCTTCACAAACTCAAATATTCAAAAAAGTTAACATTTAACTGCTCGATGAGCCACTGGCTCAAGCTACGCATGAAAGGATCCGAAACGGTTATTGTAGTAACAAGCTTCAATAAGATTATTCGAGACTTCTTTTATCAGGATTTTTTTCAATTCATGAATAATCGGCTACTGGCCAAGGAACTCCTTTCTCTTAATCTTACCGAAATCAAACAGTTTGCGATAGAATATATGGCAAAGTTGAGCCTTTCCGATGATGATATTAATTTGGAAACTTTACTTAGAAACTATCGCCGATATAGGCTAAATCCAAATCTTGACCTGTATGAACTGATTGAATCATTGAATGACGAATACTGATATGCCCCTTGTACCCTGTGATTCACTCCCAAATTTGGGGGGCTTTTGGCGTTGCAGGTTGGCGTATTCCAAGGATATTATCCAGCAAGAATACCAGACTAAAACTGAATTGAAGCGGGTAGTTTTTCTGGGTAATCCCGAAAAGTGGCTCGTTGATTGGCGATACGCCGACAGGTTTGAAGGCGAATTGAAAATTGATAGTTCAACCGTTGATTTCGGAACGGATGAAAAATTTGTGTTTAAGGCTACCCTTGAAGTTGACTGTGAGCCAATGGATTTTAGTGAGTGGCATGACAAAAAAATCAGGAATCGGCGGTTGGTCCTGGAGTTGACGAATAACAATGAGTTTGTACGGGTACTGAATCCATTTACGGCTACCTATACCTATATCGGTACTTCGGGTTTTGAAAATTTGAATCGGTACGAATTCACTTTTACACGGGCCAGAATGATCGATAATATGGTGGCCTTGGATAATAATACCATCACATCCATTACGGTTGACTGTAATGCCATAGTACCAGCGGAAGACCCAACACCGAAAAAACCTTTGATTTTCTATACCACAACCGAATATTACACAAATGCCGGAGCGTTTGATACAGGCTTTAGCGATGGATTTTTGACACAACAATGATAACAACTCGTGTAGATATTAACCTGGCAATTGATGCTCCTAACCTATATCGTTTCGGATATTCGGAAACAGATGATGTCTTGACGGTGGTGAACTGGCAAATTGGGAATCCTACCTTTTATAATGTAACCAACGGAGTCAAATATTTTTTTGTGGAAAATATCTACAATAATGACCTACCTGTTATTCGACTCTCCAGAACAATTGCTTGTGATTGTAGCCTTGAGATAGACACCATTATTAGAGAAATAACGGAACCCCTAAATACCGATTGGGAAGATGTACAAACTTCTGAAGAAGCAGTAACCAACCCACTAAGTACCGATTGGGAGGATGTACAAACTACTGAATGTAGCCTTGAGATAGACACGATTACCAGGGAAATAACTGACCCCCTAATAACGAATTGGGAAGATGTACAAACTACTGAAGAAGCAGCTCTCCCCGATCCCCTAATAACGAATTGGGAAGATATACAAACTACTGAATGTAGCCTTGAGATAGACACCCTTACAAGACAAATTTTAGGTGGATTTGATACAGGATTTAACAACGGATTTAATACTTAATATAATGAGAACACGATTAATAGGAGCGGCATTACTCCTGAGCATTTGCTCTATTACTGCCCAAACCGCTACAACTGTTAAGCAACAAATTGCTACGGATTTGGCAGATAACAACACCCAAAAAATTTCACCTGCGGTTATTAGAGGTACACTCAATGGTATTGTTGACTTCGTAAATACTAAGGTATCAGGAGATTATGTGATTGTTAGCCCAACGGGCAACTCAATAAAATTGAAGCCTTCGGGTACGTCAATACCTAAAGCTGCCACACCGATAGAACTCTTCCATGAGTTTCAGAGCGTTGCCGAAGTTGCTACTATATATACGTATAAGGGTAAGCCGGTTTTTTTGAAAAAAACTCGCCTGGAGATTACCAATCCCTCTACTATTATTTTGACGGGCTTTGACCAGCTCTACGAGATGGAAGGTAGAGCTATCTGGACTGATGCCAATGGCTATGAGCAGACTGCTACTATGGGTAACTATTACATTAATACCTCTACCAAAGAGGTATCAGTCTATGATTTTGATTGTGATGGTGGCACCGCCAAGCGATACGAAATTGTGATGATGTACACGAAACAATAATTCTTTTCTCAAACAAATAAATCAAGTACAAATGAAACCAATTAGAATTGTAATGGCCCTATTGGGTCTATTGGTAGGCTCAATGACCTACGGACAACAAGTTTTTGTGGATATGCCACCCCTGAATCAGTCGGAGGCGAAAATGTTAAAAAGTGGGATTTTGACTTACATACAGACTTATCCAGACTCTACGAAATCAACGATTTTTGATAATCTGAAAGAGATAAGTCAGTTCATTGAAATTCCTGATAGTACGATAATGATGAGCTTTCATAATATCCCCGTTAAGGTTATCAATTTCATCGAGCAGCAATATTATGGCGGTGATATTAAAAAGTGGAATGCCAAAAATGATTCTGAATCTATGATGATTCAGTCGGATAAGCAGATGTATGCTTATTCCATCAAGAGGATTGTGGATGCTGAGGAGAAACTCAAGAACAAGAAGACGTTTCGGTGTAAATACTTCAATCTACTCGGATATCCTTGCCAAAATTGAGATGAAGCAGAAAGTACCAAAAACTTATGGCTTCGTCTTTTCTGGAGGCGGAGCCAGAGGATTATTTGCCGTACAAATCCTCAAAAGATTGCGAGATACGGACTTTGATTTTTCGCAAGTCAAAGCCATATCGGGCGTGAGTGTTGGCAGCATCATTGGAGCGATGCTGGCTCAAGGAGACTTGGACAAGTTGATTGAAATGTTTGAAAACATTACAAACAAAGATATCTATAAGGGGAAAATATCCTTGAAACGCATTTTGTGGCAACGTATCACGGGGAAAAACTATGTATTGGACATAGAGCCATTGCATGATTTACTCTGGAAATACATTGATTTGGAGAAAGCCCAAAAGTCGAAAAAGGTTTTTGAGATTGGCTTAGTTGATATGACCACTGGACAGTTCAGAACTTTCAATCAGTTTGCCTTCAACAGCAATGAGCAGTATATACGGGCAATTATGGCGAGCTGTTCGCAACCAGTCATTTGGAAGCCACAGTATTTTGAAACTCGTTTTGAAGTTATCAAATCGGGTTCTGACGGTGGAGTAGTAACGGTTTCACCGATAAAGTCGGTACTTAATGCTGATCCTGATCATGTGATTATTATTAATTCGTCGCCAGTGGTGACGGAGCGAGTACCACAATTAAAAACGATGGAATCAGTATTGATGCGAACCATTGACTTGGCAGTTGGTAAGGGGTTTCAGAAAGACATGGAGACGTTTGTGAAGTATAATGAGATAGGATTGAGTAATAAAAAGGCATTTAAACACTACCCTGCAACAATCTATCAGACTGATTTACATGATGATAGCTTAGATTTTGATTCGGTAAAATTGAAGTCTGACCGTGTGCGTAATGCCAACATCATTTTTGCTAAAACACCCTTAATAAAATGAAAATATTACTTACATTTTTTCTACTAATGGTAGGAGTCGCCAAACCGTCGCCCATAATTACTTCGGTGAAAATTGGGAATTGGGCCGAAACTACGACTTGGGACCTTGGACGTGTACCCACTGGCGAAGATATTGTAGTGATTGCTCATGATTCGGTATCCATCACGGGTAATGCCTATTTGCATGAGCTACGGTCTGAGCAGGGCGGAAAACTCTACTTCGCCCCGACGGCTAACCTTATATTTCAATGACAGTATCGGGTAATTTTTTGGTGATTGACGAAAAGCGAAATCGTAAAATTAAGATAAGTGAGATAATCTATTGTGAAGCAGACATTAACTATACCGTCATTCATTTGGGGTATCGTAAGTTGGTTTGCTCATTTACGTTGAAACTCGTAGAGACTTTATTAGTCGATTTTACTTTTGTGAGAACGCACCGAAAATATTTAATTAATCAAGCATTTATTCAAAACATAGACAGTTTGGAATCTACGGTAAAGTTAAGCTCTGGCTTAACTTTACCCATTTCCAGACGAAACTTTAACGTTTTTACACGATGAAAAAATCAATAAAGTTGCTCATTTATTTACTGTCATTTCTGCTAAATATTGAGCTGTTTTCCCAAGTTACGCCAACCCCTGTAACGGTTTCAAACGGGGTCGTAACCTTAAAAGGAACTGGTAAATTAGGTG
>JAZKDE010000021.1:0-60179 GCA_040387735.1 Bacteroidota bacterium
GGAGTATTTGTAGTAAATAATTAAGTTTATAATTATGGTGAAATTACATCCAAATTTTATTTGGTATAATGGTCGAGGGATATTTGTATAAACTCCAAATTTACGTATTTCTTCAAATGTTTGAGAATCTCGTATAGCTGACCAATCCTCAACTTATTGTTAAATAGCCGATTCTCAAGGCACTCAAATCATGATTATCTGCTTTATTTTGATTAAATAAAGGGTTATTTTGGTAATTATAAGAGTTTAATATTGTATATAATTTACAAGTAGCTGTATTTCAGTTGTTTATGAATTTCAAGGCTTCTGTATAAGAATATAAGTAGTATATAGTATAGACAATGGGTTTAGTACACTAATTTATTTAGTATAATCAAAATGTTTCAAAATGGGCAGAAAAAAAGCTGTAAGATTTATCCAAAATCAAGAAAACTCTAACGTATTGCAAGAAGGAAAATCCTTATTTAAAAATATCAAAGGAAAATGGAATGAGGTACTTTTTGAAAATAATAATCCGATTATAATTGAGTTGGGATGCGGAAAAGGAGAGTACACTGTTGGATTAGCTAAATTGTTTCCAGAAAAAAATTTTATAGGTATTGATATAAAAGGGGATAGAATTGCAGTTGGAAGCGAGAAAGCTATTAATGATAATTTATTAAATGTGGCTTTTTTGAGAGCCAAGGTTCACGATTTATTTGATTTCTTTGTAGATAATGAAATAGCTGAAATCTGGATTACCTTTCCTGACCCTCATCATTTACAAAGTGGTATAAGAAGAAGAATGACTAATGAACGATTTCTGGACATTTACAAAAGGCTTCTTTGTCCAGGGGGATTAATTCACCTTAAAACGGACAATGAACCTTTTTTTGATTATTCACTTCATACGTTAAAATCTTTTGGAGTGAATAATTTAAACTTTACAAAGGACTTATATAGTTCCGATTTAATGGTGAGACATTATGAGATTAAAACTCGTTTTGAAGAAATCTTTACCGCAAAGGGGTTTAGTATCAATTACTTATCTTGTGAGTTTACGATATAGAAAAAGGGGACAATTAATGTCCCCTTTTTCTATCAACTAACGAATAATTACTTGTTAATCAATTGAGCGAAATAGTTTACAGTTCTCACTAATTGAGAAACATAAGACATTTCGTTATCGTACCAAGAAACAGTTCTTACTAATTGTGAATCTCCAACATTTTGAACTTTAGTTTGAGTTGCATCAAATAATGAACCGAAAGATGTACCGATAACGTCACTACTTACAATTTCATCTTCTGTATATCCAAAACTTTCGTTCGAAGCTGCCTTCATTGCTGCATTGATTTCCTCCACAGTAACTTTCTTAGCTAAAACTACGGTTAACTCGGTTAAAGAACCAGTAATTGTTGGAACTCTTTGAGCAGAACCATCCAATTTCCCTTTTAGTGAAGGAAGAACTAATCCAATTGCTTTTGCAGCACCTGTTGAGTTAGGAACAATATTTTCTGCTGCTGCTCTTGCTCTACGTAAATCTCCTTTAGGGTGCGGAGCATCAAGAGTATTTTGATCGTTTGTATAAGCATGAACAGTTGTCATCAAACCATTAACGATACCGTATTTTTCTTCTAATACTTTAGCCATAGGAGCTAAGCAGTTAGTTGTACAAGAGGCACCGCTGATAACAGTTTCAGAACCATCTAAAATATCATGGTTTACGTTGAACACAACTGTTTTTGCATCACCTGTTGCAGGAGCAGAAATTACTACTTTCTTAGCACCTGCGGTAATATGAGCAGACGCTTTATCTTTGTCAGCAAAGAATCCTGTACATTCTAAAACTACATCTACATCATGCTGTCCCCAAGGAATCAATGCTGGATCTCTTTGTGCATATATTGTAACCTCTTCACCATTTACAACAATAGTGTTTTCTGTTGAGCTAACTTCAGCGTTAAATCTGCCCTGTGCTGAATCATACTTTAATAAATGAGCAAGCACTTTTGGACTTGTTAAGTCATTGATTGCTACAATATCAATGCCTTCCATGTTGTAAATTTGACGATAGACTAAGCGTCCTATTCTGCCAAAACCGTTAATTGCAACTTTTACTTTTGCCATCTGTTTAGATAATAAATAATGTAATATTTGATTTAAACTTCTCTACAAAAGTAAGGTATATTCTATGATTAAACAAACGATAATTCAAGGAGTATAAATAAAAAGTACTTAGTAATACTAACTATTAAAATTAGCAAAATATGTAGAATTTAGGCTAAATTACTAAAAATAATAGCATAAAATTTCTGTGTTACTACTAATATTGTGTATATTTAGTCTTCTCCTCTAAACACCAAATACCTAAGAGATTCATTTAATAACAATTTTATGAACCTCCTTTCATTATTAGAGTTATTAGATAGAAGTGGGGGAGAAGAGACAAGAGCAGAAAAAGTATTTATCCCAAAAATTACCTATGGTAGATTGTGATGAAGTGAATTAATGCCTTTTTATTTAGATAATTGATAAAATCAACGATATTTATATAAAGACAACAGTAAATACTATATTAAAAAGCATATCTTTATGGATATTAACACACGGAAAAAATCGCTAAGAAAAACGTTATTAGATTAGTATAAAACGGCCTAAAACCTATAAGATATTCTAATATTTAATGTCCATAAATGTAGAGTTATTGATTGTCAATCATGCTTATATTATGGCATGATTGTAGTAGTATTAAACACTGTATAATAGAATAGGTTATTATTGAATAAATAAACCATTACCACTAAGTATATCTAATAAATATGCAACTGCCAATATGGCAGTCAAAACACACATTTAAATATTATAAATTGTACAAATGCTCCCCAAATTAAATTTGGACTACGCTATTATATTGATTTTACTTTTATTTAAACATCTGTAAATCAGCTATTTAAATAAACTATTCTAAATAATTACACTATCTGTAATTTTATTCAATTCTAATATCTTACTGTAATAACCTCCTCCTCGTAGTCTTTATTTTTAATGATTAATTGGTCTTCATCTATGTGTTTTATGAGGGAAATACTTTTACTTTGTATTTCAAATTTTATAAGAACAAAAAGATAAATATTTTAATGAATCAATTAAAAGACATTATTGAAAAAGCTTGGGATGATACAACCCTCCGCTCGACAGAAGAAACAAAGAATGCAATTGAAACAATTGTAGAGAAAGTAGATAAAGGTGAGCTTCGTACAGCACAGCCCAATGAAGATGGTACTTGGACGGTAAATGAATGGGTTAAAAAAGCGATCGTGATGTATTTTCCTATGCGACAAATGCAGGTACAAGAAGTAGGGATTTTTGAATTTCATGATAAAATGAAACTCAAAAACAATTACGCTGCCTTAGGTGTGAGAGTTGTACCTCCAGCGGTTGCTCGTTATGGAGCTTATTTGGCTAAAGGGGTGATCATGATGCCTTCTTACGTAAATATTGGTGCTTATGTCGATTCTGGTACTATGGTTGATACTTGGGCTACTGTTGGTAGTTGTGCTCAAATAGGAAAGGATGTTCATTTAAGCGGTGGTGTTGGTATTGGTGGTGTTCTTGAACCAGCACAAGCAGCTCCAGTAATTATTGAAGACGGAGCTTTTATTGGTTCTCGTTGTATTGTGGTAGAAGGAGCAAGAATCGGGAAACGTGCTGTACTGGGAGCAGGAGTAACTATTACTGGTAGCTCTAAGATTATTGACGTAACTGGACCTGAACCTATTGAATACATTGGATTTGTTCCTGAAAATAGCGTTGTTATTCCTGGTAGCTTAACGAAGAAGTTCCCTGCTGGAGAATTTAACGTTCCATGTGCTTTAATCATCGGAAAACGTAAGGAAAGTACTGATTTGAAGACTTCTTTAAATCAAGCATTACGTGAAAATAATGTAGTTGTTTAACATAGACTAAGAATTTAGTTCATGTAACAGATTAAAAAGTCGTGGTAGAGATAATCCTCCACGACTTTTTTGTTTTTATACGTCTGAGAATTCAATCTAAATCATTCTAAAACCTTCGCATTAATAAGAAAATCCTCAATTCCGGTACTGATGCTTTTCGCCATTATTTGTTAATTTTCTATCAGTTCATCTCAAAGAAACTAATCAATCAAACCTCCACTTCGTATTTTAAACATTATAAGAAATATTAATAAAGAAATCTTTCACACAAACTGTTCTTTACATTTATCAGAGTTTATAATATCATAGCACTTGGTTATCTACATTACTTTTAAAGCGTTATCCACAACAAAACGGTTCTCTTACTTCTTATATATATCTACTAAAATAAGGGATACAATGTATTCCAAACAAATATACATTCGATACAATTTATCTAATTGGTAAATTAACCCTAAACAATCTATTTCATTTAACTCTTGCGTCTATGGAAAAGCAAGAAACAGTTTAAAGAACCAAATGTAGTATTTAAACTGTTTAATTACCGCCGAAGCACTACAAACACGTAACAACTAATTATTTTTATTGCAATTTTACGTAAAATTAAAATCTTACAAATATGGTATATGATACTGCCCCTTTACAATTAGGGCAATTTAACAGACTTGAAGTTATTAAAGAATTAGATTTCGGACTTTATTTAGATGGTTACGATGGAGAGGAGATACTAATTCCCCGAGTGTACGTGCCAGAGGGAACTCAGATTGGTCAATTCTTAGATGTATTCATTTATCGTGACTCTGAAGACCGTGTAATAGCGACTACGCTTATTCCTCACGCAGTTGTTGGCCAATTTGCGTACTTACAAGTAAAAGATGTAAGTAAATCAGGGGTTTTCTTAGACTGGGGATTACTGAAAGACTTATTAGTACCCTTTGGAGAACAACATTCAAAGATGGCGTTAGGGCGTTCTTATTTAGTATATGTTTATATTGATGAACAAACAGAGCGGATTGTTGCGTCAGCCAAGTTAGATAAATTTCTGGAAACAGATGCGTCAGGGCTAACCGAAGGTCAAGAAGTAGAATTACTTCCTTACGAATATACAGACTTGGGATTAAAGGCTTTAATTAACAAACGTTATATGGGGATTATTTACAAAAGTGAGGTATTTAAAGATGTACCATTAGGGCTAACAATTCCAGGCTTTATCAAAAAGATAAGACACGATGGGAAAATAGATTTAAGTATTGTAAAACAAGGATTTGATAGAATTGACAATATTAAATCGGAGATATATTCGCTTTTGATTGCGTCAGGGGGCTTTCTACCTTATACTGATAAAACAGATGCTGAAGTAATTTACAAGAATTTACAAATGTCAAAAAAGGATTTCAAGAAAGCGATAGGAGGATTATACAGAGACGGGAAGGTTAATTTACAAAATGACGGAATTTATAAAACTAATTAACACCATACCTATCGGACACATTTGTAATAAACAAGCTAATACAAACATTTGTAAATTATATCAAATAATCACAAATGCACAATTGTAATTTATATAAATATATTGCATTATGTAAATCAATCAACTATATTTGCTCACACATAAATCATAATTTACAATAAACAATTGTAACATGGACTTAAATAAGAAAATTGAGCAAATCATAATTGACAAAGGTTTATCACCAAGTTATTTTGCAGATACCGTAGGCATACAGAGAAGTAGCATTTCTCATATCCTTTCGGGTAGAAATAAGCCAAGTTTAGACATTATTCAGCGAATATTAAAAGTTTTTCCTGATATTGACCGAGATTGGCTTATTTTTGATTCTGATATACCTCTTCAAAACAGCCCTCAAACTAACAGGCAACAAACTATTAATCAGAGAGTTATACCACAAAATCAATTTGAGCAAACGCCACGAGAATCGCCTAAAAATTATCAGCCAGAACTAATTCCCGTTCAGGCACCTGTAAATGTTCCTCCGAGACGTAAAGTAGAGCGTCCAGTTATACCATCTCAGCAACCTTCTGGAAAACAAATAGAAAGAATTGTGATTTTCTATACTGATGGAACATTTATGGAAAGTAAACCAATTTAAAAATTACCATAAACTATAAAGTTGTGTTTAGCATCTCGCCCGTACAAATACATAAAGTCGCTAAAAATGGAATCTCCCTGAAAGATGATTTATTGGCAGTTGAAGACCCGATGGAAATTAGGTTGGGTTTTGGAAAAACAAACGAACGCCAGCAAAAGAGTATATCAGTTACCATGCGTACTCCTGGACATGACTTTGAATTGGCGTTAGGTTTTTTATTTTCTGAGGGTATTATTCAGCAATATTCGCAAATTTATACCATCAAATATTGTACTGATTTAGGACGACAAGAATCCAAAAATAATATTGTTAGAGTAGAATTAAAACCTGATGTTGTCGTTGATTTGTCAGGTTTGGAACGAAATTTTTACGCTACTTCAAGTTGTGGTATTTGTGGAAAAGCATCAATCGAGGTACTGCAAAAAATAGGTTGTCCGTATATTCCGATAGTAAAAAACATTGTTAGTCAAGATATTATTTATCACTTACCAACTATTTTACGGGAAGCTCAAAACGTTTTTAACCATACAGGCGGGCTTCATGCCGCTGGATTATTTGATAAAAATGGAATGCTAATTCTCCTAAGAGAGGATGTTGGGAGGCATAATGCTTTGGATAAACTCATTGGTGCGTCAGTCAATCACGTAGATTTATCTGATAAAATAGCTTTAGTAAGTGGGCGTTTAAGTTTTGAATTAGTACAAAAAACCCTCATGGCAGGCATTCCAATATTAGTAGCGATTGGTGCTCCATCAAGTTTGGCAGTAGAATTAGCCATAAATTTTGGTTTAACACTCATCGGTTTTCTCCGAGATGGTAGTTATAATGTATATACGGGTATTGAAAGATTAATTTTGAATACTAATTTTCATTCAAATAATGGTTCTGAAAACAATGAATAATGAAGATAAAATAAATCCGCAGGCTCCCTCAGCTTTTACTGGCATGACAATTACAGAGCCTGCTAAAGTTGCAGCAGGCATAAAAGCTGTTACAAATTCTTTCAAACACGTTTTTGGTGCAATGAATGTATTTAGAGGAACGAAAGCTCTGTTTTCACTAAATCAAAAGGGAGGTGTCGATTGTCCCTCATGTGCTTGGCCTGATCCAGATGGAGAACGTTCTTCAGTAGCAGAATACTGCGAAAATGGAGCGAAAGCTATTGCAGAAGAAGCTACAACGTTAAAAGCTGGACCCGTTTTTTTTCAACGCTATTCAGTAGCAGAATTATCCCAGAAATCTGATTATTGGCTGGGACAACAAGGTCGTTTGACGCATCCGATGATTATTAGAGAAGGGCAAACACACTACGAAAAAATTACTTGGAAGAATGCCATCGAACTTATTTCGAATGAATTAAATACACTCCAAAGTCCAAATGATGGTATTTTTTATACTTCTGGACGTGCTTCAAACGAAGCTGCATTCTTGTATCAACTCTTTGTGCGTCAGTTCGGAACCAATAATTTACCAGATTGTTCCAATATGTGCCACGAATCAAGTGGTGCTGCTTTGGGAAAGACTTTGGGTTTGGGAAAAGGTTCAGTAACCTTGGATGATTTCAATAAAGCAGAGGTAATTATCATTTTAGGGCAAAATCCAGGAACAAATCACCCAAGAATGCTAACTGCTTTGGAAAAAGCAAAACAAGCAGGAGCCAAAATTATCTCCGTAAACCCACTAATAGAAACGGGACTTTTAGCTTTTCAACATCCGCAACACCTTTCGGATATGCTCACAGGCGGAACATCATTAACTGATATCTACCTACAAATTAAGATAAATACTGATTTGGCTCTCCTAAAAGCTCTGGCAATTTTGCTCTACGAGGCAGAACACAATAACCCTAATAACGTATTTGACCATCAATTTATCCAACAAAATACTGCTGGTTATGAGCTATTTATCAATGATTTAAAGAATTACAAGCTCGAAGAATTGATAGCAGAATGTGGTATTTCTTTGCAGCAAATAAGAGAAACTGCTGATTTATTGATAGAAAATAACAAAATAATCATTTGTTGGGCAATGGGACTTACCCAACACAAAAACTCGGTCATTACCATTCAAGAAGTTGTTAATATCTTGTTACTCAAAGGAAGTATTGGCAAAGAAGGTGCTGGAACGTGTCCAGTAAGGGGACATTCAAACGTTCAGGGCGACCGAACAATGGGTATTTATGAAAAGCCAAGCACGCAATTTTTGGACAAATTAGACGAAGTATTTGCGTTTAAATCACCCCGTGAACACGGTTTAGACGTGGTAAATTCTATCAAAGCAATGTACCAAAGCACGGGGAAGGTATTTATGGCCTTGGGTGGGAACTTCCTTTCGGCTACGCCAGATACAGAATTTACGGCAAAAGCTCTTCAAAACTGTAAATTAACCGTTCAAATTTCGACAAAACTCAATAGAAGCCATCTTATTCACGGAAAAACAGCCATTATATTACCTTGTTTGGGCAGAACTGACGAAGATTTACAAACGTCTGGGCTTCAATTTGTCAGCACAGAAAACTCTATGGGCGTAATACAACAGTCTAAAGGCAATCTAACACCACCTGCTGAAACTGTATTGAGTGAACCTGCAATCGTCGCTAAAATTGCCAAAGAAACGCTTAAAAATTACGATAAATCACTCGATTGGGACAGACTAATCAGTAATTACGATAATATTCGATTATTAATTGAAAAAACAATTGATGGTTTTAAGGATTATAACGTTCGTGTAAGACATTTGGGGGGCTTTTATTTGCCAAACGCTCCAAGAGAAGGGAGATTTACAACAAATAACCAAAAAGCAAACTTCACGATTTGCCCTTTTGAACCACAAAACCTTGCTGATGATGAATACTTAATGATGACAATTCGAACGCACGATCAATTCAATACTACCATTTATGGATTAGATGACCGCTATCGTGGTATTTTTAATGAACGTAGGGTTATTCTGATGAATCAGAAAGACATTCAAAAAGCCAAATTGAAAGATTATCAAATCGTAGATTTGCATAATTTTCATGGAAATATTCATCGTAAAGCGGAACGATTTATTGTCGTTCCTTACAATATTCCAGCGGGAAATGTATCTACTTATTTCCCTGAAGCAAACGTTTTAGTGCCAATTGATAGCGTTGCAGAGATTAGTAATACGCCAACATCGAAGTCTGTAATAATCAAAATAACACCTGTTATAGAAGGACAGGAGAATAAGCTAACATTTGCCGAAATTACACAAAAAATAGGATAGGGTGGGATAGAAGGCTTTTTTGTATTAAATATGAACATTCATTCAATATAAACAGAGCTAATTTAGCTATTTCCTGCCCTTTTCTTCGACGAAAAAAGGATGTGTCCTATTAACCATCATCTCCTATTGATGACCTACTTCTAATGGAAAAATAAAAATCCAGTAATTATCCCTTTTGATAATAAAAAAATATTGGGTACCTAAGCAATATATCCTATTTCAAATTCAATAGATATACAGACTTCATTCAACTCCTATTTATCAAATAATGATGCTTGTAAGCTAACTGTATATCCCTTTATATGAAATACTTACCAGTATAATAGTTATTGCGTTCTCCCATTCATTCAATAATAAGAGGATTCCTATTTTACTTCCCTCTCTCAATGTGAAACACATAACAGTCTGATTATCAACAAATTAACACCAACTGTTCCACGTGAATACTGTAAACCCTTGAAAAATAAGCAGTTACGTAGTTTTCCACAAAAAGTGTGGAAATCGACCTTATAGTAATCTACATTATGTGTAAATTTGGGTAAAAATAAACATTAACGTCATGCAGAAAATAGATTCACTGAACCAAGTAGCAGAATTCCACCGTACATTCAAAGCTCCAATTTTAGAAACGCCAAAAATTCCTTCACCAGAAAGGTGTAAACTTCGAGTTAGCTTGATAGCGGAAGAGTTGAGAGAACTCCAAGATGCCATTAATGACAATGATTTAGTGGAAATTGCTGATGCTCTTTGTGATATTCAATATGTACTTTCAGGAGCGGTTTTAGAATTTGGCTTAGGTGAAAAATTTGTAGATTTATTCAATGAAGTACAACGCTCAAATATGTCGAAGGCCTGCGGAAGCTACGAAGAAGCAGAAGCTACCGTAAAATTTTATGCTGATAAAGATGGAACAGAAGCTGAAATTGTGGCTGATGGCGATAAGTTTTTGGTATATAGAATTACTGATAATAAAGTGTTAAAATCAGTAAAATATTCACCTGCTGATTTGAAAGGGATTTTGGGTGTTTAGTTAGTATGTATCCCTATATATAATATTTATTATTAAAATCAAGGTTATGTTTTCTACAAACTCAACATTCTTATGCACACTCCATACGAAAAAACAAGAGGTCATATTGCTGACTTTAAAGTCAAATATAGATTTTATACAAATGAAGAAGGTGGTAGATGGAGCCTTCCTTATCAAGCTTATCGCTCTGATTTTAAATATGAACATCCTCTTTATGATGGTAATAATCAACTTTTTATGATTCACCCTGAATTTGAAGATGAAACGGGAAATATTATATTAGAAAGTAATGAGCAAATTTCCGCAACTGGTACAGCCAGAATGTGGATACTTATTCCAGAAAGACGTAATTATCATGAAGATAAGATTATCGTTGGAACAAAAGGTTTTTTTATGGAAGGAAACGTAAAGGTTGCTAAATGTGAAGTAATAGAAATATTGGGATTACTTACTAATCCAAGATAATCCCACCTTAAACTATTTATTTAGTTATAAAATTGTTTAAAGTGGGCAGAAGAAGGGGATGAACATAATGTTGTTTCATCAATAAAGAAAATTATGTTTTGTTTATGATGAAATTAGACATCGAAGATTTTTACAATTATAGCTCAATTTCTAAATTTATTTAGAACCACATAGGGATTATTCCAAAACACTCAGAAAATCCGTAGAACTGGCTGTAATACTGTTCATCATGACGACCATACTCATATTCAGCTCTAAAATTGTAGATTTTGAGAATTAGATAATCTGAACAAGATTACGAATAAAAATTCCTAAAGGATTCTCAGACGATTCATTTTAACCATATTATACGACTTTATGCTCATAATAGTTTAAATCTAATCTTACTCTATTGTATTTCGTATTTCAGTCAGATAACACTTCTTATACAGTTTTTAAAGATATTTAAAAGTTGTATAATTTACATTATGTTAAATAATAAATTTTAGATGATGAGAATATAATATTTGTTAACCTCTTCATCAAAAATATCCTCAAAAAAAAGTCCTTGAACTTTCGTTCAAGGACCAATAATAATTCTCAATATTCTTATTATTTACTCTCCAAGAGCTTTAAGTTTATCTTCCATTTTTAAAATCTGGTATAAACTTCTTAAGCTACCTTTCAAATCATCTTCTTGTTTGATTGAATATGCTTTTTCAAAATATGGCAATGCTTGTTTGAATTTCTCTGTTGCTAACTCTTCTACTGCCTTACCTTTAACTTTGTAAGTATTCATATCCATTGCATCTACTTCTTTTTTAATGATTACGGCTTCATTGAAGTTCATAACTCCTAAGTTGAAGTTGATGTCATAATTATTAGGATCTAATACTAATGCTTGCTTGTAATACTTTGATGCTTGAGCTCTTGCTTCATCCTGCTTTGCTTTCGCAGCGTCCATTTTTTTAGTAACTTCTACTGTATTTACAGCAGTTGCTGCTTGTTGAACAGCTTCTGCATTTAATTCAGTCAATGTTGCATTAGCTTCAGTTTTCATCTGAGAAATCTCCCCTATTTGTCTTTTTGAAGTCGCCGCTGTTTTAGGTTCTTTTTTGATTTTATCACTCAAACGTTTGATTTCATCATCATAAGCTGAAATTTTATCCTTTTGAGCTTGAATCTTTTTATTTAACCCATCAACATTACCTTTTGACAATTGCTCTCTATAACCTCTTATTTCTGGATCTAACTCATTGGCCTTATTTTCGTATAAGATACCTAAGTTCAATACTTCTTGTGGGCTTTTTGAACCTGCTGCTACTGAATTTTCTAATTCTTTGATGGCTGCATCAATTTTCTTAAAACTCAACAACATGTTGATTTTCTCAGCCTTCAAATCTTTATTGTTCGGATGTAAAGCGATTCCTTTGTCAATTGTCGCCAAAGCTAACTCTTCTTTATTTTCAGTCTTATAAATTTGAGCTAAAGCATAAAGCATTCCTGGATCTTTTCCACCTAATTCTAAAAACTTCTCGTAACCAACTTTAGCAGCACCATCATTTTTAGCCAATTGTCCAATTACACCGGTGTACATTGCAGCGGTTGTATCTTTTGGAGCAACTTCCATCGCTGTTTGTAAATCTTTCAATGCTCCTGTAAAATCTTTAACTTGATACTTACTGATACCTGCATCCATGAAGGCTGCATATACTTTTTGTCCTTCAACCTCTGGCTTTCCTTCTTTGTCCATCACCATTGTTAAATATTTCTTGGCTGGAGAAGCTGGGTCAATTGAAACAGCCTTCTTGAAATAACTCAATGCTTTGTATGGAGCAGTTGGTTCTGTTTTTGTTAGAACTGAATCTCGTGAATTGGCAATATCCAAATAAGCTTCACCACGAGTAAGCCATGTTTTGGCTTTGGCAGAGTCTTTTTTCATTACTGCCTCGTCAGCTTTTTTCTTGGCATCGGTCAATGTCTTGCGATTAGCCTCAAGCATTAATTTGTCCACTTGAGCGAAGGTTGCTCCTGCTGTCATTAATATCGCAAAAAGAGCAAGTGTTATTTTTCTCATTGTTGGTTGAAATGGTTGTTTGGTTTATTTTAATTCTATTTAGATTGGGGTATTGTGATGTTTTAACGAATATTACTGTCGGAAGTTACTTCCTTAACAAAAGTTTAACATTTTATCAGTAAAAGCAAACGGCACACGATATTTTCGTGAACCGTTTACTCATAAAATTATCACTTTTATTCTTCTCCGCTTTCGTCAGGTAATGGAATACTTCCATCCTCCCCTTCTGTTTCTGGGGAATCATCAATGATAACTTCTGCGGATGTTTCTACAACAACGGCATCAGAATCAATGACTACTTCTTCTTCTGGATCTTTTACAATCTTGGTTACTGAAGAAATCTCATCTGATTCATTTTTCAAACGAATCAATTTTACACCTTGCGTATTACGTCCCATCACACGAAGGTCCGCTACGGCAATACGAATTAGAATACCTGATTTCGTAATAATCATTAGGTCATTACTATCAGTTACTTCTTTGATAGCCACCAAGTTACCTGTTTTCTCAGTAATGTTAAGTGCCTTCACTCCTTTTCCACCACGATTAGTTAAACGGTAATCTTCAACATCCGAACGCTTTCCGAAGCCTTTTTCTGAAACAACTAATAATTGTTGCGTTTCTGGGTCTTCAATACAAACCATTCCGATTGCTTTTTCAGTCAACTTTTCTTCGTCAAGCCAGATACCTTTTACACCTGCTGCCGAACGTCCCATTGGACGAACACGAGATTCTTCAAAACGTACCGAGCGACCTGTATTCGTTGCAATAATAATATGATTATTACCATTTGTTAAAGATACATCTAACAGACGGTCATTTTCACGAATCGTAATGGCAATAATTCCGTTTTGACGTGGACGAGAATATGCTTCCAACGTAGTTTTCTTAATTGTTCCGTCTTCTGTACACATCACAATAAAGTTATTATTGATGTAATCAGGATCGGTTAATGATTTTACGTTGATAACAGCACGGATAGAATCTCCACTTTCGATGTTCATTAAATTTTGAACTGGGCGACCTTTTGCCGTTTTTGAACCTTCTGGCACTGCATATACTCTTAACCAGAAACATTTTCCGCTTTCGGTAAAGAATAATAACCAGTTGTGCATCGTTGCGGTGAAAAGGTGTTCAGTATAATCGCTATCTTTCGTAGCAACGGCTCTTGAACCAACTCCTCCCCTTCCTTGAGCTTTGTATTCTCCGATTGGTGTACGTTTTACATAACCTTGATTCGAAACGGTAATTAACATTTCGTCATCGGCAATCATATCTTCAACTGAGAATTCATCGTCAGTCATGTTGATTTGTGTACGACGTGCATCACCATAACGTTCTTTTACCTCAATCAATTCATCTTTGATAATTTGTAGCTGGCGTTCTGGTCGGTCCAAAATATCTTGTAAATCATCCATCAAACGTTTAAGTTCTTCGTATTCAGCAATGATTTTATCACGCTCCATACCAGTCAAACGTTGCAAACGCATTTCCAAAATAGCTTTCGCTTGAATATCCGAAAGTCCGAAGTTAGCAATCAAACCTGCTTGAGCAGCATTCGGGTCTCTTGATTCACGGATAAGTTTGATTACTGCATCAAGATTATCAAGAGCAATAATGAAACCCTCTAAGATATGAGCTCTTTTTTGGGCTTCACGCAAATCGTATTTTGTACGTCTTACGATTACTTCGTTACGGTGTTCAACGAAATAATGAATTAAGTCTTTCAAGTTCAAGGTATAAGGACGACCTTTTACCAAACAAACGTTATTGACTGAAAACGAATTTTGAAGAGCCGAAAACTTGTAAAGGTTATTCAACACTACGTTAGGAACGGCATCACGTTTGAGGTCAAACACAATACGCATACCTTGACGGTCAGATTCATCACGAATTTCTGAGATTCCTTCAATTCTCTTATCATTCACCAAGTCAGCACATTGCTTAATCAATGATGCTTTATTGACCATGTACGGAATTTCTGAAACGATAATTTGATCTTTCCCAGTTTTTGAAACTTCAAAAGTGGCATTACCACGCACAACAATTCGTCCACGACCCGTTTCAAAAGCATTTTTTATACCTGAAACGCCGTAAATTGTACCACCCGTTGGAAAATCTGGGGCTTTGATATATTGCATCAAACCTTCGATAGTAATATCACGGTCTTCAATATAGGCAATGATTCCACTTACAACTTCCGTTAAATTGTGAGGAGCCATATTGGTTGCCATACCTACGGCAATACCAGATGTACCATTCAACAAAAGGTTAGGAATTTTTGCAGGAAGAACAGTTGGTTCCATCAAAGAATCATCAAAGTTGGGTTGAAAATCAACCGTTTCTTTGTTCAAATCTCCTAAAAGTTCTTCAGCAATACGTTTCAAACGAGCTTCGGTATAACGCATGGCGGCTGGTGAGTCACCATCTACCGAACCAAAGTTACCTTGACCATCTACTAATGGATAACGCAATGACCATTCTTGAGCCATACGAACCATTGTATCATATACGGAGGTATCTCCGTGTGGGTGAAATTTACCCAAAACCTCCCCAACAATACGGGCAGATTTTTTGTAGGACTTATTATAATTTACCCCTAATTCATCCATTCCAAAAAGGACACGGCGGTGAACAGGTTTTAGTCCATCACGGACATCTGGTAAAGCACGGGAAACAATAACGGACATTGAATAATCAATGTACGCTCCCCGCATTTCGTCTTCAATGTTAATGGGGATAATGTTACTGGTTTGTTCTGACATAGTTTTTTTGAATGTGGGCGGTTGAGTGAACAGTGCAGAAGGAGTGATTTTTTCTGCTACTCATATCCTTTTGATTCAAGTAAAGATTTTATAATCAATTAATAACAAAACATTACAGATTAATGTACTTATTATACAAATTTCGTGAAATTTAGGGTGTTTTGCAAATATTGCTCGGAATAGATGCAAAGGAGAATGAGTTTTCGGTAAATTTGTTAAACCATATTTTATTCTAATGAGATTATTACAAAAACTAAAGCTCTTTTTCTGTTTCTTTTTGCTTTTAACTGGCACTTTAGCCAGTTGTCTACCTTCCGAAAAAACAACTCAAAATACTGAAGATAGCTATCATACAAGCCCAAATGATAGCAATTCGACTCGAAAACATCGAAAAAGGCATAGAAAACACAATAATAGTGACCAAAATGACAAAAAAAGCGACAAATACAACGCTGACAATCGTATAAACGACAACAAAACAGACATTAGCACGGGTAACGCACCTACACAAGCCTTAAAAGTACTGAAATATGTACGTGAGAATGGCCAGGCAATGGAAGGTTACGTGGGCGGACGAAGATTTGGAAATTTTGAGGGCTTACTTCCCAAAAAAGATGGTTCGGGCAGCAAAATCAACTACCAAGAATGGGACGTAAACCCAAAAGTAAATGGTAAAAACCGAGGAACAGAACGATTAATTACGGGTTCGGACGGAAAGGCATATTATACTAATGACCATTATCGGAGTTTTGTTTTGGTCAAGTAAAAATTTTACACGTAATTTTAAAATATGAACAAATTATCTAAAATTCTATTGTTTTCTTTATTTGGCGTTGGCAGGCTAATAATATTCACGCTGTTTGAGATTTCAATCTCGAATTACAGATAAAAAGGATTTCCAATCCGATGAAAATGATAGCGGATTAAAATCCGATTTTATCTAACATTCGACATTTCAATATCGTATAGCGTAGACCACGGCTAATAAAATTTTATTATGCAAAAACAAAGAACCATAGAAGGGTTTAATAAAATAGCACCATTTTATCATGCAGTTTCTATGATATGTTCTTTTAATAGAATTCATAAATCCCAAATGTGGCTATTATCAAAGAAAATGAAGTTTTCTAAGGTATTGATAATAGGTGGTGGAGATGGAGAATTTTTACTTGAAGCCATGAAGCAAGGAATATCGGAGCAGTATTATTATATTGACATTTCTGACGCCATGATTAAATTGGCTCACGATAAAATAGAAAAGCAATCATCCCTATATTTAGATTCTGTAGTGTTTATTTGTGGTTCGTATCAAGATATTCCTACTAATCAAAAATTTGATTTAATTGTTACACCTTATTTCTTAGACTGTTTCTCTGATAGTGAGTTATCGCTTGTAATAGCCAAACTTCATACACAATTAACGATAGGAGGAACATGGTTTTTTACCGATTTTAATATTCCTGAAGGAATGATTCGAGTCTTTATTTTTAAAAATATAATTCAATTACTTTACAGAATTTTAAACTTCTTTTGTGATTTGGAGGTAAATCACTTGCCTGATTTCAAGAAAGAGTTTTGTAAATATGAGATTACGCTTCTTCATGAAAAACACTTTTTAGGTGGTTTGTTAATTAGTCGAATTTATAAAAATAAGATTCCTTAGTGGTTATTTAATAAGGTTGCGGAATACCATCATTGCATTAGCTCGTATTTTAAAGTAGTAGTCTTCTCCCCGAACAATAACTTTGGGAACATTGTAGCAAAATCTAAATAATTCAAAATGAAACCACACATTAATACATTTAAAAAAGTTCTTTTCATTTTTCCACTATTATGTTCAATAACTGGGTTTGGACAAGTACCAATAAAATCGACAAAACTGGCTATAAACAGATTACCATTTAATATAAAAGTTGAAGGAAAAACAAAAAATGCCATTCGTTGGACGGATAATTTGGGCGATAATATTGTTGTAACTACTGAGACAGGCATTTATCAAAGCAAAAAAATGATCCATGAAAATGATGGAGCTGATGCCGAACTTTTTGCGTTTCATTTTATCGTTTCAAAAAATGAAGTAAAGCAAACTTGGAAAGTTTACGATTTTATTAGTGATTGTCCAGTGGATATTGAAGCAACTTTTATCAAAAATACACTACAAGTAACTGACCTCAATAATGATGGTATTGCTGAAATTTGGTTGATGTACAAAACGGTTTGTCACGGTGATGTTAGTCCTTCTGATATGAAAATAATTATGTACCAAGGTCAACAGAAGTTTGCGGTGAGAGGAAAGAACAAAGTGAAACTTTCAGATAAAGAATCTTATGGTGGTGAGTATAAATTTGACCCCGCATTTAATAACGGGCCGAAGGCATTTATTGAATTTGCAAAGAACTTATGGAATAAAAATATCATGCAGGCATCAGAAGAATAATTTCTTCGGCAGTATGTAAAACTAAAAACAAAAAATCTTACCCAATTACACATGGCAAATTATACAATATTACAAGCGGTAACCGAAAAGCATAATTCCGAAAAAACATTGGTTGCAATTATTGACGGAACAGAGGTAGATACTTTAGAAAAATTCTATATAGAGGTTTCTTCGCAATTAAAGTTCCCCGATAATTTCGGAAATAACTTTGACGCTTTTGACGAAATGATTAATGATTTAGATTGGTTAACCGAAACTAATATCTATCTTGTCTTTAAGAATTATGACGATTTTTTATCAGAAGAAAATGACGAAGCTCGAGAAATCCTCTTGACTATTTTGGATGATGCCGCTTCAGAATGGAAACGTGTCGATGATAGTGAGAGCAAAAAACTGAGAATGCAAATTGAGCCTTCTGAACTTGGTGAAGATGATTTGGAGACTTTGGGAATTGAGTATAAACAAGATTAATGATGAAATATCGAGTATTGTGTATTAAGATTTTGATGGTAAATATTATAATTTTGTTTCAATTAACACAATTATATGCTCAAAAAATAACTCGTGGACCATACTTACAAATGGCTACCCCAACGAGCATGATGATTCGTTGGAGAACAGACGTAGCAGTTGCATCAAAAATAAATTTCGGCATATCACAAACACAATTAACTAACTCAAAATCAGATGATTTACCCAAAACAGACCATCTGATTACAATTGATAATCTAAAACCCAATAGTCAATATTTTTATGCTGTTGCTACTGGAAATACCGTTTTACAAGCCAGTATTGACAATTTTTTCGTCACGCCTCCCCCGCTTGGTAGCGAACAAAAAGTAAGTATTTGGGCATTGGGCGATATGGGAATGGGGACGGCAACCCAAACAAATGTTTACAAACAATATTTAAAATACACAGATAAAATACACACAGATTTATGGTTACTCTTAGGAGATAATGCCTACGGGCAAGGGAAGGATGAAGAATTTCAATTACGTTTTTTTGAATATTATCAGACAGAACGATTAATGAAACAAACAGTTATATTTCCTACTCCAGGAAATCATGACTACTCTCCTACCCCAAATAATTACCGCATTGAAGACCCATTAGTAGCATATTTTAACATTTTTTCAGTTCCGACAAAAGGTGAAGCGGGTGGTATTCCCTCTGGCTCAAAAGCATATTATTCTTATGATTACGCCAATATTCATTTCGTAAGTTTAGATTCTTACGGACGAGAAGATATGGATAGAAGATTTTTCTCGAAAGACAGCGAGCAAATGAAATGGTTTGAGAAAGACCTTCAAGTTAACAAACAAAAATGGACAATTGTATATTGGCATCACCCACCCTACACGATGGGTTCGCATAATTCGGATACAGAATCAGAGTTGAAATTATTACGGGAAGGGGTTGTACCTATCTTAGAAAAATACAAAGTTGATTTAGTATTAAATGGACACAGCCATAATTACGAACGCTCGCAAATGATAAAAGGGCATTATGGTTTAGAAGCTACTTACAACCCAACAATACACGGTGTGAGTTCATCAAATGGGAAATATGATAATTCCAATAATTCTTGTCCATACATAAAAGACAGCCAATCCCTTAATAATGCAGGAATTATCTACGTAGTCAACGGCTGTGGTGGCAGTAATTCGGGAACGCAAAGTACTTATCCGCACGACGCAATGGTTTATTCCAACGATAAAAGTGGCGGGTCAATGTACATCGAAGTTAAAGGAAACCGTTTAGATGCAAAATTCATTACCGAAGATGGAAGTATCAAAGACCAATTTACTATATTGAAAGATGTCAATAAAAAAACAGTTTTGAGATTAGAAGCGAATCAAAATTCACTCGTTTTACCAGCTTCTTGGCGTGGAACGTATAATTGGCAACATGATAATTCAAAGAATGAAACAGTTGAAGTTTCGCCACAAGTTACAACAAAATACATTGTTCAAGATGACCAAAAATGTTTGCAAGATGAGTTTATGGTGAAAGTCGCTACGGCACAGACTATGAAAGATTTTAATCTTACTGCAACTAAAAGTGGAATGTCGATTGACTGGCTCACAACGCAAGAAAGAGGAATAATACAATTTGAAATTGAAAAACAGAGTAAAAATAGTGACTTTAAAACAGTAGCGATTATTACCTCAAAAGCAAAAAGTCAATTTTCAGACAAACCTATATTTTACAGATACATGGATCATATTCTCGAAAATGAAGAGAAAGTAAATTACCGAATTAAAATCATTGATAATGAAGGAGCTTTTTTTTACTCAAATGTAAAAATTGCTAATACAACCTTAAATATTACAGATTAAGGCGATTTATTTTTTCACTAACTTCAACGAAGTAAAGACTTCATCACCTTCACTATTATACTTTCGGGCTTCTTACAACAATAAGGTTTTATCAGTTTGTTCAAGAAATTGGTAAATCAATTTCACATTATCTGGTCTATCCATTATAATATAAATACCTGCCCGAAAACACACTTGAATCACCAAATGGTCTTCTCCAAATTGAAGGTTTATCCTTGAAGTTTGTTATCCTACGTAAATACTTGAGGTAGAATTTTTCACTTCGGAAGAACTATGAACAATATTTTTAACGGTATCTCTCGGATAAAAATAGAGTGATTGTTCCGCATCAGGAGGAAATGGCTTTATTCTTTGCTCAACTGGAACTCCTTTTACTTTTACGTGCAATAACATATAATGACTCACATAATTACGCAAAGTATTGGTAGGCAATATGTTAGGAATGAAAATCATAAATTGAAAGCGATTTATTAAAGAGTAAAATAACTTTAATCTGCATACGTCAAGTATAAAAAACGACATTTTATGTTTCTTTTTCACCGAAAATTCTTTCAGGAGCCTTAGAATCTGTTTCGTAAAAACCAGTAGGGCTCAGTTTTGTAAAATCTTTGTAATCTTTCACTAAATGTTGATAATCATAATAGCCGCTGTGCAAGGCAATTGTCAGCCAATCCAAGTCAGGACAAGCATTTTTCATCCGAAAAGCTTTTTCAAAACGTACAATTCTATCAAACACTTTAGGGTTCACTCCCATCCTTTCCGTAAATTTTCGATGAAATTGTCGTGGACTCAAACAAGCCTGATTCGCTAAATTGTCAATGGAAATTGCTTTATTTTGCCCTAAAATCAATTGACTAACACGGTCAATTCCGTGTAAATCTCGTTTAGATTTTCGAATTATCTTCTCTAAAAATGCTTCTGCTATTAAAATGCTTTTATCAACATCCTCGGTATTAGACATTTGTTCATAAGCCTCCCGAATATCTCTACCCCAAATGACTTCGGCATCAATAAAAGTATTAGTTAGTTCATAAGATGGTATTCCTGTTAGCCGAAACAAAGCCCCTGGTTGCAATACAATTTGCAAAGACCAAAAATCATGAGGTACATACCGATTCGTAACGATTGTATGTTGTCCATTAATAGTACATTTAGGGTGGGTTAGCAATTTATCAGAACCCAGATAACTCACATTTAGTTTATCTCTCAATAGAAAAATTAGACAATGTTCAGGTCGAGGAGAATATGCTTTGAAGGGCAACACATCATTCGCCCCAAATACGAAACGGATAATTTGATGCTTCCGAACGTATTCTTGCAAAGCTGGATTTGGCAAAACATCTCTGAGTATCATTGCTATTTCAAACTAAGTGGTGGTCCAACAACTTTCAAACCGTGGGCAGCGTGAATTTTATCAATTTCTTCGGTACTTGGTTTTCCTTTCAAATTGCTCATTGTCATAAAAAACTCCTCCATTTTTCCCGCAGGCTGCAAAAAATAAATTAATTTCCCTAAGTTACTCAGTTGAATCCAAGTATGTGGTACTTGTCTGGGTAAGAAAATAGTGTCACCTACATTAAGAATATCTTTTTTGTCTCCTACCTGAAAAAGATACTCCCCTTCTACGACCGTAAAAATTTCGTCTTGGTCAAAGTGAATATGAAGTGAAGGTCCAACTTTCTGATTTCCAATGTATTCAAAAACCGCTAATTGTCCATTTGTATCTTTCCCCGAAATTTTCACATCGTTTGGATTAATTCCCATAAATGGCGTGTGAATTCCAAAACGAGCTTCTTTTGCTTTTACAATAAATGAGTTTGTCAGGTTTGACTCAGCTTTTCCTTCTTCTGACACAGTTCCCATTGCCAAGGCTAATGATGAAACCGTTAAAAATTTTCTTCGTTGCATAAAAGTAGTTATTTATTTCATAGGCAAAGTTGTAAAATCTTGATATTTAGTTAGTGGTAAAAATCGGACGTTTTTTGAGGAAAATAAAAAGCGGTCAAACTTTCGTCTGACCGCTTTAAAAGTATTCTTATTTTCCAACTTCCAATTTTTGATTAATCCCTTTCTCTAAAAGTGGTAATCCTTCTGTCATCCACGCAGGGGCTGGAGCATCTTTAAGATAATAGTCAAAATATTGATAAAGTCTCTTTGCAAAATCTTTTCTATTTTTACGTAGAGTCAAACCATGTTTTTCTCCGTTGTAATTCAATAACCAAACCGGTTTATTTAAACGTTTGAGAGCCATGTAAAATTCAATTCCTTGATACCATGGTACAGCACCATCATCGTCATTGTGCATCATCAATACAGGTGTTTGAATTTTGGGAACTTGAAAAAGCGGTGAATTTTCAATATATTTATCAAACTTATCCCAAAGTGTACCTCCAATTCTTGTTTGTGTTTTTTCGTACTGAGCTTGACGAGAAAGTCCTGACTCCCAACGAATTCCACCGTATGCTGATGTCATATTAGAAACTGGAGCTCCAGCTTCAGCCGCTCTAAACATATTAGTTTGTGTAACTAAATATGCAGTTTGATAACCTCCCCAACTATGTCCAGAAATACCAATACGTTCAGCATTTACGAAACCTTTTGAAATTAAAGCAGTAACCCCTGGTATAATACAATTAAAAGCACTTTTTCCTGGATCACCTGCTTTATAAACAATATCAGGTACAAAAATCACATAACCATTTGACGTAAAATATGGATAATTAATATACGAACGAATCGGCGACGGTGTAAAATGCATATTCAAGTTATCTGTATTCTTTTCGTAAAAATAAACCATCATTGGATATTTTTTAGTCGAATCAAAGTGTTCTGGTTTATACAAAAGCCCCTGTAAAGGCGTTCCATCAAGTGCTTTCCAATCAACTAACTCAACAGTTCCCCACGTATATTCCTTTTGCTGCGGATTTGCATCAGATATTTTCATTACATTTTGAAAACTCAAATCGGAGGCATATAAATCAGGGAAAACTTGAAAATTTTGCTTCGTAAATATCAGATTATCAGATCCTTTCGCTTTTATTGGGTTTGATAAACTAAAGAATTCCTTATAAACTTCCTTCGGTTTTGTCAGTGGATTTGTTGGAATTGCATATCCTTCCTGCTTTTTTTCTTCGTAAAACAGCTTCCAAAGGACATTTTTACCCAATATAAATCGATCATCCGCATCTAAATTAACGTAACGATATTGTACACGATTCTCACGGCCTCCAGTAATCAGCATTTGAGCGTTATTTTTCAGATCTATCGCCCAAGCATCGTAGTGATCGTACACTACAAACATTGGGTCTTTCAAATCATCCACCCAACCAGCGGCACCATAAGCAGGTGGAAAATCTGGATGGTCATCATCATCTTCAAAAAATTTGACAATTTTATTATTCGTCAATTTTACAGTCTTTTCTGTATTAACTGAATATGCGAACCAAGCTGTATCTGGCAATGACCACCAAGTAACATACTGAGCATTTGGCGAAAGGGAGGGATTTCCTTGTAATGCTGTTGAAATTTTTTTCCGTGAACCGTCTTGAATATTCACCAAATAAACATCTCTTTTAGTATTCCAATCCCAGTGCTGATTTGAATAGGGTACATCAGAAGTAGCTAAAACGATGTTATGGTTAGCTTCTTTATCTAAAACTACAGTTGGGATTTCCAAGAATCCTAATTGTACTATTTTAAGATTATCTAAACTTATAACTGCCAAGTATGAACGTTTTTTATCCTCATCTAAGGTAACTTTTTGCTGAGTTTGCAATTTTTTATCTTGCCAATTCCAAACTTCTACATTAACAATTTCCTCAGGTAAAAGTGTTGTATCTGCTACAATTGGCTTAGGATTTGTCCCAAAAAACAATTTTGTTCCATCCTTAGAAAAACGGGGTTGATAATGTTCACTCACGAGCCAACCTTGTGGAGCAAATGTCTGATTTTCATCCGTTAATAATTTGGCTTGAACTTCTCCCGATTTCCAATAATAGAGTTTGGGCAAACGAATTTGAGTCTTTGTATTCGTATCCAAATCAGCAATAAATGCTATTTGCTGTCCGTCTTCAGTAAGAGAGAGTTTTTTAAATTTCCCTTTTGACTTAAAAATATTATCTAATTTTCCAGTTTGTAAATCATACGAATACACTCCCGACTGCAAAGTAGAATCATTCCCAGTTGTACTGAATACTAATCTTTTACCGAATTTAGCAAAATCGTAATCTGTAACAAATCCAAATATTTGATCTACATTAGTTTTCAAGTTCTTCAAAACTAAACGATAACCATTCTCTTCTGACTCTTTCTTGGATACTTTCTTTTTAATATCAGCCTTTACTAAAGTATCTTTCTTTTTGGCATTATCTACTTTCTTCGTTTCTTCCAATTGATAAGCAAGCCACCCTCCTACTTTCTCGGGGATTTTGTACGACACAACATTCGGAATTTTAGCAACTGAGTTAGTCTTTAAACTATAAATGCCCAAGGAATCTTTGGGCATTTCGTCTTTTTTCTTCTTTAAATGTTTCATAGATTTAACCAAGTTCAACTGTGGCTTTATCTTGAAAATAGCAAATTCAGAATCATCAGTCAAGCGAATATCAGCTCCTCTTTTCACAGAATCAATTTTTGTACTTTTCAAAGAATAGAATACAATCCTACCATCTCCTTCTTGAGGATTGATGGTATAAACGACCGTACTTCCATCATTGGAAATTAATTTATCAGGAATCTCTTTCCATGAATCATAGACATCATGCGTAAGTGTTTTCTTAGGAATCTGCGTTACAATTTCTGTAACACTCTTTGGTATTTTTTTCTTTTTTTGGGCTGATAATGAAAACGTAATTATCAAGCACAACATTAGCAGTACTTTTTGTCTCATATTTTTGTGGATGAAGGTATGTTGATTTTACTTTATTTAATTCGCATGGAGGATTCTCTAATTTTCAATTCAGTTTTTAGAATAATAACTTCTGGCTCGTAGATAGTTGTTGAATTTTCAATTTGACTAATCAATAATGATGTTGCCATTTTACCAATTTCCATCGTTGGTTGGGCAACGCTCGTCAGAGAAGGTGAAACAATTGTACAAACGGGTTCATCATTAAAACTAACAATGGCTACATCTTCTGGAATTCTGATATTTTTCACTTTTAATGCTTTGATAGCTCCCACTGCCAAACGATCACTTACAACAACTAAGCCATCTGGTGGATTTTTCAACTCAAATAAGTAATTGGTTAATTCAATGATTTTTTGCAAATTGTAATTTCCATGAACAATTAAGCTTTCATCTACTTCAAAACCAAAATGTTCTAAAGCATGGATATAACCCATTCGTCTTTGATTGCTAACAGTTACGCTGGCTGGACCCGCTAAAAAAGCAATTCGTTTACATCCATTGTCTATCAAATGTTTTGTCGCTTCAAAAGCAGCATTGACATTATCTACCATCACTTTAGTGACGTCAATTTCTCCTGCATCACGGTCAAAAAATACCAGTGGAATTCCTTTTCTTTGAAGACGTTTTAGATGTTCATAATCAGTTGTTTCTTGCGAAAGTGAAATAATAAACCCTTCCACTTGTCCTCTCGACAGATTTTGAACATTCGTTAATTCTCGTTCGTAAAGCTCACTCGTTTGGGTAAGTAGTAAACTATAACCTCTGGCAATAGCTTCTTCTTCAATGCCTTTAATAACGGAGGCAAAAAAATGATAGGCTAAATCTGGAACAATAACACCAATGGTTTTCGTACGACTTTTCACTAAACTTGTCGCTAAGATATTGGGCTGATAATCCCATTCTTTGGCTAATTTTAGTACTGCATCACGAGTCTCTGGTTTTATTTCTGGCATATCTCGCATAGCACGAGAAACAGTGGCCACCGAAATATTCAGATGACGAGCGAGGTCTTTTATCGTTACTTGATGGGCCATAAATTATCCTACTAAGGTTACTTTTGCACGGGTACAAACGCCACCAATCGGTGGGTTGAATTTAGAAACAGCTACTTCAATTTTTTCAACATCGGGATAGCGCTCACGAACACTCGAAATAATTAATTGAGCAATGTGTTCTAATAATTTAGCTTTGATTTTCATTACATCAGAAATTATCTGATAAATGTCTCCGTAATCTACGGTAAATTTTAATTTATCATTTTCAGCAGCTTCTGAAAAATCAGTAGTTATCTGAATATCAATTTGATAGCGATTCCCAATTTTTTGTTCTTCAGCATACGCTCCGTGGTACGCAAAAAATTCTAAGCCTTCTAAGGCAATTGTTCCCATATTTTTAGGTTTTAGAGTTAGGCTTTAAGATTTAATTACACTTTATATTCGTGTGGTTCACTCAGCTGTCCTCTATTTATTTTAAACAAAAAATTTCAAGCTGTAAGTTCAACTTGAAATTTTTCACAAAGCATTCAATACATTTAAATATTATCAAAAAATGAACCTCCTCCGTTGGAAATCGCTGCTGGAATATCTTTGGCAAATTCTTCCATTACAGATGATACGGTTGGTAAACTGTCATCTTTAGTCAATTTTCTTGGTCTTCCACGAGCAGCTTTCATTTCTTTAGTCAAACTATCCGCTGTTTCATTAAATGGCAAAAAATTATGTTCAAGTTGCTCTTCTGCTAAAATAGCGTGAACCGTCGGTAATTCTTTGTCTTCATCGTCAAAATCACTGGCTGGTTCAAAGTCAATTTCGGTTTCTTCAACAACTGATGGAGTTTCAACTATTATTGTTTCAACTTCTTGTGCTACAATTGGTTCAAAAACGCCTTCATCTTCTTTCTCTTCAACCTGCTCTGATTCTGGTTCTGAGATAATTAATTCAGAAGCAGGTGTTTCTACTTCTGCAACGGTTGGAGAAACAATGAGTTCCGTTGATTTTTCCTCAATTTTTATATCAAGGTCATTAAGTCTCGCTTCATTGGTTCTACTATTAATACGTTCCTCGAATTTAGTCACTTTATCAAGAGCATCGTTGGCAAAACTTTTCAGCTCTACTACCAAATAATCCTTATAGCGTTCCATTGCTTTGAAATCACGCTCGTAGTTTTTGAGGTCATTTACGGCATCTTCCACTAAGAATTTAGCTTTACTTTCTGCTTCAGAAATTGCCATATCTGCACTTTTCTGAGCTTCTTGCTTAATTTCTTCTGCGTCTTTTTGAGCTTTATCCGTAATTAAATCTGCTTCAGCTTGAGCTTTAGCATTTATTTCTTGTTGAGCATCTTCGGCAGCTTTCAGAGTTTTGAAAAGGCTATTTTCAATTTCCTTCATTCTGACAATCTCACGATCAGCAACTTCTAATTGTTGTTTAGACTGGCGTAGTTCCTCTGATACACGCTCCCATTCTTGCGAAAGAGATAGCAAGAAAGCATCAACCGACTCGGTGTCGTACCCTCTAAAACTCTTATCGAAAGTATGTTGTCTGATTTCAAGGGGGGTAATTCTCATAATTATTTTAATTTATTTCCTTAATTAATACTAAGGATATATTAAACAAAGTTGGATTTCTCTAAAGTACAATTTAATTAATATCTCTATTGCTTTTCTATTCATCAATACGCCAAACTGAAATATGTCTGTCATCCGAAGCTGAGACTAAAAGGTTCTCGTATTCACTCCACCACAATTTATTGATTGATGTTCCGTGACCAGCGTGACGAGCTTTATCAATAACCTTCAACAATTTAAATTGTTCAGCATCCCAAATTTTCACTGATTTATCCATACTACACGTAGCAAATAATCTACCGTTTGGACTATACTTTACATCATTAATGGCAAATAGATGAGCCGCAATATCGTGTTCTAAGTTATACTGTTGATTTACATTCCAAATTTTCAAGTGTGCATCCCGTCCCGCCGTAATTAGATACTGATTATCAGGCGAATAGCAACCTGCAAAAACTGAGTTGGTATGATGATTAACTACTAATTTCAATGAAAAATCCTGTAAATCAAAGATTTTTACTGAAAAATCGCTGTATGATACCGCAAACTCGCTTGAAAGTTGATTAATGGCTATATTTCTAACGCTTTTGTCGGAAGCTTTAATATGTTTTCTAACCACAAACTCTTCTACATTCATGACTACAATTGTTCCATCTGACAATCCGATGAAGGCATTATTATCATGAATTTTAATGTCAAAAATTGACCCAGAAGTAATTTTTATGGATTTAGTTTCTTGTTGTGTATCAACGTCAATGAGGTGAATTCCATCAAAATTTTGAGCTACCCAAAGTTGATTTCTGAGTTTATCCAAACACAAAGCATAAATTGAAGCTGGAATTTGAGCGAATAATTCACCCGCATCGGGCTTACGCAAATCCCATCGAACAACAAGTCCATCGCCCCCCGCTGAGAAAAACTGTGCAGTATCAGATGTGCCTTCAAGCGTATAAACACAATCACGATGTCCTGAAAATGTATCTATTTTTTCAACTTGCATTTAGGTTTGTGGGTTGGGGAAAGGTCTTGATTAAAGGATAAATTACGATTTTCCAGATTGGTAAGTTGATTCATTCTTCATTTTACAGTTCAGCGATAAACCAGTAATCATCAAATCAATAATTTACTATCAATATTTCAACGAAATTACTTTATTTTGCAGGGAATGACAACATTTTTAGGAATAGCGAACGAAGTAACTCGATAATAAAAATCTCTAAAATCTCCTAATTGACTGATAACTAATACCCAATAACGGATAACCTCCTCTCGATGGCTATAATTTTTTCTAAATATATTTCTGAACAGTGTCTTATTACCCTTTGGAGAATTGAGGAAAACGCTGAGTTCTTTCTAAAATATCTCCACATCAAACAAAAGGATTTAGAAAATCTTTCCAATGCGACTCATCCACAAAAGCAATTGGAATGGTTGGCAAGTCGAACGTGCGTAAAACATACCGTTGAACAATTAGAACACACTTATCAAGGTATTGAAAAAGATGAACACAATAATCCTTTTTTATCTAAAATTAAGGGTTTTGTTTCCCTCTCTCATACCAGCGAATACGCAGTTGCCATTGTGAGTCTAACCGATGAAGTAGGGATTGATATTGAAAGAATATCAAATAAACTAAGTCGGGTGGCTCATAAATTTTTATCTGAATCCGAACGACTGCACGCTGAAGAAAATTTGTTTAAAATGTGTATTTATTGGTGTGCAAAGGAAAGTTTGTATAAGTGGTACGGCAAAAAAAACCTTTCTTTCAAGGACAACATTTTCATTGAACCTTTCGATGGAAAACCCACGTATGTTCAAGGAGAAATTTTCATTGATGGAGTATTAAAAACTGAACATGACTTATCGGTTTTCTATATCGATGATTTTATAATAACCGCTACTGTTTAATGTTTTAGGATTTAGAAGTAAGTCCCAAAACTTTAAACTATTTCATCATTTCTTCTAAAGCTCTTTCTATCTCCTTGACTTTATCATCATCCCCAACTTTCTCAAATGCCAAAGTTAAGTTTCTTAATACTCTACGAATAATATCAAGATTATTACAAGGTTGGTAAAAAATATCGTTCTGAGCCAAATTTAGCTGTGCGATATAACTATCAATATCCACTTTACTGAAAACCAATCCCCGATTAAAGACATTGATATAAAACTGCATATTGCCAGATTTGTAAGTCAGAATAAATAAATTAGGCAAATTAACGCCCCAAATTGGCAGATTCAGTTTTTGAGCCACCAGTAGATAAATAACGCACAAAGTAATTGGGTTTCCTTTTTTAGAATCAATTACTACATTCAACATAGAATTGGACGCCGAGTGAAAATGCTTGGTATTTGCCCCGAATTTCAATTTTCCAAAAATAACAGAATTCAACGTTTTGATTTGATCCATCGGGTGCATATTATCCCTAATTTCAAGCCAAACTTCATAATAAATCTGTTCTACATCCTGACGAAGTTTTTCCAACGACAATTCTGGATACTGATAAGTTGCAATTGCCCACATTCCTTCCAAAAGATCTTCCGAACCTTTATTTCTCCAATTGAGCAAACGGTCGTAGAAACTGTTATACTGCAAATCATGAATTAAATCTTCTAACTTTTTCTGCATCAATGGACTCAACGACGATTCCTCCCAGCGGTCTTCCAGATAGGGAATGACGGCATCACCCATTGAACGGATTTTAGTTTCTACGTGGTTCAAGACTTCATAGTCTTCGTCATCGAGTAAGGAGATTAAGGCTTTAATTTCGGATTTTTTCATATTATTTTTAGCGAAATTAGCGAAAGCAATAAGTGAGTGGAACTTTACAAACCGCTTTTCGCATTCGATTATCCCTATTTATTTAACTAAAATACAATATCTTTATCAAAACGGCAAATCTCTTCGAGATGTTATTTTTCGACCGTTTACACAAAAAGCAAAAAGATAGTTTTTTCTAACAAGGCATTGTTGTAAATTTACTTCTGAATTTGTAAAAATACTTCTATTCAAAATTATACCTTCCAAAATCGAAGGATTTCTTCATGAAAATTTTAGTCACAGGCGGAGCAGGCTTCATTGGCTCACACACAGTAGTAGAACTTCATAACGCAGGTTTTGAATCCATTATTTTAGATAATTTTTCTAACTCTGAGCATAAAGCTCTTGCAGGGGTAGAACAAATTATTGGCAAACCCGTAAAATATTACGAAGCTGATATTAATGATGCCTCCACGTGGGATAAGGTTTTTTCAGAACAAAAAATTGATGGAATCATTCACTTCGCTGCAAAAAAGGCAGTTGGTGAATCAGTCGAAAAACCACTCAAATATTACCGTAATAATGTGGCAGCAACGGTTTTGATGTTAGAGAAAATGGCAGAATATAAAGTAAACAATTTAGTATTCTCATCTTCTTGTACCGTTTACGGAGAACCTGATTCGTTACCCGTGACCGAAAACTCGGCCGTAAAACCTGCGACATCACCCTATGGAAATACCAAACAAATTTGTGAGGCTATCATTCGAGACACTGTTTATAGTACGAACGACTTACACGCCATATCATTGAGATATTTCAATCCGATTGGGGCTCATGAAAGCTGTCTAATTGGAGAATTACCTTTGGGTGTTCCTGCCAACCTTGTTCCATTCCTTACGCAATCAGTAGCGGGAATTCGTGGCCAATTAGCGGTTTACGGAAATGATTATCCAACGATTGATGGAACTGCCGTTCGTGACTATATCCACGTAGTTGATTTGGCAAAAGCTCACGTGTCAGCATTAAACTTATTGTTGAAACAACCAGAGGAACGTTATTACGATTTTTTCAATATCGGAACGGGACAAGGCAGTTCTGTTTTAGAAGTAATTAATGCTTTTGAAGCAGCAACAGGGTTAAAAGTTGACTACGCCATTAAACCACGTAGAGAAGGAGACGTTATTGCAGTTTATGCCGATTGCACAAAATCAAAAGAAATATTAGGTTGGCAAACTCAGAAATCACTTAAAGATGCTTTAGGAGATTCTTGGAATTGGCAAAAGAAAATAAGTTAGAGAATTAAGAATATTAAAGCGTTTGGGAAATTTCAATTTATTTCCATTACGATTTAATGGCTTAGTTACTTTAATCACTTTAACTCAAACAAATGAAAAAAATATTAATCACTGGCGGAGCTGGATTTATTGGCTCACACGTAGTACGACTTTTCGTTACAAAATATCCTAATTATCAAATCGTTAATCTTGACAAATTGACTTATGCAGGAAATTTGGCCAATCTAACCGATATTGAAAACGAACCAAATTACACTTTTGTAAAAGGTGATATTGTTGATGCTCCATTTATAGACCAACTTTTTGCTGAACATAAATTTGATGGCGTAATTCACTTAGCGGCAGAATCTCACGTTGACCGTTCTATTACTGACCCAATGGCATTTGTGATGACCAATGTTATTGGAACGTGTAATTTATTAAATGCTGCCAAAAATACTTGGAAAGAATCAAGTTACGAAGGCAAACGTTTTTATCATGTTTCTACAGATGAAGTTTACGGAGAATTACACAATCCGGAAGATTTCTTTACCGAAACAACTGCTTACGACCCACGCTCTCCATATTCAGCATCAAAAGCATCGTCTGACCACTTTGTGAGGGCTTACGGGAATACATATAAACTGCCTGTTGTTATAACTAACTGTTCAAACAACTACGGGCCAAATCATTTCCCTGAGAAACTATTGCCATTGATGATTCATAATATCTTGAACAATAAACCTCTACCCGTTTATGGAAAAGGTGAAAACGTGAGAGACTGGTTATTTGTGGTTGATCATGCCAGAGCAATCGACACGGTTTATCATAATGGAACAATCGGTGAGACATATAATATTGGTGGTTTTAACGAATGGAAAAATATTGACATCGTAATGTTAGTTTGTAAAACGATGGATGAGAAATTAGGTCGCCCAGCGGGTACTTCTGAACAACTTATCACTTACGTAACCGACCGTGCAGGACATGATTTGCGTTATGCCATTGACGCCACTAAAATCATGAACGAGTTAGGTTGGAAACCATCTTTACAATTTGAAGAAGGCTTAGAGAAAACCGTTGATTGGTTCTTGAATAATCAGGAATGGTTAGATAATGTAACTTCTGGAAATTATCAGAAATATTATACAGAAATGTACGCAAATAGATAATATTTTGATGTTCGATGTTTGGAAAACTAAATATCGAGTAATAAAAATCAGTAAACCAGACATCGAATAATTAATATCAAGCATCAAAAAACATATGAACATATTAGTATTGGGAGGTACAGGACAATTAGGGCAATGCCTTGGTAAAGTAGCTTCTCAGAGAAATATCACATCAATTACTTTTGCCGACGAAATCGTTGGTAATATTTTAAACATTGACGTTTTAGAAAAGCTCTTTACCTTAGAAAAACCTTTTTTTGTTATTAATTGTGCTGCTTACACCGCCGTCGATAAAGCAGAAGATGAAATTGATCTTTCTCGTAAAATCAACCGTGATGGTGCTGAAAACGTAGCAAAAGTTTGTGCCAATTTCGGAGCAACCTTATTGCATATCTCTACGGATTTTATTTTTGAAGGAAATGTTCCATTATTATTAAATGAAGAAAGTCCTGCAGAACCGATTAGTGTTTATGGACTAACCAAATTAGAAGGCGAAAAAGCAGTTGAAGCAGTTTTACCTGCTCACTATATTGTCCGTACCAGTTGGTTGTATTCTGAATTTGCCAATAATTTCATGAAGACCATGATTAAATTGGGAACAGATCGTGATTCATTGGGTATCATTGCCGACCAAGTTGGAACGCCAACTTACGGCGTTGATTTAGCAGGTGCTTTATTAGACATTATTGCGTCGGAGAAAGAAGCTTACGGAATTTATCATTACAGTAATGAAGGTGCGATTTCATGGTATGATTTCGCTCAAGCAATTTTTGAGTTAGGAAACATTGAAGTGGCAGTAAAACCTTTGAAAACAAGCGAATATCCTACTAAAGCCACTCGACCAGCTTTTTCAGTAATGGATAAAACAAAAATTAAGACTACGTTTGGCATTGAAGTCCCATATTGGCGAGATAGTTTGAAAGTAGCTATATCTGCTAATGTATCCGCATAAAAGATTAGATATAACAGATAGTTTTTATGAGAACGAATGATAATCATTCACTCACAACTCACTCATTAAGAAATATGAAAGGAATCATACTTGCAGGTGGCTCAGGCACACGCCTTCACCCATTAACTTTAGCCGTTAGTAAGCAACTAATGCCCGTTTACGACAAACCGATGATTTATTATCCTTTGTCGATTTTGATGCTTTCGGGTATCAAAGAGATTTTGATTATCTCAACACCACACGATTTACCTCATTTCAAGAAACTCTTGGGTGATGGCTCTCAAGTGGGCTGTCAATTTTCTTATGCCGAACAACCTTTACCCAATGGATTAGCTCAGGCATTTGTCATTGGTGAAGAATTTATCGGAGATGACAAAGTGGCATTGGTATTGGGCGATAATATTTTTCATGGAAGCGGTTTGAGTAAATTACTACAAGCTAATAATGATCCAGAAGGCGGGGTTGTATATGCCTACCAAGTACATGACCCAGAGCGTTATGGTGTAGTAGAATTTGATAAAGACTTCAACGTACTTTCTATTGAAGAAAAACCGAAAGAGCCAAAATCAAACTATGCCGTTCCTGGTTTGTATTTTTATGATAACTCTGTGGTAGAAATAGCCAAAAACATTGCTCCTTCGCCTCGTGGAGAATACGAAATTACGGATGTAAACAAAGAGTATTTAAAACAAGGTAAACTAAAAGTAGGCGTTTTGAATCGTGGAACGGCTTGGTTAGATACAGGTACATTCACTTCATTAATGCAAGCAGGGCAATTTGTACAAGTAATTGAAGAAAGACAAGGAATGAAAATTGGCTGCATCGAAGAAGTGGCTTATCGCATGGGTTATATCAATGAAAAACAATTAAAAACCATTGCCGAGCCACTTGTAAAAAGTGGGTACGGACAGTATTTATTGAATTTGTTGAAATAGAAAATTTTGACTTTTAAAAATATCCGCTTGAAATCAGCCTCTCAAAAGCCAGTTTCAAGCGGATATTTTTATTTTGTAAACACCTCAATTTTAAGTAGTTTTATAAAATTCTTTTATTCGGTCGGACGTTTAATTAATATTTTCAAAAGTTTAAAATCTATTCACACACTCTCAATGAAAGATTCAAACAACTTAATAAAAAACCCTTTCCTATTGATGTTCTATCTTTTAATGGGATTGTTGGGATTTATCGGCTGTACTGAAGAATATGATATTGATTTTCATGGCCATAAGAATGTGTTGATAGTCGAAGGTCTACTTACCGATGATAATGATAATCTGGACACTATTAAAATTTACTATTCTAATGATACAAATAAATTTGTAAAAAAAGTGCCGATTGCTTTTATTCAGTGTGTCATTCAAATAAATTCTTCTGGAGAGCAAATTAAACTCATAGAGAAAGGTATTGGAAAGTTTTTGCTTCCTTCAAATTTCAAGCTATTTGCAGGAGAAGTATATACGTTAAAATTTATTCTACCAAATAATGAAAGATATGAATCAACCGCCCAAGAATTAGTAGCCACTCCACCAATTTCCAATGTATACGAAAAGTTCAATCCACAAAGTATATATTCTGATGTTCAAAAAAAGTTGATATCTGCCAATGAAGTTTTTGTAGATTTTCAGGATAATATTAATCAAAAAAATTTCTATTTATGGAGATATATTCATTTTGAAAGAATTCCTTATTGTCAAGCTTATTACACTGCAAGTGCTCATTATGGAATTCCATGCGAGAAATTTTGCATTGATAAAATTAGAAGTCAAAATATAAATATTTCCTCGGATGTACTCTCAAATGGACGTTTAGTTACTGGAAAATTTGCGGCTAAAATCCCTTATTATAACCCTTATGGTTGTTTAATAGAAGTTCAGCACATGTGCATTTCACCCGATGTTTATCAATTTAATAAAATACTTGAATCACAAACACAAGTCAATGGTGGACTGGCTGATACCCCAGCAGAGCCACTTTCAGGTAATATTCGAAATACTAATAATGCTAAAGAAATAGTGATAGGATATTTTGGCGTGGCAAATGTTCAAAAAAAACGCTTTTGGATTGATAGAAATGATGCTTCTGGAAATCTGGAAAATTATTATGGCTCTTCTATAACCCCTTTCCCTGTTTCACCAAGTGGTATAAGTAATGTGTTTCCTTGTATAGAAAGTCAAACCCGTATAGCCTCCAAGCCAGAAGGTTGGCAATGATTTAAATACCTCAATCTAAACGACCAGATTCAATAAACCTCATCTTAATTTCATTTTTCTGATCATTTATTTATATCATCAATCCCAAAATTAACCCACCCAAGAAAATAAAAAATGTAGGAATTTTCGTAAAATGAATAAGCACTAAAGTAAGCCCAACAGTGAAAATTCCAAGAATATCAATTCGTTGCACCATTGGAACTAAAAAAGTAAAAGCGGCCGAAAGTGTCAGCCCAATTGAAGTGGCATTTATACCATCTAAAGAAGCTCGAATACCTCTAAATTGTTTAAGTTGTCCCCATATCCTATAAACGAAAAATATCAAAAAAGTCCCAGGCAAAAAAATACCCGCCGCACCAACTGCACTACCTAATAATTGCTCATACCAAGTTCCACTTTTCATTACCAACACACCTAAATATGAGGTCAAAGCAAAAACTGGCCCTGGTAAAGCTTGTGAAAGTGCCATTCCCGTCAAGAAATCATCACCTCGAATAAGGTTTTTAAATTCTACAAATTCGGTATAAAGCATTGGAGCAAGTACTTGTCCTCCACCAAAAGTCAAGCTTCCATTTCGATAAAAATTCTCAAAAAGTCTAATGGGTTCGTAATCTGTAAAATGCCCTAAAACAGCTAAAAACAAGAGAAACCCCCAAAACAGATTAAAATTAGCCCAAGGAATAATCATTTTATGTTTAGTCTGGGGAGGATAATCCTTATAATTAAAAGAGGTAAAAGTTCCGCCAATGATTAGAGCAATCGGGCAAACCCACGGAGATTGGTAATAAAAAGCAAAAGCTGCCGAAAGCAACATTAGAATAATTCCTATTGAATTCTTGATTACTTTTTGACCTAAAATAAACCCTGCGTGAATAATAAAAGCCACCCCGATTGGCTGAATAAAACGAATTAAATCACGATTTTGGAGATAAGTCATTCCAAAAGCGGCGGCTGTCATAATCGTAACGGCGGGCGTAATCCAAACGAGCAAGGTAATATACGCTAAATTTGGACCACCAATTTTGTAACCCAAAGCCGTAATAGTTTGAGTAGAAGTTGGCCCGGGAAGCATTGCACAAAGTGCTTGTAGTTCAAGCAGTTCGCCTTCGGTAAGATAATTTCTTTTCTTTACAAAGAGATCAATAAACATAGCCAAATGAACTTGCGGCCCTCCAAAAGAGGTACACGCAAGTATCAGAACGTCTTTCAAGAAAATGAGTCGTCTGATTTTCTTCATTTTTTCAGACCTAATTCAATCAATCGTTCATTTAAAAACTCTCCCGCCGTCATATCCACGTACATTTTTGGATGTGTTGCATCTACGCATGACTCCAGACAAGTTAAATTCATTTCTGAACGAGGATGCATAAAAAAAGGAATGGAGAAACGAGACGTACCTAATTTTTCTTTCGGTGGGTTTACTACTCGGTGAATAGTAGATTTCAATTTATGATTTGTCAAACGGTCGAGCATATCGCCAACGTTTACTACCACGTAATCGGGCAACGAAGTTATCGGAATCCACTTTCCATCGGTTCTTAAAACTTCCAACCCTTCAGCCGAGGCTCCCATCAATAAAGTAATTAAATTGATGTCACCATGTGCCGCTGCTCTAACCGCTCCCTCAGGTAAGTCATCTGGATTAGCGATTGGAAAATAATGGATAGCTCTCAAAATTGAATTTCCATGTTTCACTTTGTCTTCAAAATAATCTTCGGGCAATTCTAAATATAAAGCAATAGCACGCAATAGGTTTTTACCTGCACTTTCTAAAGTACGATACGTGTGCAGAGTACTTTCTTCAAATTCAGGTAATTCAGTCGGAAAAACATTTTCTGGATATTCTTCCCAAATGGGGTCACCATCGTCAATTTTAGGTTGTCCGACGTGATAAAATTCTTTTAAATCTGCTACTTTAAATCCTTTAGCCGTTTCTTTTCCTTTACCAATATAACCACGTTGTCCAGCAATACCTTCGATGGCATACTTTTGTTTCAATTCATCCGTAGAAAAAAAGAATTTCTGCACTGTATCGTACAAATCATTCGTATTATCGTTTGAGAGTCCGTGATTTTTTACGGCGACAAAACCAATATTATTAAAAGCAGTTCCTAAATCTTGAACAAATTTGGCTTTGCGAGTTGCATCACCAGAAGTAAAATCCGCTAAATCAAGTGATGGGATAGTTTCGAGAAGTGTCATTTTTTTAAGTATAGAGTATCACGTATTAAGAGTACCAAAACGTGTACAAATCTTAATACGTGATACTTGGTACATTTTATTTCAAAGCATTTTCATAATTCTTACTTACAGCATCCCAGTTTACAACATTCCAGAATGCAGTAATATAATCAGCACGTTTATTTTGATATTTCAAATAATAAGCGTGTTCCCAAACATCTAAACCTAAAACTGGCGTACCTTTTTTCTCAGCCACATCCATCAATGGATTATCTTGATTTGGTGTTGAAGAGATAACTAATTTCTTATCTTGAACAATTAACCAAGCCCAACCCGAACCAAAGCGAGTTGTTCCTGCTTTAGCAAACTCTTCTTTAAATTTATCAAAAGAACCGAATGTCTTTGTGATTTCATCTGCCAATGCTCCTTTGGGTGTTCCTCCACCTTTAGGAGAAAGGACATTCCAGAAAAAAGTATGATTCCAGTGTCCCCCCGCATTATTACGTACCGCAACAGGCTCTTTCCCTGCATCTTTCAATAAATCCCAAAGTGATACTTTTTCTAAAGGTGTACCTGTCACAGCCTTGTTCAAATTGTCCACGTAAGCCTTATGATGACGACCGTGGTGAATTTCCATCGTCAATTTATCAATATTTGGCTCTAAACTCTCAGGCGAGTATGGTAAAGCTGGCAACGTAAACGGAGCTGACTCAAGCGTACTTTGCTCCAAAGTCATTTTGGGCAATTTATTGTTGTAGCTGCTTCTGAACGAGAAACTAAATGAATTGAACCCTGTCAAAGCAAAAGCTGAGGCTAAGGAGGTTTGAAGGAAATTTTTACGGTTCATGGATTCTGTTTTGGCAAGTAGTTTTAGCTAATTGCTCGTTTGCTGTTTCTATATGTATTCAAACTATTTAAGTGGTTTTGTTTCATTGGTATGCTCATTGACAATTCGCATTTGATATAAAGTCGTATCATCGGGACGAACAACGGGCATTTTTATCAAATTAGCCAAATTAGGCTGTACAACAATTAATTTATCAATATTTTCAAGATCTTTTGCAGTCTTCTTGACCTCCTCCATACCAACAGAAGGAGTTATAATTTTGTTAATGGTATTTTTATCTTGGTAATTTTTCAAGAAATCCAACATAATTGGGGAAGTAGGAATTTCTGATTTGAGTATTAAGCTATTCTGAGCAAATCCATACGAAGTAAATGCACAAAAACTGAGGGTGAAGATGATTTTTTTCATGATATGGTTGATTTAGAATTTACGCAATGATGAACTTCTACTCATAAACAATTCTACTAACGATACTTCTGCCTAAAGTAATTTCATCTGCATATTCCAAATCTCCGCCAATTGGAATTCCTCGGGCAATTGTAGTAATTTTTACGCTTAATGGTTTTAGCCTTTTCGTTAGGTAAAACGCTGTGGTATCACCTTCCATTGTGGGACTCAAGCCTAAAATAATTTCTTTTACCGCTAAATCGGTTTCTTGTTTATCAGCAATTCGCTTTAGCAAAGATTCTATTTTCAAATCATTCGGACCAATGCCTTCCAAAGGTGAAATTATCCCTCCTAAAACGTGATATAAACCTCTGTATTGTGAGGTATTTTCAATCGCCAAAACGTCACGAGTATCTTCTACCACACAAACAACCGACTCATCTCTTTTAGGATTAGTACAAATTTGACAAAGTTCTTCATCCGAGATATTATGGCATTGGCGACAATACTGCGTTTTTGTTCGCATAGCAATAATCGCTTCCGATAATTGAAGCGTCTGACGTTCATCACGTTTCAGCAAATGTAGAGCCATTCTCAACGCCGTCTTCTTTCCGATTCCTGGCAATTTCGAAATTTCCTCTACGGCATTTTCTATTAATTTGGATGGGTAATTCAAATGAGTTGTGAGTTATGAATCATGAATGATGAGGTTAAAAATATAATTTTCAACCTCATCATTCATACCTAATGCCTAAAATCAAACTACTTCCGCTGCAATTCCTCGGCGACATATATCGTTTCGCATTGGAGCGAGTTCTTCAAATGTTCCTTTTTTGACGGAACATTTTCCTTTATAGTGAATCAATAGCGTACATTGTTCCGCTTGTTCTGGCGTGTGTCCACAAACCTCAATGAGTGTACCAATCACAAAATCAAAAGTATTTATTTCGTCATTGAATACCATGAGGTCATTTTGGTCCACGTCAACTACTTGGTCCAATACCTCTACGTCTTCTTCAAATTGTTCAAAAGGTCGCATTTATATTTGTTGTAAATATTAGATTTATCAATTTTCAGCAATATAATACTGATTAAGTGATAATTATGAAAAATAAAACTCTATTATGATAGCAAATTTAACAAAAATTCTCAATTTTGGCGATTACAAAATAGAATAGATTGTAAAGTAAAAAAATTAACGTTTGTCTTACTCAATGAAATATTCAAACGTACTCAATTTAGCTATTTTACTTCACTCAACATTATAGAATATGACCACAGGTTTAGCTTTCGGAATTTTAGCTGTTTACTTTTTAATGCTCATCGTTGTTGCCCATTATACGTCCAAGGGAGCCGACACAAACACTTTTTTTACCGCCAATAAACAATCCCCTTGGTGGTTAGTCGCAATCGGTATGATTGGAACGTCGATTTCAGGGGTTACGTTCATTTCTGTTCCTGGAGCCGTTGGAGTAGATAAGCTTTCTTACTACCAAATCATTCTGGGAAACTTAGTTGGATATTTTGTCATTGCCACGGTACTTTTACCACTTTACTATCGCTTAAATTTAATTTCTATTTATACTTATTTAGAGAAACGTTTGGGAAAATGGTCGTACAAGACAGGTTCTTCGTTTTTCTTACTTGCCCGAACTTTAGGTTCAGCCGCACGTTTATTCTTAGCCGTTCAAGTGCTTCAATTAGCCGTTTTTGACGCTTGGGGAATCCCTTTCTGGATTTCTTCTTTGGTAACGATTTCTCTTATTTGGGTTTATACCTATCGTGGTGGTGTAAAAACGATTATTGTAACCGATACCCTTCAAACGTTTTTCCTCCTCACAGCTTTGGTTTTGACAATTATCTTGATTGCCAATAAATTAGACTTAGGCTTGGGCGGACTCATTTCTACGATTCAAGAGAGCAAATATTCACAAATGTTTTTCTTCGATGACGTTTCATATAAACATTACTTTGGCAAGGATTTCATTGCGGGTATTTTTATCGCTATCGTTATGACAGGACTCGACCAAGATTTAATGCAGAAAAATTTAACCTGCAAAAATATCGGTGAAGCTCAGAAAAATATGTTTTGGTTTTGTTGCACTTTTGCCTTAACAACCTTGATGTTTGTGGGTCTGGGAGCGTTGTTATACATTTATGCCGATAAAATTGGCTTTGAAATCCCTGCTCGTACCGATTTATTATATCCAAAATTAGCATTAAGCGGTGAGTTTGGCATATTAGCTGCCGTTACGTTTTTATTAGGAATCACAGCTGCCACTTATGCCAGTTCAGACTCTGCACTAACAGCTCTCACAACGGCTTTCTGCATTGATTTCATGAATATCGAAAAATATCAGGAAGCTCAGAGAGGTAAAATTAAACACTACGTTCACATTGGTTTTTCAGCCCTATTTTTTGTCATCATTATGATATTCCATGCCGTTAGTAGCTCATCAATCATCTCAACGGTTTTCAATATTGCAGGATATACTTACGGCCCGCTTTTAGGGCTTTTCGCTTTTGGGCTTTTCACAAAAACACCCGTTCGAGATTCCCTCGTACCTTTTGTATGTGTTTTAGCACCCATTTTAACCTATGTTATTGATATAAATTCGGTGCAGTGGTTTAATGGTTATCAGTTCGGTTTTGAGAAATTATTGGTTAATGGAGCAATTACGTTTTTAGGATTAGCTTTATTGCGTAAAAAATCTTGAGATAATCATTTTTTGCACGGTTTTTGTCCTAAAATGGTTTATACTTACACTCTCGCCATGAAAGTAAAACCTTTACGTTTTTTAGTACATTCATCCTTACTTCTAACATTATTCTTATGTGCCAGTTGTAAGGAAAATACCCCCGTGTCCAAACCAGAATTCCCACCGTTAACATTTGAAAACCCAGATGCTAATGGTGGAGCTTGGAAAACGGTTATCATTAACTCTCCGCAAGACTTTATCGTCGAAATACCTACCAGTATTGACGCTGACGAATACCAAAGAGAATTAATCCAATCCAAAAATGCAGTAAGTCATCGTACTTACGCTCAGGAGATTGCCATTAACCATTGGGCTTCGGGAGGAATTTTACGTTGGAATCAAATCGCCCGTGAATTAGTCGCTAAATATAATCATCCTCCTAAAGACGGAGAAACACCAGACCCCATGAAACCGATGGCTTCACCGCCATTTGCGGCTCGTGCGTATGCACTCTTGAGTGTAGCACAATATGATGCTTTGGTAGCGGCTTGGACTTATAAATACAAATACCGCAGATTGAGTCCCTCGCACAGTGGCTTAACCAGTATTTTACCCGAAAGCGAACTGCCCTCCTATCCTTCCGAAGATGCCGTAGTTGCTGCGGTATCCTACAAAATTTTGAGTAAATTGTTCCCCGCTGAAAATGACTATTTGTACAATAAAGCTCTTGAACACGGAAATACCAGACTTTGGGCGGGAGCAAATCTAAAAAGCGATATTATTGCGGGTGGAAAATTAGGCGAACAAGTTGCTCAAAAAGTAATAGTATACGCCCAAAGTGATAATTTTAATAATGCAAAAGACAAGGAACAAACTTGGAAAGAAAAAGCATCAAAGGTAAAAAATGGATGGATAAGTCAGGACGACCCAAAGCACACTCCGTTATTGCCATTGATGGGCTTGGTACGTACTTGGTTTGACAAAAACGAAGTATTGGGAAATCCACAACCACCCGCTCCGCCTGCATTAAATAGTGATGCTTTTAAACAAGATATTGACTCCGTTAAAAAAATTGGCGATACCAGAACGCCAGAGCAAAAACGCATTGCTGAATTTTGGGCTGATGGGGTAGGAACTTTCACTCCGCCTGGGCATTGGAATAAAATAGCCGAAGACCTTATTAGAAATCAACATTTTACGGAGTTGCGAATCGCAAAAATTTATCAACAGCTCAATCGTGCTGAAGAGGATGCCGCCATTGCGTGTTGGGCTACAAAATATAAATACTTTTTTCCAAGACCCTCGCAGGTTGATAAGAGCATTAAAAATTCATTAGGCGTTCCGAACTTTCCTTCCTATACTTCGGGACATTCAACCTTTTCAGCGGCGGCAGCTTTGGTTTTGGGCCATTATTTCCCAAAAGATTCTACTCACTTAAAGAAAATGGCCAATGAAGCAGGACTTTCCAGAATCTACGGCGGAATTCATTATTTCTGTGATAATGAAGGTGGCAAAATGTGCGGAGAGAAGATTGGAAAATTAGCGGTTGATTGGGGAAAGGAATAAAAATAACATAATTAGACGTTTTATCGAGAGAAAGTCAATTAAACACTTTGATATCGCTAAAAGTATCGTTGTTGGCGAACCTAATAAAAAACGAGAACCATAACTATATTCTGTTTTTTTAAATGAACAAACCAATTTATTTCTTTAAAATAAATTTGCAAATATGCCAAATGTCATATATATTTATGCCATAATGTAAATTTGCAAATATGAAACAGCCCCTTGTATTAACTCGACTCAAAAATCCTTTGGATTTAATTGAGCTTTCTCGAAAGGGATTAAGTCGTGCAGCGGTAGATTTAATCGCTAAAAAAATCAGTCTTTCCGACCGTGAAATGGCTCGTATTTTAAATATCTCAGAAAGAACTTTTCACAGATACACTCCTGATACACAATTAGATACATCAAGTACCGAACGCCTTTTGAAATTAATGCTTTTGTACCAACACGGTGAAGAAGTATTTTCGAATCTCGAAGACTTCAAACCTTGGATGCGTCAATCTATGCGGATTTTTGGGGACAAATCAGCCCTTGATTTATTGGACACCGTTACGGGTTTCGAATGGGTAGATAATGTATTGAGTAGAATTGAATTTGGGACGTATTCATGATAAAAGTATATCGCCTTCAATCGGCACATTATGGTTTACCCAAAGATTTTTTATCAGGCAAAGGAGCAGAACTTACAGGCGGACGCTGGAATCCAGTGGGAATGCCAGTTGTCTATACTTCTCGCACGGTAGAATTAGCTTCTCTGGAGTACTTAGTTCATTATTTTGAGGGATTTCCTAACAGTAAACTTCCTGATTTATTGGTGGCAAGCATTGACATTTCTAAAGAAGATATTTTGACTATCGAAACAGAAATGTTGCCTAAAAACTGGCGAATTTCCCCCGCCCCCAAATCATTACAGGTAATTAGTAATCAATGGTTTAAAAATAGAAAGTTTTTAGCTTTACAAATCCCGACAGCCGTGCATTCAGCCCAAACTGAATTATCGTATAACGTTTTATTAAATCCACTCCATGAGCGGATGCACGATGACATTATCACGAAAATAGAGCCGTTTTACTTTGATAGCCGTTACCAAAAACCACAAATTCAAGGAACGCAAATGACGGATTTAATTGAAGACATTCTGGGAAAAATGTAAAATACTGACCACAAAAAAATTCCAAACTAAAAAGTTTGGAATTTTAATACTGATGTCAAAATGAGAATTACAGTTTACAAATTATAATGCGACCGCACAACTCCTTTATATCCATGTTGAGAAAGCATATTTAACTTTTCGTTGGCTGCTTCTTTTGTATAAAACTCCCCAAATAATAAACGATAAACTTTTCCCGTATCTTTTGCTCCTACTTGCACGTAAATTTCTTCTTTTTTCACACCCATTTTAATCAGTTCATCGTATAAATCTTGCACCATATTTAAACTTGAAAGTGCGGTAACTTGCACGCCAAATCCTTTAGGTGATTTTTCTATACCTGCAATATCGTAAGTATGATTAACCGAAAAAGGTGGAAGAGGTATAGCGGAATTAACAATGATACTTTCTTTTGCCTCTTTATTTTCCTCTTTAGAATTTACCTCACGCCCTTTAGATAATAAATTATCGAGTGCTTTATCAATGGTTTTTTCAGGTGTTGGTTGAGATACTACTTCCAATCTAACTTTAGCTTTTCCACTTGCCATCATCCCCAATTTTGAAGCTGCTTCTTTCGATAGATTAATAATTTTCCCCTCCTCCTCACACTTACAATAATCATTCACTCGAACTTGGACAGAAAGACTATTTTCTAAATTGGTAACTTTCAATAAGGTATTTAATGGATATTTTGAGTGCGAAGCAGTCAGTTGAGAATCATCATATTTTTCGCCGAAAGAGGTCAACTTGCCTTTTAGGTTAGCCGCATAATAGCGAGCAGTACCTTCTTCAGGACTTACGCCTTTGCCTACTGGACCTATCTGATTAGCTAACAAATGACCAGAAGTCCATAAAATAATCAATGCAAATGCGATAATCTTTTTCATGGTGGTATGGTTTAATCTTTAAAATGGGTTGTATTTTTATTATGTATGTTAGTAGATTTGTACCATTATTCCGAAATTTATTTATATTATTGTAATCAAATCTATTGCAAAATGGCTAATAGTGCAAATCTAAGCACTTTTTACAATAATCATAGTAAGTTTATCAATTTGTGTGCCAATTTTTATGAACGAACAAAAAACAGTTTGTAAAATAGTCCAATTCATAATAATACCTCCACTGAGGTAAATTCCATTTTTAATACAAAATTTATGAATCCAATTCCTTCAACTGTTCAAGGACAACAAAGAGTCATTATTGAAAATGTTTCGCCACAGTTAGACGGTGGTCGTTTTGCCGTAAAAGCCTTCGTGGGTGATGTTATTAAAGTAGAAGCCGACGTATTTTTGGATGGTCACGATGTGCTTGCGACTAATCTCCTTTACAAATTCTCGAAAGACCACGAATGGACACGAACCCCGATGATATTCGTGGGGAATGACCACTTTGAAGCTTATTTTCCCGTTTCTCAAAATGGCTTTTACTCCTACACTATTGAAGGTTGGGTTGACCATTCGGCTTCATGGGAACACGAAATGGATATGAAAATCAAAGACGGACAACACGTCGATGTGGAACTTTTAGTCGGAGCAACTATTTTGGATAAAATGGCAAAAATCGCCTCTAAAGACGATAAAGCTAAGATAAAATCTTACGCAAAACTTTTCCGTGATGCTAAAAATTACGATGAGGCGGTTGCCTTTGCTGGAAGCCCACAAATGCACCATTGGATTCATCAATATCCCGATAAACAACACGTTGTTACTCACCGAGAATTAAAACTTTGGGTCGATAGAGAAAAAGCGGCTTTTTCTTCATGGTATTCAATGTTTCCACGTTCGGCGGCTTCAAAACCAAATTCGCACGGAACTTTTAAGGATGTTGAAATAAATGTACTTCCCCGCATGAAATCTTTGGGTTTTGATGTTTTATACATTCCTCCCGTTCACCCGATTGGAACACAATTTAGAAAAGGCAAGAATAACTCAACCAGCTATCAAGAAGGCGAACCAGGCGTTCCCTACGGAATTGGCTCGCCAGAAGGGGGACATACCGCTATTCACGCTGAATTGGGAACATTAGATGATTTAAAGCATTTGATAAATACCTGCAAATCAATGGATATTGAGTTGGCAATGGACTTAGCAATTCAGTGTTCGCCCGACCACCCTTGGGCTAAAGAACATCCCGAATGGTTTAAAATACGCCCTGATGGAACGATTCAATACGCTGAAAACCCTCCGAAGAAATACCAAGATATTTACCCAATCAATTTTGAATCTGAAAATTGGCAAGAACTTTGGCAAGAACTCAAAAGCGTCATCATTACATGGGCAGAATGGGGAGTACGAATTATCCGAGTTGATAATCCACATACGAAAGCATTTGGTTTTTGGGAATGGGTCATTGCGGAAGTTCAAGCAGAATATCCCGACATGATTTTCTTGGCGGAAGCCTTTACGAAACCTCGGGTAATGGAACAATTAGCAAAATTAGGTTATACCCACTCATATACATATTATACGTGGAGAAATACGAAGGCCGACTTAATTGGCTACATGAATGAACTCACTAAGACGGAGCAAGCTTTGTATATGCGACCAAATTTTTGGACAAATACACACGACATTTTACCGTATTCTCTACAAAGCGGACTTGAGCCGATGTTTTTGATTCGTTATTTTATGGCTGCGACTTTGTCTGCCAACTACGGTGTTTTTGGCCCTGTTTATGAATACATGATTAATGAGGCAAATCCTGGAAAAGAAGAATATAAAGATTCGGAAAAGTACGAAATAAGACATTGGAACTGGAATATGGAAAATAAACTGACGCATATTATCCGAGTAACTAACCAAGCAAGACTCGAAAATTCGGCTTTACAGAGAACTAATAATATTACATTTTGCGAGATTGAAAACGATAATATTCTGGCGTATTTAAAAACTCACTGGAATGGAAATCGTATTTTATCCATCGTCAATTTAGATGCTTATAATGTACAAGGTGGCGTTTTACGAGTACCTTTAAATTTGATTGGCAAACATCCAGACGAAGAATATATTGTCCATGATTTATTGACAGGAGCTAAATATTTCTGGAAAGGAGAATTTAATCCAATTGAATTAAATCCACAATTAATGCCGATGCACTTATTTAGAATTGAGGATTTGTAGATGGGAGTTTTTATTGGGTTTAAACAATTATTTTATTTTAAGATAATCAAACACTGAAAAATTATTTGATTATCTTAAAATAAAATAACCCCTCCCAAGCGTTTGGAAGGGGTTATAAAGCCAACTATTTTTTTAATGTTGTGGCGTTTTCTCTACTAACAAAGGAAAATAAAGTTGTTGGACATATTTTATTTACCAAAATCAACATTAAAGACGATAAAAGAAATTCAAATAAAAGCTTGGCTCTTCCTCCAATAGCTGTAAGACACGAACACTATTATCCAAAATTCGGTTTTGAGTTAGCCGAAAAATGGAATATCAAAGCACCATTTGAAGTTCCAACTAATATCTTTATGGCTATTGAGTTAATTTCAGACGGGCTTTTGAAACAGTATGACGCAACTGGTGCTGGTTTTATAGCAATAACATAAAATTGTATCATTGGCTATCATCAATAAGTTAAATATCAAACATTATGTCCACCAAACAAAACTACCCTTTCTACATCAAGGCAACCATGATTATGATAGGCTTGTATCTATTTTTCTATTTTCTATATATTTTACAAGATGCCTTAAAGCCTTTAGTTTTTGCCTTTATTATTGCAGTTTTATTGAACCCATTGTACAAAAGGTTTCTAAAATTGAAGATGCCTCCTATTGCTGCCATTTCCCTCACTATATTTTTAGGTTTCTTTGTCATTTTTTCAGTAGCCTTTTTTCTGGGAACACAAATCAGTCAGTTCAGTTTAATGCTTCCTCAGTTCTTGCAAAAATCGAACCTCTTGATTGCTGATTTACAGAAATGGCTCAATTCTTCTTTCGGTATATCGCTACAATCTCAGGCAAATATGTTGAGACAAGGCGGTGAAGAAAGCAAAAAATACGTAGCTGATTTATTGGGCTCTTTTGTGAGTTCTATCAGCACGACAGTACTAATTCCCGTTTACGTTTTCTTATTACTCCTCTACAAAAAATTACTCATCAACTTTTTCTTTGACGTTTTTGAGGATAGTTTAGCCGAAAAAATAGCCAATATCCAAAGCCAAATTCAAGATTCTATCCAAAGTTATTTAATGGGATTAATGATTGAAATGGTAATTGTAGCGATATTAAACAGCGTTTCTTTACTTATATTAGGGATTGAAAGTGCCATTTTACTTGGAGTCATCGGGGCCATTCTTAACCTAATTCCATACGTTGGCGGTTTGATAGCCATTTTACTCCCTGTAACTATCGCTTTTGTCACCAAGGATAACTACTTGATGCCCATTTTAGTAATTGTGGCGTATATGATTGTCCAATTAATTGACAATAATTATCTCGTTCCCAAAATTGTTTCTTCCAAAGTATCAGTCAATGCCATTGTTTCTATTTTGGTGGTAATATTAGGGGGAAATCTTTGGGGGGTAAGCGGAATGTTCCTCTCAATCCCATTCGTAGCTATTATCAAAATCATATTTGATAATATCAAAGAACTAAAACCTTGGGGTAAAATATTAGGAGATAGTTTAGAATAATATATTATTGGCCTTTTTGGCTAAATGATACTTAACTTGGGTTGTTAAAACTAAAAATATGAAATCCACAATTTTATTTAGCTTATTTTTATTTTGTACCTTGAAAATACAAGCACAAAATGAAGTAGAAATCACAAAAGACCTTGTTTATGCGGAAGCCGAAAACAAGAAACTTTTGCTTGATATTTATAAAACCAAAGGGCAAAAAGAGCCTTATTTAATCGTTTGGATTCACGGGGGAGCTTGGCATTCGGGTACTAAGGAAAATCCACCCTTAGGTTTATTACCTTTGGGTTACGCCTTAGCAAGCGTTGATTTTCGGGCAAGTACTGAAAAAACATTCCCTGCCAATGTCCAAGACATCAAAGCTGCTATTCGTTTTTTAAGAGCAAATGCTCATAAATACGGCTATAAATCGGATAAAATAATCATTTGGGGAAGTTCATCTGGTGGGCATTTAGCGGCATTAGTCGCTACTACTAATAACAATGCAACCCTCGAGGGTAACCTTGGTAATTACCTCAATACATCCTCTTCGGTGCAAGCTTGTATTGATTTTTACGGCCCAACTAATTTTCTAACAATCTTAAATCAGTCAACGCCCCACGGCTTGAATGTCCGTTTGCCTGCTTTAGCAATTTTATTGGGAAAACCTTTAGAACAAGCCACCGAATTGGCAAAATTGGCAAGTCCAGTTTACCAAGTTGATACCACTGATCCGCCTATTTTCATTGTTCACGGCGAGCAGGATATTCAAGTTCCCATTAATCAATCCATCGAATTGCTGAGTGCGTATCAAAGTAAAAACTTAAAAGTTCAAATTGAATTTGTTCCCAACGCAGGACATTCTGACCCAGCGTATGCTAAGAAAGAATTAATGGAAAAGATTGACAAATTTTTAAAAGAAGTCGGTTTTTAGAAGCCCATCACCAATAAATTATTTCAAAAATGCAAAAAGCCCTCCTCCCACTGTTCCAACGAGACTTAAACAAACTTTATCAAGAAATTGAGCTTTATAATGATGAATCCAAAATGTGGCAAATATTAGACGGAACCAGTAATTCGGGCGGAAATCTTGCCTTACATTTGATGGGAAATCTAAATACGTATTTAGGGAAAAACTTAGGAAATACGGGCTACGTTCGTAACCGGGAAGCTGAATTTGCAGACAAAGACATTCCGAAAGAAATTATTTTGGAAGCAATTAAAGAAACTTACGAAGTAGTTACCAAGGTGCTTGAAAATCTATCTGATGAACAAATGCAAGCGATTTATCCAGAGAATGTCTTGGGCTACGAAATGACGACGGAGTACTTTCTAATTCACCTCCATGGACATTTAACTTATCACACGGGGCAAATTAACTATCATAGAAGATTTTCAATTTATAAATAAAAAAGAGAACCGTTTATAAAGAATAAACGGTTCTCTTTTTATCAAGCTATATTTTTCAATTCTGTCCTGCTAATAAATACAAAACTGCCATTCTCACGGCAACACCATTTTCTACTTGGTCGAGGATAATAGAATGATGAGAATCGGCTGCATCAGATGACAACTCTACGCCTCTATTAATTGGGCCGGGGTGCATTACCACAATTTCCTTGTTCAAATCGTCCAACATTTTTTTGTTGATTCCAAAATACAAAGAATATTCTCGAAGCGATGGAAAATATTTAATTTGCTGGCGTTCCAACTGAATTCTCAACACATTGGCAACATCGCACCAAGCCAAAGTCTTCTTCACATCGTGCGAAACTTTCACACCTAAATCGGTTACATATCTTGGAATTAAGGTCGAAGGGCCACAAAGCGTAACCTCCGCTCCTTGTTTTTTCAAGGCAAAAATATTGGATAATGCCACTCGTGAATGGAGAATATCGCCAATAATAGCGATTTTCTTTCCCGTTAAATCTCCGCCTAATTTTTCTCTCATCGAAAAGGAATCTAAAAGAGCTTGCGTTGGGTGTTCATGTGTTCCGTCACCCGCATTGACGATGTTAGCAGAAATATGTTTTGACAGAAAATGAGGAGCTCCTGGACTGGCGTGTCGCATCACAATCATATCAACCTTCATCGCCAAAATATTATTAACGGTATCAAGTAGCGTTTCACCTTTTTTTACCGAACTTCCTGATGCTGAAAAGTTTAAGGTATCGGCTGAAAGGCGTTTTTCGGCTAATTCAAAGGAAAGGCGAGTACGAGTAGAGTTCTCGAAAAAGACATTCGCAATCGTTACATCACGCAAAGACGGTACTTTTTTGATTGGACGATTAATTACTTCTTTAAACTCTCTGGCAGTCGCCATGATTAGTTCAATGTCGTCGGGCGTAAGGTCTTTGATGCCCAATAAATGTCTGGTACTTAATTTTTGCATTATATTTTGGGGGTTGGGGCTTAGGATTTAGAAGAAAACGACTTGGGTATTCTACTAAATTCTAACCACAAGCCCCTAATTATTAGTTATCAACCAAATTTTATCTTCTTCGTATCCTTGCTCATTCAACTCCACTAATACTTTTTCAGTATCGAGCGTATTGACTTTTTTACCCACGTAATCCGCATTAATCGGAATATCTCGGTTATAAATTCTATCAATTAACACGCACAGTTCTACCTTTTCTGGACGACCAAAAGCGGTCATCGCATCCAATGCTGAACGCACCATTCTGCCCGTAGCCAAAACATCGTCAATCAAGATAACTCGCTTATTTTCAATAACAAAGGAGATTTTTGTTTCATTAGCTTTCACTAATTCTCTACGGCGATAATCATCCCGATAAAAGGTTGCATCTAAGTATCCAATCGGGATTTTCTTCCCAATAATCAACTCTAATTCCTTATGAACTCGTTTAGCAAAATGAATACCTCTTGGTTGCAGACCAATGATAACAGAGTCGGCAAAATCTTGGTGGTTCTCTATCAATTCTTGACAGAGACGACTTATGGTAATTCCCAGAAGTGGACTTGAAAGGATAAGTTTGCGTTGCATAGCCCACAAAGATATTAATAAATGAAATGAATTTGAAGGTTTAAGTATATAAACTTCCCGAAAGTATTAAAATTTTCGGGAAGTTTATATACTTAAACATAGTGGTTCATCAGATGAGTCATGACGATCTAAACTAAACTCGATTATTCAAAATCTCGCCCGCTCTCAGCACCGTCTGATACATGGGAGAAGCCATTGTTTTTTGCAGCATTTCTATTTGTTCGTGTTTGTGGCAATCAGTCCCGAGAAAGCTAATCATTTGAGCAACAGATAAATACTCGGCTAATTCACGAGATTCATTACCGTAATACCCCGAAAACGAATTAATATTTACCTGAAATAATAATCCCGTTTCGTACAATTGGTGAACCAACAAACGGTCACGTTGGAGGTAATTATATCTTTCTGGATGAGCTAAAACAGGTATATAACCCCGACGAAAGATTCTTTTGATAGCCTCAAAAAGTTGTTTGGGTTCGTGAAGATGTTGGGTTTCAAAAAGGATATATTTCTTTCCATCTTCCGAATCAAAAGTCAATAATTCGTGCTTAGCAAGCAATTCTTTCAAGAAAAAGACGTCCAAATAGTATTCTGCGGCAGCTTCTATCTCAACACCAATATTTCTTTCTGCGAGAGATTCTCGTAAAACCAATAGATGTTGTTGAATCTTATGAGGAGAATTCGGGTAAAATCCCGTCATGATGTGCGGGGTCAAGATTAATTTTTGGAACCCTAACTTTCGCAATTCGGTAATCAATTCCAGACTTTCTTCTAAATTTTTTGCCCCTTCATCCAAAGCTGGTAATAGGTGTGAATGCACATCTACTCGAAGGGGAGCATTCGTAATTCTTTCGGGTCGTTTTTCTCGATTTTTCAAAAAAGTTGGCCGCATAATTTATTTTCTTTTAGGTTGGTATGTAAGGAAGGACTATTCATTATTCTTGGACAAAAAGTCGTCACAAATTTTGCTTTGCTTAAATCCAAAAATGAAGACCTTGACACTTCAACGATGGTGATGATAGTGGATAAAAATAAGCAAGAAACGTGCCTTGCTCACTTTTTTTGAAGGAAAATAAAAAAACATCCTTTTTGCTTAAAACAAGCCTACAAGTGATTTTTTAGACTTTTTATGGCATTATCTTTGTGCAAAAACATTCTTCTAAAATTTAACTTTTTTCATAAAAAATTGTATCTTCGAGAGATTGAATTGAAAAAAAAATGGGATAAAACTCGAAATCATTCCCTTAAATTAGAGAGTATTGCAAAAGAAATTTTATCTTTACGAATAGACATATAATCCGAAAATAGGAGGAAATATAAAACATCGTATCTTAATCTGAAAAAACTTCCATTAACCATAAACAAAAATGGCAAAAACGTCCAAAACAACTACTGAAACAACCGAACCAACTAAGAAAAAAACGACAAAAAAAGAAGTCGTAGCCATTGTTGCTCAAGAAACGCCTCCCTCACCTCCTGTTCAACTTAAAAATGTAGAACATTTCAGCCGTTTCTCAGACTTTGACATTGACCTTTTCAAAGCTGGAAAACATTATCGCCTTTTTGAAAAATTCGGCTCGCATCTTACTGAAATGCAAGGTGTTGCAGGAACGTATTTTTCAGTATGGGCTCCTTCGGCAAAGTCAGTTTCAGTCATTGGTAATTTTAACTATTGGGATAAAGACTCGCATCACCTTTTTGTACGCTGGGATTCTTCGGGTATTTGGGAAGGATTCATTCCGTACATTGGAAAGGGTGAAACGTATAAATTTTGTATTCAAACACAGGAAGGGCATTTCTTAGAAAAAATGGACCCTTACGCCCAAAGTTTTGAAGTGCCTCCTCGCACGGCATCAATTGTGTGGGATAACTGGTACGAATGGACGGATGCTGATTGGATGGCAAAACGTCACAATAATAATTCATTGGCAGCACCGATGTCAGTCTATGAAGTCCACGTGGGTTCATGGCGTAGAAAAGAACACGATGAAAAATTAAGTTTCGTGGAACTTGCCGACCAATTGGTGAAATACGTAAAGGAAATGGGCTTTACGCACATTGAATTTATGCCAATTATGGAACACCCTTACGAACCTTCGTGGGGTTATCAGGTTTTAGGTTTTTTTGCTCCGTCATCCCGTTTTGGCAAGCCACAAGATTTCATGTATTTGGTTGAAGAATGCCACAAAAATGACATTGGGGTAATTTTAGACTGGGTTCCGTCTCACTTTCCAGGCGACGCTCACGGTTTATTTGAGTTCGACGGTACGCATTTGTACGAACACCCAGATATGCGTAAAGGATATCATCCCGACTGGAAATCGTATATTTTCAATTACGGACGTAATGAAATACGGAGCTTCTTGATTTCAAATGCCATTTATTGGTTGGAACGTTATCACGCTGACGGACTAAGAGTTGATGCGGTTGCTTCAATGCTTTATTTAGATTATTCAAGAAATGATGGCGAATGGGAGCCGAATATTTTTGGTGGAAATCATAACCTCGATTCTATTTCATTATTCAAAGAATTGAACGAGACAATTTACGCACAATTTCCTGACGTACAAATGATTGCGGAAGAATCAACTTCTTTCACGGGTGTTTCTCGTCCAATTTATACGGGAGGATTGGGCTTCGGACAGAAATGGATGATGGGTTGGATGAATGATACCTTGAAGTATTTTCAAAAAGACCCCATGTACCGCAAGCATCACCAAGACCAACTGACTTTTTCAACGGTTTACGCCTTTACGGAGAATTTCATGTTGCCTTTTTCTCACGATGAAGTTGTTTACGGAAAACATTCATTAATCGAAAAAATGCCTGGAGATGAATGGCAACGTTTCGCCAATCTTCGTTTGATGTTTACTTATATGTTTACCCATCCTGGAACAAATTTAGTTTTTATGGGTGGTGAATTTGGACAAACGTCAGAATGGAATTTTGAAAAAAGCCTTGAATGGTGGCTTTTAGACCATGCTCCTCACAAAGGAATGCAAGAGTTAATAAAAGCTTTGAATAATTTATACCGAACACAACCTGCTTTATACGACAAACAATTCTCACAAGAAGGCTTTGAGTGGCTCGATACCACTGACCGAGAAAATTCAGTAGTCGTTTATGCCCGTAAAGGTAATATTGGAAAAGAGCAGTTAATTATTGTATTAAACATGACTCCCGTACCGAGAACCAATTATAGAATTGGTGTACCAATGCAAGGAATGTGGATGGAAGTTTTAAATTCAGATAATCAAGCATTCTGGGGCAGTGGTCAAGTGAACAGTTCAGTCATGATGGCCGAAGAAATAGCTTGGCAAGGTAAAGCCTATTCGATTTCAATAACGATTCCTCCGCTTGGAGCAGTTGTGTTGAAATTACAATAAAATACGCAATGATAAAATTACGAAAAGGTACAGTTTCTCCGAGACTGTGCCTTTTTTATTAACCACATCTCCAAAATCGTGAATAACAAAACCATTTAAATATATTTTGATTATTGCTAAGGAATGGACTAAATTGCCTTTATAAGAGGTATTCATTTTACTTCTTACCCATTTCAACAAATTTCAAAAAACAAATCTATCAGAATATCGGTAGTATTCCCCATCAAAACAATGCTAAAACGATTGATTCCCGTCTTTTTATTCCTCAGTTATTTTTCAACTTTGGCTCAAGATTTAACCCAACAAATAATTCCTAACCGCACTAATAGCAAAGAACAGGAACAAAAGCCTTACGTTATTCTGATTTCTGCCGATGGTTTTCGGGCTGATTTTACGGATAAATACCAAGCAAAAAATCTTCGAAAATTAAGTAATGATGGTGTTACAGCTTCCTATATGCAATCTTCGTACCCATCGCTTACTTTTCCAAACCATTACAGTATTGTCACGGGTTTATATCCTTCGCATCATGGACTGGTAGATAATTCATTTTATGACCCCCAAAGAAACGAAGGCTACGGAATGGGAAATAAAAAAGCCGTTGCGGATGGTTCTTGGTACGGAGGAACGCCTTTATGGGTTTTGGCAGAACAACAACAAATGTTAAGTGCCAGTTTCTATTGGGTAGCTTCTGAGAGTAATATTCAAAATACTCTCCCGACTTACTATTACAATTACAACGAAAAAATTGACATTGATACTCGTATTCAAGCAGTTAAAAATTGGTTGCAGTTACCCGAAGATAAACGGCCTCATATTATCACATTTTATTTTCCCGAAGTTGACCACGAAGCCCATACTTTTGGACCAGACTCAAAGCCAGTAGAAGAAGCAGTCCATTTTGTGGATAATAGCATAGCGAAATTGGTAGCCACCGTAGATTCATTGCATTTACCTGTCAATTTTGTATTTGTATCTGACCACGGAATGACCAAAGTGGACAATGAGCATACCATGCCATTACCTAAATCAATTGACCCAACAAAATTTACAATTCCTCGGGGGGATGCCCTTTTACACCTTTACGCAAAGGATAAAAATGATATTCAACCAACTTACAAAGCTTTGAAAAAAGAAGCGAAAGATTTTGATGTTTATTTGGCAAAACGTATTCCTAAACGTTGGCATTACAGAGCAAAAGACGATAAATTTAATAGAATTGGTGACATACTTTTAGTACCACATTTACCCAAAGTTTTTGGTATAACGGGTAAATCAACCACACCAGGCAAACACGGATTTGACCCCGCCATTGAAGATATGCACGCCACATTTTTTGCATGGGGGCCAGCATTTAAATCACAAATAAAAATTGAAAAGTTTGAAAACGTAAACATTTACCCAATGATTACCGAAATACTTGGCTTGAAATACGATTTTAAAATTGACGGAAAACTCAAAATATTAGAGCCAATTTTGAAAAAATAAAACTAATATATAGTATTTATTTTTACGAATTAACTCAATTCCTTCAGCGGTAATATTTACTAAATTAATCTATCCATTTGTCGTAAAACCGCATTTTTTCTTGAAACCGTTTCTGAAAAGATGCGGTTTTTTTATTGAATTACTACTCGTAAACTATTCCCTATGAAAATCAAAAAATCAATACTGAAAAGGTATAATTATACGAATCAAGCAATAGTACAATTTAGCTTTTTTATTAAACGGCTTGCTTTTTTAATAATTAATGTGTTATCTTTGCAGACCGTTTGTGGAAATGTACAATTCGTTCTTTGAAGTCGCACAAATATAACCAACCTCAATTTGCTGAAAATCAGCAATTTATCCATTATCTTTTCTTATTCCTGACGTATCACAGGAAAACATTTCCACGAAATAATCCTAAAACACTAACCACCCTTAAATTAATTATTTATTTCTAAAACAGCCTTCCCTGTCGGAGTCTGAGCTTAATTATTTGTTAACGTAAATCAAAAGAGATTTACATAAATCTAAAAGTAAGGAGATGAAAAAATTAATTAAATTCGCTGTTGCCATTTTAGTATTTGGCTCAGTAACTTATGCTTGTAAAGTTAAGCAACAACAAAGTAATCTTTCTCCCCAGAAAAACCAATCAGTAGCTGTCCAAGAAGTGGACGATGAAACATTAGTAAAAATGTTATCAAGAAACTGGATTGTGAATGTCGTGAATTACCAAGCGGATGCCCGCAAAAATGTATTATACGAACGTGGCATTGATGCCAACTTGCATGATTTTTCAAAAGAGTCTTTCAAAATTTCAGCCGATGAAAATGTAGTTTATACCGATGAAAGTGGGAAAAAACACATCGGAACTTGGGACTTAAAAGACAACAATACGAAGTTGTTAATGGAATTTGAAGATGGTCAAGAAGTAGCTTGGGATATTATCGAAAAAGGTAAAAATCAGTTAATCTTGCACATGGGTATTGACGCTCGTAAAGTGAAATGGGATATCAGTAATCTAAATGAAATAGATATTCCAACGGCAGCCGTTTTTGCGGGTTTTTACGCAGGAATCGTTGATGAAAGAACGGAAAGAGTAAATATTACCTACAAAATGATGCCGAGAAGTTAATCGGTAATTTGGGAGAAAAATAAAAGAGGGTCAAAATTGAATTTCAGTTTTGACCCTCTTTTTATAATTATGGACGCAACAGAACTCGGTTTTAATAACTTTTCAGAAGTCCAGTCATGTACAAATCAAAACCACCTTTTCCACCTTTCCGATTTGACGAGAATATCATTAACGGGAAGTTGAAAGAATTTTCAGCGATAATTACTGGACGGTATTCATCGTATTCGGTATTGATTCGAGAACCTGCGTTGATTGGTTCAGACCATTTTCCATCCTTTTTAACTGAATAATAAATGTCATATCCCCCAAATCCTCCCGCACGATTGGATGTAAAGACCAAAATATTATAACTCAAGAAAGGGCATTTATCATCAAATAGAGATGATAACACACTCATTTTCTCAATTTTACTTTCTAAAGGCTTCGTAATTTGTTGAGTAATATTTGTTTTACTATCGGTGCTACTTTTATCTCCAACCGTAGCCTCATAAATATCAAAACTTCCATCTCTATTTGAACAAAAATAGATTTTGTCTCCTAATTGACTAATAAAAGGATAAGCATCATCTTTCTTGGAATTCAGAAAATCGACATTTACAGGGCCAACGGTTTCAGTATTATTTTGATAAATAACTTTTATATCAAGATTTCCAGCAGAATCGTCAGCATAGTATAAAAACTGATTTTTTTGAGAATTCCCAAAATTGGTAAGATTATAATTGTTTAACACATAAGGGCCTAATACATTATGATTGCCCGATGTTTTAGCGATATACCCTGCAACAAAATTATGGAGGGCAATATAATCAGAGCCATATCCAATATTAGAAGTAGCAATTGGATTACTGGCATCTTTATTATCTACTCTTACAGGAAATGAAACTAAGTTGAAATAATTTTTTTTCTCTCTTTTTGAAGAAAATACTAAAAATCCTTCTCCACTTTTATTCATGGGTAAAGTCGAATTATAGTCATCAAATTCTGAATTGAATTCAGTCAGAGGAATAATTTTATCCATAAAATCACCATCTCTCGAAGAAAAAATACTGCCAGGGCAGGCCCAAAGGAAGCAACAAACGCAACAAATCAGGGAGATACGATACAGATTCATATAATTTTGGTTTTAGAGTTATTTATAAATAAAAGTATAAATAATTCTAAAACCAAACAAACCAAAAATCATAATATTAGATTTCCCCCTAACCCTACTTCGTAGCGATATAAAAGAAATCAAAACATTCTTCTGCGTCATCATTCAAGAAATAATCCTCGTGTGTAATACCCGTAACTAATTGATTATCTGATTTTTGAATAATATTTCTACTCATTCTATTGGCAATATCATAAGGTATTTGCAACATCCATCTTGGCAAACGATATTGAAGATTGAAAATATCAAAACGAGTAATTTTTTCGACTGAACGCTTATTTTCTTCATAATAAGCCATCACTTTTGGATTTCCGTGAACACCC
>JAZKDE010000021.1:60189-67768 GCA_040387735.1 Bacteroidota bacterium
AAAATGTTTTAGGATTAAATTTTTCAATTCACTCGCCAAATATTCACGCACGTGCCAAGGATTTCTCGAAAGCGAATACTTACGATTTACCGTCGTCAAAATCAACTTTCCACCAGGTTTTAGTACACGATGAGCCTCTTTGATAAATTCGTTATCATCTTCAATGTGTTCAATTACCTGAAAAGTAACGATATAGTCAAAAGTATTATCCACCAAACCTTTCAATGGAGGCAAAAACATATCAATAAACTTGAAGTTCGGATATTCCGAGGCAAGCTTGGTCATTAAAGGTTCGTTTTTATCAACGCCCGTATAATTGGAAATAGAAGGAGCTAAAACCGCTACGCCACGACCAGTACCACAGCCAATTTCGAGTAAATTTCCCGAAACCACTTTGGCTACTTCAATATATGGAAACAATAATCGCTGGTGAACAGGATTATCAGAAATGATTTCAGAGGAGGCAATTTCGGTAGTTTTGTACATGATTTTCTGGATATATTTTACTCATTCATTTCACGGAAATTTATCCCGCAAAGTTGTTTTAAGAATTTATCTAACAATTTTATGCCAAATTTACCGCTTTTGCTTGACATCAGAAAAATACTTCCTAAATTGAATTCGTTATAAGAATAAATTCGATTCTCAATACATGAAAAAAATACTGTTTACCTACCTTTCTGCCGCATTATTAATAGGCTGTACTGCAACAAATCCTAATGTAAAAAAGGCTAATACTCAATTAGATAGCAGAATTGCGTTACAAAGACTCATCAGCAAAAGTAGATTTCAAGACAATGGTTCTTCCGTAAGAATTTACCTTAGCATTAATGCCGACCGAAGCCTCACTGCGAGTGATGTGATGAAAGAATTTGCGATAAGTTATAGTTTGTACCCTGATTATTCGGTAAAACAGCAATTATTAAGTTCTGGAACAGTTACGGTTAATTCAGAAAATATTTCAGAAGACAACGGACTTTTTATCGTTTGGTTTGATATTCCTAAACCCAAAGAAATCTTTACGGGGTTAGTCCTTACGGAAATTCGAGATTTGAAAACTAACAACAAAACAACCAATGATTGTTTTGTGAGGTTTCAATCGGGCAAAGTTGGAGATTACTTTATGTTTTTTGATAAAACAGGGAAAAAACCCTTAGCCAAAAACTTCTTCACCGTTGAAGACACCGTTATTTTACGGAGTTTGGATAATAGAAAGCAAACTTTCAATGCCTTTCGTTATAAATACGAATTTGATGCGGCCATTTCGCCGATGTCCACAACGCCCAGAGCCGCTTCAAAAAGTTTATACGTGGATTCTGCTTTCACCATCAGTTCAAACACGCCAATTGTATTATCGCACGATGCCCTTTATTATTTTTCAAGAGATACAACGGAGTCTTTTGGCATTGGAATGGTGGTAGCGGATAAGCGTTTTCCAAAAATAACTCGTCCCGAAAAATTAGTGCGACCGCTAATTTATATGAGTACCAACGTTGAAACTACCGATTTGTATAATTCTAAAGAACCCAAGCGAACACTTGATAATTATTGGTTAAATATCATGCAGGGGAATCAAGCAACGGCCAAACGTACTATTAAAGCATTTTATCAGCGTGTGGAACAAGCAAATAAGATGTTTACAAGCTACAAAGAAGGTTGGAAAACCGACAAAGGAATGGTCTTCATCATCATGGGCGACCCTGTGCGAATTACCCGTACAAGAGACAAAGAAGTTTGGACGTACAATCGGGCAAGCCAGTATTCGGAATTAAATTTTACGTTTACAAAACGCTCTAATCAGTTTGTTGACGACCATTATGAACTCCAACGTTATGCCGAATATCAATCTATTTGGTTTCCGACGGTAGAACAATGGCGGAATGGTGATGTGGTAGTGAAATAAAACAAACACTATCTTTTTAAAAAGTGTTTGTAATTCCATCAGAAAACCTCGTTTGTTTTCTGATGGAATTACTGGAAGGACAAAAAGTAGTTTGACTAAACACCGATGAAAAAGAATAAAATTTCTATTTCAACATTTCGCCTTTGAGTGAGATTTTTAGTCTTCATTAAAATTTATTTTGTCTTTCGCAGTTTCCCATGATAGCAGTCATTTAATAAATCTTCAATATTACTTTCGGTTATATTTATTGGATTTTTTAATTTAATGGCTGCTATCATTTTAGTTGCTTTGGGTATTAATTCATACGCTAAACCTATCTCTTTAAGCGTAGTGGATGCTCCCATTGATTGAGCCAAAGATTTTAATTTTTGAGGTGGATTATCACTTTTCAATGCTCGTTTCAAATCTTCTTTTACAAGAGCTGAAAGCCCTTTCATCTGAAAATCTAACACATAAGGCAATAGAACAGTATGCACTTTACCATGATCCATGTCAAAAGTGCCACCTAATACGTGAGCCATTTTGTGATGTAATGCCATCGAAACCTCACACAATGATTTCCCTGCTAAATAAGCGCCAAATTGTAGTTTTTCATTGGCATTAATTAACGAATTTTCGGTTATCATTTCTTCCATACCCTCCATCAAATTACGAATACCAATCAATGAATTTTGGTAGGTAATTGGGTTGATATCAAAAGCATAAATGGCCTCTATTAGATGTGCCATCGCATTCATTGAACTGGTAGCAGCTAATGAAAGGGACATTTCGGCAGTAAGGTCGGTATCATAAATTACGATTTTGGGTAACACCGATAAATCTCTGCCGACTGTCTTTATTCCATTCTCACTGATACCGTACATATTTGTCATTTCCGAACCAGCATAAGTAGTCGGAACGGCCACAATTGGAAGCCGATTATTCAGTGCTATACCTTTTGCTAAACCAATAGCTGACCCTCCACCAATGGCAACGATGATATCTGATTGGTGAGAATCGGTAGCAGAAAGAGCTTCTTCTACAACAGAATTGGGTACGTGCTGAATTACTTTTGAAAAATGCAACACCTCTTCTCTTCCAAAACACTCAATAAGATTATCCACGATAGCTTGCGACCTGTTTCCTGCGACCACAAATAATCGAGCCGCCCCAATCTCTTTGATTATTTCAGCTAAATGGACAATTTTTCCCTGACCAAAATAAACTCTATTGGGAAATGATTGATATATAAATTTCATTTATTTTTGATTTGGAAAGAGTTGATAGGCAATTCTCCTTATTTATGATAATGCTTATCTAACTGTTCAATATATTCGGGGTGTTTTTTCAAAAAATTAGCCACAAAACTACAATATACCATCACTGGAAATTGGTTTTCTTTCGCATATTCAAAAGCATAATGAGCTAATGCCGAACCGATCCCATTTCCTTCTAATTCGAGAGGTACAACAGTGTGCATCAAAGCAATTGAATCTTTATAAAATCGGTATTCTAAAAAAGCCGTTTCTGATGCTACTTTCAACTCAAATCGGAGGTTATCTGTATTATTTTTAATGGTGAATTCCATAAGAATCTTTTTTATAATGAACCTGTTTAAACTAATTTCAAGATATTATCGAGGGAAAATATTTATCCCACTTTGGGTAAATTAGCTTCTATTTCAGCCCGATTTACCTCCTCCCATTCGGGCAAAAGCAGATGCTCACCCAATTCTTGTTCAGGTTCATCAATGGTAAATCCAGGTTGCAGGGTCGCCATTTCAAACCACATACCCGCATAAGGACGAAAATAAACCGAGTGAAAATATTTTCGGTCTTTCATATCTGTTGGCACAAAACCTCGCTCAATCAATCTATCTCGCATAGTCATTAAGGCATTATCATCTTCCACAATCCACGCTACATGATGTACCGTACCAATCCCATTTCGCCCACGTGAAGTTTGTTCATCCCGTCGCATTTCAAGGTATTTACCCGCTCCGCCACCATTTACATTCAATCTAACACGGTTATTTTCTTGGGCAGCCAGACTCATATTCATTTCTGACTGTAAAAATTCGAGCATCAAATCCCAATGTTCTGGTGCAATTGACAAGGTTACATGATGAATACCTTTTACGCCTTCAGCATCAGTAATATCATTTTCTCCCGCACTTATCCAAGCCTTACGGGTGTCATTTTCGTCGCCAATTAGCTCAATTTGCAGACCCGAAGGATCTCGAAACCAAAGATAGGATTGTCCAAAACGCTCTCCCTCAGTTACTATTATCCCAAATTCCAGTAAGCGTTTAGTCCAAAAAGGCAATGATTTTGCTGGCACCGAAAGTGCGGTTGCAATGATGAGGCCAGTACCCTCTTCTCCTAGTTGAACTTTAGGCTGTCCCTTGTAAGGAAAAGTCGTAAAAATCGTGCTTGGCGTACCCACTTGGTCACCATAATAAAAATGATAAACATTATGGTTATCAAAATTCACGGTTTTTTTAATCAATCGCATACCCAAAATATGGGTATAAAAATGATAATCTTCTTGGGCATCATTGACCGTTGCGGTTACATGGTGAATGCCTTTTATATAATCAGTATTTTTCATAAAGAGTTAATTTTGAATATTTTAAAAACGGTAAGGCATCTTGTCTAAACAATTTTCAGAACCTTATTTTTTAACAAAAGTATTGGCATTCTTGGTATCAAAAAATAGAAAAACCATGATTTCTGTTGTCAAAATCATGGTTTTTAAAAATATAAACTTTATTAAGCGTTTTCTCTAAAAGTTGAAAATGAAACTCCCTCACACTTTTTGAAGAATTTACTAAAATGAGCAACGTCTTCATAACCAAGCGAATATGAAATTTCTTTAGCCGACATCTCAGAAAAACGAGCCAGACGCTTTGCTTCCAACATCAAACGATTGAGAATAAAATCTTTTGCCGACGTACCCGTTTCAGATTTGATAATTTCATTTAGATAATTACTCGTCAGGTGTTGAGCATCGGCATAATCGCCTACTTGATGCCAACTTTTAAAATGAGTTTCCACATCGTTTTTAAAATGCCGAACAATATCTGCCTGTCGTTTTTCCAACTTAATGTTCTTTTGTTGATTTTGGTGTTTTAAACGACTGCATTCCAACAGAAATAACTTTAACCAAGCCCCCAGAGTTTCCCATTTGTATACAGTATTTTCTTCTGTTTCATTTTTGAATTTTTCAAAAAAAAGTAAAAGCCTTCCCATTTCAGGAGCCGTTAGAGTTAGTGGCTTTGATTCATCGCAATTAAAAAACAGAGCCATCTCGGTCAATTGTACAGCCGAAATACTGTATTCCAACATAAAATCAGGCGTAAACATCATCACATGACCTTTTAGCTGACTTGCAGTATTAGGCTCTATTTCAAGCTGATGTATTTGCTCTGGCGAAATAAAATACAGCGTAAAAGGCGTTAATGGGTAATTTTTGAAATCTATTTGATGATTCCCTATGCCATTTTCTACGGCAATAATAGTAAAAAAATTATGACGGTGTGGCTGAATATCGCTTTTCCTTGAAGGCTTTTCGGCTTCAATCGCCTCCATCGTTTTATACACAAATGGCGATTGTAAGGATTGTATTCTAATTTTTGGGGACATATAATATTGATTTGTATATGGTTTAGAATCTTGCGTCTTATTTTACAAAATAATGCTTAGCAGTTTGATTTTCTATCCTTCTGGAATAAATATTTTTTATAAAAAATAGAAATCCGTTATTTTGACAACACCTACCAGTCTTTTGCCATTTTCTTGCTTTAAAGCCCGCTGTACATTTGTAACATAAATTTTTAGAGAAAAACATTTAAACAATAGATTATGAAAACTCCATTAATAACAGGTTTGCATCACATTACAGCAATGGCTTCAGACCCACAAGTAAATCTTGATTTTTATGCAGGCTTTTTAGGCTTAAGATTAGTCAAAAAAACAATCAATTTTGATGCACCCGATGTATATCACCTTTATTACGGCGACGAAACAGGCAAAGCGGGTAGTATCATGACTTTTTTCCCATTCGGAGTGAGTCCTTACAGAGGAAAACAAGGCATTGGGCAGGCAGCTACTACTTCGTTTTCAATACCGATGAATGCCCTTGATTATTGGATGAAACGTTTTGAGCAATATGATATTAAATATAAACAACCACAAAGTCGTTTCAACGAAGCAGTTATTTATTTTGAAGACCCAGATGGTTTAGGCTTAGAATTAATTGCGAATGATGATGACATTCGTCCATCATTTACTTATGGTCATATTCCTGCTGAATATGCAATTCGAGGTTTTTGGGGCAGTGAGTTGTGGGAAACCAGCTATGAACGTACTGAAGCATTGCTAACAGGTAATTTAGGATATAAATTTATTGGTGAAGCAGGTGTAAGAAGACGTTACGTACCCGAGAATACCGAAGGAGGACTTGCAGGCAAATACGTAGATATTCTCTGGGATTCCACCCAAAGTTATGGACAAGGTGGCATCGGTACTGTACATCATATTGCCTTTGATACTCCAACCGATGAAAGCCAAAAAGCAGTACGTGAAATATTACTTTCCAAAAATTACACACCAACGCAAGTACTTGACCGACAGTACTTTCATTCAATTTACTTTCGTGAACCAGGTGGTGTATTATTTGAAGTAGCCACTAATCCTCCAGGATTTTCATTAGATGAAACGGTTAAAAACTTGGGTACTGCATTAAAACTACCACCTTGGCAAGAGCAAAACAGAAGCAATATTGAAAAACTTTTACCACCAATTTCTTTGGAAAAAACCTTGGAAAAATATGCCGTAAAAGCCTAATTTTAATCAGTGTACTTGCCGTAAGATTTGTTATGGCAAGTACATTTTAATTTTACTAAAAGAATATAATCATGACAATTCATAAAATAGGAAATACAGTTTTTAGCGGTAAATCACTCGACGAAGCTAAGAAAGTTTTAATCATGGTGCACGGACGTGGTGCCAATGCCCAAAGTATCTTGAGTTTAGCTGACCATCTATTGGTGAAAGATTTTGCCTTCGTAGCTCCAAATGCAACGGGAAATACATGGTATCCTCAAAGTTTTTTAGCCCCCGAAATACAAAATGAACCCTATTTATCTTCGGCATTAGATTTATTGACAACTTTGGTCAATCAGTTGAAAGCGAAAGGTTTTGAAGCAAAGAATATTTATTTCACGGGATTTTCGCAAGGAGCCTGTTTAACATCAGAATTTTTGGGACGAAATGCCGAAAGATTTGGCGGAGCATTTATTTTTACGGGTGGTCTTATCGGTGATTCGGTGAAAAACGACCGCTACCAAGGAAATTTTGCAGGCACTCCTATTTTCATTGGTTCAAGCAACCCCGATTTCCACGTACCAGTAGAACGAGTGTATGCCACAAGCAATATTTTTAGAGATTTAGGAGCAACTGTTACTGAAAAAATCTACCCAAATATGGCTCACACCATCATTGATGATGAAATTAACGAAGCTAACAAAATATTAATACTTGAGGAAGAATAATTTTCTTTACTTTTTATTTGTTGATTCTACTGAACTAATTAGAGAATATTGCCAAATTTAAATAAACAAAAAGCCCCTAATATTACTATTAAGGGCTTTTAAATGTTTTAGGATTTTTCAATCACTAATTGTAGTCCGTACGG
>JAZKDE010000022.1:0-21555 GCA_040387735.1 Bacteroidota bacterium
TTTTTAAGTAGGACAGGTTTTCCAACCTGTCAAGATACTGAATTGACAGGTTGGGAAACCTGTCCTACAAAATTTTATGCAAAAATATACCACATTAAAGTCTATTCAAGCAGACATTTACGCAGGCAAAATCACTTGTCGTCAATTAGTAGAATTTTATCTCAAAAATATTAAGGAAAAGAATGAAAAACTCAATGCTTTTCTTTCAGTTTATGACGAAGAATCTTTACTGAAAGCAGATGCTATTGACCTTAAAATAAAAAATAAAACAGCGGGAAAATTGGCGGGAATGGTATTGGGAATCAAAGACTTACTTTGCTACAAAGACCACATTTCGCAAGCGGGCAGTAAAATATTAGACGGTTTTGAATCTCAGTTTAATGCTACTGCGGTACAACGAGTTTTAGACGAAGATGCCATTATTATTGGGCGACAAAACTGCGATGAATTTGGGATGGGTTCGACCAATGAGAATTCAGCTTTTGGTCCTTGCCTAAATGAAATTGGCGAAAATAGAGTTGCCGGTGGTTCATCGGGCGGATCAGCCGTAGCAGTTCAGGCTGATATGTGTTTAGCTTCATTGGGAACAGACACTGGAGGTTCAGTTCGTATGCCCGCAGGATTTTGTGGCTTAGTTGGCCTAAAGCCCACTTATTCAAGAGTTTCACGTTGGGGTTTAATTGCCTATGCGTCTTCTTTTGACTGTATTGGACCAATTACAAAATCAGTGGAAGATGCCGCTATTTTATTAGAAGTTATCGCTGGAAAAGACGAACAAGACAGTACCGTTTCAAATTTACCCGTTGATGAATACTCAAAACTACAATCAAAGCGTTCTAAACTAAGAATCGGTTATTTGAAAGATGCCGTTGAAAGTAAAGGCTTACAGCCCGAAGTAAAAGCAGCAACTTTAGCGAAATTAGAGTTCCTGAAATCTCAGGGGCATAACGTTGAAGCGGTTGATTTTCCGTTGATACAGTCATTTTTACCAACCTATTATATTTTAACCACCGCCGAGGCAAGTTCAAATTTATCACGCTTTGACGGAGTGAAATTCGGCTACCGAAGTCCACAGGCAACCGATTTAATGTCTCTCTACAAAAAAACAAGATTCGAAGGTTTTGGCAAAGAAGTTCGTAAGAGAATCATGTTAGGAACGTTCGTTTTAAGTGCCAGCTATTACGATGCGTACTATACTAAAGCCCAGAAAGTCAGACGATTAATTAAAGAATTTACGGACAATTTATTAGAAAATTATGACTTTTTAGTTTGCCCAACTACGCCAACAACTGCCTATAAATTAGGAGAAAAAACAGCCGATCCAATTCAAATGTACTTAGGAGATTTATTCACAGTACAAGCAAATGTGGTAGGATTACCCGCCATTTCCATTCCTAATGGCCTGGATAATGAAGGATTACCAATCGGTTTTCAAATTATGGCAGGAGCATTTCAAGAAGCAGAACTATTATCTTTTGCGAACAGTATTGCGTAAGGTATCGACTACGTTTGACAAAATTTATTGGGTATTGTAGAGAAAAGTAAGAAATTATATTTGGTGAAAATTAATTTCTCATTATTACCTTTATCTTATACCGTTATAAAAAAGGTTAGCATTTTCGGTTATTTTTTATAATTTTGTAATAAGTAGATGAACATTAAACGCTTATACCACAGCCAATTAATTCCTTACTTTATGATAATCGCCACAATTCGCTCGTACATTCTCGGTGCATTGCTATTGGCAAGTGTAACCATGAATGCCCAAGTTACTGGCAGCCAAGAACAGCCCGTTTCAACTGATACAGTCGTGACTGTTGCAACTCCTGTTACAACTCCACAACCCGTTGTTTTGGAGCAAACTTGGCTGATTGACCCAAACATTGTTCAACCACGTTTGTTGGCTTTGCAAAAGGAAATCCCCTTAACGTATAATGCTACAACACATCAATTTGTAGAATATTTTGCCTATCGTAAACCATCATTTACCAAAACAATGTTGGAACGTAAAGGTGTGTATTTTCCTCTTTACGAGAAATATTTGAAAAAATATGGCTTACCAGATGAGTTAAAATATCTTTCATTGATTGAATCAGGTTTAAATCCTAAAGTAATATCAAAAGCAGGTGCAGGCGGCCTTTGGCAATTTATGCCTAAAACAGCCCGTGTAGATTTTGGATTAAAAATAGACGAATACATCGACGAACGTTTTGACCCTGACAAAGCAACTGAGGCTGCTTGTCGTTATATGCGTCAGCTATATAATATTTTTGGAGATTGGCATTTAGTTTTAGCAGCTTACAATACGGGCCCTGGCAATGTAAGAAGGGCGATTCGTCGTTGCAATGGTGGACAAACATTCTGGGCCATTTACAACTGTCTTCCTCGTGAAACTCGTGGATATGTACCTCAATATATCGGAATGGTATATATGATTAATCACGCTGATTCTCATGATATTTTCCCCGAAAACATTGAGACAGCCATTGCTCACGATACAATTCAAATCAATTCATATTTAGATTTAGACAAATTAGCGAGCTTGAGTTCTATTAATTTAGAAGATATTCAGAAACTAAATCCACATATACTTACGCACATTTTACCAGGACATACCCGTAATTTTGCATTGCGTTTGCCAAAAACAGATATTGCATTTTTTAAGGCAAATCGCCAAGCAATTCTTGACTCTGCCACCAAACTTCCTCCAGTATTTATTGAAACTATTCAACAGAATACAGAAGTATTGGCAAGTAATGATGACAAACCAATTATTATTACGACTCCAGTAATTGGGGCAACGACTACCGAACCCAAGATGATTGTGGAACAAGAAGTTGTTGAAGATGATATAGAGGATGTGGTTATTAATAAAAAGCCCGTAAAAAAATATTATACGGTTCGTAAAAAAGATAACCTAACTGAGATTGCGGATAAGTTTGATGTAGAAGTTTATGACATTAAGGTTTGGAATCATTTGCAAAAAACGATGATTCAACCTGGTCAAAAATTGGTTATTTACAAAGAAAAAGCCGTTACCAGTCAAGTCAAATATGCCCATAATAATCACCGTGAAAAAGAATCTGTGAAAAGAGGTAAAACTCGTTTTCATAGCGTTCAAGACGGCGATACCCTTTGGAATATCTCTCAACGTTACGGAGGAATATCAATTGATAAACTGAAAAAATTGAACGGAATTAAAGGAAATGTAGTGAAAGCTGGTATGAAAATTAGAGTTTCATAATCTCTTTTAGAAAAAACAAAAAAGTCTGCATAGCAAATTGTTATGCAGACTTTTTTGTTTTATGACTTTGAAAACCTTTGGGGTTTTGTATTTTTGTTAAAAATAAAATTTCCAATAACAACATGAACGAAAACAGTAAAAAATTCCTCTACGAATACCTAAACAATGCTTCGCCTACGGGTTTTGAGGCCTCGGGACAGCAAATTTGGTTAGACTACCTTAAACCGTATATCGACGAAACTATTATTGACGTTTACGGAACTGCCGTTGGCGTTATCAAAGGTAGTAGCGACTATAAAGTGGTTATCGAAGCCCATGCCGATGAAATTTCTTGGTTTGTGAATTACATTGATGACAATGGATACATTTTCGTCCGTCGTAATGGTGGTTCAGATGCAGTTATTGCTCCTTCAATGCGTTGTAATTTACATACTAAAAATGGGGTGGTCAATGGGGTTTTCGGATATCCTGCTATCCACGTGAGAGATACTGCTAAAGATAAAGCTCCGACGGTCAATGATATTTTTATTGATTTGGGGGCTACCAATAAAAAAGAAGTTGAAGAAATGGGCGTTCACGTGGGAACGGTCGTAACTTTTAAAGATGGCTTAATGGAACTAAACGACCGTTATTTTGTGGGACGTGCCTTGGATAACCGAATGGGGGGGTATATGATTGCCGAGGTTGCGAGAATGTTGAAAGAGAACGATGTTGAACTACCTTTTACACTTTATGTTGTCAATGCCGTACAAGAGGAAATTGGCTTACGTGGTGCAGAAATGATTGTAAGACGTTTGAAACCAGATTTGGCAATTATTACCGACGTTACTCATGACACACAATCTCCGATGTATAATAAAAAAGAACAAGGAGATTTAAAATGTGGAAACGGTCCCGTTATTTGTTATGGTCCTGCGGTACAAAATAATGTACGTGATTTTATCATTGATGTAGCAGCCGAAAAAGAAATTGCCATTCAACGTCAAGCAGTTTCACGCTCAACTGGTACAGATACAGATTCATTTGCGTATGCAACCGAAGGTGTAGCATCAGCATTAATTTCTTTACCATTGAAATATATGCACACAACCGTTGAAACGGTTTCAAAAGATGATGTTCAAAAAGTAATTGACTTAATTTATCATACTTTATTAGCTTTAAAAGGCAATGAAGATTGGAGATATATTAAGTAAAAATATTAGGAGATAATGAAATTCGTTTCATTGTCTCTTATTCCCTCATAGTTAATTCAATGGCACACGTCCTTTCCGTTTCTTCTTTCAACTTAATCCTCTACGCCGCTCAACAAAAAGGAGCTGACTACAATTTACTTTGTAAAAAAGTAGGAATTTTACCGCAAGATTTACAAAATCCGGACAATCGTTTACCGATTGCTCTGGCTCAAGAGTTATGGAAAGAAGCCATTAAAATGACGGGCGACGAGTTTTTACCCCTGCACATTGGCGAAATGATTAGTTCCATTTCAGTAGGAATTTTAGCGTATGTAATGATGCACAGTCCGACTTTAGGCAAAGCCTTGGGGAAACTATGCCAATACCAAGATATCGTTTGTGATGCCAGTAAAACTTCTTTAATTATTAATGGAGACTTGGTATATCTTACTATATCAGAACCCAGTGCTGATATTTTTGCCCCGCATTATGCGTATGAATCTACTTTTTCAATCTATTATTCAGCGATAAATGAAATGCTTGGACAGACAATCAAACTAAATGCTGTCCATTTTGATTATCCTGCTTATACAAATGATCTTGCAGAATATCGTCGTATTTTCAAAAGAGCAGATATCATTTTCGATAGTCATTTTTCTGGATTAGTCTTTGAGAGAAAATATTTAGACTTACCTATTTTAAACGCAAATCCAAGTTTGTTCTCTTTATTTGAAATTCACGCCAATTCAATCTTAAACAGTCTAAAGCCAACAGAATCCCTTAAAGAGCGAATCAAAAAAGAAATCTTGCAGGAATTAAAAGGGGAAGAACCGACTCTTTCAAATATTGCCAAAAATTTGGGGATTGGTATTCGTTCAATCCAGCTAAAACTAAAAGATGAAGGAGTTACTTTTCAGCAACTCCTCGATGAAATTCGTAAGAATTTAGCAACTAAACATTTGCGTGAAGCACAACTAAGTACCACCGATATCGCTTATTTACTCGGCTATTCTGAACCCAGTGTATTCTTTCGTTCTTTTAAAAAATGGACAGGACAGACGCCAACCGTTTACCGAAAAACGTTTCAGATGGTCGCTTAATTTTTCTCTTTACCAACTCTTCCCAAATGCGTATTATTGAAACTATCCTCGTATTTTAATCCGTATCCCATCATCCTATCAAAAGCGGCATGAGCAAAAATAATTGTTCCCGAAAGCATGATTACTTGATTGTTTTGCCAAAAGCCAATTACTAAAGTCATTATTGCTAAGGCTTTATGATGAAATAAATTATACACCCACGCTCCAACTTTAGGATGTATCAAATAACCCAGCATTCCGATATCAGGGGTAAGAATTAACAATGGAAAATACCACCAAGCAAAATCTAAACGGCTAAAAATTAGCACTCCCAATAAAAATCCAGCCAATTCTTCAAGTTTCAATATATTTTTCATTTTGATTATTGATTATTTTTAAACCAAGTTAACGTTTCCAAAATCGCTTCATTCAAGGGTGTTTCTCTAAAATCTGGAAATAATTTTCGCACCTTGGTATCATCTAAAATCACCGTTCCTTCAAACAAATAAAGCATCTCTTTAATCTCTTTCATCATTGGTATAAATAACCCCAATACACTAAAAATCCACTTTGAGTGAAGCGTAATTTTTTCTGGAGCATTGGCAATACGAGAAATTTGATTCAAAAAACTTTTCACAGTTGGATGGACTTGCCCGCCGTAGTTATAATATTCGTATGGTTTCTCCGCTCCTTTCTGCATTAATTTTACCATCATTTCAGCCGCATCTTTTGTAAAAACCATCTGATGAGGAATATCATCTCTGACAATATAAGGCAAAGCTTTTCCAGCTAAAGCATTCATAAAAATAGGTTTAATACCCTCATTCAACACATTTGGCCCCCAGAAATCAGGTAAACAAACATTCAAAACATTACATTTACCCAAATTAGCAGCCTCTTGTAACATTTTTTCTATTTCTACTCGTAAAGCACCTTTACGTGAACAGGGGTTTTGAGGAGAATCGTCCTTAATTAAGGGTAATTTGCCGTAGTTATAAACATTGCCTGGAAATACTATCGTCGCTTTTTGTTGTGATGCGGCATCAATAACTTTCTGGGTGGCAGTATCCATATTCCCAAACCATTGATTATACGGATAGTTTATTCCATGAAAAATCACTTTTTTATCCCTTGATATTTTCTTTAATAACGCTAAATCCTGAACATCTCCTTGAATAATTTCCACATTGGAGTTCTGCTTAAAGAGATTATTCGCCTTTTCTATATCCCTTACTAAAACAGTAATTGGAATATTTTTAGAGATTAAATTTTCTGCAAAAGCATATCCAATACTTCCCGTTGAGCCTAAAATTAAAATTTCTGATTTCATTTTCTTTTCGTTTATTTGATGATACAAATTTGGAAGAAAATTCAAAATTTAACCTTGACCTAAAACGCATACTTATTGACATTTCACGAAAATCAACAACGCTAAATTTTGCTCATTTTAAAAAAGAATTATTCATATTTTAAAAAAATACTTGCATTTTAAAAATTTGGCACGCATCTTGTAAAAGAATTAATTGTCAACAAAGCATACCGCCAAATGTAATGATGATATGTAGCCATTAGTGTTTTATAGTACCCGCTAATTCTCTCATATTTGGGTCTTAATTTCTTTAATTAAACCTCCTCATTTCTTTCTCGGTAAGTCATTCGACTATTTTTTCTAATTATTTTCGACAAGTATAGTAATAGTTTTTTTCATAGATTTTTTATGGGTTAGGGTTGTCCAAAAAGTCGTTAGTAATGCTAGCGACTTTTTTCAAAATCAAACTTATATTGGAAAAGACATTAAAGAGCATAAATATTTTTTATGGGTTAAGATTATTGAAATGTCGCTGGTTATGCTGGCGACTCTTTTTAAAATCACACTCATTTTAAAATTCAAGATCATAAATATTTTTTATGGGTTAAGATTATTAAAATGTCGCTGGCCATGCTGGCGACTCTTTTTAAAATCACACTCATTTGAAATAACAAAGAGCATAAATATTTTTTATGGGTTAAGGTTATTAAAATGTCGCTGGCCATGCCGGCGACTCTTTTTAAACTTTATTCAAGTTAAATATTTTCAAGAGCATAAATTTTTTTATGGGTTAGGGTTATACAAAAAGTCATGGGCTATGCTCGTGACTTTTTTTGGTTTTAAGATTCTTGGATTCATCAAACTCAGGAAAAACTGCTTAAATTTGTCTAAACTCTAACTACTCAAAATTTAACTTTAATAATGCGAAAAAGAAAAATACGCCGTAAAACCCATATTTGTCCAAACTGCGAAACCATTCTTGAGCGAGAAGAGAATTTTTGTCATGTCTGCGGACAGGAAAATCATAATCTAAATGTTCCCATGAAGGATTTGATTATGGAGTTCATCGGAAGTATTACCTTTTTTGAAACAAAATTTATTGAAACGGCACAGGTAATTTTTACGCATCCTGGAAAATTAACGTTAGATTTTAATTCGGGAAAAAGGGTCAAATATATGCACCCCGTCAGAATGTATTTTTGGGTGAGTGCTATTTTCTTTTTTATACTGGGCTATGATTTCTTCAAGAGTGAAAATCCTTCCGTCATGAATGTAGCGAAAACGGATACTCTTAGCAGGCAAAGACAATTCGAGAATGGTAATGACTTTGGAAAAACCATTGCTAAAACTTTAAAGAAGAACATTTTAGGTACCATCAGAAATGATAGCAACTATCATAAAACGCCATTAAATGAAGCACAAAAAGGAGCTAATGATGCTGCCAAAGATTATTCTCTCAGAAAGAACGACAAGAATTACTATTATTTAGGAATGTTCAAGCGGTTAGTAATCCCTAAAGATTCTATTCCTTTTTACTATCAGCTAAATGATGACCAATTGGATTCTGTACTTGTTGCAAAAAAACTTTCCACTTTTTTTTCCAATAAATTAACAATCAAGAATAGTATTGACAAGGAATATCATCTATATATTCAAGAAAAATATGGCGTTCCGTTTGTTGTAGATAGAAAAGGTATCCTTTTCGGAAGTATTTTACCAACAATTATGTTTATTATGCTCCCTTTTGCGGCATTTATCTTATGGTTTTTTGAGCGACACAGTAAATGGAGGTATTATTTTCAGCATCTCGTTTTTACTCTGAATACACATTCTGCCATTTTTTTAGCTTGGGCAATTGTTAACTTATTAACTCAAATTTATTACGGTATTTTTTTAAAGAACACTACCGAAAATTCAAATGTTTACCTTTTAGTTACTTCACTTTTAGTAACATTCATTTATTTCTTAATTTCCCTCAAAAAAGTATATCAACAAAGCTGGGGAAAAACAATCGTTAAGTGTTTTCTATTAACGTTATCTTATGGCGTTTCATTTATGATTATCATAATAATAGGTATCACTTCGGGATTGATAAAAGTTTAAAATTAATATCAAATTAAACAATGGTTTTTGAACAATATCTTGAACAAAAAAATATAGATTCTGAAAAGTTTTTATGGGAAAATCCCGAACATTTTCAGGAGCTAAAGGTATTATTTAATCAGATGCACCCTGAGAGTTTTACCGCTCAAAAGAAATTTCTGATTAATGACCTCCGTCGTAAATATCAATTAAAGATTTATTAAATGCTTTATGCAATAGTCTGTAAGCCATAGGTTTATGAATCGGCCCATTTTATCGAAAATGCGGTTCCTTCTATTGCACTTCACAACATAAACTATGAATGTAAAAATTGCAGAATCATGGAAAATTCGTCTTGCTGATGAGTTTGAGAAACCGTACTTCACCAATTTGGTAGAATTTGTCAAAACTGAATACTCCAATAACAAGGTTTATCCACCGGGCAAATTGATTTTCAATGCCTTCGATAAATGCTCTTTTGAAAATACCAAAATAGTCATTCTTGGACAAGACCCATACCACGGCCTCAATCAAGCCAATGGTTTGTCATTTTCGGTAAATGACGGCGTGGCTTCTCCTCCATCTTTACAAAATATTTTCAAGGAAATTAAGGATGATTTAGAAATTCCAGTCCCTAAATCAGGGAACTTAGAGCGTTGGGCAAGTCAAGGCGTTTTATTGTTAAACTCCACTCTGACCGTTAGAGCGAGCGAAGCAGGTTCTCACCAAAAAAAAGGTTGGGAAATATTCACAGATGCAGTAATTAAAGTAATTTCTGAGCAAAAACATGATGTCATTTTTATGCTTTGGGGGAAATACGCCCAAGATAAAGGAGCCGTTATTGACGGGTCAAAACATCTAATTTTGAAAGCGAAACATCCATCACCAATGGCGGCAAATTTCGGTGGTTGGTTTGGAACAAAGCACTTTTCTCAAGCAAATAACTATCTCATTAGCAAAGGTTTAGATCCTATTCAATGGTAATTTAATAGGTAAGCGTTTATTGATAATCTTCCAACATAAAGTTAACAATTCCTTTAATGAAAAAAATATTTATCACCACCATTTGTATATTTATTAGCTATTTTTCTATTGCCCAAAATTTTATTGCTGAAATTAAAGCATTTGAAACGCAAGATTCGTTGGCAAAACCTAAGGTTGGACAAATTCTTTTAGCTGGCAGTTCATCTTTCAGAATATGGAAAAATTTCAAAGAAGATTTAACAGGATTTCCAGTCATTAATCGAGGTTTTGGTGGTTCCCAAATGAGCGATCTCAATTTTTACTTTGATAGAATTATTGCTAAATACGAACCTAAATTGGTTTTAGTTTACGAGGGTGATAATGATTTATCGGCAGGAAAAACGCCTGAAACAATTTTAGAAGACTATAAAATATTTACGCAAAAAGCTAAAAATCAACTACCTAAAACAAAAATAGTTTTCATGTCGGTTCGTCCGAGCCTTTCCCGCATAAAACTAATTAACGAACAGCGACGATTTAATAAAATGCTAAAAGCATTTTGTAAAACCAATAAAAATACGTCCTTTTTTGACATTCAAAAGGAATTCTATTTACCCAACGGCGAGTTAATGCCTGATATATTTATTGCTGACCAATTACATTTAAACCCCAAAGGTTACGAAATTTGGACGGTCGCCATCAGAAAAGTATTGAAAAAACGTTTTAAATCCTGAATTGCATGATTTTTGTGTCAATTATAATTTAAGACAGATTTAGCTCACGATTTAGAAAATATCCTATGAAAAAATGCTTGTTTATATTATTACTCCTCATCACCAGTAAGTCTTTTTCTCAAAATGTAACTATTTCGGGAACGGTAGAAAATGCTCAGGGAGACACATTGACGCTTTTTTATGACCCACTCCTTTTGGGCATAAAACCACAGATTAAACAACATATTTTTACAGCTGAAAAGCCTTTTAAATTTGGGCTTGAGCTCGAGAAAAATGCGATTGTTGAGTTGCGTTTCAAACAACAACAAATCATTTTATTTCTTGGGAAAGACGATAAAATAGAGCTTTCATTTGATGGAAAAGAAGTCCATAAAGCTATAACTATTAAAGGTAATCGAGAGGTTGAGAATGATTTTTTGGAGAAATTTTACCAAAAATTCAAACTTGACTTTAGTTCTCAAATAATGTTTGCTAAAATCAATGAAAAGCCCATTGACGTTTTAGAAATGAGTTTGTACGACTCAAAAAAAGCTCAATCAGATTTTTATAGAACATATCCCGAACAAGGTAAATTTTCGGAAGAATTCAAAAGGTATATTGAAAACCAAATTCGCTGGAATTATTGGTATTATATTTTGGCTTATCCCGTTGTTAGAGGAAATGCCAATACTGCTCAAACGCAGGTAATTTCGTTACCTACTCCAGTTTTAGAAGGTTTAGACGACAAAAAAATTCAGGATGAAACCGCTTTAATTTCTTCAGCGTACCGTAATTTTTTGATTTACTACGTGACTTATTTCAATTCAAAAGAACACGGTTTTAGCAAATATTCGGATTTGAGTAAAGCAATGGATGACAAACATCTTTTTGCTCGTGAACATTTACCTTTGAAATCATATCAATATTATCTGGCTTATTTGCTCGAAAGTCAGTGTTTAGCTTGCCTTCCTTCAACAGTTCGTAATACTTTTGCAGCACTTAATATTACGCCCAATTCAGATAAATATACCGCATTAGTCAAAGAAAAATGCGGTGAATTAATGGCGAAAAAAGACGAAGAAATCATCAAGAAAAAAGATGATAACAAAAAATGGTTCAAAGCCGTTACACCTAAAGGAGATACGCTTTCATTGGCTGATTTGAAGGGAAAAGTTGTTTATTTAGATTTTTGGGCTTCTTGGTGTGGACCTTGTCGTGGAGAATTTCCATATTCTAAGCAATTACACGATAAATTAACTGACAAACAGAAGAAAGATGTCGTTTTTCTTTACATTTCAATTGATGAAGTTGAAGGAAATTGGCGGAAAGGAATGTTAGACTTGAAATTAGAAAATGGAACCAATGTACATTCCGTAGGCGGTTGGGATTCGATAGCCGCTAAATTCTTCAAATTGCAGTCCATTCCGAGATATATGCTAATGAATAAGAAAGGTGAAATTATCGACTCAAATGCTAAAAGACCCAGCGACCCAGCGATAATGAATGATATTTTAAAGCTATTGGAAGAAAAATAATACTTTGCAATTCGATGTTTGAAATCAATTAATTCCATCCTATTTTGGCGGTTTTCAAACATCGAATTACGATTAAAATTTCCTAAAGTTCTTCTAAAAGACTGGGAAAGAAAACATATTTGCCTCGGTAACGTTTGTCAACGGCAGCATTTAAATCATCGAAATATTCGTTTTCAAAAACTTCAAAACCTTCTATACTATCAAATTTATATTGAACAGAAAAAGTTGCCCCTCCATTATCAATTTCGGTCAAAAGACGCATAATTTTAAAGCTTTTTGGAAAACCTGTAATCATGACATTCTGGACATGAACGTTTTTCATCCAATCCAAAAAATCATTTTCTAATTCTTTCTCAATGTTGTAAGTAATGTTGTGTATGAGCATTGTGTATGTATGATAAATAAAAATCCACTACTTACAAAGGTAGTGGATTTCTATGAAAACCTATTTTATCTGATAGTTACTGATTGGCTAACTTTCTTATTTCATCAAATTTCGTGCAGTTAGTTACGCAATCACCATTACTATTCAATACATATTTATTCCCTGTGTTGTCCAACAATTCAAATTGTTTGGTTGCTGGTAAAATATTTACTTCTGTGAAGAAGCAAGGAGCAATTTTAGCGTTAAAACGATTGATTACACCTAATTTACCTTGTCCTCTCGAAACAATTGCTAATCCGTTGTTAAATGGTCTGACTTCATCGTAATCAAAGGCTACTTGAACTTTACCTTTTTTGTCAATAAATCCGTACTTGTTATTTTCATATCTTACGCCATAAAGACCTTCAGTCGTAACCATAATATCTTTATAAGACGGTTTTGCAATAACTTTTCCAGTAGTGTCAATCAATCCCCATTTTCCATCTTTCATGACAGGAAATAGTAAATTAGCATCATAACGCTTTACAGAAATATAACTTTGAGAAGTAATTCTTTTCAAACTATTTCTTTCGACTAAATTATATTCTACTGGCAAATCATCTCCATTTTTTTGTGGATTTAAGGTCTTAATTGCCACAAAACTACCATTGAATAATGTATCTGTTGTGATATATTTTATGCCAATTGGAGCCGCTTCATTTGTTTTTCCAATAACAATATTTCCATTTTTATCATAAACCATATCCACACGGCAATTTCCAGAAGGAAGGCTACAATTTTTAACGTTTTCTTTTACTACAACCAATCCAAACTTATTAAAATTGGCCAATTCATCAAAATTAATTGGAATGATTTCCGTACCATCATACTTGATATAACCGCATTTATTACCTCCACTAATCCCTGCCTTACAAGCTGAAACCAATCCATACTGATTGAAAGTACCCAACACGCTATAAACAGGTTCAATAACAACTTTTAGCTCCATGTTGATAAAACCAACGTATTTGCCATCTTTAATTTGAGCCAAACCATATTTATTAAATTCGCCAATGACAGAGTACGTTTTACTGGTTCTCAAATCTTTAAAATCAATCAATCTAATACCAGCTTCGTCTTTGGCAATTCCTAAGCTTGAATTAGTTGCAAGCGAAGGGTCAATCATAATATTCATGATAGATTCAAATGAAGGCTTTATTTTGATATTTCCTTCGGTATCCATCAGCCCAACTTTCTTATTTTGCTCAATAATCATCCACTTTCCTTGTTCGGTAGTGGCATTAATATTATCGTAAATCGCATCTATTTTGGTCGAGCCATCGATTTTAATGAGTCCAAAGTTTTTTCCTGCACGTACTCTAAATAGCTCATTATTGAACGGAACAATCTCATCGTAAAAATCAGAAAGTGGCTTTTTACTAATATCATAATTATTGTCAATCAAAGCGTATTTACCATTTTTAAACTTTGCAATGCTCATTCCCAAACGTAATGCTTTTGCATCAACAAGGTTTTCGAGTCCTTCGCTTTCATTACCATAAACATCGACAAAATACCAATCAAATTTTTTCACTAAAGCTTTTCCATCGTTAAATGGCTCTGCTTTCTCGTACTGACAAGGGATCGTTTCATCTCCGCAATAGTTCAAAAAACCGAATACTTGATCTTTTTTAATTCGAGCAAAGCCTTGATGATAATTTTCTACTAAGCCATATCTCGAATTCCCTTTGAATGACTCCAATGGAAAGCCAATAATATCTTCTCCATCCAAATCTTTCATTTTGATAAATCTACCATCATTTTTATTGCTAAAACACTGAGCAGATATTACGCTTGAATGACGTTTTTTAATTTCACTTTTTTGGTCAATCTGAAAAATATCCCGAATATTATCCGTCTCGATTGACCGAACATCTCCTTTGTATTTTTTGTCTAAACGAGATAAATAAGTAGCAAAAATTTCACTATTCAAATTACGGTCTGTATTATTACCAGCATCGGCGAGAAGGTTATTTCGATTACTTTTATCAAGTGCCTCAAGTTCTCTCTTGAGGTTTGTAATAGCATATTGACGAGCCACACCTGCCGACTCTATTTGTTCGGTTGCGTGCATATCTCCAATAAATATACCAGATGAATCCTTTTTGGCGGAAGCTAACAGTGTACCTTGTTGAGCAATTAAACTATGAGAAATAATTAAAGAGAAAAGAGAGAAGTATATTTTTTTCATGGAGTTAGTGAATAATTTTCTAAGATTTTGGGGTCAGGATTTTACTTATAAATTAAACACTAAATTAAGGTTATTATTAATGAAAGTCAAATGTTATCTGAGTTTTAACTTAAATTTGATTTCATCACTACATAAATTACAATAAACACCTGATTATCAGATATTTAAAAGAATAAAATGAATTAACAGAAAGAAAACTCTAAAAACTGAAATTTTATTCATAATAAGAAAATACTACTTCAAAGTCGAAATTTTTAATTTTGTCCCCCATAATGCCAAGAAGATAACTGACATGAAATAGATGATATTTCGGGAGTCAATTAAGCCTTTTCCAAGAGCGTTATACTGATAATCAAGCCCTAATTGATTGAATAAATACCCAAAATCACCCATGAAAGGAAGCTGTGCCAATTGACCAATTCCGTAGTATAAAACAAGGCAAATGACAAATGAGAGGACAAATGCTGTTACTTGATTGTCGGTAAATGATGACATTAAAATGCCAATTGCAGCAAAAACACAACCTAAAAAAAACAGTCCTAAATAAGAGCTAAAAACGGCTGCCGAATCAACATTTCCTTGCGGATTGCCTAACTGATAAACCGAATAATAGTAAAGCAGCGTTGGAAGAAGAGATAATAAAATCAAAAAGCAACTGGTAAAATATTTACCCAGAACAATTTGCCACTTTGAAAGAGGTTTTGTAAAAAGTAACTCAATTGTTCCTGATTTAACTTCTTCCGAAAAAGCCCGCATGGTGATTGCGGGGATTAAAAACAGAAAAATAAACGGTGAAATTTGGAAGAATAAACCCATATCCGCATACCCAAAATCAAGAATATTATCCTTAAAAAACCATGTAAAAAGTCCCGAAGCCGTAAGAAATACGCCAATAACAATGTAACCAATAAGCGAATTAAGGAATGAATTAAGTTCTTTTTTAAAGATTTGATACATGGTTAGTTTTAAGTGGTTAAGGGAATATTATTCAAAAACGGGCTTATCTTTTTTTACAATTGCGGCAATAATCAGCGATAAAATGAAACCTACTAAAATAGTTCCGAACAAGCCAAAAATGAATAATGCTCCTGGACTCATAAACATTTTTGAGTATTCCATAGCTTGTTCAATTTGGTCATCAGGCATTCCTTTTTTCTCCATTTCTTCAACCGCTTTCTTTAACATTTGATCAGTAATACTTGGGTCGATAAATTTCATATAGCCAAATGTAAAAAAACCAGAAATTATTCCCACTATCGCACTTTGTAGAACGCCCAAACCAAGTCCTTGTCCATAAGAAATAAAGCCTTGATTTTCCTTTCTAAAATCGGTCAAAGCAATATAAATACCAACCCCAATAATTAGATAAACGGCGTAACCCATCGTTTGATTGCCTATTTGTCCAGAAACCATAATGGCGGTACTGTACAAAATATTAATTACGCCAATAATTACGCCCCATTTTAGTGCGGTACGGGTGGTAGTTGTTTGATTTTCCATAGATTTTTAAGTTTAATTTTAGATTTAATAATGCGAGTATATTCAATTAATTCAAATAACTTCTTCTATAATAAAGCGAAATCATAATTGAAATCAAAATCCCCAATGGTAATTTGCCTTTAAGTCCTGTAATTTCATCGGTTGCGATATTTTTGGGCGACAAAATTTTGAAAGCGGCAATCAATTCCTTGAAAGAAGTTGCTCCCATTTCCTTGATATAACCCGATTTAACGCTTGAAATTTGAAGTGTCTGAATACTTTCGGAAATATAAGTAGAAAGAATAGAACTTCCACTACCGCTCAACCAAAAGTACAAGCCTATGGCACTAACGAACGCACCCGCTAAATTTGTGAGGTTAGCAACGACCAATCCTTCCCAAAAATGAAGCGTTTGGTCAGGATTATTTCTACGATACGCTTTCACCGATAAAACCATACAAATCATACTCAGCATGATTGTTGGGGCTTTCTTACCATCTAATGGAACTTGTCCAAGGCTGGCGAGAATAAAGCAATATCCCAAAGTTAGCAAACCTGCGATAAAACCGTAAAGGAGGATATTTTTAATTAATGATTTATTGAACACGGGAATGGGGTTAAGAATTAAAAGGATAAAAGGTAATGGAGTTATGAATCCTTACCTAATCATACCTAAACAATTACTTTGATAACTTTTCCTTTTAATTTTTTACCAATAAAAGGGGAATTTTTTGACTTTGAAACGATATTCTTCTCTTCATAAATCCATTCTTCAGATGGTGAGAAAATGGTTAAATTAGCTTTTGAGCCTTCTTTTAATTCGGGACTTTTCAAGCGTAAAATTTTACGTGGATTATCCGTCATTTTTTCAATTATATCTTCTAACGAAATACTTTTGTTGTATGTATTAACGGAAGCGAAAACAGTTTCTAAACCAATAATACCAAATTCTGCCATGTCAAATTCTAACTTCTTTGACTCTTCATCCTGAGGATTATGGTCAGAAACAATTACATCAATTGTTCCATCGGTAAGTCCTTCCCAAAGAGCATCCACATCGTCTTGCGTCCGAAATGGAGGATTTACCTTGAAATTACTATCAAAATCTAACAAATCATTTTCGGTAAAACATAGCTGATGGGCAGCTACATCACAAGAAATTGGCAAGCCCATATCTTTACCCATTCTCACTAAATTAACCGTTTCTGCCGATGAGATACAAGAGAAATGTAGAATACTTTTATCCGTAAAAGCCTCACTAAAAGGAGTTTGCATAACGTATTCTAACAATTTCATGTCACGCATCAGCATAATTTCTTCGGCCATTTGTGGCATCCCTTTCATACCCAAAAAAGTACTCATTGAACCATCGTGCATCTGCCCAAAATGAGTCAAATTAGTATCTTCTGGATGATTTATTAGTAAACCGCCAAATTGCGTAAGATACTGTAAACTTTTCAGGAAAATATCTGGATTTTGGATTGGATGTTCACCATCCGTAAAAGCTACGGCTCCTGCTTCGTGAAGGTCAATCATTTCGGTAAAATCTTTCCCTTCGCACTTGAGTGTAACGGCTGCCATCGGGTAGAATTTCACTTTTTCACCCGCCCGTTTTAGGTAGTTTACACTTTCACGGGTTTGTACAACTGGCTGAGTATTAGGCAATAACACAATTTCTGAAAAACCTCCAGCCAAAGCAGTTAACTCCATCGACTCTAAACTTTCTTTATACTCATGTCCAGGTTCTTTAGCGTGAACACGCATATCTAACCAGCCAACAGAGACGCAAAGATTTTCGCCTTCAATAATTTCATCAGCTTCTGTAATGATGGCATCGCCAATTTGACGAATAACGCCATTTTCAATAAAAACATCTTTTACCTGACCGTGAAGGTCAGATGATTTGCAAATTATTTTAGCGGAACGTATAAGGATTTTCATTTCGTCGGTATTAGGTATTAAGTCGTTGCAATTAAGTATTTCTACTTTATATTACTAACGAATGTTCCCTTTACTTTTTAAATTTTCTATGAAAGTTGATATAAGAACAACTCTATTGAGATATGTTTATCAAAAAAAAGCCCTGACAATCAGGGCTTTATAAGAATATAAATATTTTTTAGTGTCCAGTGTGGGCTTTATAAGTATCGGCATCCATCAACGCATCAACGTCTGCAATATTTGATACTTTCATTTTAATCATCCAACCTTCACCAAAAGCGTCTGAATTAACTAATTCTGGTTGGTCAGCTAATACTCCATTCACTTCTAAAATTTCACCCGCAATTGGCAAAAACAAGTCTGAAACAGTTTTAACTGCTTCTACTGAACCAAAAATTTCGTCCTGAGCTAAAGTCTGTCCTACGGTTTCTATTTCTACATACACAATATCACCCAATTCACTCTGGGCAAAATCTGTAATCCCCACGGTGGCAATATCACCTTCTAATTTAACCCACTCGTGTTCTTTTGTGTAACGAAGCTCTGTTGGAAAATTCATTGTATTGTTGGTAAAATGTTAAGTTTTGTAATTTTAATTCTTGTTTGTTGAATTTCCTGCAATTTAAGATAAAAATTTCAAAAGATATTAGCTTTCACTCTTTCAGCCATTAGCTTTTTATGAAATATATAAGGAATTTACGAAAAACAGAAATCGAACTACAATTCATAAATACACTAATTATCTAATTTTCAATAGATTACAAACAATTTTTCTTGAAATTTCAGTAGCAACGCTTCCTGTTTTTTTAGGTTCGCTTACAAATCATTTATATTTGTTTCCTATCAACCTATGTAATTACAAAATTACTCAGACAAACTAAATCTAACTTGAATTCCCGCTTGGTCAGTCGAACGATAATATGAATTTGACACAAAAGGATTATTGAAGTTTTTATCGTAATAAGCCGTAACGCTCAACTTTTTATTCACACTATAACTCGCTTGCGGGCGGAATTGAAATTGAGTAAATCCTTGTGTAACCACGGGAACAGCATCCAATTTACGTTGAATTGTTCGAGTATCTCGAATGGTAAGTCTTGCTTCAAATTTCAAATCATTAGGCAATCTTACTCGTTTGCCTCCCACCTTAAATGGAATTAACATATTTGCACGAGTAAAGCCCATTCCTACCATTAAATCTTTATTACTCAATTCATTAACATAATTATTGGCGAGATTCAAACCAATATTTCGGTCTTGACTATAACTTAATTGTAAGGAGATTTTACTTTTTGTGGTAGCATTAACACCAATTAATGGAGAAAATTTTTCTTGAAAAGTTATCACACTCATGGCATAAATCGGAGCTAAAAACTCATCCCCTATTTGATTAATGTACGTTTTATCATCTTGACGAATAATTTGTCCTTTACTTAGATAGGCCGTATTGTACATCATATTATCCAAAGTCAAAAGTGTAACATCTCTATAACCCAATGATGAAACAAAATTACCTACGCTATACGTGGATGAATAAGCGTGTTGAATTGAAATATTAGAAAATTTACGTTTAAACCAACCAATATTTGCCAAACCGTTATAATCTATTCGCCAATTGGGAAGTGGAATATTTACAAAAGGGGAAAAACTAACTTTCTCTGGTGATAGACCACTGTAAGCCGCAAAGAAAGCTGGAATTAAAACATCCTGTGAGTTTTTATCATAAACTCCTTCTAAGTTTTCAGCTTTATTTTTATCATTTAAGCGTTGTAAAATAACATCTCTATAACTTCTAAAACGGTTAAAAATAACTGAATTATCATCGGGAGAATTACTATCAAAGGCCGTTAAGAATGATAAAAATGACATACTATAATTTCCTGAACGAACTGGATTAAAATTTTTGAAACCCGTCCCCAAACTATCCTGACGGAAGTTTTCTTGGTAATTATCGGTTCTACTCCATTTTCCTTCCAACTGAATTTTAAAATCTCTAAATGGTTCAATCGCAGTTCGGTAGGTCAAATTTTGCGTTCGCATTTGCACAAAAGGTACATTTTGTGTTTTACTTTTTGTCAACCAACCATTTTCTGCCGCCCTAAAACGGATATTTGGGTCTTGACTACCCGTGATAAAACCAAGTCCAGGAGCAGAACTAACACTATTCATTCCCAAAATGCCAGGCGATGGTATAAATCCAGGCAAGGTGGTCGATTCGTCAATGCTGTAATTTACTTGTATACCACGAACTGCCATCAACAAACGGGTTACGCTCCTCAAAAAGTTAGGTTGGGGTTTAATAATATCTTCATCATCTCCAGGATTTCGTGCAATGTCTTTACGGGCAACTCGTGGTTGATTCGCCAAACGCAAAGCTCTTACACGATTATAAAGTGCCACAAAATCTATTTTCCCATTAATACTTCTACTTCGTGTATTTTTGATAACATTTCCGAATAAAAATCCATCATCATCTTTAATTTCATACGAATTAGCAAAGTAAGTATAACCAAAACGATGACTATAATCAGCGGTCATCCAGTCGGTTAATGGTGATTTATTCAAAGGCAAACGCCAAACAGTATTCACCTGCTGATCAAAACCTTTGGTACGCCCAAAACGTCTAAGATTTCGAGCAACTGAATCACGGTCAGCTTGTGAACTTAAATCCCCGAAAGGCTCGTCAATGATAGCATTTACAGTTGCGTTATAACCCACAACGACACTTTTCGTAAGGTTCCAATTTAAGTTATAGGCACGGTTAAACAACCAGTATTTTTCAAAAAGTGGCGGTACACCATCAGTCGTTAATTTGGGCGTTCCAATCCCTAAAGTTTGCGTTGGTGCGGCATTTCGTAATTGCGTTTTGATAAAACTTCTATCCATATCCGCTCGCAAAGTGACCGAATTAGGCAAAGGTGAAATATTAAAATCTTTTACCCAGCGTAATAATGGGTGATTTGACTTTATCTTTTTGAAGGGTTCTATCGCTTTCGGATTTCCAGTAAAACTATAAGTAAGCCCGCCTTTGTATTGCGTTTGACGATATTCATCAATTAAAGTATTGCTACGAGTCAATTCTGAAAACGCATAAGTCATTGTAAAATTTTCAATATCCCACGGATGAGAAACGGTATTTTGTCCCGTTTTAACCTTCCGAACATTGGTCAAATTGATACCTTTTCTTTCGGTATTATCTTGAACACTTCTCTTATAACTTTCACGTTCTGCTTCGTCTTTAATATTTGCCAAAGAACTATCCAAAGGTACATCGGGATCAAGAGGATTAAATCTTGGAGCGATATTTTTACGGTCATAAGTAACATAAAGTGGAATTTTTACGCCCCATTTTTCAGGCAAAAGTTTGTCCACGTTAATATTTGCTGCAATTCCATACTCAACGGTAGTTTCTCTGGCTCTTTC
>JAZKDE010000022.1:21565-21842 GCA_040387735.1 Bacteroidota bacterium
TTAGATTGAACGCCACCAAAACCATAATTTTTGAATGAACCATTAACGGTAACATTAGCAAAATCAGCCAGTTTCAAATTCAACTTTCCAATGGCCGCTTGTCCAGAAGTCTGTTCAAAACCCGAAGCCCGAAGTTCATCCACCCAAATACAAAAACTTTTATCTTCATGGTCGGATGATAAAGGATTTCTAACCCCAATCATCGTAGTTAAGACCGTACTTAGATCAGGACGACCTACCACTGAAATCCAATAATTCTTTCCATTATAAGAAACGG
>JAZKDE010000022.1:21852-35930 GCA_040387735.1 Bacteroidota bacterium
TCTCGGTAATTTTTGCATTAATCGAACGGTCTCTTTTTAGTTTTACACTTTTCAATAACTCAAAAGGAATGTCAATTTCATTCGCCGATTTCCAAACATCTTCAGGAATATTTTGTCCATATTCCGTTTTGATTAATCCTTGCGTTTCAATTTCGTAGTAGTTTTCGGTCAAATCAGTTCCGAAACGTACAAAAGCTCTTACTTTTCCGTTGATAATTGTAGCAGGTTCAGGACTATTCATACTGATAAACATTCTCAAATTTTTGTAATTGATAAAATCTGAAAGTGTATTTTTGAAAGCAGCTCTCGAATCGCCATCCCTTAAATTATCAACGCACAAACTCATTGACTGCTCATTTAATTGGGCATTATTGATGGTTGTTATGTCTCTATCACGCTCAAAACCTGGGGGAACAACATAAGCCACCGACTGATTGCCTTTACTACCACCCGTTACGGCTCCATTTTCTTCAATATTTACAGCAGTAACTCTAAATTTAGCATCGTAAGGTTCTGGTACATTTTGCAAACCTCTCGGAGTAAGGTCACCCGTAAATTTACGATATTGAAACCCTGTTAACTGAAAAGCAGCAAAACGACAAACCACTGGAGCTTCCCAACCCGTAAGATAAGTACGGATAAAACGCATACTTTTCAATCCATTAATCCCGCCAACTGCTCTGGTGGGAGATTTCAATGGAATTCTAAATAAGTACCAATCAACGCCATTTTCAACAATTTTATCGACGATGTAATTTTGACCAACCGCCAATTTTCCCGGTTTTAAATCAATTTCATATTCATAATACGCTTCATTATCATTGATGGTATTATCTTGATTTAAATCTTCTCGGTCAGGTTGTTGATTATTTGCTTCCGTAAAACCTGAATTGGTATTTGCCGTTGTAGAATTAGTCGTAGGCGAGTTATTCTCTAAACCCATATAATTTTTATAACGCTGAACCAAACTTGATGTATTATTGTATTTTTCGTTCAAATAATGAATAAAATCATCACCTGCGGGGTCACTTTGAATATTTTTGAAGGCATCCGCATTCACAATTTTACCTACTTTATCGAGGTAATCCTTGAAAATACTGGTTTCATTAAATATCTCATTATTGACTGACGAAAAGTTAGGCATACCGTCCAAACCAACATCTTGAGCAGTTCTATTTTCGGTATTTCCAGTTGTAAAAGCATTGGTTACAAACTGCTGCGTTGGAGCAATTCCCCAAATGGTTTTCTCTACATTTTGCCCAACGCCTGCTTCAATTTTTGGTCCGGCAGGAATACCATTTTCAAAATTCGAGAATCCATCAGGTACAAAATCTTCGGAAACATCTCCGAGGTTTATGACCAATTTTCCTCCCGTCTGACTTCTCCTTTGACTATTAATTCTGTCTTGGTCAATATTCCCCGTCGCACGCACCACGCCTGCTTCCCCTCCGAGTAATGGATTCATCATCCAGAACTCTAAAGTTTCAATATTAGCATTATCAAAATCTGTATCTGAAGTAATAGCACGGGTAATTGCTCCAAAATTTTGGGTCGGATTTTTTAACGTACCATCTTGATTCAAGTCGGTATTAAAGTTATAAATACCTCTTTCAGAAGGAAAGTAGGAAATATCCAATACCCCAATCGGAATCCCCGTAATATTATTTGGTTGGGCTCTATTTGGGAAAAGACTTGTTACGGAAACGGCTTGTTCATAGGCATATTTTCCAGATTCTTGTGCATTTAAACCTGTCACATTCAAGTCATTTCCACTTTGTCCATACAAACTAAAATCGGCAACGTAAGTTGAAATTCTCGCTCTTTTATAATGTCTTACAAAATCGGTTGGTGAACCCTGCGGGAACATTTGTGGTGTAGCTCCTGGTTTCCAAGCAGTTGCTTGATTATTTAAACTAAAAATATTCCGAGCAGCTTCAAAATCATCAATAAAGGCATTATTCTGGACATCATTATTCACCGCAGGAATCAATTGGGCAAATTCACCACTAAAATCAAAAGCAGATGTTTCTTTCGTTGAAATTAACGGAAGGGCATCAATCATTCGAGTTAAGAAATTGGATTTTCGTTGAATAGCGGCATCTAAACCAAAAATGGTATTATTCACGGGTTCATTTCCCATTTGTACCCGACGCAAATACCCTGGAGGGCTTTCGCTCATGTGTTGGATTGTGCCACCTAAGTGCATATTTTGCCCGAATGTGTAGTCAACGTGAGCCCCCAAAAGAGTACGAATTTGGTTATTGAACAAATCGGGTTTTTCGTAACAAACCCGAATTTCACGACCCGAATTTGATACACCAGAATTCAGAATTCGTACTCTACCCGACTGAGGTTCAACAATATAATCAGTTCCTGCTGAAAGTGGAACACCTCCCGCCGTAACCTGTACCGACTTAGCATCTACTCCAAAAGGTAAAGAAACGTCTCCTCCAATTCCCGACTGAAAAGTACCTTTCAAGAAAAATTTATCTTTCCCCGTTAATTGAATAGCATCCGTTTGAGTAGCAGAATAAAGTTTATCAAAAACATATTTATCAATCAAACTAACTTCATCCACATTAAACTGAGCTTTCAGTGATTTTCCGAAAGGTTCAAGCACGGGAAATATGATTTTCCCGTTTTTACTATCAACCGTTACCCCTTCCACAAAGTCAAAATTTCCATCTACTTGAGGGTCATTATTTTGGTTAAGACGGTCAAGTCCCATTACTCGTAATAATGGAGTTTCTTTGAGTTTTAGATTTCGTTCTTTATCAACAATCTTCTCCCCTTCTTGTAAATTTGGATTATCAACGCCCGTTTGGTCATCTTTATAAATTACTCTAAACTGAAAACCTTGACGAGTTAATTGTTGTGAATTTAACGAATAAACGTTTTTCATCATCAAATTCCACATTGGATGGTCGAGGCTATTTCGAATCGTTGACGACTTTAACATTTTCAAGAATAAAACCTGATTATCAGCTAAACTTTGATAATCTTCCGTCAATTCTCCTACTTGATGGCGTTGTCCATTGAGCGTATATTCGTAGGAAACTGCCAAAATTTCATCATTACGAAGTGGGGTTATCAAAGAAACGTAACCTAATTCTGGATGAAAACGGTATTCTCTATCCGTTAATTTTTTTGCTCCACGCAATAAATCATAATCCGTTCCTTTACGTAAATTAAATTTACTTTCTAACCTAAAAGCCGTTTCATTTGCTTTACGAAGAATCGAAGAATCGGCTCTAAGCTCTTGAAATAAATTATTATTTAAGTTATCAACTGGACTTGAAGCATTCTTTGCTCCAGCCACTTTAATCTGCGTTTTATTGTAGGGATTTCCCTCACCCAAATCCGAAAAACCCACTAAATTCCGTAGTGATTCAGTACTTTGGGTACGGTTGGTTACATAGACTTCTAAACGAGTAATAGTTACTCCCGAAGTAATCATGGGCAAATTTCTGAGCGATTTTTCGTAATTATCTCTAAAAAATTGAGATAAGAAAAAGTGTCTATTTTCATCGTAAGCACTTCCTTTTATCTCAAAACTTTTCCCCTGCGAACCACCTTTTAACGTAATACAATCTTGTTTTGAGCGTTGTTGAGCGGCAACCAAAGTTACATTAGTATTACCCAGACGAAAACCCGTTTTAATACCAAATAAATTTTGAACGCCTGGAATTAATTGGCTATTGAGTTGCCATGAAGTATTTCCAACTTCAACATTTTGTAGAATATCTTCTTCGTTCGTTCTCCAATTAAGTTTTAATTGATTTTGAAAATTGAAACTTGCCTTTGTATCGAAGTTGGTATTGAGGTTTAATTTATCCCCAATTTTTCCTTGAAAGTTGATTTGAGCTTGCTCTTGAAAATTCAAGTTACCAATGTATCGCTGTTGAACTGGTAAAGCTGGATTATCAATAAACTGCCCAATGTAACCAATGTCCAAAAGGATATTTCCATTTGGTTTAAAATCAATTTGAGTTCCTCCAAAAATACGGTCAATAGCGGGTGGAAGTTCTATTTTTGGCAGTAAGCCACGCCCTTTAGTCTCATCTTTACCATCTTGCGAAGCAGCAAACTTACGCCAATAATCACGCATAAAACGGTCTTCTTGACGGTTGTTATAATCTTGAATCGTCATACGTTCGGCAGGACGAAAGTTATCATTACCTTTTAAATCTTTTGTTTTTTCATAGACAGAAATCTTCCCTGCCGAATCCAATTTGAATTCGGTATTAATATTTTTGGAATCTTTTATGATGAAAGGGGAAGTAGGAGTTTTTTCAGAAAATCTATTTGTGTAACGGTCTTTGAGTTTAAATCTTGGGCGACGACCTGATTTCTTTACGGTGTCGGCTTTAGTAAGAGAGAATAAGTTTTCCGTTCGAAGATAGGATTTATACCTAAACACTACATCTCGCAAAGGTGAAACCCAAGCAAGCGACGCAAAAACTGAAAAAACGAGGAGTCCAGAAAGTATGTAAAACTTTTTATGTTGCACAGTTTATAGCTTAGTAATTATTTAAACAAAGTCCAAATCAGTTAAGAAGTAAGAATCTGAAAATCGAATACTCGGTGATGTGTTCTAAGTTTAAAGTGGTTGATTGCTTAATGGTCAAAAAAGAGGAATAAATTGGCAAAGTAATTATCTCAGAAACGTCTAAAACCCTGCCAATATTATAAAATCATTAGAATTTTGTTCAGAATGTACTCAGAATCAACGTAGGGCTAATTTTATTAATTGCTCTACAGTCATATCATCTCCTTCTTTTTTCAAAATTGCCTCAATACTTTTCTCTGCCACATTTTTGGGAATGCCCAACGTTACTAAAGCAGCTAAAGCTTCATTTTTGACTTTTGAACTTGACAATCCAAAAATAGTTGGTGCTGAAGTACCCAACATATTCTCTTTACGAAGTTTATCTTTTAATTCGATAATGGCTCTTTGGGCTGTTTTAGCTCCAATTCCTTTAATACTTTGAATCGTTTTTACGTCTTCGTGCATTAAAGCATGACGAATTTCTCCCGATGATAACGACGAAAGCATGACCAAAGCAGTACTTGGCCCAATCCCTGAAACACTCACTAAATCCAAGAAAAGCGTTTTTTCGTCAGGTTCTTTAAAGCCAAAAAGCGTGTGAGCATCTTCTCTGATACTAAGAAAGGTATAAAGCCGACAGCGTTCGGTGCCGTCTTGGAGGGCTGCGTAAGTTTGTAAAGAAATCTTCATTTCGTAACCCACACCGTTCACATCGATAATTACGTAAGCGGGGTCTTTGTAGGTTAATTTTCCATCAATGTAGGCAATCATATTATAATTTAAAAGTGTTACAACCTCCTAAAAAAAAGATTCATAGACAACAAAATTATTAAAATAGGTTGTCTATGAATCTATATATTTAAGTTGAAGCTCAACTTCGATTAAGTTTCTTGAGAATAATTTCCCCAAAAATAACGATTATAATGGAATATTACCATGTTTTTTTCTTGGCAAGTTCGCTACTTTATTCTCCAACATTTTAAATGCACGTATTAATTTCTGGCGAGTTTCAGATGGTTTTATCACTTCGTCGATGTATCCACGATGAGCTGCACGGTATGGATTTGCAAATTTTTCAGTATATTCATCTACCTTTTCTTGCAATTTTGCTTCTGAGTTTTCAGCATCTGCAATTTCACGTTTGAAGATAATTTCAGCCGCTCCTTTTGCTCCCATTACCGCAATTTCAGCCGATGTCCAAGCGTAATTCATATCCGCTCCAATGTGTTTTGAATTCATCACATCATACGCACCGCCATAAGCTTTGCGAGTAATAACGGTAATTCTTGGAACGGTTGCCTCACAAAATGCGTACAAAAGTTTTGCTCCGTGGGTAATAATTCCACCCCATTCTTGATTTGTTCCTGGCATAAATCCTGGAACGTCTTCCAATACTAATAAAGGTACATTGAAGCAGTCGCAGAAACGAACAAAACGTGCCGCTTTTTGACTCGCTTGAATATCCAAAACACCCGCCATTACGGCTGGTTGATTGGCAACAATACCAATGCTGCGTCCACCCAAACGAGCAAAACCAACAACGATATTTTCAGCGTAATTTTTATGTACCTCAAAGAAAGAATCAGAATCAGCAATAATATCAATTATCTCCTTAATATCATAAGGCTGGTTTTGGTTTTCGGGAATGATTGTATTCAAACTCTCTCGACTTTCATCGCTTGGTTCGTAAGGCAAGAAAGGAGGTTGGTCTTCGCAGTTTTGTGGAATATATGACAATAATTTCTTGATGTCATTGATACAAGTTACTTCGTTTGCACAAGAGAAATGCGTTACCCCCGACTTAGTTGAATGCGTAGAAGCACCACCCAGTTCTTCGGAAGTTACAACTTCGTGCGTAACAGTTTTTACCACGTTTGGCCCAGTCACGAACATATACGAGGTATTTTCAACCATCATAATAAAGTCAGTAATGGCAGGCGAATACACCGCACCACCCGCACATGGCCCCATGATGGCAGAAATTTGTGGAATTACGCCCGATGCCAAGGTATTTTTATAGAAAATATCAGCGTATCCTGCCAACGACATTACTCCTTCTTGAATTCTCGCTCCACCCGAATCATTTAATCCAATAAAAGGTGCACCATTTTTCATGGCTAAATCCATGATTTTACAGATTTTTTCAGCGTGTGTTTCTGATAATGCACCGCCAAAAACCGTAAAATCTTGAGCAAATACATAAACCATTCTACCGTTTACAGTTCCGTATCCAGTTACTACTCCATCGCCCAAATAATATTCTTTATCAAGACCAAAATCTTTGCAACGATGCATCACAAATTTCCCAATCTCCTCAAAACTTCCTTCATCTAATAACAGTGTTACCCGTTCACGAGCGGTTAGTTTTCCTTTTTTGTGCTGGGCTTCAATTCTTTTTTCACCTCCACCCAGTAATGCTTCGGCATTTTTCTTATCTAAAATATCAAATTTGTCTTGATTTGTTTTTGCATTCATGGTTTAACTGTATTGGTTTTGCGAGTTTTGTTCTGTTACAAATCAAAGATATAATTGAACTATTAGAAAACGTGCAAAAATGATATATATAAAATAGAAATGAGGATTTAAAGGCTTTCTAATCAGTATTTGAACGATAATCTTTAGTATTTAAGGAGTTAGCCTCACAAAAGACAGGGTTCACACAACTTTATTCGGATTCAATATTCTTTTCGGGTCTAAGGTATTTTTGAGCATTCGCATCAAAGCAATTTCTTCCTCACTTCGACTTAGATGAAGCCATTCTTTTTTCTCTAAACCAATACCATGTTCAGCCGTAATTGAACCTCCAATGGTTTGTAAAGGGATAAAAATAACTTCTTCTACTTTATGTCGAGTAATAGAATCATCTTCTCCACAACTTACAAAAAGGTGTAAATTACCATCACCCATGTGTCCGAATGCGTAGAAATGAACATCTTGCCATACCTCTTTCAAATTCGATTTAATTGTAGAAATATAGCTTTCCATTTCGGTAATTGGCAGGCTAACATCAAATAAAAATACAGGTTTATGTACCGAAAATATAAATTCAACTTGTTCACGAATACCCCAAAACCAGTCTAATTCTTGTTGAGACTGAGCTAAAGCAGCATCGGCAATTAATCCATTTTCAAAACTTTGTTCAAGCAGATGTTGAAACATCACCGTATCTGCTTCAGGAGCCTGCCCAAATGCTTCAATCAATACATAATAAGCGTAATTTTGCGAGATTGGTGGTGCAAATGTAGATGGCGAAGATGTCATTAATTGATAGTAATCCTGCCAAATAATTTCATAAGAAGTAAGCGTATTTGATAAAGTTCGTTTAGCAGTGTGTAAAAATTCAATGGCTTTATCGAAATCATCAAGTGCTACCAATGCCGTATTTCTACTTTGAGGAGCATCTTCTAATTTCAAAATAGCTTTCGTGATAATGCCTAAAGTACCTTCCGAGCCAATAAAAAGATGCTTGAGGTCGTATCCAGCATTATTTTTCATCATTTTATTCATCGAAGAAATGATAGTTCCATCCGCCAAAACGACTTCCAGACCTAACACTAACTGACGCATTACACCGTACCGTAAAGCCTGCAAACCACCTGCATTGCTCGAAATATTGCCGCCAATCATGCAACTGCCCTTTGCTCCCAAATCTAAAGGAAATAAAAGCCCAACGTCAGCAACAGCTTTCTGCAAATCTTGAAGAATAACGCCTGCTTGTACCGTCACAGTTTTGTTACGAATATCAATTTCTTCAATCACATTCATCCGTTCTAAACTTATAGCAATATCCTCGGAATTGGTTTTTGCTCCTCCTACCACGTTTGTCAATCCGCCATGTGGCACGACAGTCTGATTATTGCTAAAGCAAATTTTCATAATCTCAGAAACATCCGCCGTACTTTTAGGTCTGGTTAATGCTTTACACTGAAGGTTTTCGCCTGCTCGCCATACACTTGCGGGACGAACGGACGCTTCTTCATGTGTGAGAATGGTATCTTTCCCAAGCGTATTTATTAGGAATTCTACAAGGTTATGATTGGTCATTGTGACTTTATTTTTTGCGTAAATAATTTACAATGCTAAGATAAAAATACTTTTATAATTTACTTTGAAAAAAGAACGTCGGCAAGAAATAATCTTACCGACGTTCGCACTAAATTTTATAAATATCAAATTTACGCCTTAAACAAATAATCTGTCAACTTACTTTCTAAATCATTGACCGACATATTTCTAAAAATCCCACCGTGATTGATGAATGAAATTTCTCCTTTTTCTTCCGAAACAACAATGATGGCGGCATCTGTTTGTTCGCTCATTCCAAACGCAGCTCGATGACGAAAACCCAATGCAGGTGAAATCGTACCACTTTCAGAAACGGGTAACATACAACGTGCTGCCGCTAATTTGCCTTCTTTTATAATTACTGCTCCATCGTGAAGGGGGCTATTTTTATGAAAAATAGTTAATAATAAACGTTTAGAAACTTCCGCTTCAAGAACATCACCCGATTCGATGAATTTTTTCAGGTCATCTTCTTTTTCAATCACAATCAATGCTCCTGTGTGTGAAGTCGCCATACTTTTGGTAGCTTCTACGATGGATTGTAAAGCAGTAATATTGACCTTTGCAATTTTGGGCGTATAAAATCTTTTCAAAAAAGCATTTTCACGAATGGAAGTCGAACGACCTAACATCATCAAGAAACGTCTAATTTCTTGTTGGAAAATGATTAATAAAGCTAAAACACCGACGTTCATAAACTGTCCCAAAATGGCAGAAAGCAACTCCATTCCCAATGCTTTTGCTACTAAATAAACTACGTAAATAAATATGTAGCCAAAGAAAACTTTATTGGCAATACTACCTTGAATCAGTTTATAAACCTGATAAAGTAGAAAAGCTACGAGTAAAATATCTAAAATGTCAATCCAGTCAATCGTTAAAAATCCAACTTGCATACTTGGTAGGACAGGTTTCCAACCTGTCAATGGGGCAAAGTAAAAGTGTATTACGACAGATCAAATATCTGCCTAAAAGTAAAGGGTAATATGTCTACGACAGATTGAAAACCTATCCTACATTAAAAGTAAGTTCGCATTTAAACATATTTTAGCAAACTCCTGTTGTTTTGACGGCTCACAAACACCAGGAAAATCACCTTTTTGCCCCAACATATCCGTTATTACTTGAAAATGAAGATGCGGAGGCCAATTTCCATTGATTGGGAAATTTCCAAATTCTGCAATTTTTTCCCCAGTCTCAACAATTTTGCCTTCGTAAAGTCCTGTTAAACACTCCAAATTGAGGTGTCCATAAAGCGTATAAAAATGGGTTCCTTCTAAAATATGTTCCAAAATAATGGTCGGCCCATAATCACCAAAATTATCATTATTGGCAAAACTATGCACTTTCGCTAACATCGGAGCGAAAACGGGTGTACCTGCTTCAGCCCAAATATCAACCCCTAAATGAATAGAACGTGGCTCTTTTGTTTGCTGAAAATGTTCGCTTCTTCGATAAATATAACGATTTTCGAGGTAACCTCCAATTGCACAGACGGCATTTTCTTCCTTAATTTTACGAAAAATATATTCGTTAAAAACTGCTGTGTTGGTTAAATCTATCTCGTGAAGTTCCGCATTATGCTCAGTCAAGTCAATTTGATAAACATTATCCTTCTGCAAATCAAAAGGAACAATTGGATTAAATTGATGTTTTTTTAGTATTTCCGTATTCATAGATAATTCCATCTGTGTACTATTTTATTTTTAAGCCCAAACTTGCGTTCCTTCGGTGCAATTTTTACACATTTCAATTTCAGAACGTGAGCGAATAAGCGTTTTTCTGAATTTTTGGTAAGCTTCTCCAAACCACAAATCTTTAAAAGTTTGCGTTTTCATATCACCCAAACGAAAATGAGCGTCTTTGTCAAAACAACAGGGAACAACCAAACCGTCCCAAGTGATGACGCACGAATGCCACATTTTCCAGCAATGATTGATTAATTTATTCTTGATTTTATAACTTCCATCTGCCTGTTTGGTATATCTTGAATATTCATCAATAGTCGGAATTAGATGAGAGCCATCGGCATAATCATAAATTTGTGCCGTTTTCAAACCCACTTCATCAACTCCTAATTCTTTGGCTAATTGCTCCACTTCATCAATTTGATGCTCATTTGGTTTTACGACCAAAAACTGAAAAACGATATGAGGAGTATTTGATTTTAATTCTTTCTTCCACTTCACAATGTTCCGAGTTCCCTCAATGACTTTTTCTAATTTCCCTCCAACTCGATATTGTTCATAACTTTCCTGCGTAGTTCCGTCAATTGAAATAATAAGCCTATCTAAACCCGATAAAACGGTTTTCTTGGCATTATCATCAGTCAAATAATGGGCATTTGTGGAAGTTGCGGTGTAAATTCCCTTTTTCGAAGCATAACCAACCAAGTCCAAAAACTGAGGATGTAAATAAGGTTCTCCTTGAAAATAGAAAATTAGATACACGAGCGTTTCGGCCAATTCGTTGATGGTTCTTTTGAACAAATCTCCTTCCAACATTCCCGTTGGGCGGGTAAAAGAACGCAATCCACTGGGGCATTCGGGACAGCGTAAATTGCACGAAGTCGTCGGTTCAAAAGAAATACTAAAGGGTAATCCCCATTGCGTTGGCTTATCCGAAATTTTTGAAAAATAAAATCCAGAAACTACCTTCAAGCCATTCCAAACACGTTTAAATGTTAATTTGGATGCAAAGTTTAGTCCATCTTTTCTGTTTTTGTTCATGCAATTTTATTTTCAAAATATACCCGCAAGATACCGCCAAACCGTCGAAATGGCAAATCAGAATGGATTCTTGCCACTATTTGAATTAGTTTTTGGGTGAAGAGAAAGTTTTCAACCAAAGTAAATACCTCCACGAAAGAAGTAACCTTGATTATTTGTGCCATTGGATTCCACATTAGAGAAAATTAATAGACAATATTTTTTCTCTGTAAAACGGGTAAAGCCTTATACTTTTTTAAAGATAAAATAGTAAATTTCATCTGAAAATAAATCAGATAACATGAAAAATACCAGAAGAGACTTCATCAAAAAATTGAGTGGAACATCAGCTTTAATGGTTGGTGGAATGGCATTAACGGATGCCTACGGAAAAACAATTACCCTAAAGTCTGAAACGAAAATTACCGCCAATGACAAAGTAAGAATTGCCTTAATTGGTTCGGGGATTATTGGTCATTACGATACCGATACAGCCCTTAAAGTCCCTGGAATTGAACTCGTTGCGGTTTGTGATTTATATAAAGGACGATTGGAAAGAGCTAAAGAGAAATGGGGCAAAGACCTTTTCACCACTCGTGATTACCGTGAAATATTAAACCGAAAAGATATTGATGCCGTTTTAATTTGTACTTCTGACCATTGGCACGATAAAATTTCAATTGATGCCATGAATGCAGGAAAACACGTTTATTGCGAAAAACCGATGGTTCACCACATCAATGAAGGACAAGCGGTGATTGATACCCAAAAGAAAACGGGGAAGGTCTTTCAAGTAGGTTCACAAGTGGCAAGTTCCATTTTGACTGCCGAAGCAAAGAAAATTTATGAATCAGGAATCATTGGTGAATTAGCTTATGTAGAAGCCACAAATGACCGTACTTCCGCCAATGGAGCTTGGCAATATACCATTCCAACCGATGCAAGTACTCAAACCGTAGATTGGGATAAATACGTAGGAGATGCCCCAAAAGTGCCTTTTGAAGCAAAGAGATTTTTTCGTTGGAGAAATTATAAGGACTACGGAACGGGGGTAGCAGGCGATTTATTCGTCCACCTCTTAACCAATTTACACACCATAACGGGGTCAATTGGACCAAACAAAATTTATGCTTTGGGTGAATTAAATTATTGGAAAGACGGACGTGATGCTTATGATTTGGTTACCTCATTAATGCAATATCCCGAACGAAAAGAGCATTCATCTTTCCAATTTTTTACCCGAGTAAACTTAGCCGATGGTGGTAGTACTGGCTCTCCCGCAAAATTAGTTGGCACGGAAGGCATCATTGAATTGGGTTGGGGAAGCTTAAAAGTGAAAAGTTTCAAACGTCCCAAGGCTCCAGATTTTGGTGGATACGATGCCGTAAATACATTTTCACAAGCCCAACAAGAAGAATCTGCAAAAGCCTACAAAGCAATGTATTCGGACGATGATAAAAAATGGAATTATGGCAAAGAAATAACATTCAAAGTACCAGAAGGATACGATGAGCGTCTCGATCATTTTACTAATTTCTTTGAATCTATTCGTACAGGCAAAAAAGTGGCCGAAGATGCTACATTTGGTTTAAGAGCAGCAGCTCCTGCCTTGGCGTGTAATATGAGTGCCGAGTTGGGCAGACCCGTACTTTGGGATCCAGAACGAATGAAACTGGTTTAGAAAACACACTTTTTGTTAAAATATTCTCAACTCCTTAATCCATTAAATTTGGGTTAAGGAGTTTTTTTTGAAATTGCAGGTAAAGACAACCATTTTAACACGATATACGTCTTTTGCTTAAAACTACATACAACGATGAAAAATATATTTATTATTCTACTCTGTTTGGCTTCTTTTTATACCAAAGCACAACAAACTATTAGCGATTGGGGGCATAAAAAAAACTACAGTTCAAACCCTAAGAAATTCATTAAAGCGGGTCAAAAGATTTTTTTTACCGCATCAACTCCTGCACATGGACGAGAATTATGGGTAACAGAAGGTACAGAAGAATCCACAAAATTGGTAAAGGATATCATGATAGGTGAAAACTCTTCTCTGTTAGTTGGAGTTGCAAGCGATTATACACTGGCCACTTATGATTATTTATCAAATTATGCCGTAACAGATAATGGTATTTTTTACTTTGTTGCGTCAGACAATCCTAATGAGCCTCCAAAAGTTTGGGAGACGGATGGAAGTGCAATTGGCACAAAACAAATAAATAATAAGGTAAGAGGTCAGCTTCATTATACAGGGGATGAATTGATAGAATATGTATTACAAGAAGATGACAATCAATTAAAAATTTATTCCCAAAACGCTAAAAAAGATACAATTTTAGCATTGAAATCCAAGCTCAACTCACTTTCTCGTACAGTTGTTAGACGTGGTAATTTTCTGTTTTTAATTAGTAGAGAATACCCTCAAAAAGATGTAATAATAGTGGACTTAAAAAAGAGAATTATCACGGGACAATTCTCTTCTTTTTACTATTATGGTGATTTAGCCTTTTCTGACATTTGGAAGAATGAAATTTATTATACCAAAAGTGGCACTAATAGCCAAAACAATAAATATGCTTCTGAATTAATTATGGCGTTTCAACATTAACACCAATAAGCAGGATTCTTTACTATCATTTGACGATGAAAAAATAAGTATGATGGCTACTCCCAAAGAGTTCTTTGCCATTTTTAGAAGTGATGGTACGTACTCAATTAAAAATAATGGAGACTTACCCGTAAAAGATAAT
>JAZKDE010000022.1:35940-42313 GCA_040387735.1 Bacteroidota bacterium
TTTCAATACGATTCATCCGATGATGTCCTCTATACCTATCAAGAAGAATATTCAGGAGCATTTACTGGTATAAAAGGTGTAAGACTTTCAGACAGAAAATTGGTCAAAAACTTATCATTCCGAGGAACGAGCATTATGAGTATTATCTCTCCAACAAAAATTGTAATTAGAAAAGAAAATAAAGAAACTCTTTTTGATATTAACCAAGAACAAAATATTACTTATTCAACTGCCATCAATTCCAGAGAACTCATCATTGACCAAGAAAAAACTTTAACACTTTTAGCCACTTATTCCTTAAAAGACTCAACTCAAGATAATGAATTATTCATTTTTGACCACAAAAAAGAAGATTTCACTCTATTGAAAAACATAAATATTGATGGCATAAAAAGCCCTCAAATCTCCAGTACTACTTTTACAGATAGATTAATAACCGTCTATCATCACGAAAAGGGTGTGATGTTGGCAGTATCGGATGGAACGAAAGAGGGAACAAAGGATTTACGATTACTTGTACCTCGTAACATTATTGGAAAGCTATACCCTGTTAGTTTTATAGAAAATAACCAACAACATAAAAAATTAACGAATTGTTTGCTCTTATTTAAAAAGCGGAAGACTGAATATAGTTTTAATGAAATGCCCATTGGCTTAACCTCTCTTACTCCTATTTTTAAAGATTGGTATCAGATTAATGCTTTCGACTCTGATTATATCATTACAGATTTAACACCTCAAAATACGGTTATATTTAAGCAAAAAAGCTATTTTGTTTATGCCCAAAGAACTATATGATTCTTGCTGAGTATAATATTCAGACTTCGGAAAAATACCTGATGCGATATGATTTCTTAACAAAAAAATACGCTATGCTCTCGAACAGTATCAACTATCTTGACAGCAAAATTTTTGAAGACAAATTATATTATCGTTCAAAAAGCACAAATATTTGGTATGTTACAACTGACAATATAGTAACTCAACTCGTTGATTTTAAGAATATTACCAAAATTATCAAGCATAAAAATGAGACGTATTTTCTATCTTATGAAAACCCAAATGAGAGTAGTCAAGGTATACAAAAATCGCTATTTTTTATATATCGCTTAAATAATAATCGTCCCCAACTTATTATTTCAGATTTTATTTTCTCTCGTTATGGTTTAAATGACACTGACTTAACTTTTTCCGAATTTTCACTAAAAGGGAAAAAATACTTACTTGTAGGCGGAGCTTTTGACGAAATTTCAAATATCAGATTATTCAAAATCTATACCGCCGATACTGATGGAAACCTCCAAAAAGTTTCAGAATTCACATTGCCCCTATACAGTAAATGGTTTGAAATACTGAAAGATGGTATTGTTTTTAGAGAAGCTACTACTAACAAAACAATCCTGTCAATCATGCAAGAAAACTTTTCAGTAAAAGAAATTTTTCAGTTGGCTAATAATGAAAATCTAATAACATCAGAATATTCAAAAATGAATGTAAAAAGATTTTATTATTCAACGTTGGGCAATCTTTTTGTGACAGATGGAAGTTTAGAAGGGAGTAAAAAATTGACAACTGGCACTCCTATAAATTTACGATTTATTAATTCGTCATCCTTTAACTACCAATTTATATTAGATTCGGAGGAAACAAATTTCTATTTTTCAATTTCCCCAATGAGTTTATGGAAAACAGACGGAACAGCGAAAGGGACAATTCAATTGACTAATGATAGTTCTTCAAAAGCGTATTCTCTCAACAATCAAAGTTTGGCTCTTGGAGTGTTAGGAAATAAATTCATTTTCAAGAAACCCAATTTTATAACTGGCAATTTTGAAATCTGGACAACAGAGGGTACAGTAGAAACAACTCAAAAATTACTTGATTCAAAAGGAAATGCAATTGTAAATCCAATTAGCAGCTATTTATGGAATAGTTCAATTAAAAAAATGGGGAATAAACTCTATTTCAGTAATCAAACGCCCGATACAGGTTTTGAGCCTTGGCAAACCGATGGCACGCCCGAAGGCACAAAAATGCTCGGAGATTTAGTAAAGGGAACTCAAAGTTCTGACCCATATCAATTCATAGAGATTAATCAAAACCCTTATTGTATTGCCACAGAAACGAATAAAGCCCTGCAACTTTGGTCTTTTTGTGATTTGAAAGCGACAATTTTGGCTGAAAATAATCTACCGCTCAATTCAGAAGATGTTAAACTAATTTCCAATCAAAATCCTGACTGGAAATACCAATGGCTATGGGGAGGAAAAGCAATTGATAAAGCAAATTTTGCCACATTTACGGCTCAATATTCGGGAATTTATCAAGTGAAAATTGAAAATAAAATCGGTTGTATAAATGTATCCGATTCTATTGAAATAAAATTTATTCAAAAAGTTTTAGCCAATGAAGCATTGACCGATGACTTTAATTTAAAAATTTTTCCAAATCCTACTCAGAATGAATTAAACCTGACTTTTGAAGGAAAAGGCAAAGAATTATTCCAACTAAGTATCTACGATTTAACAGGAAAATTGTTACTAAATCAAGATGTCAACTCAAATACAACCAATACAATTTCAACCCAAAATCTCAATGCAGGAATGTATTTCATTCGATTAAGTAATGGAGAAAAACAGAGTATTCTAAAGGTTGTAAAGGAATAAAAATCACAAATCTTTCCACCCATACACCAAACAAAAAGCGTCAGTCGAAATTCGACTGACGCTTTTTAACTTAAATATTGAGAATCAAACATTCTCGTTATTCTATTACTTATGCTGGTTTAGCAATCTCAACGTTCACACGTTTTCCTTTGATTGAAGCACCTTCCATACGATTCAAAACAGTAGTTGCATATTCAGTTGGAACATCAACAAATGTATATTTATCAAAAATATTGATTTGTCCTAACGTGTTTCCTGGAATTCCAGATTCACCCGCAAATGCACCTACGATATTAGCAGGAGAAATTTTCTCGTCAAAACCAATATTTACAAACATTCTTACCATGTTAGCATCCTGACGGTACGGCTTGCCCGCTTTGTCAGTACGAGGTCCTCTATCCTCTGTTGAACGCTGACGGTCATTTGAACGACCACCAACTGCAGAACGAGAATCAGAACGCTCAAAACGACCACCCGTTGCTGGGCGAGAATCAGAACGCTCGAAACGTCCTCCACCAGAATCTCTTCCGCCATCACGGCTTCCGAAACGTCCACCAGCATCTCTTCCGTCACGACTTCCAAAACGGTCTCCGCTGCTTCCACGACCACCATCACGACTTCCGAAACGGTCATTGCTACGTGAGTCATTTCTACGTCCACGATCACTATCTCCTTCTAAATTCTCATCAGCGAATTCATTTTTTGCAACGCCCATTGTCATTTTAACTAAGGCCGCAACAATTTGTTCGTTAGAGAAACCAGCGTGTGTTAATGAACCATAAACATCACCGAAAAGAGCTAAATCATCTTCTTGAATAGCATTTTGTACTCTTTCGATAAACATTCCTTTTTTCACACCAACTACGTCAGAGAACGAAGGAATAACACCTTTGTCAATTTTAACTTTGGTATAATTCATGATGTCTCTCAAACGGTTACGTTCTGCACCCACAACGAATGTATAGGCTTTACCAGACTTACCAGCACGACCTGTACGACCGATACGGTGTACATAATATTCTTCATCTAAAGGAATATCGTAATTGAAAACTGCATCAATATCATTTACGTCAATACCACGAGCAGCAACGTCAGTAGCAACCAAAATAGTTACTGCACCTGAACGGAATTTTGCCATTACGTTTGTACGTTGAGCCTGGCGTAAATCTCCGTGAAGACCTTCAGCAGCGTATCCTCTCAATATCAATTCTTCTACAACTTCATCAACTCTTTTCTTCTGGTTACAGAAAATCAAAGCTAATTTCACGCCATAAAAATCCATCAAACGAGTCATTACTTCCATTTTCGCCTTGCCTTTTACATCAAAATATAATTGTTCGATGTTAGCATTAGTGATTTCGTTTTTAACAACTTTCACTAATTTAGGGTCATTTTGGTAACGAGCTGTAAGTGCCATAATTGGCTTAGACATCGTTGCCGAGAAGAATACCGTTTGACGGTCTTCGTTAGTTTCTTGCAAAATGCTTTCGATGTCATCACGGAATCCCATATCGAGCATTTCGTCAGCTTCATCAAGCACTGCCATTTTAACATTCTCTAATTTCAAAGCACGTCTCTCAATCAAGTCAATTACACGTCCAGGCGTACCTACAACGATGTTTGCTCCTGCTTTTAAAGACTTTATCTGACGGTCGATTGAATCTCCACCAAAAACAGTAGTAACCCAAACACCTTTTTTGTACTTAGATAATTTCTTAATTTCTTCGGTAACTTGAACCGCTAATTCACGAGTTGGACACAATACCAAACCTTGAACATACTTTTCAAAAGGGATAATTTTGTCAATCATCGGAATCCCGAAAGCGGCAGTTTTACCTGTACCCGTTTGAGCTTGTCCGATAACATCACGACCTTCCAACAAATAAGGGATTGCTTCCGATTGGATTGGTGAAGCTGTTTCAAAGCCCATATCCAATACGGCTTTTTTAATATCTTCCGACACGGGAAGTTCGTCAAATCTTAATCTTGCGATTTCACTCATAATTTTTCGACGCCACATCTAACGACATGAAGAATAATTAGGGCATCGGCATGATGCTCCATTCGTTTGCTGCGACTAATTGTTAATTGATTTGTAATAATTTGCTTTAATGATGCCCGAACATCCGTTAAAGCTCTGGGAGACCGACTTGAGGAGTTATGAGTTATAAGTTGTAAGTTATGAGTTGAATTTGCAACTGAACTTTGAACTTTAAACAAAACCTCTCTTAGAAGAAGTGTTTCGTGCCAACGAAACAAACACAGAGACGTGCGGATGTTTTTTGTACTAATTTTCCACAAAGGTACGTCAATCTTTTGTATTCGCAAATTTATTTGGATTATTTTTAGAAAATAAAAATAAGTTAACCATCCTACGGAACAATTAAATCGGGTATTTTAAAGAATTGACGCTAATTAGTTTGTAAAAGTATTTTGTAAAAATCGTCGTAGTTTGGATAACACTCAAACTACGACGAGTGAATTATTAAATGTCACTTAAAAATTAGATTCGAAATGAGTAATAGAAAATCATCATTTTCCCGAATAATAATCCCAAGCCGCTTTTGAGATTTCAGCAATAACACGGTCGTTTGTTTTTTCATCTTCTTTAGAATTACACACAAAAACAGAAATGGCAAATTGTTTTCCACTTGGTAATTTTATAATCCCAATATCATTAGTTGCCCCTGTAAGTCCTTCTTTGTTAGCTCCTGAAAAACCCGTTTTATGGCCTACAATAACATCTTTTGGCAAAAAGCCTTTAATTTTATTCGGACCTGTGGTAGTTTCCACCATAATCTTCCAAAGAAAATCTTGGCTACTTTTAGATAAAATCTTCTTACGGTAAAACTTTTCGAGCAGTTTAGTCGCAGCAAATGGCGTACTCCAATTGGTATATTGTACATTCCAATCCTTGTGCATTTCCTCTTCGGTTGCCACAATAGCAACATCCTTAATACCCAGATTATGGATATACTGATTTATTTTTTGGGGACCACCCAACAATCGAAACAAGATATCACAGCCATTATTATCGCTTTGAGAAACGGTATAACTTATAATTTCGCTGAGCGGAATCTCAACATTTCCTGCTGGATACTTATCTCTCAGCGGACTCCAAGTATCGGGTAATAAATCTGTTTTTGTAAGGTAAATTTTCTGATTTAAAGATAATTTACCGGCATCCACTTGATTAAGAACGGCAAAAGCAAGGTGAAATTTATAGACACTTTGCATCGGAAAATGAAAATCGTTGTTATAGGTTAAAGTATCCTTATTTTCAAAGTCTAAAATGGCAACCCCAATCGTGGCTTGCTTAGATTTGACAATTTCAGCAATCTTATTTCTTAATAAATTGGTCTGAGAATACCCACAACAAATGGGAAAATGAATGGCTAAAAATAAAAGTATAGTTCTGTACGTCATCTGATTTTGGCTCTGGGTTTGAAGGTTAAATTTATGCTTTTAAATGGATAAATAGTATTTTCTTTAATTCATTCCAAAGATAATAAAATCAACAAAAATGGTTGACCACTTGCCCAAAATATAAGTATTTACAAAGAAAATAAAACTGTAAATCAGTATAAGATTGGTCAAGGTTTTTAAAACTATCCCGTAATTTTAATTGAATAAAAGCACATCAATTTATGAAAAAACGCATAAGCTTTCTGGGTACACTTATTTTTATCTCCCTGATAACGAGTCAT
>JAZKDE010000022.1:42323-74127 GCA_040387735.1 Bacteroidota bacterium
TGCTCAAAAAGCATTTAAAGTTATTGCATTTTATACCGCAAAAAACGACCAAGCTCACATCAGTTTTGTACATGAAGCCAACAAATGGTTTCCGAAAATGGCGAAAAAACATCATTTCTCCTACGACTCAACCAATAATTGGAATAACTTAAACAAGGACTTTCTCGCTCAATATCAAGTTGTACTTTTTTTAGATACTCGACCCGAGGAAATTACGCAAAGAAAAGCATTTGAAGAATATATGAACAATGGCGGAGCTTGGATTGGTTTTCACTTTGCAGGATTTGCCCTTGATAATTCTACTTATCCGCAAAATTGGAATTGGTATCACAATCAATTTTTAGGTTCTGGCGAATATAAAAGCAATACTTGGCGACCAACTTCTGCTATTTTACGAGTAGAAGAATCACAAATGGTTGCGACCCAAAATTTACCAAAAACCTTCAAATCATCGCCAAATGAGTGGTATTGCTGGAAAAATGATTTACGGGCAAATCCTGATATTAAAATTTTATTATCAATTGACTCAACGAGTTTCCCTTTAGGCACTGGCCCCAAGCCCCATGAAATTTGGCACAGTGGTTATTATCCTGTGGCTTGGACGAACAAAAAGTACAAGATGATTTATCTCAATATGGGGCATAACGACATTGATTACGAACATAAAACCAATAAAGAATTATCTTTTCAGTTTGAAAACGAGATTCAAAATAGATTTTTGATAAATAGTTTACTCTGGTTGGGGAAAAGAAAAAATAGAAATTTTAACCGCTGAAATAGTACCAATCTAAGAACATTTCGTAATAAAACCAGAAACAGATACAGTTTTGAGAATTTAATTGAAACTTTAATCAATAATTAGCTTCATCATACGTTTTGACATTAAACTCTTTTGTATTATTCCATGAAAAAACCAATTGTTATATTCTTCTTCTGTTTTACTTCATCAATTTCAAGTTTTAGCCAAGTTTATTCTGATTCACTTATAATTAATATTCAAGGCACATTAGGTAAACTTCAAAGTGAAAATGAAAACTTAAGAGGAAGGGTCGAAATGCAGAGTCGTTCTCTGACCGATATATCTAAAAATCAATCACTTAGTGACAGAACTAAGTGGGAAAAAATTAAAACTAACTTAGTAAAAAGTACTGAAGTCTATAAGATTTTGAGCGATGATATTATTGACCTTAAATCACAAGTACTCAATCAAGACTATCAGGGTTATATTAAGAAATTGAGTTCCGTAGAAAAAGGTCCATTAGGATTTTCCTTTGAAGATGTCATTTTAAAAACGGCTCAAAGTAAAGCTATTTTTAATAAGAAAGAAAAGAATGAACGCTTTATGGGCGTGCTAAAAAGTCTGAAAGATAGTCCAATCGTGGGGTTAATTCCCTATGCTTCGCAAGCGGTAAATCTTTCTACGGCGGCGGTAAACGTTGCCTATGCCGCTGGGATGCAAGATAAGAAAGTCAATTTTGATAAAATCAAAGATTTTGAAAAGGAATTACAACGTTATACTGGGTTCTATAATATGTTGGACAAAGCCAATTTGATGAATACCAATTCGAGTGGGCAAACCGTTACGATGTTGGAGGCTTTGCAGTTGGATTTATTGGAAAAATTCAAAAAAGATGCTCAGAAAATTGGGTATAATCCACGAGATATTCGCAATGACGAACCTTTGGATGACTATTTTAATTACATGATTGGCGAGTTTTCGAGTGATTTTATGAAGAAACGAATCACTGAAATTGAAGGTAAATATACTTCGAAAGATGGCAAAACCAATTTAGGGGAGATGCTCCAAATGGAATTGGACATTCGTCACGTAAACAATAATTTGGATTACGTACAAAGTCTTTGCAATCGTTTTATTGGTATTCACGACCAATATTTTGATTTTGAAAACCGCTATTTCGACCAAGTAAAACAGGCTATTAACGTCGCAAAAGCAAACAATATCATCGAAGGTGTTGGAGAAAAACCATCTCAAATGGTTTATGAAGATTTAATGAAAGATTTGGGAGCCAAGAAAAAGAAAAAAGATGCTGCCATCAAATCAAGTATTAATATTAAGGAATTGAAAGACAAAATTGATTCCGTTGATATTTATAAGATTTTATAGGTTTATTTTTTAACAAAAGACTTCGCTCAAAAACGAAGTCTTTTGTATTTTCAATCAATCAGGAATATTATACAAAGCTTTGATGTCTGTATAACTCATCCCTTTTAAACTTTGCATACGTCCACCTGCAACGCTTCCCGGTATAATGATATATCTAAACTGGTGAGAAGTAGCGGGACCACCTGAATACAGATTTTGGTCGCTTACAAATCTGATTTTCAAATTTCCAGCGGTTGGAATAAAACTCCAAATATCACTATTGATTGTCCCTGATTTATAAGTTACCGTATAAGGCAATTGTACAGTGTTATTTTGTAAGCCGAAAGAGGAAGCGTAACCATCTAATTTTGCATAGACCAATACAACTCCTTTATTTAAAATATCAGCTGTTATTCCAGTAGCAGGTTTGTCGTAATCAAAATTATCAACACTGAAAATAGATACTTTTGTCCAGGGGCTTGGCGTAAACCACGCAGAGTAAATGACATTGGCACTTCCCGTAGCACCAGTAGCTCCTGTCGCACCAGTGGCACCCGTAGCACCTGTCGCTCCCGTTGCACCATTCGTACCATTAGCTCCTGTTGCACCAGTATCTCCTTTTGGCCCAACATCTCCTTGTTTACAAGACCATACAAAAACGAATGAAAGTAAAATTAAAATGCGGAATGATTGTGTTAAATTTTTCATGTCAGAAATAATTATAAAGTGTTAAAGAATAAATGATTGATTCAAAATTATATTGATTCTCAGCGATTTGATTAGCATAAATGAGTAATCGGTACATTATTGAGTTTATGGTATCGAATCTTGAGTATTCGGTAGTTTTACGAAAAAATATTATCTTTACAAATGGAAAAACAGTCCTCTATTTATACCACTCAATTTTGGTTGCTATGTTTAAGTAACTTCCTTTTCTCTGCCAGTTTTCAAATGATGATTCCTGAACTACCCGACTATTTGAAAAGTATGGGCGGCAAAGAATATATTGGATATATTATCGCATTATTTACTTTGACAGCAGGTTTTGCTCGTCCTTTTTCTGGAAAATTAACGGATACTATCGGGCGTGTACCCATTATGGCAATCGGCTCAATTGTCTGTTTTATTTGCAGTGGTATTTATCCATTTGTACATACCGTTTTCGGATTTTTATTGCTTAGATTCTTACACGGTTTTTCAACGGGAACAAAACCTACCGCAACCTCCGCTTACGTGGCCGATATTATTCCCGAAGACCGTCGGGGAGAAGCACAGGGAATGTTGGGAATTTTTACGGCGACAGGAATGTCTATTGGGCCAACGATTGGGAGCTATTTAGTAGTATTAACCTCGCTCAATTTTATGTTTTTTACCTCCTCAGCTTTCGCTCTTGGTTCGATATTGATATTACTAAATATGAAGGAAACCTTACCCAAAGAACACAAACAGCCTTTTTCTTTCAAATTATTTAAAATTGGTTGGGCAGATGTTTTTGAACCACGAGTACTTCCTGCATTTTTAGTGATGATTTTAGTTTCGTTTTCTTCGGGTGTATTACTTACGCTCGTGCCAGACCAAACCAAATTATTGGGTTTGACCAACAAAGGAATATTCTTTACCATTTATACCATTGCCTCCTTGTCTGTGCGATTATTTTTCGCCAAAAGTTCCGATAAATACGGTAGAATCCCAATCTTAATGATATCGTCTGGAATCTTAATTATCTCAATGTTACTCTGTGTATCAACCCATTCAGTTTGGATTTTTGTCTTGGGAGCGATTTTATTTGGATTTTCTTGGGGATTCAACACACCAACTTTAATGGCTTGGACAGTAGATTTATCGCACGAAAATTATCGTGGAAGAGCTGTCGCCACTACCTATATTGCCCTCGAAGCAGGCATTGGAATTGGAGCTTTATTTGCAGGTTATTTGTACAAAGGAAAAATCGAAAACATGGCTATCCCATATTATCTATCGGCATTTTTGGCGTTTGTTTCTTTTGTGTATTTATGGAAGAAGTCGAGGGAACTAAAACCATTTAATTCCCTTTAAAACTTGGAGATTTCTTTTGTAAAAAAGAAGAAACACCTTCTAAAAAATCATTGGTTTGTCCCGCAATATCTTGGTTTTGAGCCTCTAATTCCAACATTTGTTCCAAATTTGAGTAATAAGATTGATTCAAAACTTTTTTGATTAGTCCAATGGCTTGGGTAGCTCCTTTAGCATACATTTTTGCGGTTTGGGCAACAACAATATCCAATTCATCTTGCGGAACAACTTTACTAACTAAACCCAATGCTAAACATTCCTGAGCCTCTACAATTCTACCTGTAGAAGCCAATTCAAATGCTTTTTGCGAACCAATTAATCTTGGCAAAAAGAAGGAAGAACCTGCATCAATAATTAATCCGATATTTACAAAAATTTGGGACATTCTTGCATTTTCAGCGGCAATAATTACATCACAAGACAAGGCTAACGAACACCCCGCTCCCGCTGCAATACCATTTAATCGGCAAATGACTGGCTTTTGTAGATTCCTGATTGACAATATCATCGGATTATAATTCTTTCTTAACGACTCCCCTAAACTGGTAGCTCCACCCAATCCATTTTTCAAGTCTGCTCCCGAAGAAAATGCTTTATCACCCGAACCCGTGAGGACAACAACTCGAACCTCGGTATCTTCACCTGCTTGGGTAAAAGCCTTCGTGATTTCTTGAATTAAGTCAGGACTGAGTGCATTATAAACTTCTGGGCGATTGAGCATTATTGTACAAATGCCGTTCTTAATTTCGTAAAGTAAATGATTAAACATTGTTTTTGTTGTTGAAGAAAAGTGAAATATGCTAAAGATAATCTATCAAAAGTACAACCGATAAACTCACGGTTAAACCTAAAATAGAACCCGCAATTATTTGAGATGGCGTGTGAGCGTTGAGATGCAAACGTGCCGACAATAGAAATCCTGCGATTAAAATAACAGCCAAAATTGGATAGAAAAGTTCATTAGTACCGTACTTTATTGCAATACCAAGTAACGCTCCCACCATTCCGTTTACACCAACTGCATGAGCTGATATTTTCCAGTATAAACTAATGACCGCTACTGCACCAATGGAAAAAGCAATGCCCGTAATAATCAGAGCAACTTCTGGAAATTGACGAAGTTTAAGTGTAAAGAAAGTCGCAACAAAAGTATAAATTGCTACCGTTACTAAATAGGGAATTCGTCTATCTGCCAGTGTTTCCATGCGTAAATCACCCACAAAACCAAAACGGTGCAAGGCATAAATACTGAAAACTGGTAACACAAAAGTTTGAAGAAATATCAAAAGTAAAAGCCCCATTTTTAGGCTCATCATACCCACACGAGCTTCCCCATTAAATAATTCAAGATTTTGAATTGATTCTGGTGCGAGGTAAAACAAAATGGCAAATATGATTGTAGGCATCAACAATGGATGCAACAAAGCGGAGAGAAATTGGGCAAAACGAGTAGTCAATTCAGTAAACAGTTAGCAGTGAACAATTAGCAGTAATTAGTTAATTTCCTGATTACTGCTAATTGCAAATTACACAAAAAACCAGTATCTATTCTAAAATAAATACTGGTTTTTCTGAATGATGAAACATTAACGAATAATTATTTCCTGATTGCGGCTAACTGTTATCTAAATTATAGTTGTTTTCTCAAACGTGCTACTGGAATGTTTAATTGTTCACGATATTTGGCAACCGTTCTACGGGCAATATTGTAACCTTTTTCGTTCAAATATTTTTCTAACTTATCATCCGAAAGTGGACTTTTCTTCGGTTCATTGTCAATTAATTCTTTCAAGATATTTTTCACTTCACGGCTTGAAACATCTTCACCCGAATCAGTGGCAATTCCTTCCGAGAAAAAATATTTCAGCGGATATAAACCAAACTCTGTCTGTACCGATTTACTACTTGCTACCCTCGAAACCGTTGAAATATCCATTTCTATCTGTGTAGCAATATCTTTCAAAATCATTGGTTTCAACTTCGTTTCATCTCCCGTCAAGAAAAACTCTTTTTGATAGTCTAAAATTGCTTTCATTGTTCTCAACAAAGTATTTTGACGTTGTTTAATAGCATCAATAAACCATTTAGCCGAGTCCAATTTTTGTTTGATAAAAGTTACTGTTTCCTTTATGACCCGATTATTTTTATCAGATTTATCGTAAGTATCCAACATTTCGTGGAAAGAATGACTTACACGTAGTTCTGGAGCATTTTTTGAATTTAAAGAAAGTTCTAATTTACCATTGTTATTCATCAATAAGTAATCGGGTAAAAGATATTGAATTATCGTTCCGTCTTCTTCGGCTGCCCCCGGCTTTGGGTTCAGCTTCGTAATTGCTTTGACGGCTTGCTTCATACATGAGTCGTCAATTCCCAAACGTTTCTGAATTTTATCGTAGTGTTTTTTAGAAAACTCCTCAAAGTTATCTTCAATAATTTTGATGGCGTATTGAATGATTGGGTCATCCAAATTTTTCCTGTCTAATTGTAACAATAAACATTCTTGCAAGTCACGAGCGGCAATTCCTGGAGGGTCAAAAAACTGAATTTGTTTCAGCACAATTTCAACATCTTCGACGGTCGTGTAAATTCCTTGCGTAAAAGCCAAATCATTTACAACCGCTTGTAAAGGGCGGCGAATGTACCCATCTGTCTCTATTGAACCAATCAATTGCTTGCCAATTGTTTCTTGTTGTTCTTCTAAACGGAGGAACCCCAATTGCGAAATAAGGTGGTCAGTCAAAGACGAAATCATAGCGATTGGCATTTCCTTATCGTCATCATCTCCATTACCATCACCTTGCATTTTATAGCCGCTATAATCATCATGGAGGTATGATTCGATGTCAATATCACGGTCGTTATAGTCCCCGAAATCTTCATCAGCATAGTCATCAAAATCATCATCATATTCGTCACGCTCTTTGATTTCATTGTCCATTTCCATACCTTCTTCAAGAGCAGGATTGATTTCGAGTTCTTCTTCAATACGAGCGGCAAGTTCAAAAGTGGGAATCTGCAACAATTTTATAAATTGAATTTGTTGTGGCGATAACCGTTGTTGAATTGATTGATTTAAGGAAAGTTTTTGCATAATTCTCAGGCATAAGGTACTGATGAATAATTTAGGTTGGTATTGTATTTGTGCAAAGCACATTTGAATACCGTTCTATCAAATATCTTGCCAAATTTATGTAATTATAATTCACAATGTCAATACATTTCGTAAAATAAACGAAAAATACTTTACAACTAACTGATTAATAATTACTTATATTTAAAAAAATATTCCAATCAAATACCTCATTTTTTAAAAGGGTTATTAAAAATATGAATGTTTAATAACAACTTAGGCTCTATCATTTGTCTATTTTGCAAAGACGAAATAACTTTAATATACTTACGAAAATAAGACGCAAGAAGATGGAAAAAGTTACATAAATTCGGTATTTGAGAGAATTGTTGGTAATTTTGAAAGAGATAAAAATTAATCTAATAAATGCAAATCAAACAAATTTTAGCGGAGGCTGCCGTTGGTAGCGAAGTAACTGTAAAAGGCTGGGTCAGAACCAAGCGTGTACAACCAAATGTGATTTTTATTAATATCAATGACGGCTCTGTAATCCATAATATTCAAGCGGTAGCTGAACCAGGAGTGATTGATGAAGAGACCTTAAAACTCATCACGACGGGTTCATGTATTTCAGTTTCGGGCGTTTTAAATGAATCAAAAGGTTCGGGACAGCGAGTGGAAGTTCAAGTAAATAGCGTACAAGTTTATGGTACCGCTGACCCTGAAAAATATCCTTTGCAACCTAAAAAACACAGCTTAGAATTCCTTCGTGAAATTGCCCATTTACGTCCTCGGACAAATACTTTTTCGGCAATTCTTAGAATTCGTCACTCTTTGGCATTTGCCATTCATAAGTATTTTAATGACAACGGTTTCTTCTATTTGCACACGCCAATCATTACCGGTTCGGATGCGGAAGGTGCTGGAGAAATGTTCCATGTTACTACGCTCGACCCTAAAAATCCTCCTTTGAATGAAGATGGTTCGGTAAATTACAAGGAAGATTTCTTCGGAAAAGAAACAAACTTGACCGTCTCTGGACAGTTAGAAGGTGAGTTAGGAGCAATGGCTTTGTCTAAAATTTACACTTTTGGACCAACTTTCCGTGCAGAAAATTCAAATACGGCTCGTCACTTGGCAGAGTTTTGGATGATTGAACCGGAGGTTGCTTTCTATGAATTAGAAGACAATATGGCTTTGGCAGAGGACTTCACGAAGTATGTAATTAGTTATGCTTTGGAGAACTGTGCAGATGATTTAGCATTCTTAGAAAACCGTTTAAAGGAAGAAGAAAAAAACAAAAAAGCCGACGAACGTTCAGAGTTAGATTTGATTCAAAAGCTCAAATTTGTAGTTGATAACGAATACGTTAAGTTGACTTATACCGAAGCGATTCAAATCTTATTATCTTCGAAACGGCATAAGGAAGGTAAATTTCAATATCCAGTTGAATGGGGCATTGATTTACAGTCGGAACACGAGCGTTATTTGGTAGAAAAGCACTTTAAAAAACCTGTTATCTTGACGAATTATCCGAAAGACATTAAAGCGTTTTATATGAAGTTAGACGATGACGGAAAAACTGTTCGTGCGATGGACGTACTTTTCCCTGGCATCGGAGAAATTATCGGTGGTTCTCAGCGTGAAGATAATTACGAGAAATTATTGCAACGTTCAAAAGATGTGGGTATTCACGAAGACACAATTTGGTGGTATTTAGAAACTCGTCAATTTGGAACAGCTCCGCACTCAGGTTTCGGAATTGGTTTCGAGCGTTTGGTAATGTTTGTAACAGGCATGACAAATATCCGTGACGTAATTCCTTTCCCAAGAACACCAAAATCGGCTGAATTTTAATAATTAATTGCCACGAAGGCACGAAGACTCTAAGTTTTTAATAAAGTACAATTTCTTAGAGCTTTTGTGCCTTCGTCAGTTATAAATCAAAAAATGCAGTGTAATTTTCTTAGAGTCTTTGTGCCTTCGTGGCAAATAAATTTGTCTCCAATTATGAAAAACTTGTTTCTTCTTTTCGCATTCTTATTTATTTCAGTATTTGCTAAAGCTCAATCGGAAGACGAAAAAGCCGTAAAAGCTGTTGTCGTTCAATTATTCGATGGAATGCAAAAACATGATTCTACGATGATTAGAGCCTGTTTTCATCCTTCGGCAAGAATGCAGTCAATTGGTATAAATCGTAAGACTGGTGCTTTGGAATTAAACACAGAAAACTCAATTGATGGTTTTGTCAAACAAATTGGAAGTCTACCCACAACTACCAAAATTGAAGAAAGAGTATTGAGTTATGAAATTAGAGTAGATGCCCAAATGGCAACTGCTTGGACTCCTTACGAATTGTACGTAAACGAAAAACGCCAACATTGTGGGGTTGACGCTTTTCAATTCTATAAAACTGATAAAGGTTGGAAAATCATTGCTCTTGCGGATACTCGGAGGAAATGTGAGTAGTTTTATTCCTTAACAATTTTTAAAACCCCATTCTTATCACCCGACTGAATTCTCAACAAATACATTCCCGATGGTAAGATAGATAATTTATCATTTACCGAACAATTCATTTTCTCTAAATTCCCAGCACTTTCTACCAAATTATTCCCCAAAATATTCATTAAAGTATATTCGAAATTATTCCCTTCGGCTTCAATAGTCATACTCCCTTTCGTGGGATTTGGATAAACATTCATTATCAATTCATCAAATTTAGGTTCAAAGCCTAAAATTCTATCACGTTCGAAAATGAAAGTAGCATAAACTGGCAAATGGTCGGAAGTGGTGGTGCTGTAATCATTTATATAGGTAAAAGCTAATTCTGGTGAAACGGAGTTGGTTACATAATTCTCAACTAATTCATTGGAAACAATAATATGGTCGATGACATTATTTTGAGAAATATAACTTCTAAAACCATTGTCACTCAATGATTTAGATACTGATTGATAATTTTTCGTATCATCAATAAACTTTTTATACGATGATTCTTTAGTCGAGGTAATTTCTGAAACCGTTTCATCAACATCATCATTATAGTCCCCCATCAAAATAACATTAGCCGTTGGAAATTGAGCGTCTAAAGTATCTTTCAAGACCTCCACATCGTATCGGCGTTGTCGATATTGCAATTCTTTGGTATCCGCAGTTACAGTAGTTCCACTCGAATTCGCTCGTGCATGAATACCTACAATATGCAATCGCTTCTTGATTCCATTGATATTTACATCTGCCACAAACAAAAACGGCAGTCGTCCCGAAGCCCAAAAATTACTTGGCTTATTATCTGGATAATTAGGTAAAGTTACCGCTTTGGTCAATAAGGGACGAGCCGAAACAGAATCCACAACACCTTTTTTATAGACAAAACAAACTCGTTGAGCATCATCTGCCACACCACCCGCCGAAATAGTCGAAGAACAAAAACCTTTGTAATTGGTATACTTTGTAACAAAATCCTTGAAAAATTTTACGTTTGAAACTTCTTCTAATACGAAAACATCGGCCTTGAGGGAATCTAAAACTTGTTTGAAATTTATTTGTTGTTGAAGTTCAATGACTGGTCCATTTGCAGAATTACCAAGCCAATTAGTATTCCAAGTCGCTAATTTGAAGGATTTATCCGTCGATAAACCGGTTTGCGGCTTTTTGTAAACTTCAGTAGTTGGCAAATCCTCCATAAAACGAGGTTGAAGCTGGTAAGTACTTGTAAATAACCCAACGACGCCCGTAACCGAAACGATACTTTGTGGTTTGGTGCGTCCAATTAAATTAGTAGTAGAAACAATTCGCAAATCCATTGAGTTTGCTCCTGACTTTATTGGATAATTAGCGTTTGGAATAAGCACAAATCGCTTATCCACAAACTCAATATCTTTAATCGTAACTAATTGACTTTCATAATTTTTAACGTCTGCAATGGTAATTACTTTAGGTGTAACAGGTTTATTTGGAACATTAATTTTTGTAAAATCAACAATACTGGTATTCGAGCCAATTTGGATTTGAGAATTAAAAGTAGCAATCAGACCTGCAACCTTCACCGAGTCTCCAATGGAAATGCCATTGGCAAAAGCAGGATTAAAAATGGCAATTCCACCCGTAGCATCTTGAATATAAGCAGTTGAGCCGAATTGATTCGTGGCTGTAACACGACCCGCCACATAAACGGCTTTCCCGATGGCAATCTTGCGGGCATTAGCGATAGATGAATAAGTCTGACTTCGAAGTATAATGGGCAGACAGCAAAAAATTAGAACAAATAATCTCTTCATGGCGGATTTTAAGAATTTAATGAATGTTATAATGAACTTGTACTGCAAAGTCTATGCTATAAAAATAATTTAGAAAAATTTGGAAATTCTTTTTCCATATATTTACTTTGCATCACAAAGTAATTTGAATAAAATGAAACAACATCTCCAAGATCTCACAGAAATACGTTCGATGATGGAACGGTCCTCTCGGTTTATTTCCTTGAGTGGACTTTCGGGTATATTCGCAGGTGTATTTGCTCTCGTAGGTGCTTACGTGGCGTACCAACGTATCCTCGAAGACAATGCGGGCGAGTATTTGAATTTGTTAGAAAATACGCCTTTATTACGTTTTATTGTGATTGATGGCATTATAGTTTTAACATTTTCGCTCATTTTTGCTTTTTATTTTACGGCTCGTCAAACAAGGAAAAAAGGCATGAAACTTTGGGATAATACTTCCAAACGTTTATTCGTCAATATGGCTGTTCCATTGGTTGCAGGAGGCTTTTTTTGCTTAATTTTATTGCAACAAGCCCCTCATTTGATTGACTGTGCTACTTTAGTTTTTTATGGTCTGGCACTGGTTAATGCCTCAAAATATACGTTTGATGACGTGCGATATTTGGGTTATATTGAGGTAACTTTGGGGCTTGCTTGCGGACTAATGAACGAGTGGAGAATTGGACTTTTATTCTGGGCAATCGGTTTTGGAGTCCTACATATTGTCTATGGAATTGTGATGTATAAGAAGTATGAGCAGTAATTTGGAAGGTATAAATAAATGAAAAACTTAATCGCTGATATAAATAAAGCTTTCGAAAATCGTGTACGGTTGGGTATTATGTCTATCCTCATGGTGAATGATTGGGTTGATTTTGGCGATTTGAAAGAAATGCTTGATTTAACAGATGGCAATTTATCGTCTCATATTTCAGCATTAGAAAAGGAAAAATATATTCAAGTCCGAAAAGCCTTTATTGGCAAACGACCAAATACGTCTTTTCAGGCAACAACCGATGGTAAACAAGCATTTCAAGAGCATTTGAACGCTTTGGAAGCTTTGATTAAAGGAATGTAAAACAAAGTTTTTTGTAAGAGTTTTGAATAAGTTTAAGCTTTAGTATCCAACGCACAAGATTGTTACAATTAAGAATTGAGAGTTTTAAGGTATTAATCGGAAGACGATATGAAATGGTTTGCAGTTTTTATTTCACCTTTAATAGGAATATTATTTTTGATTATACCATTCCGTTTTATGGATATAATTTCTGCTAATAATTTAGAAGGAATTCAAGATATAGTACACGTAATAGGATTCAATTATATAGTAGCATTAGTAATACAAATTTTTATAGTTGAAATAATAATGATTACTAATGATTTCTTCTATACCTTAAAAGGGTATTGTTTGCTTGCTTTTTTAGTTAGTATTTGTATACCCTTAATCGTTTCCTTCATATTGGGAAATCATTATTTTTTAGATTCGTTTCAAATGTGTTCAATTTATTCAATTTTTAATATTCTAACATATAATCAATTGTTTTTCAAACGATTTGATGCCTATAACTCAAATAATAAAGTTTAAACGCCTTCTTTTCTAAACTTTATTGAGTATAACAGAATAAGACTTTTTTTAGAAAATTATACTTTGAAATTCAAAGTAATTTGCGAAAAAAAATAAAAATAAATCTAATCATGAAACTAAAAAACATCTTCCTCTTTTTTGCAGTCGTTGCATTTAGTTGCTTGTTTTATAAGCAATCCGCAGGTATCAATCTGCTAATTTTCAATCTCCTTTTGATTGTCTTCTCGGGAAGTATTCAGCCTGATTTATTGAAAGAACGAAATTGGCAAATGGCTACTTTAGGATCGGTTATATCTTCAGCAATGACAGTTTTACATAGTTCAGATTTAGCGGTGGTTGCCAATTTAACTTCATTAATTTTATTAACTGGCATTTCATTTAACCCCTTTACTTCCCTGTATGTATCGGCAATTCACGGATTGGTGTCGTTGTTCGTGCCATTTTTCACCAATATTATTCAGTATATTGTTCGGCTTTCTGACCCCAAAATTCCAGCTAAAAAAGGTGTTTTTTCCTTCCGAACGGCATCTATTTACATTATTCCGCTGACCATCACTTTGGTATTTTATGGTTTATATGCTTCAGCGAATCCTGTTTTTGCAGATTTGATTAAAATACCAACTATTAATATTTCTTTCAGTCTTATTTCCTTCACTTTTTTGGGTTGGGTGATATTATCGGGTTTCTTCTCCCCTTTCGGCAACGAAAATTTAATTAAGTGGGATACTTCAAAAACAGATATTTTATCGAGAATTAGGCTAAAATTGAAGCGTCATTTTGAGCTAACGGCTTTGAAATCAGAAAACAAGAAAGGAGTAATTATGCTCGTAATGCTCAATATTTTACTCCTAATTTTCAATGTTTTTGACTTTTCTTTTATTCTTTCTGGCAAGAAATTACCCGACGGAATGGATTATTCTGAGTATGTTCATCAAGGGATTAACACGTTAATTTTTAGTATTTTGTTAGCAATCAGTATCATTCTTTACTATTTCAGAGGAAACCAAAATTTCTACCAAAATAATCAATGGCTTGTGCGTTTGACGTATTTATGGATTTTTCAAAATGGGCTTTTGCTCTTGGGTATTATCCACAAAAATCAGATTTATATTGAAGAATTTGGACTCACCTACAAACGTATAGGCGTGTATGTGTATTTACTTATGACTTTTGCAGGATTATTGACGACTTTTTGGAAAGTTCATGAGCTAAAATCCGTTTGGTTTCTATTCCGAAAAAACGCAATGGTAGCTTATAGTTTATTGATAATCAGCAGTTTTATTAACTGGGACAGTCTGATAGCCAAATACAATATCAATACCGCCAAGCATTTAGATGTGGTATATCTACTGAATCTCAGCGATACCGTTTTACCCGAATTACAATCCTTACTTAAAAATCCAAATATAAATTTATCTACATCTGTTCGAGATTATACCCAAAATAGTTCTGCCGTCGGTTATTATCGTTCTACACCTATTATTACAGAGAAACAATTTATTGAAAATCAAATCATTGACTTCAAAGAAAAGTACAAAAGTAAAGAATGGCAATCTTGGAATTATGACGATTTGAGCGTTTTTAAGGCTATTAATCAGGGGGAAATATGAGGACTTTAGCTATCCTAATTTCACCTTTGGGTATTGTCCTTATTGAATGGATAATTTATGATATTTTTTATCAACGAACAGAATCATGGTTCTTAATTATAGAAATCGTTGTTACTTATTTCATTGCATTACTTGCTCAGATAGTCGTAGAATTTATATTATTTATTATGGAATTTTGGATTGAGACTACATTAAAAGTCTATATTCAATTAGCGTTCTCTATAAGTGGTTTATTGTCACTTATAACACTTTTTATATTTTTTTATGAGAATAATATCTTTAAAAGTATCGAGATGGCATTAGATATTTTTTTATTTTTCTCAATTTATTCAATCGGAAATGCACTGACCTACAACTACTTGTATTTCACCAAAGTACATAAACAATAATTTACGGACAAGGCTGTCCGTATTACTTATATGAAAATTTTAAACATCCCCATCAATCGTTTTAGATTGATTTTTACACTTGGCTTAATGTCGGCTTCTGCCATTGGGCTTTTTATACTCAAAGCCGTTTTGACCCACAATTTAGCGATGTGGTTTATCAATTGGAATTTATTTCTGGCTTGGATTCCTATTGTTATCGTTTCTTGGCTGGAAAATAAAGTCAAAATTAATGCTTTGCAAAAATGGGAAGTGCTGGTAGTAAGTCTACTTTGGCTGCTTTTCTTTCCAAACTCTCCTTATATTATTACGGATTTGGTTCATCTACAATCACTTTCGGGCAATACCTATTGGCATTATCAAATCATGATTTTTACCTACGCTTTTGTAAGTTTGGCCTGTGGTTTGTTATCACTTTATTGGATTCAGAAAGTTTGGACGCAGGTTTTTTCTTTGAATTGGAGTAATTTCTTCTCACTTGGAGCAATTATGCTTTCGGGTTTTGGTATCTTTTTAGGAAGAGTGGAGCGCTTTAATTCTTGGGATTTCTTTGTCCATCCGTTTATCTTACTGAAATACATTTTACATTCCATCAAAAATCCTACGGCAATTTTAATGACCTTTGAATTTTCGCTTTTCATCGGTTTGGCGTATTGGATGTTTTATAGTTTAATTCATTTGAGGGAGGAGTAATTGGCATTACTTTTATATCAGTTTTAACACTTAAATAATTATATACAATGAAAAAATTTATCGTAATTCTACTCGTAATTTTTGCCAATAATTTATCATTTAGTCAGATACAAAAAAGTTCTTGGCTTTTAGGAGGCAGTATTAATTTAAATAATAACAATTTTAAACTTAATTCTAATAACTTTTCTGAAAGTAATTCTTCTACTTCTTCTATTTTCAATGTTATTCCAGAAATCAATTATGTGATTAGTAATAAATTCATGATTGGAGGTGGCCTAAATTATTCTTCTTCAACTTCCAATTCGGAAAATGTTTTGTCACCTCAATCTTCAGTTACTTTAACTTCCTATAACATTAAAAATGAAAGCATAAGTGGATTCTTGCAAGCAAAATATTACGTAAACGTCAGTAAAAATATTTGGTGGAATGTGATTTTAAAATCAGGTTTTGGGAAAATAACTTATACTTATAACGCAATTCCTAAATCATTAAATGCCACTACTACTACTTTATCAATTGGGCAGAATCCAGCGCTTGAACCAACCTATTTTTATTCAAATTTAAATTCTCAAATATTAATTATTCCATTCCAACGCTTTGGTTTTCAATTAGATATTGGCGGATTGAGTTTTTTGAAATACAATTATGATAAAATTGTAAATGTTGATATTGTATCAAATAATATTTCTTTTAATGTTAATCCATCAAACTGGTCATTGGGTATTTTTTATGTTTTGAGAAAATAATAATTATAACACAAAATTTCCAGTTCGTAAATTCGTGAAAAATTTTAAAGAACGAACGGGAAAGTTCGTGTTACAGCCAGATGCTCAACCCAAACAAATTTATCAAAAGCGTTCCGCACGCATTCAGAGGCATAATGTCCTTAATTAGAAACGATAATAATTTCCGAATTCATTTATTGGCGGTTATTGTAGTAATAATTTCGGGTTTTGGGATTGAATTTAGTGAAGGCGAATGGTTGGCAGTTATCTTGACAATGGGCGGTGTTTTGGCACTCGAAGCGGTCAATACGGCTATCGAAACCGTGGTAGATTTAGTTTCGCCAGAATTTCATCCTTTAGCAAAAAAAGCAAAAGACGTAGCTGCTGGTGCGGTTTTGATATTCGTTTTTGGAGCTTTAGCAGTTGCGAGCCTTATTTTATTGAATCATTTTGGGCAATTTTTAGGGTTTTGAAACATTCAATCAAATAAATCTTTGAACAGGCAATAAAGTATAGTTCAAACATTTACCCCAACAAAACCCACATTATCATATCTATTCTCTAAAATCTATTCTCTATTATCTCTCATTTTTGTATCTTCGTAAAAAATCAAAGACATTTACAACATTTGTTGAATAGATATAAATTCTCATGAAAGAATACGGAACCAATGTCCAGAAATTAGTGAACCACATTCTTACGGTTCAGGACAAAAATACAAGAACAAAATACGCTTATTTATTGGTAGAATTGATGCGTCAAGTCCATCCAAATATGCGTGATAGTCAGGATTACTCAAACAAATTGTGGGACGACCTTTATATTATGTCGAACTTCAAATTGGATGTAGAAAGTCCTTTTCCTCCACCCGCACCCGATGCCGTTGGGAAACTTCCCAAAACGGTTCCTTACAATACTCATCACTTAAGATACCGTTACTACGGTCGCAATGTTGAGTTGTTGATTTCAAGAGCAATTTCAGAACAAGACGATAATGAAAAACGCATTTTAGTGGCTCATATCGCCCGTTTAATGAAAACTTTTTATCAAAACTGGAATCGTGAGGTAGTTGACGATGAGGTAATTTGGGGACATATTCTTGAAATTTCAGAAGGAAAATTATCTCAAATAGTACAAGCAATTTCGGGAAATTCGTCGTTAGGAAATTTACGAAACAATAATAATCGTACAAATTCTACCAACGAAAGACGACCTGACAGCAGAAACGATAACCGAAATAACACCGGTCGTCAGAGTTTTGGAGGTCGTAACGATAGTAATGGAGGAAGAAGCGACAACCGAAATAATAATGGAGGTAGAAATGACAACCGAAATAATGGCGGTGGAAGAAATGACAACAGCGGAGGGAGAAACGATAACAGAAATAATAACAATAATAACCGCAATCGTAAGTAAATTACAATAAATTCATTGAAAGTTTAGGCTAAAAATTAATTCAAGGAATTAGATACAATTATCTCGCAAATTATCTGATTCCTTAAAATACCTAATAACTAAAACTGATAAAGAACTAAATGGCATCATTTAAAGTAACTGGCGGCCGCCAAATGAAAGGGGAAATTATTCCTCAAGGAGCAAAAAACGAAGCACTTCAAATCTTGTGTGCAGTGGTTTTAACTAAAGAACCCGTAACTATTCACAACATTCCTAATATTCGTGACGTAAACCAATTAATTGACCTTTTGGGTGATATGGGCGTACGTTGTACAAGAATTGCAGAATCTTCCGTAAAATTTGATGCCTCAGAAGTAAATTTAGACTACTTAAATTCAGAGACTTATAAGAAAAAAGCGGCTGGACTTCGTGGTTCTGTCATGTTATTAGGGCCAACTTTAGCACGTTTTAAAAAAGGTAGAATTCCTTCACCAGGCGGAGATAAAATCGGTCGTCGTCGTTTAGATACGCACTTTTTAGGCTTCATGAAATTAGGTGCAGAATTCAACTATTCACAAGAAGATGGTGGAATTTATGAAGTTGATGCCTCACATTTAAAAGGCACTTATATGCTTTTGGATGAGGCTTCTGTAACAGGAACAGCCAATATTGTGATGGCAGCCGTTTTAGCAGAAGGAACAACTACTATTTATAATGCCGCTTGTGAACCTTATTTGCAACAACTTTGTAAAATGTTGAACCGAATGGGTGCAAAAATCGCAGGAGTTGGTTCAAATTTATTGACCATTGAAGGTGTTTCTGAACTTTTCGGAACGGAACACACGATGCTTCCAGATATGATTGAAATTGGTTCATTCATCGGAATGGCAGCCATGACGCAATCTGAAATTACCATCAAAAATTGCTCTGTGAAGGATTTGGGAATTATTCCACAAACTTTCCAAAAATTAGGGATTAAATTAGAAATTAGAGGAGACGATATTTTTGTACCTGCTCAAGACCGTTACGAACTCGAAACTTTCATTGATGGTTCAATGCTTACCGTTTCTGACAGTCCTTGGCCTGGTTTCACACCTGATTTATTGAGCATCGTTTTGGTGACGGCTATTCAAGCAAAAGGGACGGTATTGATTCACCAAAAAATGTTTGAAAGTCGTTTATTCTTCGTAGATAAATTAATTGAAATGGGTGCTCAAATTATTCTTTGCGACCCTCACCGTGCTACTGTTGTTGGTTTAAATCGTGAACAACAATTAAGAGGGATCCGCATGACATCGCCAGATATTCGTGCGGGAGTTTCGTTATTAATTGCAGCAATGGGTGCAAAAGGAACTTCAATCATCGAAAACATCGAACAAATTGACCGAGGTTATCAAAATATTGATACTCGTTTAAATGCAATTGGTGCTGAAATTGTGAGATTGTAATTCCAATATACGATATTTATTTAACGAAAAAACGGTCTGTCAAATACATTGGCAGACCGTTTTTGTTTGAAATATAAAATCAATGCAATTTCAGAAAACCTTAATGTAAAAATTGTGGTTAAAACCTTATAATGTTAACAATAAAATTGACAAGCAATGATTGAAAAACTCTTCTCTTTAAATTTCACGGAACCTTTAGTTTTCATTTCTCTGTGCTTTTTAATGTTCGTCATTGTTACGTCTCGATATTTCCTTTTAAGCGGATTTTTTCACGTCTATTTTTATATTTGGAAACAAAAAGAATGGAGAAATCGAAAAATTAATAAGAAGGCTTATCCCCAAAAACAATTTCAAACTGAAGTGTATTGGTCAACTATAACCGCAGCTATTTTTTCCGTAATTGGAGCGTTAGCTGCCATTGCTTGGCAAAAAGGTTATACCGCTATTTATCTGAATATCAAAGACTTTCCAATTTGGTGGTTTCCCGTCAGCATTCTACTTTCAATGTTTATTCACGAAACGTATTATTATTGGTTGCACCGATTAATGCACCACCCGAAGATTTACAAATACATTCATCAGGTGCATCATGATAGCAAAATTACCTCCGCTTGGACAGCCTTTTCATTCCACCCGATTGAAGGTTTGTTAGAAGCTCTGATCATGCCCGTTATTGTGATGATTGTACCTATGCACATATATGCTGTACTAACGCACCTAACGATTATGACACTTACGGCGGCAATTAATCATCTTGATATTGAAATTTATCCACGAAATATATTTGGAAACGTATTAGGTAAGCACGTAATTGGAGCAACGCACCACAGTCATCATCATAAATTTTACCGCTATAACTTTGGACTGTACTTTACTTTTTGGGACAAATGGGGCAAGACTGAAAGTCCCAATTTTGAGAGAGATTTTAGTTTAAGAGGAGAAACGGAAAAATGAAAAAAGGGAGAAACGGAGTATCACCCCATTTCTCCCTTTCTCCTTTAACACTTCCTCTTTTATCGTAAATCATTCACTTCAACTCCGGGATATTTACTTTTATCAAAAGCAAAGTATTTATCATCAATTGGGAGATTTGGCGTAAATTTATTGACTTTAAAAGTCTGACGTTTTCCGCTTTTGTCGGTAATTACCCAACTCTTTACTGACTTGTCTTTCTTATTCAATTTGATTTTAATTTTCGCTACTTGAGTCCCTTTTTTCTCGGGTGAAAGTTCAATGACTTCATAAGATTCACCACCTTCATTTATTTCTTGAACAAAAACATAACGAAACCCTTTTTTATCAAAAGTATAAACTTTAGCTGGATTCAAATCACTTTCTGAAGGTTCATAATCAGAAATATTAACTTCGTTGGTTTCTTTAATATACGTTGAAACTTCTTTACCGTTGTTAAAAATTTCTTGTCCGCCTGTTTTTAAACGATATTTTGAGCCTTTTACTGTAATATTTCCTTGTAAAACCTGAGTTGAACCATCAACACCATAAGTAAAAGATGCTCCAAAAGACTTCATTGATTTGTACTTTTTCTGCATTGCATCAATAATAGCTCCTGCTTTAGAATCTTGAGAATATGCTCCAAATGAACTAATTGACAGACATAAAGTGAAGAAAAGAATATGATTTTTCATTTTTTATGGAATAAATAATTTGTACTTTTTTGATTAGACAAAGTTAGCAAGAAAAGGTTTGATTAATCGTTAATAAAACGTAAAAATAAACGAAAGGTTCAAATTGGCACGAAACATGAATATTAAGAATCAGTAAATATATATCTTTGTAAAATAGGTGTTAGGTTTAGGTATTAGATGTCAGTATTGGAGTAAAATAATTTACAACATTGATGCCTAAAATCTAAATTATTCAACACCACTTATTATTTCATTGGTTAAAGTTTTATTTTTAGTCAAGACTATTTCACTAAAATATAATACCTAAACCTAAAACCTAAAAAACTCCTTATGCAATTTTCATTCAAGAAATTCCTACCTCATTTATACGCTGTAATTGCCTTTGTAGTATTGGCAGGAATTTATGCTTTGCCTGCTGTTCAAGGCAAGAAACTATCCCAACATGACATCATCATGTCGCAGGCTGGTTCGCACGAGGCAGCAGAGTTTACTAAACAAACAGGCGAATACGCTTGGTGGACTAACTCGATGTTTGGTGGTATGCCTTCATTTATGATTCAAGGAGCGTATCCAAATAGCCTTGGTTCAATGATTGGCGGAAATTTCATGGGAGTTTTACCTACGCCCATAAACATGATTTTTCTGATGATGTTGGGAATGTATATTTTGCTTATTACGCTCGGAGCAAATACTTGGCAAGCCGTTTTAGGAGCAATTGCCTACGCATTTTGCTCGTGGAATATGGTCATTATTCCCGCTGGACATACTTCTAAAGTTCTTGCCTTAGCTTACGCACCAATGGTGGCGGCGGGTGCGGTCTTATGTTTCAAAGGAAAATATTTATTAGGTGCTGCCCTCACGGCTCTGTTCATGAGCCTTGAATTATATGCCAACCACGTACAAATTACGTATTATTTTGGTTTGTTTTTAGCGGGCTATATTTTGATAAAAATCATTGATAAAATCAAATCTGGAGAAATTAAACCTTTAATCTTTGCTCTATTAGCTTTTGGTGGTGGAGCATTAATTGGTTTAGGAAACCACACAATGCGTCTGTGGAATAATGCTGTTTATTCGGCTGAAACAATTCGTGGAAAATCAGAATTAACAACGAATAAACAATCAAAAGGTGGTTTAGATCGTGATTATGCCTACAATTGGAGTTACGGAATAGGAGAATCAGGCACACTTCTAATTCCTAATTTTTACGGTGGTTCATCTGGAGGAAATTTGGGTGGAAAGAAATCTGAAACCTTGAAAGTAATGGTTGAAGCAGGTATTCCAGAAGAAAGTGCAATGGGCTTTGTTGAACACGGTCCCGCTTATTGGGGCGACCAACCGAGTACGGGTGGCCCCGCCTACGCAGGAGCGATTATCATTTTCTTATTTGCCTTAGGTGCATTTTTGGTAAAAGGAGGTATAAAATGGTGGCTTGTAGCTTCTGCTGTTATTTTCACTATGCTTTCTTGGGGTAAAAACTTCCCGATTTTAAATTATTTGATGTTCGATTATTTTCCGATGTTTAATAAATTTAGAGCAGTCACAATGATTTTGTCATTAGCTGATTTAGCGATGGTAACCTTAGGAATTTTAGGTTTAAAACAAATTGCGGAACAAAAGTCAACTTTTAATGACCTTAAAAAGCCTTTGATTTACTCATTAAGTTTAACGGCAGGGGTTTCACTAATCTTTGCTTTATTGCCCTCATTATTTTTAAGTTTCAAAGGAGCAAATGATGCCGCAATGCAAATTACGGGCGATAAAAGTGTGGATGCGAATATTATCAGAGCCATCGCTTCTGACCGTGAATCATTGTTACGTTCTGATGCGTTCCGTTCTTTGGTTTTAATTCTTTTAGCAGCAGGATTAATTTGGGCGTGGGTTTCAAACAAAATTAAAGATGTAGTTTTCTATCCAATTCTTATCATTTTAGTAGTTTTCGACTTATTTGGCGTTGATAAAAGATATTTCAATAATGACAATTTTGTTTCAAAATCAGAAGCTGAAGAAACCTTTGCTCCAACAGCAGTTGATGAACAGATTTTGAAAGACAAATCTATTTATCGTGTCTTGGATGGAGCTTCTCAACAAGGATTCTCGAACGATGCTACGGCTTCCTATTATCACAAATCATTGGGTGGTTATCACGGGGCAAAACTTCGTCGTTATCAAGAAATTATTGAAAATCAGTTTTCTAAAAACAATATGGCGGTGTTCAATATGTTGAATACCAAGTATTTCACTATGCCTGCCCAACAACAAGGTGGACAGCCTACGGTACAACAAAATCCTGGGGCTTGCGGAAATGTATGGTTTGTAAAGGAATTTAAAATCGTAAAAAATGCCGATGAAGAAATGAAGTCTTTGGATAATTTCGACCCAAAGCAAACCGCATTTATTGACCAACGTTTTACGGATCAAGTAAATAATTTAAAAATTGCCTTTGATAGCACAGCGAATAAAATTGCGTTGACCGACTACAAACTCAATGTAATGACGTATGAAAGTAATGCAAAAACAGACCAATTAGCCATTTTCTCTGAGATTTATTACCGTGGAAATATTGACTGGAAAGCCTACATTGATGGTGTTTATAAGCCTCATTTGAGAGCGGATTACATTTTGAGAGGAATGGTTGTTCCCGTAGGAAAACATAAAATTGAGTTCAAATTTGAGCCTGAAAGCGTTGCGAAAGGTGGTAAAGTAGATTTGATTGCTTCAATTTTAATGGTTGGACTTTTAGGATTAGCGGTGTTTTTTGAGGTAAAAAAATAGAATATAGCCGAGTTTTTATTAGCGGTAAACCGTCCGAATAGAGATTGATATGATTTTAGAATTCAAGGGATAATTCTTCAAAATCTTATTAATCTCTGTTCAAAATTGGCACACAATCTCACGTTTTACGCTTTCATTATTAATCATAACACAAACCAATCATGCCCATATACAATATTCCAAAACTGGAAAGAATTATAAAAAACTACCAATCAAATGGTCGAAAGCAGGTTGACAATCACGTCAGTTATTGTGTTGGGCAAACAAACCTGAAAAATGCCATTGAAGTCGCTGCCAAAGCGGTAGATGAAAATAACAAAACGCATTTTCATCAAAGAAGAGTGGGGCGAACAGAGTTAAATATATTCGCTGAGAAATTAGTACTTTTTGAAGAAGAAGTTAATGCTGTGACTACGTTTGACGAAATTTTTGACATCGTAAAAAAAGCCCATACCGAAGGAGTCAATGAATTAGCATTTTTTGATACTGCTTTTAGAATTGGGAGTTTCTTGAAAATTTTTCCAGATAAAATCTATTTAACCAGTGGCACACGCATCGGAGCAGAACATTTGCTTGGTTCTTTATCAGGCAAAACGTTTTTGTTACCCGAAGAATTACCAATTCCCTTCCAACTTCTCAACTTAACAGTTGCTGATATTGAAGATATACTTTATACGTACCGAGACGAATTAGAATATTGCGTAAAATAACCAATTTTATATAATAACCACTTTTAACAATCTCCGTAAGATTATGAACAAAAAAACTGTAATCATGAGCATTATTTTCGCTTCACTTTCAACATTATCGTACAGTCAAACGGAAACTAAAAGTGCTGAAACTTTGCCTCCGCTGGTTGGTGGAGATACCGATGCTCACGGTTGTAAGCCTTCGGCGGGTTATACTTTCTCAGTGATCAAAAATGACTGTGTAAGGCTTTTTGAACAAGAAATTCAATTAAAAGAAGTTAATTCCAAAGCATCATTCTCAACTTTTACGGCCATAATTTTTAGTGATGACAAACGCAAAGCTGAGGTATTTGTTCCCAATTTGCCCTTAAGCATCATTCTGACAAAGAAAACTACCAAAACGGGAGCTTCTTACTGGCACGAAGGAGATTATGTACTCCTAAAATTTAAAAAATACGTGCTAAAGAAAGCACATAAAGCCATTTATCGTGGTGAATAATTAGTCATAAAAAATCTCATAATTTGCTGTAACAACAGTAAATTATGAGATTTTCGCTTTATTAACTCTTGATTACTAAACCATTACTTGCTGATCTGCAATAGCATTATAGACACCATCCCAAAGTTCAATCCGTTTTTGAAGTGATTTAATCGTTGCTTCTTCTGCTTCCTTCCAATATTGTTCATTATCTCCGCACAAATTTGCCGTCATTTGTAAAGCCAAATTACTATGGTGGTCCCCATCAACTTCGATGTGTCTTTCGAGATAATATTTAAAAATTGAAACGCTATCTGGCCAACTGGTATGAATATCATTAATAATTGCGTGGAACATTCCCGGAATCAAATCTTCCCTTCCAAAAGTAAAAATGGCCGCTTGCAGATAGTCTTTATTACTGTCAATAATATCAAACGTAAAATCGACGAAATTACGAGCAGCTTCGGGCGTGCCAGATACTAAGAATGCAGAACTAAGATTTCCGTTTTCCTTTAAAACACTGATAAATTTCTCAATTTGAGTCGTATCAGCTCCAATTTGGTGCATAGCATCAAGGTATAATTCAAAATGACTTTTTCGATTGCCAAAGCTATCCACATCCGATTCTTCACCAACTACAATTTCATTTATCAGGTGACGAGTTTCTGCTGAACCTTTTGGAAACCACGGCACAGTTGTACAAGTAAGATTATTTTGTAAAGCTTTCAACAAAGACATAAAATCCCAAACTGCAAAAATGTGAAATTGCATGAATATTTTGAGGTCTTCAACATTGTTTATGATAGAATAAACCTTGTGATTGATAATTTGCTGTCTCAAAGGTTCAATTACCTTTTTAATCTTTTCTGAATTTTCGTTCATGATTTATGGTTTTAAAATAAATGCAAGTAAAGTCAATATCATTTGATGCAACCTGCCTTTTACATAATTACGTAAAATTAATACTTGTAGTTTTTATAAAAGAATAAATCTTCTGTTAGGCTTTTTTGTTAAAAAATATTCCAGAAAATAAGTTAAAATACAAAGAAAGGCTTCGAATAAAGTATTACTTTTCTCAACTGAAATCAAAAATGAAAAAAATTATCGCTATTTGTGGTAGTACCCGAGAGAACTCCACCAATTTAGAACTACTAAAAATTATCTCCAATTTAGCAAAACAACATTTTGAGTTACAAATCTTCGATGGAATTGCCAATTTACCGCATTTTAATCCTGATTTAGACAATCCAGAAAATGTCCCACCAGAAATCATAGCATACAGAAATAGCTTAGAAGCAGCGGATGGAATTTTAATTTGCACACCAGAATACGCCATGGGAGTTCCTGGAACATTAAAAAATGCGTTGGATTGGACGGTATCTTCCATGGAATTTTCCCATAAACCAACGGCTTTAATTACGGCTTCAACAATGGGAGAAAAGGCTCATCAATCTTTATTAGAAACTTTAAAAATCATCGAAACAAAAGTTGACGAAGAAACCGCTTTGCTGATTTCATTACCGAAAACAAAAATCAAAAATGGCGTAATTGTGGATGCAAAAACCTTAGAAAATGTAAATAATCTGATTCAGGCGTTAATAAAAAACATTGAAAATTAAAATCTCACAAAAAAGGTCAGTAGTTTAGCTGACTTTTTTTATTTTTATATAATTAACTACTTTAAATATCAACAAATGAAAAAACAACTATTAATACTTGCGGGATTATGTCTTTTGGGGACGACAACTTCGGCTCAAAAAACATTAATTCATTGCGGAACGCTCATTGACGCTGTAAAAAACGAAGCTCAATCTCAAATGACTATTGTAGTAGAGGGGAAAAAAATTACAGCCATCCAAAAAGGCTTTTCCTCCCCTGCTGGAACCGATAAAGTAATTGACTTGAAAACTCAAACCGTGATGCCAGGACTTACCGATATGCACGTGCATTTGGAACAAGAAACCAGCAAAGGTGGAGAAATGAAACGCTATCAATTGAATGCCGCCGATATTGCTTTTGATGCCGCCAAATACGCTAAAACTACATTATTGGCAGGTTTCACGAGCGTTAGAGATTTGGGAGGTTCAGGCGTAAATGTTGCCCTAAGAAACGCCATCAATAAAGGAACGGTAGTTGGTCCAAGAATTTTTACATCGGGCAAAACAATTGCGACTACGGGTGGTCACGGTGACCCTTCAAATGGGCTTTCTGAAAAATACACACTTGACCCTCAATATCTTACGGCCGTAGTTAATGGCGTAGATGAATGTCGTCAAGCAGTTCGTCAACATTATAAAGATGGAGTAGATTGTATCAAAATTACCGCAACGGGCGGCGTTTTGAGTATTGCAAAAAGTGGTAAAGCCCCACAATTTACCGAAGAAGAAATTAGAGCAATCGTTGAAACTGCCAAAGATTATGGCTTTCATGTGGCGGCACACGCACACGGAGCCGAAGGAATTAAACGAGCGGTAAGAGGTGGAGTAACAACGATTGAACACGGTACTTATTTGGATGATGAAGGTATAGAATTAATGAAAAAGAATGGTACTTATTTAGTCCCAACTATTCTGGCAGGTAAAACAGTTGCAGATTCGGCAAAGGTAGCTGGATATTACCATCCATTAGTAGTTCCGAAAGCGTTGGAGATTGGACCAATTATTCAAGCAACATTTGGTAAAGCGTATAAATCAGGCGTAAAAATTGCCTTTGGAACAGATTCTGGCGTATCAATTCACGGATATAATGCCTACGAATTTCAGTACATGGTGGAAGCAGGAATGCCAGCGATGGAAGCCATTAAAGCGGCAACAATTACACCAGCCGAAATTATGGGAACACAAAAAGACTCTGGGACTATTGAAACAGGTAAAATTGCCGATATTATTGCCACAGACGGAAATCCATTGCAAGATATTAAAGTGATGAGAAAAGTGTCTTTTGTCATGAAAGATGGTGTGGTTTACAAGCAGTAATTGTACCAAGAATTAATTAGCCTCAAAGACACAGTTTCTGTTTCAAGACAACGTACTTGTGGTAAAATTTAACGATACCTAAAAATTATTTCATCATTAACCAAAACAAAAATATGAAAAAACAACTCATTGCCATTTTATTACTTGCTTCAATTTCTGTAATTGCTCAAAAACAAAATACACTGACTCCGAAAGAAAAAAAAGCTGGATGGAAACTACTTTTTGACGGCAAAACGATGAACGGTTGGCGTAATTTCTACAAAAAAGACCTTGCAGGAGCTTGGCAAGTAAATGATGGAACAATGACGTTGGACGATACTTTTAAGGAAGGTTGGATGTCGAAAGGTGGCGGTGAAATTACTACAGATGGAGTTTATGAAAATTACGAATTCTCAATCGATTGGAAAATTTCAGAAGGTGGTAATTCTGGAATTATTTTTAATGCCCAAGAAGATGATCAAAAAAATCATCCTTATTCGTGGTACACTGGACCAGAATTTCAAGTTTTAGATAATGAACGCCATGATGATGGAAAGATATTAAAACACCGTGCAGGAAACTTGTACGACATTTTTAAGTATGAACCCGAAAACGTAAATCCGCAAGGACAATGGAATACGGTGAAGATTTTACAGAAAAATGGTCACGTAAAATTATTTGTAAATGGCAGAAATGTCATTGAATATACCATCGGAAGTGAGGCTTACAAAAAAGCTATTGCAGAAAGTAAATTTAAAGATAATCCAAATTGGGGTACTTACACCAAAGGACATATTGTATTACAAGACCACGGAAATAGAGTGTGGTACCGTAATATCAAAATCAGAAAGATTTAGCTTTATTGAAGTAAGAAGATTAAAGAGCTATAATTTGAATTTAAATCAATCCAAAAAGAGATTGATTTTTCATTTCAAAATTCACAAATTTTCCATCTTTTTGGTAATTGTTACTCATTAATTTTATTAATAAATGTTTAAAGATTTATTGAAAATAATAAACCTTTAAACAGAACTGATAACGATTGACAGATAACTATACCCTGAAATGTGGTTGCAAAAACAATTATCAAATGTTAAAGTCAATGACAGGCTTTGGTAAAGCTGTTTCAGAATCGAGCAGTTTAACCGTTACCGCCGAAGTAAAATCTCTAAACTCTAAATTTACTGACATTTATTGCAGAATCCCTAAAAGCCTGTCTTTCAGAGAAATAGAAATCAGAAATTTATTAACCCAAGCATTAGAGCGTGGTAAAATTGAGTTTAATCTTACCACCAATTATACCGATGTTGCCAGTTCGGGTACGAGCATCAATCGTCCTTTAGTAGCGGCCTACATGAAAGATTTGAAAGAAGCTTCCGAAGCTTTTGGCGGAGATGATGCCACTGAATTATTCAAAATTGCCTTAACACTACCCAATGCGTTTAATACCGAAGTTGCTTCGGAAGCACAAGCGGAAGCAGAATGGCAACAAATTCTAAAAACCGTCAATCAGGCCATTGCAGAATGCACTAAATTTCGTTTGCGTGAAGGAGCAATCGTTTCTGGAAAGTTTGTGGAATACATTGATAAAATTGGTGAACTTTTAACCGAAGCCGAAGCACAGGATAAAACTCGTATTCCTGCGGTACGTGAGCGTTTGAAAAAATCAGTTACAGAATTGATGGGTGATGAAGAATTCGACAAAAATCGCTTTGAACAGGAATTGATTTATTACATCGAAAAATATGATATTTCAGAAGAAAAAGTTCGTTTACGCACGCATTTAAACTATTTCAAAGAAGTTTTGAAAGAAGGAAATGGCAAGAAACTAAACTTCCTTTCACAAGAAATTGGGCGTGAAATCAACACGATTGGTTCAAAAGCAAACGATGTTATTCTTCAAAGAATTGTGGTAAATATGAAGGATGAATTAGAAAAGATTAAAGAGCAAACGTCTAACGTTTTGTAGAATAATGTTTGGCGAATAGTATTGGAACACTATTCGCCAAACACAAAATCAGTCTATTTTTACTAATCTCTTAAACAAACGATTACCATTTTCTAAACTAATCGACAGCAATAAAACGCCATTTTTGAGTCCCATGGCATCAATTTCGAGATTATTCAACCCATTGATAACATCGTATTGAACGCTCCTCAATAAATTCCCTTCGGTATCTACTAATTTTAAAGTCGCTATTTGATTTTTGAGCGAATATAAGGATAGTTTAAAAATATCTTTACTCGGATTTGGATACACAACTTCCAAATAATCCTGATAACCAACTTCTTCACAATTTTGACCGTAAGGACAAATAACTTGTCCAGGATTGCAAACTAATGTTCGTTGCTCGGGTGAAAATAGTTTTGTAATTGTTCCCCCAAAACGAACATATAATTGCTTGCTTTTGTCCTTTTTAAACGAATCTAAAGTGCTTTTTGGAATAGGAAAACAGAAAGCTTTATACAATAATTTATCGCTTTGATAATTGAATGCTAAATCCGTTCGATAACCCAAATTAGCAACGGCTGAGCCAATTTTATCTCTATCTAAATAAATGTCAACGATTAAATTATCGTCAAAATTCTGCGAGTCAAAAGCCCAACCTTTTATCCGACAACAAGTTACATCTTCAACCCAACCTCGATAAGTCGTCGGAGCAATTTGCCCTGCAATATCATTCGGGTCAGTTGACGGCTTATCTGTATCAATTGTTCCATTACAGCCCACGCACGGTTGTCCTTTGCCTTTCTGGACAATGTAAAAAACTTTTTTAATACCTTGCCCAATCAGCGTTAATTTCCCTTTCCGAGTAGATGTATCAGGATTTGGCTCGATTCTCAAACCAAAAGAAGTCCCAACTTCACCTTCATCAGCGGTAATCCATTTTGAATCTTTTGAAAGCGTAATTTTCACATTTGAACCAACTACCACTCGATATTCCGCCCCAACCGAAGTAATTGTCGTGATAGAATCAGGAGAAACCGTCAAATAAGGTTGTCCAACCCCTTTTTGAGCAATCATTATATTTTTCGTAAGATTTCCCGCCGTTAAGATTACTCTTCCTCGTCGTGTACCTGTATCGCCATTAGCAGCAATTTTCAAGATGAAACTGCTATTAAAACTTCCCGTATCAACGCTGGTTGTCAGCCAATTAACACTTTTAGAAATTTGCCATTTAGTATTAGAAGAAACTGCAATTTTATATTCTGTTGCTCTGGTTAAAACATTCGTTAAGGAATCAGGAGAGATAATTAAACGGTATTTCGCCCCGCAGGTACCCGAACCAATACCATCACAAGCCAAAATTTTCAAATCTCCGCTATCTTCTAATAAAGTATTAGTATTAGCAAAACGAGCATAAATTCTCTTGGCTTGCCCAGATTTATACCAAGCGGTATCGGGTAAAGAAAAGCTAAATGCCCGAAAATTAGCTTTAGAATTACTAAAAATTGTTACCAAATCTGGACGATTACCCACATTGGCTTGAGTAGTTCCAATTTTAACACTATCTATATAAATATCAATCGTCTGAATTTCGTCTAAGTTTTTAGTGTTAACAGCCCAACCCGAAATTTTATCACACGAAACACTTTCAATCATTCCTTTTAGGCTTTCACTGGCTTTTGGTTTAGCTCCAACTTTCTGACAATCCGTGGAATAAATCTCTTTAAAATTGGGAATATTGTCACAAGCTGATAATTCTGATTGAGCTAATTTGAAAGGTTTCCCCGTAATGAAACTTTCATCCAAAATTACTTTGACGGGTTTATCGCCGTTTACTTTTTTAAGATTTGCCCAATCTCGGTACGACCGACAATCACTATTTGGATCAGCTTTTTTAAAGGCACACCCTCCGTCTTCCAGTAATTCGTAAACTGAACTAATGGTTGTGCCACAAGTCACAATTTTCTCAACTTGTTGA
>JAZKDE010000022.1:74137-111914 GCA_040387735.1 Bacteroidota bacterium
TTTCCTCTGATAAATTTATCGGTCATTCGTTGCAGCATTTCACGATGAGCCTGATTATTGATGACATCAAAAGCAAAAGCTCCAACCAATTTTGCCCCGTGACTGAAAGCTTCAGTAAAATGCAACTCTTGGAGGTCAGTTCTATCTTTAAAGGCTTCCACTTCCATCATAACCCATTTATCGGGAAAATTTGTTCGAGCAACATCCATAATAAACCGATGATCTTGGTAAGGATTACTATTCATTTTCACTCCGTCAGTTCCTTCGCCAATATCTTTGAAAGCAAAAGTGCCTCGTTGCACAGTCGGTTGGTCGTTTAAAGAACCATAATCATTTATAACTTTCAAACGGCTGTCGAAAGATTTAACAGTGTTTAAAAATGCCGTTGAATAACCTTTCAATAATTTATGACGATAAATCCACCAATCATTCCCCGCTTGACCCAGAAGAAAAACAGTCCAGTTAAATTGACCATTAGGTTTGGGAGGTTCAAGGGTATTAAATCCCGAAAAAGTATTTGAATAACTGCCCCAAGAAGATTTGAGTTTCGCAAAATCATTCGCATATTTCACCTTCAACCACTCTCTAAAACCCGTCATCATAGATTGAGAATAGTCAAAAAGCGAAATCGAATTACCGTCCAAACCTTTGGTCGTAAAAAAAGGAAATCCAAATTCTTGTTCGGGCGTAATTACCGCAGAAAAATAGATTACATCGCCCGCATCAATGACAGGTTTGTAACGTTGCAAGACATCTTTGGTAAAATCTTGCATTTCAATTATGGTTTTTTGAGCCGATAAACTAGTCGTCATCATTTGTCCACAATCATCAAAAACATCACAACCTGTATAACCAAATGACTGCTGATGAACTCGTGCAACTCCCTTATTATCAATGCCTAACATTCTTTCTGAGGCATCAAATCCATTACAAGTTGGCACATTATTATCAAGTGGTTCACCAACCGTATTATTATTACACCAAGTGGCAAAAACGATTCTAAAACAAATCTTCATTCCTCGACTTCTGGCAGTAGCAATCTGGTCATCGTACTGTTTCCAAGGATTAGTTTGACTCACTTTTTTGCCCACAATCACATCTTTTCGAATACTAATGATGAAGGCATTCATCCCCAAATCAGCCGCTTTATTGATCTCATCCAACTGCGGATTTCTATGTTCAAGATTGACCAAAGAGAATGCTAAATATCGTTGATTATCTTGGGCTAAAGACCCACTAAAAACGAACAAGAATATAAGAAAAATGAGGTTTTTAATAGACATTATTTGTTTTTTAAAATTCGTAATCACTTCATAGTCACCAATGTAACACCTGCTCCACCCCTATCAGCGTGTTCGTCTTGGGTTTTAGCAACTTGTTTATAGCCACGTAAATGATTCCGAATTAAGGTTCGTAAAATACCGTCGCCTTTCCCGTGAACAATCCGTAATTCATCTTGTCCGAGCATCAAAGCATCATTCATAAATTTATCAACTTCCGTCAATGCTTCATCGCCACGTTTACCACGTAGGTCAAGATTAAACGAAAAATTCATCATTTTATCGTTCATGTCCACCCCAATAACTTTAGTTCTTAACCCATTTTTTTGCTTAAATTCTTTCCGAGAAATCTTCTCTAATCGGTTCAATTTTACTGTTGTTTTCAGATCTCCAATGGCAACTTCCGCATCTTTCCCCCTCATGCCAATGACTTCGCCCAAAGCTTCTTGTCCCTTAATTCTCACCAAAGAACCCACCGTAATTTCGCCTTGAATTACTTCAATGACATCTTTTTCAACCTGTTCTTTTTCTTCTTTTGGAGCAATTTGAGCGACTGTTTTTTCAACCTTCAAACCATCCTGAAAATCCTGTAAATCTTGTCGAATTTCTTTGGTTGAAAGTTTTTCTGCCCCTTGTTCACGAATTTCTTTAATGGTTGCTTCAATTTTTTGGTTGGCATTTTTTACCAATTCTTTCGCTTGCAATTTTGCCGTATTCAGAATCGTTTTTTTCTCATTATCCAAATACGTTTTCAATGAAGAATATTGTTCTAATAATTGGTCAAGTTTGCGTTGTTTTGTGGCATTTTCTACGTTCTTATCGGCAAAAACTTTACGTTCAATTTCCAATTCCTTCAATAGTTTCTCAAAACTAACTTGCTGATTACCAATTCGTTGTTTCGATTTATCAATAATTGCTTTGGGCAACCCAATTTTATAGGCAATTTCAATGGCAAATGAACTTCCAGGTTTCCCAATCTCCAACTCGTACATCGGTTCAAGCAATTCTGCATCGTAGCGCATCGCCCCATTTACGAGTCCATTCGTCTTATCCGCAAAAGTCTTCAAATTGGTGTAGTGCGTATTTATCGCTCCGTAAGCTCCCGATTTATTGAGGTCTTCCAAAATACTTTCGGCAATTGCTCCGCCCAAACTTGGTTCTGTACCTGTTCCAAATTCATCAATTAGGAATAAAGTTTTACGGTCGGAATTAAGAAGAAAATGTTTCATATTCGTCAAGTGAGACGAGTATGTACTGAGGTCATTTTCAAGACTTTGTTCATCACCAATATCAATAAAAACGTTTTTGAACATTCCAATCGTTGAATGCTCTGCCATCGGCACTAACAAACCACATTGATACATAAATTGAAGCAATCCAAGCGTTTTCAAAGTCACAGATTTACCACCCGCATTAGGTCCAGAAATCAATAGAATTCTATTTTCAGAATTGAGGGTAATTGATAAAGGTTTTACCGTTTTCCCTTGTTTTTTGAACGATAAAAACAACAAAGGGTGAACAGCATTTTTCCAATCAACTACCTGACTATTAATGCTTAATGGAGCAATTCCATTAACTTCAATCGCCAAGCGAGCTTTTGCTCGGATAAAATCTATAATGCCCAAAAAAGTATAAGCCTTGCGTAAAACGGGAACGTGCGGACGCATTTTGGTGGTTAATTCCATCAAAATTCTCACGATTTCCCTTCTTTCTGCCGACTCCAATTCTCTAATTTCGTTATTGGCTTCCAAGACTTCCGTTGGTTCGAGAAAGACCGTTTTCCCCGTGTCAGATTCATCATGAACAAAGCCTTTTATCTTCCGTTTATGTTCCGCAGCGATGGGAATTACCATTCTTCCACCCCGTAAAGTCAGTGAAAAATCATCTGAAATCCAGCCATTTGAGCGTGCATTTTTAAGAATACTGTCTAATTTCTTCCGTAAATCAACTTCTTGAACTTGTATTCTTCTACGAATTGCCTGTAATTCCGAACTGGCATTATCTTTCAGTTTGCCTCTATCATCAATAATTTTATCGAAAGCATCAAGAAGAGAACGAATCTCTAATTTTGGATTTTGAGTTTGAGGCTTTGCATTTTCATCTTCCTTTTTCTCTCTTTCTGCAAACGCACTTCCAACCAATTCTCTCAATTGCGGAAAGTCTTCGGGTTGTTTATTATCGAAAAAACGAAGACATTCTTGAATGGTTCTAAGCGATAATTTTACGTTAAAAAACTCTTCTTCCGTTAAAAAAGCCCCTTCAATTGAGGCTTTAGATAATTGATAATTAACGTCTAAATAATTTTGAGAAGGAAAGGCTTGCGGTTCAAATTGCAGAATATTTTTCATTTCATCTACCTGACGAATCATCTTCTGGATTTGGTCGTAATTATCAGAAAAGCGTATTTTCTCAACGAAAGCACGCCCCAAAGTACTGACGCATAACTCATTAAGTCGTTCACGAATTCTATCAAAACCTAATTTTTGTTCTATATTTTGTGGGTAAAGCATTATTATTTTTTTATGTATCACGATTCTCCTGAATCGTTTTTAGTCTATTTTGAAAACGCTAAATTGGTATGTTTAGTTTTTTACACGTTATTGAAAAAAATATTACCGCTGTCATTGCGAACATAGTGAAGCAATCTGGTGAGATTGATGACAAAGAGTTTAAGTGCCATTACCCATAACAAATTGATTTGGATGATTTGAGTTTAAAATCCTTTTCTCGTAAGCTAACAGATTGCTTTATTGCACTCACAATGACAGAACTTACACTTTCAAAATCCCATCTGCATCTACCAGCAATTCCTGTATTTGCATAACGGCGTCTTTATTCAAACGACCATACAAATGTGGGAATTGAATACCAATCCCAAATAAATCTTCAAAAATCAATTCTGAAGTCAGTTTTGTGGTATCTACATGAAGTAAGAATACACGCTCCACACCTTTAAAATAATTAGCTAAAGTCCCATTAACTTGTTCAGCGGTTGATAAATGAATAAATTTCTCTTCGGATAAAGTTTCAGATTCGTAATAGTTTTTGTCGTTGAAAGTTTCCCACCATTCCGGGTGTACGATGTGATATATTGTAGTTTCCATGACCTAAATTTACGGATAATTGTTGTTATTTAATGAAGTTACTAACTGGTAAATATTGAACGGTATAAATTTAAACTCTATCGTCAATTTGAATGTTAAATAATTTACAACTCACCATTCACAAATAAATATGTACGACATCATCATCATAGGCGGAGGTTTATCGGGTTTAGTAAGCAGTATTATTTTGTCGAAAGCTGGCAAAAAAGTTTTGGTGATTGAGAAGAAAAAATATCCCTTTCACCGAGTTTGTGGAGAATATGTTTCCAATGAAACTCGTCCATTTCTGGAATCTATCGGACTAAATTTCAACAATTTAGGCGTAAAAGAAATCGTAAAGTTCCAGTTCACTTCTCCTAAAGGAAGGAAATTAGAAACCGAGTTAGACTTAGGAGGATTTGGCATAAGTCGTTATAAATTAGATGAAGAATTATATCAATTAGCCAAAACCAAAGGCGTAAACTTTTTATTAGAAAATACCGCAGAAAGCATTGATTTTCAAAAAGATAGCTTCATCGTAAAGACACCTTTTGAAACGTTCAATAGTCGATTTGTGATTGGAGCTTTTGGCAAAAGAACAAAATTGGATGCCACCTTACAGAGAGATTTCTTCACGAAAAGAAGCCCGTACATTGGCGTAAAATATCACATTAAAACCGATTTTCCGAAAGATTTAATTGCTCTTCATAATTTTAAAGATGGCTATTGTGGTATTTCCGCCATTGAAGAAGATAAATATTGTTTGTGCTATTTGACGACTCGTGAAAACCTTCGTCAGCACGGAACGATTGCGGAAATGGAAAAAAATATTCTCTGGAAAAATCCACATTTACAGAAAATTTTCACGGAATCTGAGTTTCTCTACGAAAAACCAGAAGTCATTAATGAAATATCTTTTGCCCCAAAAACCACTATTGAAAATCATATTTTAATGATTGGGGATTCGGCAGGATTAATTACACCACTTTGTGGAAACGGCATGGCAATTGCCATTCACGGGGCTAAGTTATTATCCGAAAGCATTTTAGATAATTTTAACGATAGAGATTTAGTAGAATCAAACTATCAAAAACGATGGAAAAAGCATTTTTCGCAACGACTTTGGGTTGGAAGAATTGTGCAAAAATTATTTGGCAATGAAGTTATTTCTGAAATTGCTTGGGGAACATTAAAAGTTATTCGTCCCGCTTTGGGAGCAATTATTAGGGCAACGCACGGAGACATCTTTTAAGGCAACCAGAATCTTTCCGATTCGGATTGAAAATTTTCGAGCCAGAAGGTTCGGGTTACAGAGGCAATACCGTAGTATTTTTCACCTCTGACATCACAAAAGAGCTACTAATATGAGCAACACTCTGTAAATCAGACAGTTTCTTTTGGTAAAATTCATTATATGCCTCCATATCTTTGGCGATAACTTTCAATAAATAATCATAACTTCCAGAAATCACGCTGCATTCTATTACTTCGGGAAACTGTCTGATGACTTCTTCAAATTCTTCAAAATTATTCTTTTGTTGTTTGTCCAACGTAATACTACAATATACGGTCAGTGGATTTCCCAGCATTTTCTTATTCAAAATGGTTACGTATTTTGAAATTACTCCTTCTTGTTCCAAACGTTTGATACGGTCATGTGTTGGAGTGATTGAAAGGTTCACTTTTTGTGAAATTTCTTTTAAAGTGAATTGAGCATTTTCTTGAAGTAATTGTAAAATACGAATATCCGTTGCGTCTAAGTTCATAAGAAAAATTTACTTTAAGTTAATATTAGATTATAAATTTACAGAAATATTTTCTAAAAAAGCAGAAAATATAATAGACATTTTCTTATTATTTTCACTTTAACAAAACTATTTCCTGTTTAATTAACTTTGTATCTCACTTCATTTACAGACTGGAATTTAGGGGTTGAGAGTTCAGGTATTAAGGTTAGAAAATTATCAGCATTTCATTGCTTATAGATTGAATTTTTATCCCAAACTCTTAAACCCACAAATTCCGATAAACCAAAAATCCCCTACTGATATGATAATCGGCGTTCCAAAAGAGATTAAAAATAATGAAAACCGTGTTGCTATTACGCCTGCTGGTGTAGCCGAGTTCAAGAAACATGGTCATACTATCTATATTCAATCACAGGCGGGTATCGGAAGCGGTTTTTCTGATGAGGAATATGTGAAAGCAGGAGCAAATATTCTACCAACTATCGAAGAAACTTACGCTATTGCGGAGATGATTTGTAAAGTAAAAGAACCAATAGCCTCGGAATATCCATTAATTAAAGAAAATCAATTACTATTTACCTATTTTCACTTTGCTTCTTCAGAAGAATTGACCCACGCCATGATTGAGCGTAAGTCAATTTGTTTAGCGTATGAAACCGTTGAAAAAACGGATAGAAGTTTGCCTTTATTAGTTCCAATGTCAGAAGTTGCAGGACGTATGGCGATTCAAGAAGGTGCAAAATATCTGGAGAAACCAATGGGTGGACGTGGTATTTTATTGGGTGGAGTAGCAGGCGTAAAACCAGCAAACGTTCTGGTTTTAGGTGGTGGAATTGTGGGAACACAAGCGGCGAAAATGGCAGCGGGTTTAGGAGCTAATGTAACGATTATGGACGTAAGTTTGCCTCGTTTACGTTATCTGGAAGACGTAATGCCAGCCAATGTTGATACCGTGATGTCAAACGAATATAACATCAGAGAAGCGATTAAATTATCGGATTTAATTATCGGAGCTGTTCTTATTCCAGGAGCAAAAGCACCACATTTGATTACTCGTGCCATGTTGAAAGAAATGCGTCCAGGAACAGTTTTGGTGGACGTTGCCGTTGACCAAGGTGGTTGTATTGAAACTTGTAAGCCAACAACACACGAAAATCCAACCTTTGAAATTGACGGAATTGTTCATTATTGCGTAGCCAATATGCCTGGAGCGGTACCATATACTTCAACATTAGCATTAACAAATGCTACTTTGCCGTATGCCATTCAATTAGCAAATAAGGGTTGGGAAAAGGCTTGTCGTGAAAATGAAGAGTTAGCAAAGGGCTTAAACGTGGTAAGTGGCGAAGTAGTTTACAAAGGTGTTTCTGATGCCTGGGGACTTGCATTAACTGATGTTAATAAATGGTTATAATTCTCATAACTACTTGCTTTTTAGTATTTTATGGTTTATATTTGAAATGTGTTCAAGGCAACTTAGACAAAAATATTAAATAGTGGTTAGGTATTAAGTTAAAACCCATCATCGTTGATGATGGGTTTTCTTTTTGTGACGATGTTTTAATCAGAAAGGAAAAGAGCAGTAGAAGTTTGTTTTTTCTTCAAAATGCTTCGGCGATGAAAAAGTATAGATTTTGCTGTCCATTTCCAAAACCGTAATCGACTCTTACGTTAACGTTTTCTTTACGATTAATCTTAAAACGTAATCCGCCACCGTAACTTGGTAAGATATTACTCATACTTCCCAATTTATCGTGAACGCATCCCAAACCCGCAAAACCAACTAAACCCCACCGTTTTAGAGCTTGCCAACGATATTCACCTTGGGCAGCCAACAAATTTTTATCCCGAAAACTACCCAAATAGTAACCCCGCATAATCATATCGCCCCCTAACATTCCTAATTCATTGAAAGGTACATCTCCTGAAGATAAATACCCGTAAGCTTGAAATGCTAAAACATCATCACGATGCTGAAATGGTCGGTAAAATTTTCTTAAATCGACTTGCCAACGCTGAAATGAATGCGAACTTCCAGTCAATTTATTATGAAGTGAATATACAAATTGTGCATAACTGCCTTTGGAAGTTGTAAGCACATTATCCCGAGTGTCAAATTGATAAGAAACATTTAATCCCGAAATAGTAGAACCATCTTTCCCAATCACATTACTGCTATTTTCTAAAATACCATTACCCGTTCCTTTGACATTATACATTTTAAAATATCGCCAACCCAATCCTGCAAAAGAATGTTTTCCTACTTTTCGATACGAAAGGTTGTCAAAACGAAGTAATTCGTAAGTAATTGCCTCTTCATTCGCAGGTTTTGCTTCGCTACCAACTCCGTAATAAAGCACGGGAAAACGGCTATAACCGTAATAACCCACAAAATAGTACTTCTCCTTATTGGTAAAAATTTGATAATTATGCTCAAACATTATCTGACTATTCAGCGAATATTGCAGAAAAATCGCCGTGTTGGAAACTCTTGTGAGGGAATCACCTTCACCACCAGCATTAAAAAAACGTTTTACCCCAGCTCCTAATACCCAATTGGTTTCAGGCATATAGAAAACAAAAGGAGCAACGAGATATTTATTTCCTGTAAAAAATTGAAGAATCTTTGATTTTGAAGTATGTGTAGAATCCTGAATATCAGAAGCTTGAATCTGAATAGAAGTTAATATTAGAAAAGTAATAAGTAATAGTTTTTTCATGTTTTAATTTATAAATGGCAAAAGCCGTAAGCAATAGGCATTTACTTACGGCTTTTTACAAGCCCATTGCATATAGCTTACCGCTTCTCGCTTCTGTCAACCTACCAAAATTTCACGCCTGAAAGACGATTCATTTCTAATTTTGCCAATGACATTTGATATTGATATTGCAATTGTGCAAACTGTGCATCTTTCAAGGCTGTTTGAGCTGCCTCAATTTCTACATTCGTTAATACACCATTTTGATAACGTGTATTGGCTAAACGAAGAGCATATTGTGCTTGAAAAACATTTCTTTCCGATAAATCTAATTTATTCTTGGCTGAAACATAATCATTTTGAGCCGCTTCCAAATCACGTTTAAGAGCCTGATTGGTTACATCAACCGTATATTTTAACATCTCACGATTAATCTTAGCCGACTCAGTTTGGTAGGCGCCACGGTGTCCAGTATAGACAGGAATGGTAAGTTTTACCCCTACAACGGTGTTAAATTTAAAATCATCCGTAATGGCAGGTATTTCTCCATTTATTCTTGGTAAATACCCGTTTTTAATTCCTACTTGTGCATTGGCAGCTAAACTTGGCAAAGTACTCATTTGAGATAATTTCACGTCACGCTCTGCAATTAAATCTCTATCTTTCAATGCTTTAAGGTCATAATTATTAGTTTGAGCCTGAGCTAAAGCTCCATCAACTGAAAGGTCAGCAATACCCAAGTTAAATTCTGTTCCCGCAGGAATCATACCGTGTGCGTCTTTACCAATCAACGATGAAAGGTAAATATATTGCCGCTCCAATTGACTTTGTAAATCAGTCAAACGTGATTCTGCATTTTTGTAACGAACCTGAATAGAAACTTGGTCGTAATCCAAAGCATCACCTTGTTTTAAACGATTAGCAATTACTTTTCCGTTATCTTCTACCAATTTCAATTGCTCTTTTTGAACATCAATTGCTTTTTGAGAAAAAATAATTCCGTAATATAAATTGGCAACTTGATAAGCATAAATATTCTTTAAACCCTCCACACCAGTTTTTGCCAATTCAGTTTCCAATTTAGATTTCTCAATATTAACAAACTGCTTTCCCCAATCGTAAATCACATAATTTCCACCAATATTGGCATTGTAATTCATATTTGGTTGAAATTGAATAGAAGTTCCAGCAAAGTTTGCTTTTGCAACGGGGTCTAATCGAGTCACGCCAATTTCAGATTGAATCTGTGGTTTTAACGCTGATTCTTGGATTTTTGTTTTATAATCACCCATTAAAACCAATTGTTGCTGTTCCTTAATTTTGGGAGCGTATTCAATCGCTGAACGAACCAATTGATTAAGTGTTTCGTTGGTTTTCTCTTGAGCAAAAATCATATTATCCGACATTCCCAAAAGAACGACTGCGGATATATATTTTAGTATTCTTTTCATGATTTTGAGTTGATAATGAATTGGATATATACTTAATGACGCAAATTATATTTTGTTCGTTTTAACCTCGCCCCTGCGACATTAAGTATATAGTTCCATAATGAATTCGAGAATTTTCATTCGTCATTCCTAATTATTAGTGACTTTCTGCCGTTGCTTTTGCTAAGGCTGCGGCTTCTTCAGCCGACATTTTTGGCGTTCTTAGAAAGTATAAAAAAGGAAGAATACAGATAAAAAATATTCCAATTAATCTAAAAGTATCCAAATAAGCCAAATAATAAGACTGTCTCGAAACCGCTAAATCTAACTGTTTATAAGCCATCGAAGTGGCATTAAAAGCATCACCCGTTTTAGCAATCATGCTATTTGCCATTCCAGCAATACGTTCAGTAAAAAGCGGATTATCGGGACTCATATTTGCCATTAAATCCGAACGGTGTTGAGCCGCACGGTTAGTAGCAAAATTATTAGCGAGGGCAATTCCAAACGCTCCTCCTAACTGACGAATCATGTTTGACAAGGCAATTCCTGCTGGATATTCTTTCGGCTTCAAACCTGCAACAGCCTGATTGATAAGGGGTAACTGCAATAAAGAAATCCCAACCGTTCTACAAAGTTGCATCGGAAAGAAATCCCAACGTCCCATATCTGGTGTAGCCGTACCACTGTAAAATCCGAAGAAAATAAACATACAAATTCCGACGAACATATACGGTAAAGGTGGTGCTCCCGAACTCATTCTTTTACCAATAATGGGGAATAAAAATACCGCAGCCAATGTTGGAGCAACCAAAGAAACACCCGCTTCGTAAGGCGTAAAACCGTTTACTCGTTGCACCAAAACTGGATAAACAAAGGACGATGTAAACAATCCTAAGCCTGCAACCAGTGTAAACATCGTAGAAACGGCAAATATTTTATATTTGAACACGCCCAAATTTACCGCTGGATGTTCGGTGGTAAGTTCTTGCCAAATAAATCCGACAATCCCAACAAACGCCATCAAGCTGATAATTACGATACTACGAGATTGAAACCAGTCTTCAGATTCCCCTTTTTCAAGGACATATTGCAATGAACCAACGCCCAAAGTCAGCAGGGCAATACCCAGATAATCAATTTTGATTTGGGCTTTCTTTTCCCCTTCCCCCTCTTTTCGTTCAATGTATAAGAACGTTAAAAGTGTTGCGACTAAACAGATAGGAATATTTACGTAAAAAATTTGCGACCAGTCATATTTATCAAGAATATATCCACCTAATACCGGCCCTAAAGTTGGTCCGAGCACGATTCCCATTCCGAATAATCCAGAAGCAATTCCTCTATCTTTAGGTTCAAAAGCATCAAAAAGAATGGCTTGGGAAGTTGATAACAATGCACCACCGCCAATTCCTTGGATAAAACGCCAGAACACTAATTCCCACAAACCATGCGAGGCTCCACAAAAATAAGAAGCCACGCCAAAAATGACCATTGATGTCAAATAATAAGATTTTCGTCCGAAATATTCTCCTAAAAACCCCGTCATCGGAATAATAATAACATTGGCAATGGCATAAGAAGTAATTACCCAAGCGACATCCTCAATGGTAGCTCCCAACGAACCAGCCATTTGGTTCAAAGCCACGTTCACGATGGTGGTATCGAGCAATTCCATGATTGCTGCCGAAACCGTCGTGAGGACGATAACATATTTTGCAAGACCTGTTTTAGCAGCCATTTTATTGTATAAATTTTAGATTGATGATAGGTAATTCAAAAAAGAAGTAGCAGTGATTTACCATTATTTCAAGGGAACTGAAACTTCTAAAGAAAGTCCTGCACGAAGGATGTCTTTATTCTTTTGCAAATCTTCAATTTCAATTTTTACTGGCACACGTTGCGTAACTTTCACAAAGTTCCCAGAAGCATTATCAGGAGGTAACAATGAAGTTTTTGCACCCGTAGATTCCGAAATTGAAATAATTTTTCCTTTCAAAATTCTATCAGGATAAGCATCTAACTTCAATTCTGTTTCATCGCCAATTTTCAAATTACGAACTTGCGTTTCCTTAAAATTTGCCACAACCCAAAAAGTTGTATCTTGTACAACGGTCATTAAAGGCTGTCCTGCTTGGATAAATTGTCCAGCTTCAATATTTTTCTTACCGATACGTCCAGAAGTTGGAGCATATACTTTAGAATAAGTCAATTTTAATTTTTGTTGCTCAATCTTAACCTTTTTCACACCCAAAACTGCTTCTGCTTTGTGCAAAGCAGATTGAAGAATCGGCATTCTTGATTTTGAAGTTAAAATATCCTCTTGTCCAGCCTCATACTGAGCCGCTAAGATTTCGTAGTTTGCTTTGCTATCATCCGCTTGTTTACGAGTAATGGCATTTTCTGCAACTAAATTAGCATCACGGTCAGCATCTTTTTTAGCTTTTTCTCTACGTAAAAAATTAGCCTTCAAATTTGCTTGAGCAGATTTAATCGTAACATCCAAATTACTAATATTAGCTCTGGCATTTTCTACATCAGTTTGTGATTGAACAAAATCAGCATTCAATTCGTCCAAAATCAATTTTGCTTCGTCAGTATCAATTTCTGCCAAAACTTCATCTTTTTTCACTAAATCATAATCTTTAACATTCACTGATTTTACGTAACCTGCCATTCTTGGCAAAACTGGCACAAAATAAGTTTCTATTTGTGCGTTGTCGGTATCTTCATGCGTAACGGCGTATTTGTATTTTGTGTATCCGTAGTACACGGCTGTTCCCAAGCCAAGAAATATAATTACTTTCGGGAGATACTTTTTGATTGGATTCTGTTTTTCCATTTTATCTATTTATTTGGATTTAGCTTGAATGATTTAGGGATTAATTTCTTACCAATATCATTTAGTAAACTTTATTGACAATGCAAAGGTAAACTAAGTTTACTAAATTAGTCAAGTATATTGACAATTATTTTTTTTATGCGTATCTTTGTCTTGAAAATATCATCTTTACTCTTGGAAATAATCCAAAACTGATATGTCAAATCTCAAAATAGAAGAATTAAATAGCTTTAAGCAAGGCAAAGACCGTCAATTGGGACGGTTATTAACTAAATCGCATCGCTTCATTCGGGCAATTGCAGGGGAATTTTTACGTTCGAAAGGATACGTCAATTTTCGTGTTGGCCACATGGTTGCGTTAATTCACATCGACCTCCAAGGCTCAAGTATCAACACGCTTGCCCATTTAGCGGGTGTTACTAAACAGGCGATGAGTAAATTGGTAAAAGAATTACAAGACGAAGGATATGTTACGACGGAAAAGCATCAGAATGATGCTCGAATAATGGTAGTAAAATTGAGTGAAAAAGGCGTAGATTGTATGCTTGATTGGAAAGAATGTTCCGCAATGATTGAGGAAAAAATCATGGGAATAATTGACCGAGATAAATTAGAGCAATTGAAAGACATTTTGTTTTCACTGGCTAATTATTATGAAAATAACCTCGAATTAGGTATGGATTCCACTTATCTCAATACCAATTTGGTTGATGGAAAAACTACTTGTTAATATTGTAGGGCAAAAACTCATCAATATTAGTTCCATAACGATGTAAATCTCTGATAATAGTTGAACTTATCGGAGCTAAAGCGGGGGAAGTAATCAGAAAAACAGTCTCTAAATTCTCGACTAAGTATCGGTTTACTTGTGCAATAGAGTTTTCATATTCAAAATCAGTGGTGTTTCTCAGTCCTCTCAACAAGAAGTCTGCTCCCATATCTTTTGCCACATTTGCCGTTAAGTCATTGTAAGAGACAACTCTAACTGGTTGATTTTCAAATGTTTCTTCAATCCAATTAATCATTTTTTCGATTGAAAAATACCTTGCTTTGTTGGTATTATGCCCGATACCTATAATAACTTCATCAAAAAGTGTTAGTCCACGCACAACAATATCTTCATGTCCCTTCGTAAAAGGGTCAAACGAACCGGGAAAGAAGGCTATTTTTTTCATAAACCTATTTTAACATTGGGTAAATACTGATTGAGTAATTCAAAATCTTCGGATTGTTCTTTGATATTTCCGTACAAACGAAGAATAATTTCATCGGGTTCTATCTCCAATTCATTCATTGCAAAGAGAACATAATAGACCAAATCTTGGGAAGTTTTATTGACAAAACGATTACAGAATTTTAGCGTACCACTTACCGTAATGACCATCGTGAAATGATGATTTCCAAAGTGCAAAAATGCAGTTTGAGCTTTACTCGAAAGTACTCCAAATTCAATTAATTGACTCGCTTTGTGTTTGTAAGAAATATCCACCAACGGATAAATCTCGGATAACCAATTTAGTAACTCACGGTCTGTGCTATACACGTTAATAATTTCTAAATCTTCGTGCGTATAAGTATGCACCTCTTCATCATCCGAAATAAGCACTCCTTTCGCCAATTGAAGGTATCTAATCGTATATTCTTTTCTAAATAAATCTTTGGGAATGAGCGTAAATGCTTGATTATCAATAACTATTTCAACCGAACTCCATTTTAGTGATTTCAAAAAATCGTGCGTTTCGTAAATAGTTTGCAGGTACTGAGTTATTGGTGTAGATTCCTTTGCATCTGGAAAATCATATTTTTCGGATACAATTGACTGATTATCAGCGGAATCAATGACTTCACAATAAAAAGATGTTTCCGAGATTTCACACAAAAGTTTATACTGATTCAATTTTTCAATATCAAATCTTGGGCTTTCAGTTTTTAATGATGGTTCTATATGTAAAGATTTTGTAAGCAAGGCCGTTTTTAGATGTTCTAATACAAAAGTACGAATAATTCTCGCTGAAAAGCAAAAACTCCCCGTCAGAAGAATCCGACAGGGAGTTTTTAATGCTCAAAAGTCCAAAATATTAATAACGATAGTGGTCTGATTTGAATGGTCCATCAACCGATACGCCGATATATTCAGCTTGGTCGCTTTCCAATTTCTCCAATTTAGCACCAATGTGAGCTAAGTGCAAGAAGGCAACTTTCTCATCTAAATGCTTAGGAAGGATATATAATTTCTTCTCGTATTTGTCTGTGTTTACCCACAATTCTAACTGAGCCAAAGTTTGGTTACAGAAAGAGTTAGACATTACAAAAGATGGGTGTCCCATAGCACAACCTAAGTTTACTAAACGACCTTCTGCCAATACGATGATTTCTTTTCCGTCGATAGTGTATAAATCTACTTGTGGTTTGATTTGCTCTTTTGTTGAACCGTAAGTTCCGTTCAACCAAGCCATATCAATTTCGTTGTCGAAGTGACCAATATTACAAACAACAGCTTTATCTTTCATCGCTCTAAAGTGTCTCTCACGGATAATACGTAAGTTACCTGTAGCTGTAACGAAGATATTTGCACGAGTAGCAGCTTCGTCCATAGTAACTACTTCAAAACCGTCCATTGCTGCTTGTAAAGCACAAATTGGGTCAATTTCAGTTACTAAAACTCTACAACCTGCACCACGTAAAGATTCAGCAGAACCTTTTCCAACATCACCATAACCTGCTACAACTGCCACTTTACCAGCTAACATTAAGTCAGTAGCACGACGGATTGAGTCAACCAATGATTCTTTACAACCGTATTTGTTATCAAATTTAGATTTCGTTACTGAATCGTTAACGTTGATTGCAGGAAGATATAATGTTCCGTTTTTCAAACGTTCGTACAAACGGTGAACACCAGTAGTAGTTTCTTCAGAAAGTCCTTTGATACCGTCAATTAACTCAGGATATTCGTCAAATACCATGTTTGTCAAGTCACCACCATCATCCAAAATCATGTTCAATGGTTGACGCTCTTCTCCGAAGAATAACGTTTGTTCAATACACCAGTTGAATTCTTCTTCGTTCATACCTTTCCAAGCATAAACTGGAATTCCAGCAGCAGCGATAGCAGCAGCAGCGTGGTCTTGCGTAGAAAAAATATTACATGATGACCAAGTTACATCAGCACCCAAAGCAGTTAAAGTTTCAATCAAAACGGCTGTTTGGATTGTCATGTGAAGACATCCTGCGATTCTTGCACCTTTCAACGGTTGTGAAGCACCGTATTCAGCACGAAGAGCCATCAAACCTGGCATTTCAGCTTCTGCTAAACGAATTTCTTTGCGACCCCACTCTGCAAGAGCGATGTCTTTTACTTTGTACGGAACGTACTGTTGTGTTTCAGTTGACATTTTTTATTAAATTTTGAGCAGTAAACAATGAGTAATTAACCTTGCATTTGTTGTTTTCTCAATGTCCAAAACTCCATGCTGTTTCTTAGAATAACACAAAATTAATACCTATTTCGAGTTTTAGGATATAGTTCGATGGCAAATTTCATTTTAACCTTCATTTTAACAAAATTTGGACAATTTAACTAAAAATATATTTTATAAAGATAGAATATCTATCATTATTCAGTTTGTCAGATATTAAAAAAAAACATTTCACTCATAATCGTTAACTATTTATTAAATTTCAACTTGAACATTCTTAAAATACCTCATAATCTTTTTGCTCAAATTACCACTTCTGACAAAATCATTGCTAAATTGTTGTTACAAAACCTAAACTCAAATCTTAAGATGAAAACATTATTCATTTTTACCTTATTTTTTATCCGTCATCAAGTCATTCAAGCACAAAAAATTACATTCAAAGCCTTGAATGACCCTAAAAATCACGCAGGATGTTATGTAGAATCAGGTGGAAAAACGATTGCCAATTTATCGGAAGAAGATTCTTTAGGAAGACCTATTGCTATCTTTAATTTATCGGGAAAAGATGAAAACTTTCACGAGATTAAGGGTTTTAAAAAATATGCCGCAGGCTATACAAATGGCGATATAAAGATTTTCATTAAACAAACTACCACTCGTAAAGAGCCAAATACTTGTTTAGAATATCAACTTTATAAAATGATATTAGTGGTAAAAAAGAAAACGTATTTCTACACATTTAAAGGATTTTGTGGCTGTTAAACAAAAAATAAAGGCTTCGTTTTGAATGAAGCCTTTATTAAAAGGTTAATAAATATTTCTACAATTTTATTTTACCTCAAATCCACCAGTTCCAATTTTGAAACCTTCGGCGTATAATTCCACGGTATATTTCCCTTCACGATAAACGGTTCCTCCACGACTATAAACCATTTCGATATAAAGATTTTCGTTGTCATAATTCAAATCTCCACGAGTGGTGTAAGCTAATTCTTGCCCATTAAAAGTGAAATTTCCTGAGCCAGTCGCTGAATCAAAAATAGTTGAACCATCTGGGTCAAGCACTCTAATGAAAACCGTTTTGCGTTCTTGCTCAGTCAAATCGTTTTTAGCCAATTGGAAAGCAACTTTAATTTTAGCTAATTTCTTGGCTTTATAACGCTTTTCTTCCGACTCCTTTCCTTTTTCATTGATACCAATAACCTTCACATATTCCGCTTTAAGAGCCGCTGCTTTAGTTACTTTTTCAGCTAATACTTTATTTTTACTGGCAACTTCTTCTTTCTCAGCTTTTACTTGTTCAACACTTTGAGCCAATCCTTGTTTTTCAGTTTTCAAGTTTGAGTTTTCAGAACTAAGATTTTGATTTTCAGAAGCTAACACGCCATTTTCTTCTCGAAGTTTAACCAATTCCTGTTCTTTAGCCGTCAATAAAGATTCGTAATTTCTAATTTTGTCTTCGTACTTAGCTTTCACACTCGCAATTTCAGCCGATGAACGTTTTGATAAATCTTTTTTATCTTGTTCCAACTCAGCTTTTGCTTTTTGGAGTTCGGTAACGTCACCGCCGAGTTTTTGTACTTCCGCAATTTGAGCATCCAATTGAACTGTGATTGAATCCAATTTAGTACGAGTTTGAGCCAATTCCATCACTTTGGTACTGATTACTTCTTGCTGATTAGTAACCGTTTCTTTCGATTGAAAAAGCATATACCCCAAACCAAGAGCCAGTAAAGTCATTACTGCCAAACCAGCTTTAAGAGCATTATTACTGCTACCTTGTTTTTGGGGTGAATTAGGAGATGATAAATTATCCATGATTTTGGGTGGAATGGTTGAAATTGAATTAGTTGATTTTTAGGTCATTAACGTAAGCTATATCAAATGTAATATTTAGAATCATAAAAATTGATTAACCATTGAGTAAGTGGTTGGGAAAATGAGTAAACGGCAAATTTTTGAATAATATCCAACACAGACTTTAGTTTGTATTAAGAAAATGTTGATTCAATGACGATAAAACGGGCATTAAATTATAAAAATTGCAATACACTTTCCAATCCCATCCCCCGTGAGCCTTTTACGAGAATATACGTATTAGTCTGCGGATAGTCCTGCAACCACGTATGTAAACCAAATTTATCAGGAAAATAAAGTCCTTTCATCATTGGCAAAGTTTTCACCGCACTTTCCATCAATGAGCCAACCAAGAGTATTTTATCGAAATTGCATTCTGCTAATAGTTTACCAATTGCTTCGTGTTCTACGGGAGCCTCCTCTCCTAACTCAAACATATCGCCCAGAATAACCATTTTTTTCTCTGCTTTCAGGTTATTAAAATTGGTAATTGCCGCATTCATAGAGGACGGATTAGCGTTATAAGCATCCATCAAAACCATATTTGAACCTTTTTCGATAAATTGTGAGCGATTATTATTCGGTACATAATCAGCCGCTGCTTGACAAGCTACTTTTGTTTCAACACCAAAATATTCTCCAATTCTAACGGCAGCTGCAATATTTTGAAAATTGTATATTCCCGTGAGATGAGATTCATAAAAACCACCCTCTCTTTCAACAAATTTCACTAAAGGCGTATCTTCCAACATCGTTACAACCGTCGGAAATCTGCGATTTGTATCGGTTGTATAAGTAATAATTTCCTTAAAACCAGTACGCTCCATCGCCATTTCGTAAGTTGGAGTTGAAGCCACATTGATAAAAACTGTTTGATGATTTTTTGCCAACCAATCAAATAATTCTCCTTTTCCTTGTATTACACCTTCCACGCCACCAAAACCCTCCAAATGTGCCTTCCCGATATTGGTAATAAAACCGTGAGTTGGTTCACAAATTTCTACTAATTCCTTAATATCGCCCTGTTTATTAGCTCCCATTTCGATGATGGCAATTTCAACCGTATCATCAATTGCCAAAACTGTCAACGGAACTCCAATGTGATTATTGAGATTTCCTATCGTAGCATAAGTCTTATACTTCATAGACAAAACACTGTTAATCAACTCTTTAGTAGAAGTTTTTCCATTTGACCCAGTTAATCCCACAAAAGGAATATTCAGTTGTTTTCGGTGGAAATTGGCTAAATCTTGTAACCCCTTCAAACCATCTTCTACCAACAAAATACGGTCATTAGTTACAGCATTGGGGTCATCAACTACGGCGTATTTTGCTCCTTTAGCAAGTGCCTGTTCAGCAAAGGAATTTGCATCAAAATTTGGTCCTTTCAAAGCAAAAAACATCGAATCTGAGGCAATTTTGCGGGTATCAGTTGAAACGCCAGAACATTCTCTGTATTTTTGGTATAAATCAATAAGCGAAATCATCATTTTTTTCGTTAAAATATAAATCGGTTGTAAAGATACGGTTTTGAAAAAATTTAAAATTGCTTAATTCAAAAATTTGAATTAAGCAATCGATAATACTTCACCAAAATTCTCTGCTAAAATCACCATAGATATGTCATATAAATTTTTACCATTATTTTTTATCTTGAGTATTTGTCAATCTTTTGCCCAAGATTTCAATTTTAAATACGATAATTCCCTGAAAATTATTCAGAATGGACAAGCCCTTCCCAATGCATTTGCGGGAGGATTGAATGCACCTCAGTTTTCTACTTGCAAATTAGACAACGACGGGATTGAAGACCTTGTAGTTTTTGACAGAACGGCTCAAAAAATTTATACATTCTTAGCTAAACAAGACAATACGGGTAAATATTTCTGGCAATATGCGGCACAATATGAAACTGCTTTCCCAAAAATCAGCAATTGGATTTTACTAAGAGATTATGACCGAGATGGCAAGAAGGATATTTTCACTTATACTCCAGGCGGAATCAAAGCTTATAAGAATACTTCGACCGATAAATTATCGTTTCAATTGGTTGCTGACCCCATTTATAGTACAGGTTATTCGGGCGTTTTAAATCTGTATTTGAACGCTACCGATATTCCTTCTATTACCGATATTGACAATGACGGAGATGATGACATTGTGGCATTTGACCCGTCAGGAAACTTTACGATGTTTCATAAAAACTTTAGTATTGAAAATCATAAAAATGCTAATTTTCTGGAATTCAAACGAGTAGGAGATTGTTGGGGTGGCTTCTTCAAAGAACATTTCGATGATATTATCTTTAATCAACCTTGCGGAGATAACCCCGTCCCTTTAGCTAATCCATTTGAAACCACCAAGAATAGACGGGTGCTTCATTCAGGAAATTCCATTCTTTTGTTAGACTTAAACGGTGATGGATTGAAAGACATTTTATATGGTCATGTAACTCAAAATCGGGTTGCCTCTTTGTTCAATACTGGGAATATCAATCAGGCTAAATTTAATGGAGCAAATTATAATTATCCCACTATTTACCCCGTTAATTTTGCAGTTTTCCCCGCCATTTATTACGAAGATTTCGATTTTGATGGAGTGAAGGATTTAGTCGCCTCTCCAAACGGTTCCGACAATGCTTTACAAACCGTTGACTATCAAAATTCAGCTTGGTTCTATAAAAATAAAGGGCAAAATGACAAGCCCGATTTCAACTTCGTTCAGACTAATTTATTGCAAAATACCATGTTAGATTTGGGTGAAAATACTTCGCCCGTTTTTGTGGATATTGACGGTGACGGCGACCAAGATTTATTGGTTGGCAATGCAGGAAATAGAGGCGATACGGGTTATAGAGCCAGTATTACTCTCCTCGAAAATAAAGGCAATAGCACATTCGAAGTCAAAAATTTGGACTTTTTAGATATTTCAAAAAATCAACAATTTTTCGAGATAAAACCATTCGTTACTGACATGAATGCTGATGGCGTGGACGACTTAGGTTTTATGTCAAATTCCTTTAATGGAGCCAGTATTCGCTATTTTCCAAACCATGCAGCCAAAGGAAAAGCATTTGATTTGAAACTGACAGAAGCTATCGTTTTACCACAAATAGAGTATCTCGCAAATGGAGATTTTCCTTTATTTTTTGACCTCAACAAAGACGGTTTAAAAGACCTTTTGATTGGTAAAGGAAGCGGGAGATTGGAATATTACAGAAATACAGGAACCGCTAAAAATCCAATCTATACCCTTGATAAAGAAGAACTTGGCGGAATTACTTCCGATTATACCATTGGCAATATATCCCTTTCAGTTGCAGATTTGAACGGTGATGGTAAAGAAGAATTAATTACGGGTGGGAGAAATGGTTTTTTAAAAATTTATAAAAATATTACAGAACAGAATTTAAGCAAATTTGTGGCGGATAGTACCACTATTTTAGACGAATTCAATAATAAAAATACCCAAATTCAGTTGGGAGGAACATTAACGGTAGCCGTTGCCGACCTCAACAATGACTTTGTTCCTGACTTGATGATTGGGACAAATACGGGAGGATTGAAATACTTAAAAAATACGTCAAAATTCATAGTTACTTCCACCGAAGAACCTAAAAACTATCTCATTTATCCAAACCCTACGAGTCGTTATTTGTACGTAAAAAACCCTATTTTGGCAGATTACGAGCTATTTGATGTTACTGGGAGAAGAATTTCATTCCAAAAAAATCAGAATATAAATCAGGAAATTATTTTTGATTTATCCACTCAGATTGATGGAATGTATTTCTTAAAAATATCGGTGGAAGGCAAAATCGAAAAGACAGAAAAGGTGATTTTAAAGAAGTAAATAACATCTAAAGAACTTATTCAAAATTTTCACTTCAAAAAATAATCGAAGTATAAACTTCGAGCTACGTGAGTTTTTTCAAAATTTTCTCGCAAAACACCCTCAAATTTACGAACTTTGAGTTAGCAGAAAGTATCACGAGTTATTGACCCGTGAGTAAGTCGGTTTGTGAAATGTTTATTTTGAAACCACAAAACGAAATCCGCAATTAAGAAAATCCTTACTATGGCACAAAATATTCCCAAAAACCCTGACCGCCCCAAAGAACGAAAGCAAACGAAACAACTTTCGTTTAATTTCAACTTTAAGAGTCTTTCTCAAAATGAGCAGTTCAAATTTGTAGCAGGAATATTGTTCATTCTGGTGGCAGTTTTCTTATTATTTGCCTTTTTCTCCCATCTTTTTACGGGCGATGCTGACCAAAGTGAGATTGATACACTTTCTGGGGCTATCTCCAAAACCAAGAAAACTGCCAATCCTTTTGGGCTTTACGGAGCTAAATTGGCCCATTTTCTCATTTTTGAATTATTTGGATGGTCTGCATTTTTGCTAATACCAGTATTATTTGTATCTGGTTTCAAATTAGCATTTAAAAGAGAACTTATTGAACTCGAAAATCTAACTTGGCAGTCATTATTTTATATGTTTTGGTTTAGTGGCTTTTTTGGATTTTTCGTGTATATGCTTGACGCTCAAGCAAGTCTGAGTAATGTATGCGGAGGAATTGGCTATTATATTAACCAAACACTTTATGGTGTTATTGGCTGGGCATCTATTTTAGTTATTCTGTTTGTCCTCATTGTTTTCTTCGTGTATTATTATGGAATTGATTCGGTTAGTAAACTTTCAGAAAAACTAAGCAACAATGAATCAGGTAACTATGATGAAGAAACTATTCCGCAGGAAAACATTGAGAATGAAGTAGTTACCAGTTCAAAGAATGTCTCAAGAGTTAAACCTGTTGTTCAACCGCTCGCCGAAGAAGAATTAGAAGATTTAACCATTGACCGTGAAGACAATTTCGACGAAGAAAATATTCGTCCTTACCTTCCACCAGTTGTTACACCAACACCACCAATCACCAAAACGAGTAAAGGTGAAGTTTCATTAACCATTGAAAATGCCGTTGACATTCCAGATATTATTGAAGAGGATGACGACGTTCCCATTGTTTTGAGTGAAAAGGACGCAATTAATGAGGAGCTACTGAAAAAATTTGGTCTGTACGACCCAATGCTTGATTTACCTCATTATAAATTCCCGACGTTAGATTTAATGAAGGAGTACGACATGGGTAAAGCCAATGTTTCGCAGGAAGAATTAAAAGCTAATTCGGATAAAATTGTGGAGACTTTGGGCAACTACGGAATTGGTATTGCGTCGATTAAAGCCACAATTGGGCCAACTGTTACACTTTACGAAATCATTCCAGATGCGGGGGTTAGAATTTCTAAAATCAAGAATTTAGAAGATGATATTGCTCTTTCATTAGCGGCTTTGGGTATTCGTATTATTGCTCCAATTCCGGGAAAAGGTACAATTGGTATTGAAGTACCAAACAAAAATCGTGAAATGGTACCCGTTAGAATGGTAATTGGCTCAGAGAAATTCCAGAAATCAACCGCCGATTTACCCATTGTTTTGGGTAAAACAATTAGTAACGAAATCTTTGTAACTGACCTTGCCAAAATGCCTCACTTACTAATGGCGGGAGCAACAGGACAAGGAAAATCAGTTGGTTTAAACATGATTTTGACTTCATTATTATACAAAAAACACCCATCGCAACTCAAATTTGTGTTGGTTGACCCGAAAAAAGTAGAATTAACGCTGTTCAATAAAATAGAAAGACACTTTTTGGCAATGTTACCAAACTCTGCCGAGGCAATTATTACCGATACAAAAAAGGTGGTTCATACGCTCAATTCATTGTGTATTGAGATGGATAATCGGTATAATTTATTGAAAGATGCTGGTTGTAGAAACTTAAAGGAATACAACGTAAAATTTGTTAATCGACGATTAAATCCAGAAAAAGGTCATTATTTCATGCCATATATCGTTTTAGTAATTGACGAATTGGCGGACTTAATGATGACTGCTGGAAAAGAAGTGGAACAACCCATCGCTCGTTTGGCTCAGTTGGCTCGTGCCATTGGAATTCACTTAGTAATCGCTACGCAACGTCCTTCGGTAAACGTAATTACGGGTACGATTAAGGCAAACTTCCCCGCTCGTTTATCATTTAAAGTAACTTCAAAAATTGACTCTCGAACTATTTTGGATACGGGTGGAGCAGAGCAATTAGTTGGTATGGGTGATATGTTACTTTCAACAGGTTCGGATATTATTCGTTTGCAATGTGCTTTTGTGGATACGCCAGAAGTAGATGATGTTTGTGATTTTATCGGTAATCAACAAGGCTATGATTCAGCATATATGTTGCCTGAATTTGAGGGAGACAGTGAAGGAGGAAGCGATAAATCTGAATTCGATGCCAGCAATCGTGACCCATTCTTTGATGATGCCGCTCGCTTAATTGTAACACATCAGCAAGGCTCAACTTCTCTGATTCAGAGACGATTAAAATTAGGCTACAACCGTGCAGGACGTTTAATTGACCAATTAGAAGCGGCAGGAATTGTAGGTGTTTTTGAAGGCTCAAAAGCCCGTGAAGTTTTGGTGAAAGATATGGATGCTTTGGAGAGACTATTAAAAGAGCTTTAAAAAAAGTAAAAAGGGAGTAAAAGACGAATGACTAAATTCATTCTTCCTTTACTCCCTTCTTCATTCCTGTTTGTTATCCGATAGAAACCAATTCCAAATCAAAAATCAAATCCTTTCCAGCCAAAGGGTGGTTAGCATCTAATGTTATCGTAGTGTCGGTAACTTCTACCACCGTTACTGGCATAACTTGGCCAGTACCATCTTGGTGCATATTTAATTGCATACCAACTTCGTAAGGAATATCCGAAGGAATTTCTGCTTTGTTGAACACCGCCAAATAATTTGGATCCATATCTCCGTACGCTTCCGCCGCAGGAATATGAATTGTCTTTTTTTCACCTACACTCATACCCGTCACACCTTCGTCAAAGCCTTTGATAACCATTCCTGAACCAACTTCAAAATCTAAAGGCTCACGTCCAGCCGAACTATCAAAAAGAGTTCCGTCAGTCAATTTTCCTGTGTAGTGGACGCTAATTTTATCGCCCGATTTTACTTGTGCCATTGTCTATATTTGTTAAATTTTTGGCAAAGTTCGGGAATGGGGCTTAAATATGCTAATTTGAAAAATGGTTTAATAGGCAGATAATTTCGTAAATTATTATTCAACATAAAATTTTGCACAAAGTGTCAACCTTTTGTTTGAAGAAATTTGAAGTCCTAAAAACAATCTATAATTTTATCGAATGAACGAAATCATCATCGAAATACTTGGCTGGATAGCCTCAATTCTCATTGTTGGAGCTTTTGCTCTAAATTCTCTTAATAAAATTCCTTCAAATTCTACGGCTTATCAATTGGCAAACCTTATTGGTGGTATTTTTTTTGTGGTTAATACGATACATCATAAAGCTTACCCGTCTGCAATGGTCAATGTTGTTTGGGTTTTTATTGCCATTTTTGCCTTACTAAAAAAACAAAAATTATGAAATTCATAGATTTAAGTCACGTCATTGAAGAAGGTGTGGTAACCTACAAAGGACTTCCTGCACCCATTATTTGCGACTTTTGGACTCGGGAAGAATCCAAACAATGGTATGAAGAAGGCACCTCTTTTCAGATGGGAAAAATAGAAATGGTATCTAATACGGGTACGTATTTAGACACACCGTTTCACCGTTATGAAGACGGTAAAGATTTATCCGAAATCTTGGTTGAACAAACTGCCATGTTAGATTCAGTTTTAATCCAAGTTTCTTATCATCAAACACTTGCCATTGACAAATCATATTTTGAAGGATTAGATTTAAAAAATAAAGCCGTTTTAGTAAATACTAATTGGGATGAAAACTGGAAGACTGATGCTTATTACTCAAATAACCCATATTTGACGGCTGATGCAGCCGAATATTTGGTTTTACAAGGGGTAAAGTTAGTCGGCATTGATTCTCATAATATTGATGACGTACAAGGAAAATCTCGCCCAGTGCATACTATTTTACTAAAAAACGAAATTTTGATTGTAGAACACCTTTGTAATTTGAAAGAAATTCCAACAAATACTCCTTTCAAATTTTCGGCAACACCACCAAAAATCAAAGGTATGGGAACATTTCCTGTACGAGCGTATGCCGTATTAGACTAAATATGCCGTATTAGACTAAAAGTACCAAAGAAACAAATCATGAATTTACTCCATTTAGATACACTCACTGTTGCTAAACAATTATTGGGGTTTACGCTCGTCCATGAAAGCGAAGAGGGAATTACAGCAGGAATTATTGTAGAAACTGAAGGCTATCTCCAAGGTGACCCTGCTTGCCATGCCTACCGACGAAAAAGCGAACGAAATGCTCCCATGTTTGGCGATGTGGGAACAATTTACGTCTATCAGATTTACGGAATGTACTTTTGCGTCAATATTTCTACCAATCAAAAAGACATCGGTGAAGCGGTACTTATTCGTGCTTTAGAGCCAACGGAAGGGCTGGATTTAATGCAAGAAAGGCGTTTATTGAAATCGAAACTAACGAGTTTGAAAACGAAAGATTTGTGTTCTGGACCGAGTAAATTAGTGCAGGCATTGGGAATTCACAAAGGAATGAACCATTGGAATATTCTCAATTCTGACTTAAAAATTATTCCTCCGCAAAATAAAATTCCTGAAAGTGAAGTCATTACGACCACCAGAATTGGAATTACTCAAGGAGCTGATTTGCCGTATCGCTATTATTTGAAAGGAAATAAATTTGTGAGTAAACGGTAAATATAATCGCCAGATTCTCTTATTTTTCTGACCTTCCCGAAAATTTCAGAACTTTCGGAAGGTCAGATATCTAAATTAAGCCCTGATAAGAAATCAATCCAATGGCAATAACCGCCAATGCCAAACCAATTTTATTAAGATTAGACAGTTTTTCGTGGAAGAAAATCAAGGCAATTAAAGCCGAAATTAGAATGACGCTAATGTTATAAATTGGCAAAACAAATGCTCCGTTATTCTGAAAAGCATCTAAAGCTTTTAAGAGAAAATAGAACGACAAAAAATTCGGAATTCCTAAAGGAAATGCCGCCCAAAGGCTTTTCAATTCCAATTTCTCTTTTCCTTGTATAATTCTCAATATCAACACAATACCTCCAAAAAGCACCGAACCCATTAGAATTGTCAAAGTAAAAGGAATGGTATTGCCAGAAGCTGTTACATATTTGGCATTCAAGAAATTAAAGGTTGTATTGGTAATTCCGTACATTACAAAAACAGCAATTGGCAATAACCAATCGGAGGTTTTTACGGTTCGCTTTTCGGCATTTTCATCTTTTTTCAAGGTACTCAAAACCACCGCAACAATTGCTAATGCTAATCCTAAATAATTCAATCCATCAAAGTTTTGACTTGATTTCAAGACTATTAAACTAAAAATGACAGGAATTACCAACGAAATATTATTGGCTAATGAGGTAGCTGTAATACCCATTCTTTGCGTAGAAACACCCGAAAGTAAGAATGTTACCACAAAACCTACGCCCAAAAGCATCGCAAAAATGGTAGAAGACTGCGTAAAATCAGGATTAAAATGTTGATTATCAGGAAGAAAAACTAATCCAGTTAAAACACAAACTGGATAATTGAGAATAATCGCTTGAAAAGTATTGACTCCAAAACGTGGGTGTAAACGGAAGTTGATAAGCAATAAGACAGAAAAAAGAACGCTGAGAGCTAAGTAAATCATAGTAAAAATTGAGTAGGGCATATAACATACGCCTATTGGGAATAATAATTATGTTTGCGAAACGCATCACAAAAATGGCACGAACTTTTGAATTCGTGCCATAAATATCATTTTTTTATTTTGCTTAATTTGAGGTTGTGTAAATGTATTACACTAACGCTATCCGCTAAAATCTATGATGATTTTCTAACTAAATCTTCCAATAATTCCACCCAAAGTGGCGAGTTATTAAGGCTTTCTACTAATTGCCAATGTTTTCCCCCATGCTCTTCAAAAATCTCTTTGTACTCCTCTCCTACTTCAATGGTCGTTTCTAAACAATCTGAAACGAAGGCAGGAGAAAATGCTAAAACACTCTTTTTACCTGATTTTGCTAAATCTTTTATCACATCATCAGTATATGGTTTTATCCAAGGGTCATTACCCAAACGAGACTGAAAAGAGGTTGTATAAGTTCCTTCTTCTAAGCCCAATTCTTTTACCATCAAACGAGTCGTTGCAAAACATTGAGCTCTGTAACAAAGTTGATTCATGCTGTGAAGTGTATCGCAACAAGAACCTAATTTGCAAACTTCTCCCGTACAATCACCTTTTCTCATGTGTCTTTCTGGCAACCCGTGATAACTAAAAAGGAAATGATCAAAGTGATTTTCAGCCATGTATTTACGAGCAGTTTGGACAAAATGTTCGATAAATTTAGGATGGTCAAAGAATGTATTCGTAAATTTTATCTCAGGAATAACTTGCCAGTTACCCACAATTTTCATGGTTTTCTCAAAAACAGAACCCGTACTTGCCGAAGCATACTGTGGAAAAAATGGAACAACAATAATTTTTTGAAAACCCGATTTTTTGAATTGCTCCAAACCAGCATCCATACTCGGTGATTGATAACGCATCGCTAATTTCACGACGTAATCATCTCCCAATTTTTCTTGGAGCATTTTTTCTACGTCTTCGCCGTAAAATTTAAGCGGAGAACCTCTTTCTTCCCATAATTCCTGATAAATCTTAGCTGATTTAGGCGAACGAAACGGAGCAATAATTAAGTTTACTAATGGCCATCTAAAAACGGCAGGAATATCAATAACTCGTCCATCCATCAAAAACTCACGGAGATATTTACGCACATCGGGCGTACTGGGAGAATCGGGTGTTCCGAGATTTACAATCAATACACCAGTCTTAAATTTTACTTTTGTTTGAGATTCTGACAACGTTTGTGGTTCAATGGTTTGCATAATGTTTTTACGAGACTTACGGTTAATCTGTTTAATCAGACTTAAAAATAACCGTTAAAGAGTGCTTTTTGTTCAAATCTAATCTTTCCAACCCGTCGGTTTGAAAGGGGTACGGTATAATCCGTCACTACATTGTACTAAATCTTTACAACCAACTTTACCTGGCGGACAAGAGAATACTTCTCCTGATAATATTTTGGGAACTGGTAACTCGTCTTTTGGAACACCCAAAGAGCGGTCAATGTAAAATATTTTTTTACGAACCGAATAAACGTCAAAAATTCCCAAAATTTTCTCGCTTGGATTCGTTAAAGACTTGATATTGAAGCTAAAACGGGTTTCAGCGGGTACGTCAAATAGTGTTCCGTTACTTTGTGTTTGAGCTTTTAAACTCTGATAATAATTATAAGAATTACTGGTAATCGCTCTTTGCTCAAACTGTAAATAATAAGGCGAAATACCTTCAAAGGGAACTCTGGCTACTAATTTTCCCGTAATTCGTTGACCATTGAGGTACGAATCCGATAAAATATTAAGGTCTGTCGAGAAATTAATATCCCAACAATCGCCATCACAAAGATAATTCAAAGTTTTTTCAGATGGAACTCTTGGTTGCACACAAGTATTAAGGACAAAGTCATAAGTTCCTCCCACACAGGTTTCACAAACGTAGGCTCTTTCGTAATGTTTCCAATACCACTGATAATTATCGCCCGTGGTAGCAGGGTCTTGAAAGTCAAGATAAATATTAAAACCACCACGTCGAGGGTCACCTTTAGCGTAATTATCGGCAACTTCAAATCGAGTTAATAGGTTTTCAATTTCTGGAACGGGCTTCATGGTCTCCGCCAGTGATTGATATTTTTTCCCATCGGAAGTTTCAATGTTAAGCGTGTAAGTTCCCCCAACTCGTCCCGAAAATGTCGTAGAGGATAAATACGTTCCTTTTGTGGTGGATTCGGTCAAGTCTTGTCGTACTCCTTTTTCATCCAAAAAATATACCTTGGCTTTGGTAACAGGTAAAAAATAACTTCCTGTCAATTTATCCGAAGACATATACAAACGTACTTTATGCGGGCCAGGTTGGTCAGTCAAAGAAGCTTCTATGGACAAAAAACTCTGGGCTGCCACTTGGTCAAAATCGGTTATTGGTGTAATACACGAACCGACCAATACCAGAAGTAAAATTAGATATATGGGAAATTTAGTTTTCATGAGATTAATTGTTTTGAGGTATTAGCATACTGAATGCTTTAAACTTAGGACGTAATTCGTCGGACTTAATACCTCAATCATTTACAAAAATTTAAAATTATAGGTCAATGAAATAAATGGAGCACCAAAAACGCTCAACTCATAAGGTTTGATACCACCTGGAACAGGTTTGAAAAATACAGAATAAGCATTTTTCCGACCATAAATGTTATAAACTGTAAATGTCCAACTTCCCTCCCAACGCTTTTCTTTCATGCTTGGATTGGTAATTGTCCAAGAAAAATCAAGGCGATGATAATCCGAAATTCTCGCATTATTTCTGGTTTCATAAACTGGATATTTTTTGTTATCCAATTGAAAAATCCCCGATGGTGATGAAAATGGACGACCCGTATTATAGGCAAACGTAAAAGCAAAACTATGATGAACTGTCGGCTGAATATTTAACATCATGTTGAAAGTATGAGGTTTATCATAGTTGGAAGCATACCACTCACCGCCCGCAATTTGTTGTAATTCAGGATAATCTCCTCTCACTTGTTGAAGCGAACGAGCATAAGTATAACTAACCCAACCACTTACTTCACCCCGTTTTTTGGTTAACATCAATTCTAAACCATACGCCTTTGCTTGTCCCGAAACCACTTGAGTTTCAATAGTTTTATTCAATTGAAGATTAGCTCCTGAAATATAATCTACGACATTATTGGTGTGGCGGAAATAAGCTTCGGCCGACAATTCGAAGATATTTTCTTTGACATTTCTAAAATATCCCAGTGAAAGGAAATCACTCTGTTGTGGCTTTATGTATGAATCAGCCGTTTTCCAACGAGCCGTTGGTAAAGGCGTAGTATTATTTGAAAGCAGCTGAATAAATTGTTGCATTCGGTTATAGCCAAATTTTACGGTTGCATTTTCTCCCAAAGAATACTTCATAGCAATACGTGGCTCGAAACCACCGTAACTTTTCTCTACTGAACCACTCGCAATTTCCTCCACGCCAATCTGTGAACTATTCGTTCTGGGTAATCCATCAATGTATTTTCTGACGGTATAAGGGCCAAAATTCATATAAGAAGCATAACGCAAACCAGCTTGAACCGTAAATTTTTCATTTACTTTATATTCATCATCCACATACGCCGCTAATTCCAATGATTGTTCATCGGGTAAAATTACCGTAGCAACCCTTGATTTTACATTTTCGTTGAGCGTTCCGGGAGAAATATTATAAGTCACACCCGATAACCCAAAGTTGATTTTATGCTTGTCATTAGGGTTATAATCGAAGTTAACTTTTAGGTTTTTATAGTTAATTTTATTTGTCAAATCAATCCGATTAACGCTGTCTGGTGCGTAAGTTCGGGTTTTATAATTTGTTACCACACCAACAACATCCATGCTCAAACGAGTATTGAAATAATGACTCCATCTTCCCGAAAAGTTAAGGTGACCGTAAGTAAATTGGGTTTGTTTGGCGATAACATTATCCAAACTAAAAAGAGAATCAACTTGATAGAAATCGTTACTCACGTAAGTTGAGAGCGAAAGGGTATTGTTTTTATTGGGACGAAAGAAAACTTTGGTGGCTAAATCATAGAAATTGGCCCGAGTATTTTTGATGTTATCCGTTCCAAGCAATTTAAACCAAAAATCATTGTATGATAATCGTCCCGCTGCTAAAATCGACAATTTATCTTTGATAATTGGAACTTCAACCATAGCACGGTTCGACACCAAACCAATTCCACCTTGCATTTTGAATTTTTCTAAATTGGGTTCTGCCATTTTTATATCCAAAATCGAAGCAGTTCTACCGCCAAAACGAGAAGGAACTCCCCCTTTGTACAATTCTAACTCCCGAATGGCATCAGATGCAAATACTGAAAATAGACCAAAAAGGTGGGTAGGATTAAAAATTGGAGCTTCGTCAATGTAAATTAAGTTTTGGTCAACCGCACCTCCACGCACATTAATTCCATTCGAACCTTCACCAACTGAAGAAACCCCAGGAAGCGTCTGTAATGAACGAATAACGTCCACTTCACCCATCATAGCAGGAAGTTTTTTGATTCCTTTAATACTCAATAAGGTTACACCCAAAGATGGTGTTTGAATATCTTTCCGTGTCGCTTGACTGGATACAATAACTTCTTCCAACGTTTTGGTTACATCTTCTAATTGAACATCTAAACGAGTATCATTTTTCAAGTTCAGCTTAATTCTAAAAGAATTATAACCCACATGACTTACTTTGATAATATACTCCCCATTTGGCAAGTATATTTGAAAATAGCCTGTAGAGTCCGAAATAATCCCTGATTTTTTAAAATCTAAAGAAATACTTGCTCCAATGATTGGCTCTCCCGTTTTTGAGTCTGTAACTTTTCCATCAATCAAAGGTAATTTTATCTCTGTATTTTGGGCAGAAACGTAACCAATCGACATGAAAAATAGGAAGGAAGGAAGAAGGTTTTTAAGTAAATAGATTCGTAAATTTTTAAACATCCGATTTTCGTTTGAGGTGAATATTTAGCATTTGTTGATATATTAATTATAAATACAAATAACGTTAATTTCTAAAAGTTTTCTGACATCATTTATGGCTTTTCTACATAATCTGCCGATGTAAAGACCAAATTTTGAGAGGAAAGGTTGCCCCACAAAAAAACAGCGTTAAAACCAGTCCTGCCCGACTTGCTTTAATGCTGTTTTTTAAATTAATTGTGAGTTAATGACTTGCGATTATTTAATCTGGAAATCATTAACTAATTGAAAATCTTCATTTTAATAAAATGGGGTTTCTGAGACTGTTATTTGTTTTTTAGCTTCATACGTTATTGCTTATTGTTAATATTATTTTCTTTAACAAACTTAGCAGAATGCATCATATAAATCAAATTGATATTTCTTATAAATAAATAATTTTTAACTATAATTATGAATAATGTAACGATATGAGATAAGGCAGCTCCTTATCTTTACAAAGCAAAAAAGGCACAAAAGAAATATTCCCTTGTGCCTTTTACCTATATTATTCCAAGCCTAAACCTGAGCATCAATCCATTTTTTCGCATTTACAAATGCTTCTAACCACGGAGAAACCTCGTCTTTTTGTCCTCTTTCTGGATAATTTGCCCAGTTCCATGGGAAAGTTGAACGCTCGATGTGAGGCATCATTACCAAATGTCTTCCCGTTGAGTCGCAAATCATGGCGGTGTTATAATCCGAACCGTTTGGATTGGCAGGGTAACCTTCATAGCCGTATTTTGCTACAATATTATACTGGTCTTCCGAATATGGTAAATTAAATTTTCCTTCTCCGTGCGACACCCAAACACCCAAAGTTGCCCCTTCTAAAGTCGAGAGCATCACCGAATTGTTTTGCTGAATTTTCACCGAAGTAAAAATACTTTCGTGTTTATGCGAAACGTTGTGCTGCATTTTCCCGTGAACTTCGTGTTCTGGATTAATCAATTCCAACTCCATCAACAACTGACAACCATTACAAATACCTACCGAAAGCGTGTCTTCACGTTTAAAGAAGTTTTTCAAGGCTGTATTGGCCTTTTCATTGTACAAGAACGCTCCTGCCCAACCTTTAGCTGAACCTAAAACATCTGAATTTGAGAATCCACCAACTGCACCAATAAACTGAATATCTTCCAAAGTTTCACGACCAGAAATTAAATCGGTCATGTGAACATCTTTTACATCAAAACCTGCCAAGAACATTGCATTTGCCATTTCACGTTCTGAGTTTGAGCCTTTTTCACGAATAATCGCTGCTTTTGGCCTTGGTTTGGAGGCATCAATTACTGGTTTCTTTCCGTCAAATTGAGCTGGGAAAGTATAAGTCAATGGTTGATTTTTATAGTTTGTATAACGCTCCAAAGAAGTTCCATTTTTCGATTGTCTTGAATCTAAAAGGAATGACGTTTTATACCAAGTATCTCTTAATTCCGAAACATTGAAGGTAAATGAGTCAGCGTTATTTTTAACCGTAACCGAATCACCTTCAGCCACTTGCCCAATATTGAAAATGGCAATATTATGTTGAGCAAAAATGGCTTCTACTTCCGCATCCGCTTGGAAAACAATACTAATATTTTCGTTAAAAAGTGCCTTAACGGTATCAATTTCTCCCAAAGAACTTAAATCATAATTTGCACCCAAATTCACATCAGCAAAACACATTTCAAATAAAGTCGTAATCAAACCGCCACTACCTACGTCGTGACCAGCTTTGATTTTCCCTGCTTTAATTAAGTCTTGTAAGGTATTGAAAGCCGTTTTGAAATACGCTGAATTGGTGATGGTTGGAACAGATTTACCAACTTTATTCAAAATTTGAGCGAATGAACTTCCTCCCAACTTGAACGAATCTTGCGATAAATTTAAGTAGTAAATATTACCACCGTTTCTTTTCAAAACTGGCTCAACAACTTGCGTAATATCCGAACAATTTCCACCCGCTGAAATAATCACAGTTCCTGGGGCAATTACTTCATCATTTGGATATTTTTGTTTCATCGAAAGTGAATCTTTTCCCGTTGGGATATTGATTCCTAATTCAATCGCAAAATCTGAACAACCTTTCACGGCTTCGTATAAACGGGCATCTTCGCCCGCATTTTTACAAGCCCACATCCAGTTGGCGGATAATGAAACCGATTTTAAACCGTCTTTCAAAGGGGCAAAAACAATATTCGATAATGCTTCTCCGATAGCCGTTCTTGAACCTGCAACAGGGTCAACTAACGATGCCACAGGTGAATGGCCAACGGTGGTGGCGATTCCTTCTTTTCCTTTAAAATCCAACGCCATCACCCCAACATTATTCAAAGGCAATTGTAAAGGCCCTGCACACTGTTGTTTCGCAACTTTTCCGCCTACGCAACGGTCAACTTTATTAGTTAACCAATCTTTACAAGCAACTGCCTCTAATTGAAGCACTTGATTCAAATAAGCAGGAATATTTTCAGATGAATAGTCTAATTCTGTGTAATTTCTTTCAATGGTTTTATCCTCCATAATCACTTTTGGAGAACTTCCGAACATATCTTCAATCGCAAAGTCCATTGGCTTCGCTCCTGTTGTTTTCGATTCAAACGTAAAACGGTGACTTCCCGTAATATCACCCACTGCGTACATAGGTGAGCGTTCACGGTCGGCAATGCGTTGGAGAATATCCAAATCAGCTTCGCCAATTACTAAACCCATCCGTTCTTGCGACTCATTTCCGATAATTTCTTTTGCCGAAAGTGTTGGGTCGCCAACAGGTAATTTATCTAAATCAATCAAACCGCCTGTTTCTTCAACCAATTCAGAAAGACAGTTTAAGTGTCCACCCGCACCGTGGTCGTGAATAGAAACAATTGGATTATGGTCGCTTTCTACCAAACCACGAATGGCATTAGCAGCACGTTTTTGCATTTCTGGATTAGAACGTTGAATGGCATTCAATTCAATTCCCGAGCCAAAAGCACCCGTATCAGCCGAAGAAACTGCGGCTCCTCCCATACCAATTCGGTAGTTTTCACCGCCCAAAATCACCACTTTATCACCCACACTTGGCTTTTGTTTAATGGCTTGGCTTTCTTTTCCGTAACCAATTCCACCCGCCAACATAATTACTTTATCGAAACCTAATTTACGTGCTTCTTCTTCGTGTTCAAAAGTTAAAACCGAACCCGTAATCAATGGCTGACCGAATTTATTTCCAAAATCAGACGCACCATTTGAGGCTTTAATCAAAATATCCATCGGCGTTTGATACAACCAATCACGCTCGTTCATGCCTTTTTCCCAAGGACGATTTTCTTCCAAACGTGAATAAGAAGTCATATAAACGGCCGTTCCTGCCAATGGCAAAGAACCTTGTCCACCCGCCAAACGGTCACGAATTTCACCACCCGAACCCGTTGCTGCACCATTGAAAGGCTCAACTGTAGTTGGGAAATTATGCGTTTCTGCTTTGACAGAAATAACAGAATCAAATTCTTTTTCAGCGTAAAAATCAGGCTTATCGGCACTTAGAGGGGCAAATTGCGTAACTTTTGGACCTTTAATAAAGGCAACGTTATCTTTATAAGCAGAAACAATATCGTTTGGATTTTCCTGTGAAGTCTTCTTAATTAATTTAAAAAGCGAAGTCTCTTTTTCTTCTCCGTCGATAACAAAAGTACCGTTAAAAATTTTGTGGCGACAGTGTTCCGAATTTACTTGCGAGAAGCCAAAAACCTCTGAATCTGTTAATTTTCTACCTAATTTAGTCGATAAATTATTCAAATAATCAACCTCTTCACCACTGAGTGATAAACCTTCTTGCTTGTTGTAAGCGGCAATATCCTTAATTTCTAAAATCGGCTCAGGCTGAACATTAATCGTATAAATTGACTGGTGGAGTTGCGTATATTTTTGCGAAAGCATCGGGTCGAAATCTGTAAAATCGTCTGATACTTCGGTAAATTCTTCAATTCTGATAATGCCCGAAATACCCATATTTTGCGTAATTTCTACGGCATTGGTACTCCAAGGCGTAATCATAGCGGCACGTGGACCAACGAAAAACGCATTTAGCGTAGCCTCACTTGAGTTGGTGATAGTGAACTGATTATCAGCTTGACTGTTGAACAACCAAAACAACTTTTTGAGGTCTTCTTGTGAGAAATTTTCGTTCGTTTGAACCGCAAAAACGGTGTTGGATTGGTCAGCAATCAGATGGCTTCCGAAGAAATGAATCATTTTTTAAGCAATTTTGATTTAACATTGAAGAGTACAAATTTAGGGCTTAAAAATGAACAAAGCGAGATATTTATGCTTGGATTTGGCAGGGATAAGATTTAAGCCTTTGCCGTATAATAAATTGGCTTGGTTGGGGAGATGGGATTTTGTAGATTGTGGGAGGTTTTGGTAAATTTCCAATTTAGAATTCAACAATACAAAAAATTAGACAACCAGAAAGTACGACAAGAATAGTGCAAAAGAAAATCGGCAAAGTGCCAAGAAATACAAAAATTACTACAAAACTTTCGTATATTTAGGAGTTGGCGGTAATGCTAGTAAGTCGAAAATTTCAACCTTTAACAACACAATTTACATTATGGGAGCATGGGGACATGGATATTTCCAAAACGATTCAGCATTAGATTTTGTATCTGATGTAGAATATTCTAACAACCCGAAAGGATTATTCAAAAACGCTTTTG
>JAZKDE010000022.1:111924-117218 GCA_040387735.1 Bacteroidota bacterium
TTTTGACAGAGCAATAAAATCTGATTACTTAGATTCCGACATTGGATGTGAGGTAATTGTTGCTTCAACTTACCTCGACAGTCAAATAAACGGAACAAAGTTTTCATCACCAGACAGAGAAGAACCATTTGAAGTAGATACTTTTCCTGAGAGAAATCCTAACGTGGATTTTACTGACCTCAAAGAAATTGCTGTCGAAGCGTTGAAAAAAGTTATTGACGAAAATTCTGAACTGAATGAACTTTGGGCAGACAATGAGGAAGACTATCCTATTTGGCGACAAGGAATAGAGCAGCTTATCGGGCGACTGTCAAAGTAACTGTTTCCGACAAGAATTTTGATTTTCAAGTTTAAAATAATTCTCCATCATTCGCTCGCCAAGAGGCAAGCGATTGAGATTTCCAATCCTATGAAAATTTTAACGGATTGAAATACGATTTTATCTAACATTCAACAATGAAATGTCGAATAGCAAGTAAGAAACTTAACAAATGAAATATTTTTTAAAAATTGTAGAAATCAGTAGTGTACTTGTTGTATCAACAGCTATGATAATGTATGGTATAGGAAAATTTGTACAATTTCCTGCAACAGTTGATATTACTAAAAAGGTTTCTGAGTTATCAGGACAGGAATTAATGTGGGCATTTTATGGATATTCAAAGGCTTTCCCTATTATTTTAGGTATCTTAGAAACATTAGGGGGCGTATTACTTTTGTTTAGACAAACACGTTTACTATCCACAATTTTACTATCCACAATTTTAGTAAACGTAATTTTACAAGACATTATTTATCACGTGAATCAAGGAGCATTGATTGCAGCCATTATTTATCAACTCTTGATATTTGGCATTTTAGTCATAAACAAAGAAAGAGTGGTTTTAATATTCAAATCATTTACCGAAACTGAAAAAAATTCTGAGAAAGGAAATTTGAAAATGAATGTTTTAAAAATAATTTATATTGGACTCTTATTTATTCTTTTAAAAGGACTTGAATATTTTGTTACGCATTAAATCAAAATATAGAACAGCAGTAGAAACTCATACCGCCAAAAAAGTGAAAATCATTTTGTACAATATTGAAACAGCTCAACAATTCTAAGTTTTCCTAAAGGGGCAATAGAATCAGTTAAACAAATATACCAATCAAGTAAAGAAACGCTTTCTGCAAAGACGGGATGTTCGTTTTTATAGACTTCTTTTAGATTTTTTCGGTTCATTGGCAAAAGGTCATCATTTGCAGTTTTACTGAAATAATATAATTCACTGGACGATTGGCTATCTACTTCTAAACGGTAAATATAGATGCCTTCTGTATTGATAATTTCAAAACAATTCTTCCCCCAAAAACGAAACGCTTTATTTCCTTTACGATAGCCGTAGGCATTTTTAGACGTAAATAAATGACTGCACGAAGAACTCACGAGCCTAACACCATCGTTACGTTCTACTAAGCGTTGAGTATTTTTTGGGTCAGCAACCCAGACTTCTTGCATTGCATAACTTTGGGAGGAAAGAAATACCCCATCTTGAATATTAGCATGATGTATGCCCGATAATAAGAATACTGTGTAAAGTAAATTCATGAGCTTAATGTTCGACAAAATTATTTACTCGATTAAAAAATACTTTCTTACGAGTTTATACAAAGGTCATATTTGAACATTAGCCTTAGATTATGGGTATGTTACCTAAATGTTAAATCGTTAGTCGGGAGACGAAGTCACTTGTGTTTTCACGAGTTGCGGCTTCACGTTGTTTAAGATATTCGACAACGTTGTACTTTTAAGGAAATTTGTAGCGGGTTGAAATCCGATTTTATCTAACAGCAAGTCTTACTTTACTCCCTGAAATTTACACAAATTTCATCATAGTCAGGGCAGAATTTCCAGTTAGAATTGATAGTTTTGTTGAAAAAATCGACAATCTATGAAAAGAACATTTTATTTGCTTTTACTTTCATTAAGTACTTCTTTCGGCAGTTTTGCTCAGCAAAAAACTAACATTATGACTTTCAATATCCGAATGGAGACCGTTCAGGATGGTGAAAACCAATGGGCTAAACGCAAAGAAAATCTTGCAAGTATGCTTGAGTTTTACGAAGCGGATATTTGCGGAATGCAGGAGGTTTTAGTTGGACAAATCAGAGATTTAACCAAACTTCTTCCTACGTATGCGTATGTAGGCGTTGGGCGTGACGATGCCAAAGAAGGTGGAGAATTCTCGCCAATTTTTTATAAAAAAGATAAGTATACTATTTTAGAAAGCAATACTTTTTGGTTGAGCCAAACACCAGAAAAACCAAGTAAAAGTTGGGATGCCGCTTTAAATCGTATAGTTACCTACGCTAAATTCAAGGATAATCAAACGAAAAAAGTATTTTACGTTTTCAATACTCATTTCGACCATATTGGTAAAGTTGCACGTCGTGAAAGTGCTAAAATGTTGGTGGCAAGAATCAAGGCGATTGACCCAAAAATCCCCGTAATTTTAACGGGAGATTTCAACAGTACGCCGACAGAAGAACCAACCATTATTATTAATGAAGGTTTGATTGATGCTCAAAAAGTGTCTAAACAAGCTCATTTTGGACCAACGAGTACCTTTAATGGTTTTGAGTCTAAAGAAATTGCTGGCAAATTGTTTGACTATATTTTCTTGAATACCGATAAAATTAAAGTCCTCAAACACGCTACTTTGAGTAATACATGGGGCGGTCGTTTTGCCTCTGACCATCATGCCGTTTTGGCTCAACTTAAATTTTAGCATCATTATTTTCTAAATATCCAATTCCCTTATGATTCATTTTAGTTTTTTTGAAATCGTCAATATACTTGGAATATTATCTTTCGCCATTTCGGGGACTTCAGCGGCTATGCGTAAGGAATTAGATATTTTCGGAATTGTCATTATTGCTTTTGTAACTGCTATCGGAGGAGGTACTTTGAGAGATGTATTAATAGGAAAACTACCTGTTGCGTGGTTACAAGATAATCTGAGTATGATTGTAATTATCATTGGAACCTTTACAACCATAATTTTTGGCACTTGGGTGAAAAAATTGAATTATACGCTCTTAATTTTTGATTCATTAGGACTTGGTTTTTGTACCATCATTGGCATTCAAAAAGGAATGGAACTCCAATTTTCGCCAGGTATTTGTATTGCATTAGGAGCGATGACGGGTTGTTTCGGTGGCGTAATTCGAGATACTTTACTCAATGAAATTCCACTCATTTTCCGAAAAGAAATATACGCCTCCGCCTGTATATTAGGAGGTTTATTTTATTATGGCTTATTATACTTTCAGTTAGAAAATAACTTGGCTCAGGTAATTTGCATTGTGTTTATCGTATTATTGAGAATTGTTGTTGTGAAATATCAATGGTCATTACCTTCCGTTTATTTCAACAAGGTTTAGTAAATTTATAAAGACAAATTCTGAAAATTTGAAAATGAATAACAATGACACAAAACGACTTTCACGACTGACTGCGATTTTAACCCAATTGCAAACGAAACGACTTTTGACGGCTACGGAATTGGCAAATAAATTCTCGGTAAGTGTCAGAACTATTTATAGGGACATTAGAGCATTGGAACAATCTGGCGTTCCAATTTTGACCGAAGACGGAAAAGGTTATTCATTAATGGAAGGTTACAAAATTCCTCCCGTGATGTTTACTGAGAATCAAGCCAACGCATTAATTCTTGCGGAACAATTAATTTTGAAAAATAACGACGCTTCTTTTGTCAAAGATTATTGCGAAGCTATCGAGAAAATCAAAGCGGTATTAGGGCATAAAATAAAAGACAAAGCCAATCTTCTTGCCGAAAGAACCCGATTTAACCGAAATATTAACAGCGAAAAAAATAGTCATAACTTATCCGATTTGCAGTTTGCTCTCACTAATTTTTGCCTCATAAAAATTGAATACACCAATGAAGCAAACGAAACCACAAGCAGATTAATCGAGCCTTTTGCGTTAGTAAGCACACAAGACAATTGGTTATTGATAGCTTGGTGTCGTTTACGTAAAGAATTTCGGTATTTCCGTTTGGACAGAATTAAAAAACTGGAAATCCTTAGTGAAAAGTTTACTCCCCACAAAATGACGCTTCAAGAGTATTTTGACAAATATTATTAATTTCTTTTCACCCCTGACATAAGGCTGTCATTCCACCATTTTAGCTTTGCATCATAAACTTAAAAAATAATTTTATGATTAATCAATTAGCAAATTTGAACTGGATTAGCGTATTGCTTGCCTTTGTTGCCTATTTTATGCTCGGAGCTTTATGGTTCACCTTGTTTTTTAGCAAGCCTTACAAAATTTCTTTGGGGAAAGCAGGAGAAACACTACCCAACAAACCTATTTTCATTATTGGCCCTGCACTTTGTTGTCTAATAATTACCATTGCGAGTGCGATTCTGATTTATACCCTAAACATTCAGTCCTTGGGCGGTACATTAGAATTTTCACTACTCGTAGGAATTGGGTTTTTAGTTGCCAATACCATCAATATTGCCATTAATCCCAACATTCCCCGACCAATCCTTTATGGAATTATCAGTGGAACGTATCATTTATTGGGTATTTCAATGGTAAATATTATTTTAGTGATTCTGAAATAAAGAGACAATAATGCAAAAACCAGAAATAGATATTTTTTGCCCAACAAGCCAAGCAGATTGGAGATTATGGTTATTAGAAAATCATACTTCGAAACAATCCGTTTGGCTTGTTTATCACAAAAAGAAAGCTAATACACCCTCAATCTCTTGGAGTCAAGCAGTTGATGAAGCACTTTGTTTTGGCTGGATAGATAGTGTGGCTAAAACAATTGACGATGAAAAATTTATGCAATTTTTCAGCAAACGTAAACCCAAGAGTGTTTGGTCGAAGGTTAATAAGGAGAAAGTTGAACGATTCATTGCTAACGGATTGATGACTAAAGCGGGTTTTGACAGTATTGAAAGGGCAAAGCAGAATGGTTCGTGGATAATTTTAGACGATGTTGAGGAGTTAAAAATACCTGAAGATTTAGAAGAAGCATTCAATACAAAATCAGGGTCAAAAAATTATTTGTTGGCACGGGTCGCAAGCTAAAAATGTTTTTCAAAAGTTTAATTTTTTACCCCATGGGTTCGACCATTTCATATTTAGTAACTAATTTTTTCTAACTCTGGGAAAAAAGTTAAAATTCGCCTTGGACTAAAAACCAAGATGTCACGGTATATTGTTGTTTGAATTCTTGTAATTTTATTGATTGCCTTATTTCCCCCTC
>JAZKDE010000023.1:0-4169 GCA_040387735.1 Bacteroidota bacterium
TATTCATTAGTGGCAAATTATGCGGATAATTTCAAAAAGAAAAACGGTTCTGAATCAATTTTTGAGGTGCAATTTGTAGAAGGCGTGGGCGGAAAAGTTAGTAATTTCATCTATTCTTTTGCTCCTTACAATTCTGGAACATTGGCTACGGGTTATGCCTTGGGTTCAGGTGCGGCAGCAGGTTGGAACATTCCTACGCAAGATTTAATCAATGCTTATGAACCTGCTGACAAACGTTTGGTAGCTTCAATAAACTCAACTTTTACAGACCCAACGATTAAAAAAGTAGTGCCTTTTATTCAAAAATACTCAAATCCACCGTATTTAGAGCGTTTTAACACGGGTGATAATTTTATCGTTTCTCGTTTGGCAGATGTATTATTGATGCAAGCTGAAGCGTTGAATGAAGCAGGTTTTCCGAATGCTGATGCGTTTACCTTGCTCAATCGTGTGCGTACGAGAGCGGGACTTTCGGCTAAAACGGCGGATAATACCGATACAAAATTGAAGATTTCTTCGCAAGCGGAATTCAGAACAGCAATTGCCCAAGAACGTAGAATTGAATTAGCATTTGAAAATCACCGCTGGTTTGATTTAGTTCGTACTGGACAAGCAGTTTCAGTAATGACGGCCCATGCAATGACGGAGAAAGCTTTGAAAAGTTATATTTTACCAAGTTCTTTCGCAACAATAAATTTGAAATTTCCTTACCCATATAGAGAAGTACAGATAACGAAATAGATAAATTTACGGTTCAACTTCCCGAAAGTTTAACCCATAACGGAGTTATTTCGGGAAGTTTGTTTGAAAGACCAAATCTTCCGTAACCAAAATTATGAAAACACTCATCAAAATACTCTTCTTCCTTTTCTTATGGAACCATGTTTTTGCTCAAATCTCCGACAAAACCTTCCAAAATCCGCCCTCAGAATACGGGATTCGGTGTTGGTGGTGGTGGCTCAATGGCAATGTAACCAAAGAAGCAATTACTCGAGATTTACACGAAATGAAAGCCAAAGGATTTAGTGGAGCGTGTATTTTTGATGCAGGTGGACAAAATCAGCGGGGCAATGGCGACGTTCCCGAAGGGCCACTTTGGGGTTCGCCCGCTTGGCGTGAATTGTACCTCCATGCCATCAACGAAGCCGACCGTTTAGGTTTGGTGATGTCGTTGAGCATTCAAAGTGGTTGGAATTTGGGCGGTCCCGATATTACACCTGCCGAAGCCGCCAAACAGGTCGTTTTTTCGGAAATAAAAGTACAAGGCGGTACTAAAATCCAACAAACTTTACCCAAACCCCAAGGACACGATGGTTTTTATCAAGATATTGTCGTATTAGTAATTCCGACAAAAAACTTCCCGAATCGTCAGCCAATTAGAGATTTTCAGAATAAAGCAGCTACCAAAGAAGTGGGTTGGTCGGTTCCCGAAACTCGTCCGCTTTTAACGGATATTCCAGCAACCGAAGGTGAGGAAGATGCAAGCGTAGGACAGGTTTTGAACCTTTCAAAGTATGTAAAAGAGGGCGTTCTAAATTGGGAGGCTCCCGCAGGAGAATGGACAATAATTCGTTTTGGTTATTCTACTACTGGTGCAGAAGTGTCAACATCCAGTGGAAAATGGCAAGGGCGAGTAATTGATTATACGAGCGAAAAACATTTTAATCGTTATTGGGATACCAACATTGAGCCATTATTGAAAATGATTGGCGACAAAGCAGGCAAAACCTTGAAATACCTACAAACCGATAGTTTTGAAGCAGGTGGCATGAATTGGTCGGATAAATTTGAAGACGAATTTAAAAAACGTCGTGGCTATGACCCAATGCCTTATTTGCCAATTTTAGCAGGAAAAATTATTGAAAATCGTGAAACAAGTAACCGTTTTTTAACAGATTTACGCAAAACTTTGAGTGATTGTATTTCCGATAATCACTACCGAGTATTTGCAAAACGTGCCAGAGAATATGGGATGGGTATTCAACCCGAATCAGCGGGGCCTCACGCTGGACCTTTCGACGGACTTAAAAACTACGGACATTCAGAAATTATGATGTCGGAATTTTGGTCGCCTTCTCCGCATCGCTCCAAAGATATTGACCGTTTTTTTGTAAAACAGGCGGCAAGTGCGGCCAAAATTTTCAATAAAAAACTCGTAGGTGCGGAATCATTTACCACCATTGGCCCCCATTGGAATGATGTTATTTGGGCGGATATGAAACCCTCTGCCGACCACGAATTTTGTGCAGGATTGAACCTTGTTTATTTGCATACCTTTACTTGTTCGCCCAAAGAAATGGGTTTACCAGGTCAAGAATATTTTGCAGGAACGCACTTCAATCCCAACGTAACTTGGTGGGATTATTCAACGGGATTTATTAAATATTTAACCCGAATCCAGTATTTAATGCAAACGGGAACATCTCAAGCGGACGTTTTATATTATTATGGCGACCACATTCCCAACATCGGAAGATATAAAAACGATGACCCCGCAAAAGCCTTGCCCGATTACGACTATGACTTAATCAACGAAGATAAATTGATAGATTTATCTGTTAAAAATGGCAAAATTTATCTTCCGCATGGCGTTTCTTATCAGGTATTAGCCTTGCCAAACCATCAAATAATGTCATTAAAAGTTTTACGAAAAATCAAAGAATTGGTAGGAAATGGAGCAACGGTTATCGGTGAAAAACCCTTAGCAACTGCCAGTTTGGTAGGCGGAAATGACGCAGAAAAAGAACTTAAAACTATAACTGAACAACTATGGAATGGCACGGGAGCGAACCAGATTCGCCCACTAACAGCCAAAGAAGCCTTGATAAATAAGGGCATTTTAGCCGATTGCCAATTTATCAACAAACCCGAAGGCAAAACGTTCGACTATATTCACCGCACCGCTGACAACGTGGAATATTATTTTATCAGTAACCAACAAAAAGAATCACTTTCGTTAACGGCGGCATTCAGAATTACAGGAAAACAGCCCGAATTATGGAATGCAGTTACGGGTGAAATTAGTCCTGCCAAGAATTTTCACCAAGAAAATGGTAGAACTTTCGTTGATTTATCCTTTAATCCAAACGGGTCAATTTTTGTGGTTTTCAGAAAAGATATTCTGAATAATACAACCGCAAAATCCAAAAATAATCCATTAATTTATAAGCCATTACAATTAATAAACAATACATGGAACGTAAGTTTTGACACCAAATGGGGCGGTCCAAAATCGGTTAAATTTGATAAATTAATCAGTTGGACAGACAGACCCGAAGAAGGCATTAAATATTATTCGGGGAAAGCAATGTATAAAACAACTTTCGATGTAAATACGCCGATAAAAGACGTAAAAATGCTTGATTTAGGCGAAGTAAAAGACGTTGGAATTGCCAAAGTAAAAGTAAATGGGAAAGATTTTGGCATTTTGTGGTGTCCACCTTATCAAATTTCAGTAGCAGGTTTATTGAAAGAAAAAGGAAATATCATCGAAATTGAAGTCGTAAATACATGGCGAAATCGCTTAATTGGCGACCGTGAAAAACCACAAAATGAGCGTTTTACGAAAACCAATGTAACCGTAAAACCAGATTGGCAATTACAACCTTCGGGGCTTTTGGGGCCAGTAAGATTGTTAAAAGAAGCAGAAAAATGAAACAAAAATATTCCCTCAAAGTAGGTTTATTTGGCATTGGCTTAGAAGCCTATTGGAGTCAATTTGATGGTTTGCAGGCTCGTTTGGAAGGTTATGTGGAAATTGTAGCCCAAAAATTAAGCTCTTTTGATGCCGAAGTAGTCAACTTGGGCTTGATTGATACACCCCAAAAAGCAGTTGAAGCAGGACATCAATTTAGGCAAGCTGATATTGATGTAATATTCTTATATGTAACAACTTATGCCCTTTCTTCAACGGTTTTGCCCGTTGTTCAACGTGCCAAAGTACCGGTAATTATTCTGAATTTATCGCCCGAAACCCACATTGATTACGAAAGTTTCAATCGCATGACCGACCAAACCAAAATGACGGGCGAGTGGTTGGCGTATTGTTCAGCTTGTCCAGTACCAGAAATTGCGAACGTTTTTAATCGGGCAGGAATTCAATTTCACCAAATTACGGGTGTTTTGCACCATGATCCCGAAACGTGGACGGAGATTCAAGAATGGATTGA
>JAZKDE010000024.1:0-67406 GCA_040387735.1 Bacteroidota bacterium
CCGCCTGTTACAGACCCAATGGTATCGGCATCATCGCCTAAATTTACGGCTTTTAGTACGGCATCTTTAAAATTATCCGTTGTCAGAAATGCCCATAAACTGGCTTCGAGGGTGTGGAGAATATAGCCCGATGAATAAATATCATCTTGTGGAATACAGGAAATATCATCGAACAAGATACGGTTGTATAATTCTATTTCAGAAGTTTTAATATTAATTAAATGTAAATAATCTCGTACTAAATTTTGGGTTTCGTAGTAAGCGTCACACTTATCTTTTTCTTTCAATAAATTAATGACAAATTCTACGGCAAAAAAGCAACCAATAATTGAACGAATATGGGCATGAGTAATGGAAGAAACTTCTTTGACAACCCTAAAACGTTCGTCGATGGGTTTATTTTGAAGATAAATGGCTAAGGGCAAAATTCGCATCAAAGAGCCATTTCCGTTAGAATAATCATCGCATTCGCCTGATGATGAGGCAGGTACACCTTTGGCAAGTTTATCCATGGCATTGCGAGTGGCAACGCCCATATCAAAAATCTCACCGTGCGGAGTCCATTGATTATATTGATACCAATGACAAAAACGATTGGCTAATTTCTGAACATCATAACCTTCAATCAATTGTTCAACCAAAAGCATTGACATCGCCGTATCGTCCGACCACGTACCTGCGGGTTGATGATGCGTACCATACGCACGCATACCGATAACAGGATTCACCTGCAAGTGTTTACGACTCATAAACTCAACTGGAACGCCCAATGCGTCGCCGATTGCTATGCCAAAAAGGAGTCCTTTGGTGTGCATTTTGGGGAATAAAATGATTAATAATGAGTTTTATAATCCTAAACAATTTTCGTCCCAGCCGTCCCTTCATTCACCGCTAATCTCACTTCCGCCGCATGGCAAATGGTTACTTGGGCAACGCCTTCACCAATCGCTTTGAAGGCATTATCCAATTTTGGAATCATGCCTGTATGAATGGCTCCGTCAGCTTTTAATTGCTCGTAATATGGTTTTTGTAATTCTGGGATTACTGAATTATCATCATCAACGTCGGTTAAAACGCCTTTTTTCTCGAAACAATAAACCAAATTTACCTCATAATCTTTTGCCATCGCAACGGCTATGGCTTGGGCTTGGGTATCGGCATTGGTGTTGAGCATATTGCCTTCTTTGTCGTAAGTCAAAGGAGCAAAAATTGGTACAAGGTTTTGCTTTAAAAGGCTATCAATGAATACGTTATCTACCTTTTCAATATCGCCCACAAAACCGTAGTCAATTTCTTTTACAGGACGTTTTTTAGATAGAATAACGCCTGCGTCTGCACCCGTGAGTCCAATAGTATTTACGCCTCTACTTTGTAATTGTGCTACTAAAGTTTTATTGACCAAACCACCATAAACCATCGTTACAACGTCCAACATGGCTTTGTCGGTGATTCTTCGACCTTCTACCATGACGGTTTCAACGTCTAATTTTACAGCAACTTGCGTGGCAATTTTTCCTCCACCGTGAACTAAAACCTTTGGTGAGGGTATTTGTGCGAAATCATTGAGGAAATTTTCCCTTAAAGTAGGATTATCAACAACGTTGCCGCCAATTTTTATAATGGTTAATTTCATAAGTAAATTAAACCGCAAGGACACTAAGACGCAAAAAATACTGTCTTTCCGTCTTTGCGGTAAAATTATTTTTTTAAAATAAATACGGACTTTCTTCTCTGATTATTTTTAATAGAATTTGCTTTAAAACCACTTGGGCAGCCCAAACTCGGTTACCTGCTTGTTGAACTACCACCGAATTCGGTGAATCCAAAACGGCATCATCTACTACTAAATTTCTACGAACTGGCAAACAGTGCATAAATTTAGCATTATCGGTCAACGCCATTTTTTCAGTCGTGATTCTCCACGATGGGTCTTGGCTCAAAATTTTCCCGTAGTCGGTATATGACGACCAGTTTTTGGCGTAAATAAAATCTGCTCCCTTGAAAGCCTCATCTTGATTGTGCGTTACTTTCGCTTTTCCTACAAATTCGGGAGCGAGTTCATAACCTTCGGGATGGGTAATGACAAAATCCACATCAGCGGCGTTCATCCACTCTGCAAATGAATTCGGAACTGCTTGTGGAAGTGCTTTTACGTGCGGAGCCCATGAAAGAACAACTTTCGGACGGGGTTTTGTTTTGAGTTCTTCAATCGTGATTAAATCTGTCAATGACTGCAAAGGATGGCGAGTAGAAGACTCCAAACTCACAATGGGGCGACCAGTATATTTTACGAATTGGTTTAATACGTGTTCTGAATAATCTTCTTCCCGATTTTCTAAAGTAGGAAAACTACGAATGCCCACAATATCACAGTATTGCCCAACAACAGGAGCTGCCTCTTTTATGTGTTCAGCTTTGTTGCCATTCATGATTGCTCCGTCTTCAAATTCAAGTCCCCAACCATCTTGCCCGACATTCATGACCATCAGTTCCAAACCTAAATTTTGAGCGGCTCTTTGGGTACTCAAGCGGGTACGAAGACTCGAATTAAAGAATAAAAGCCCCATAGTACGGTTTTTACCGATATGTTTATCAGCGTAGGGAGTTTTTTTATATAACAAGGCTTCTTTTACCAAAGCCTGAACATCAATAGCATCTTTGACAGATAAAAAGTGTTGCATAGTAAGTCGTTAAGTCTTTATGAAGTAATCAGTCTGTAAGTTTTTAAGTCGTAAGATTGGGCGTTTTGAAATTATCTTTTCTCCCTTGCGACTTTAAAGATTCATAGCTTAAAGACTTTTGTTTTACAAAGTTAATCCAAATGTTAAAATATTACAGGATTTTGTTAAAACTGTTAACAGATGTTAAAATCGTTTATGAATCTATAATATACCTTAGGAAATTTCGTCGTAGGGGTAATTAATAAAATTTCACTAAACTCTTACAAATCATGCAAAATTTACTCAAACAACCTGTTACACGCTTGGCGTATTTAATTATGTTTTTTTTATGTGCAAATTATGGTTCAATCTTGGCTCAGGACGAGCAGAAAGCTTTTAAAGAAGGGGATAAAATTATCAGTTTTGGTGTAACTAATGGCGTTAATGAAGTAATAAGCTCTGGGATTCCTAATGGTTTTTATAGATCTGCTTTTACGCCTTCGGTGACTTTTGATTATGGATTAAAAGGTACCAGGGGACTGTTAAGTATTGGTGGCTTTGCGAGTTTTTCAACCGACAAAATAAAGTTTGGTCAAAGTTCTGGGGGTTACAGTATTAGTCCTGATGGATACTACACCACTTCTAAAATTGATGATATTAAGTCGGCAACTTTTACGACAGGCATAAGATTAGGAATCCATTATGCTACCCGAAAATGGGATTTTTACGGCGGGTTATTGTTAGGTACAAGAATTACATCCACAGAAGGAGGAACTTTTACGACTAACTATTACCAAGGAACAGCCGAAAATCCTTTTAATAAATTTGTAAAAACGGGAAGTACAGAGATACTTCAAAAGAATACAACCAATTTCTTTCTCAGTCCTTATGTTGGTGCAAAATATTACGTAACCAAGAAAGTATCTTTAAATATTGAAGCTGGGCAATACACTGGAAACGTTGGTTTGGGCTTTAAATTCTAATATTTTTATGTTTTAACGTCCCGAAGGTAGAAAACCTTTGGGACGTTGTTTTTAACATAGCTATCCAAGTTTTAGGGTTAAATCAGCTACCTGTTCAAAAGTAGGACTAATGCCATTTTGAATCAATTTCCGAGCGGCTAAGTGGTCAGCGGGACGGTTTAAAGAATCTACGGCTATTAATTGGTGATTTTTGTAGTAAAAAACCGAAAATTTATGGATGTCAATATCTCCACGAATAACTGTTTGGTCGTAGTCGGTATTAATTCCTGCCATTTGTAGCTTTAGCTGATATTGATTCGTCCAAAACCACGGTACCATATAATAAGTCTGCGGTTTTCCCAAAATATGATTGACCGCTACTTTGGCTTGGTCAACGGCATTTTGTACGGATTCTAACCTCAGGTTTTTATTTGCAAAAGCATTAAAATGATTTGCACAGTCGCCAATGGCGTAAATATTAGGGTAATTAGTTTGTTGATATTCATTGACAAGCACACCATTTTCACAAGTAATTCCTGCTTCCGATGCTAAAGAAATTTCAGGAATTACACCAATACCCGCCAAAATTAAATCAGCCTTAATACTTTCGCCTTTTTTAAGAATTACCTCTTTGTCTGAAATATGCTCAATTGCGGTTTGTAGCAAAATCCGAACACCATTTTTTTGGTGAGTTTCGCAAAAAACGTTTGAGACTATTGCTGGTAAAACTCTTTCCATCAATCGACTTTGAGCTTCAATTACGGTTACATTTTTTCCTTTTTCGGTGGCTAAAGCCGCCAATTCCAACCCAATAAATCCACCACCAATCACCACAATATTTTGAGACTCACTTAATTTTTGCTCAATATTTTTGGCATCAACTAAACTTCTCAGATAATAAATATTTTCCACAATTTTCCCATCAATTGCCAATTTACGATTGCTCGTTCCCGTGGCGATTATCAGAAAATTATAAGGAATAAATGTTCCGTTTTCTAATTCAATTTGGTAATTATTGGGTTCTATTTTACGAACTCTTGTCCCCAAACGTAAGCTAATATTATTGTTTTGATAGAAATTTACCGAACGAAAAAGAATGGCATCTTCGGTTTGTTTCCCTTGCAAAAATCCTTTCGACAATGGTGGTTTTTGATACGGCATTTCTTTTTCATCGGAAATCAACACGATTTCTCCCTCAAAACCCTCTTCACAAAGCGAAGACGCCGCTTGAATTCCGCCGTGTCCTGCACCGATTATGACAACTTTTTGTTTCATTGTTTTTCTGGAATTCTTACGATTATTCCGTCTAATTGCTTAGAAACTCTTACCTGACAGCCCAAACGACTATTGTCTCGCCTTTCCGCAGTAGCACCATCAAGCATTTCATCCTCTTCTTCTTCCATTTCGGGTAATAAATCCAGAAACTGCTCGTCGATATACACGTGGCAAGTCGCACACATACACGAGCCACCGCATTCGGCAACAATTCCTTTGATGTCATTCTGAACCGCACCTTCCATCAAGGTTGCTCCCAAAGGCAATTCTACTTGATGCTCAGTTCCGTTATTTTCGATATAGGTTATTTGGGGCATAATATTTTTCGTTTATAAATTCTAAATAAATTGTTTTCCACCATCAACTACGATGGTTTGTCCAGTGACAAAATCGGAAGCCGACGAAGCCAAATAAAGAGCCGTTCCAACAATATCATCCGCCGAAGAAGGTCTTTTTATTGCTCCTCGGTCAACCCCATATTTATTGGCATTTTCGATTAATGACAAACTTGCATCCGTGAGTGTAAAACCCGGGGCAATTACATTGACATTGATATTAAAATCTCCTAATTCTTTTGCCATTGAACGACTAAAACCTATTACTCCACCTTTTGAAGCCACATAATGCGACCACATCGGCGAGCCACTCATGACGGTTGCCGAAGAAATATTGATAATTTTTCCGTAGTTTTTGCCCTTCATAAATGGAAAAACTGCTTTGGAAACTAACCAAACTCCTTTCAAATTTACGTTCATGACCAAATCCCATTCTTCCTCGGATAATTCGTAAAAAGGTTTGCGTTTGATGGTGGCGTAAATGGCCGCATTATTTATCAAGATGTCAATTTTGCCGTATTTTTCAACGATTAATTGAGCCATATTTTCGGTAGATTTTTCATTGGCCACATCAACTTCAATTGCCATGGCATCTGGAATGAGTTGGGCTGTTTCGATAGCTCCTGAGATATTTTTATCACAAACAGCAACGCTCGCTCCTTCGGCAGCAAATGCCAATGCAAATGCTTTTCCTAAACCTCCCGCCGCTCCCGTGATGGCAACTACTTTTCCTTTTAAATCAAACATTGATAAGATAGTTTTGAGAAATGTACACGAATAATAGAATTTAGTAGATAAAAAACTGCCTCATTATTGATGTTCAGTCGTCAGATAATTATTAAGATTCAAATTTAATTTTGCTAATTCCAGCATCATTTTAGAAAGCTTTTTACCTTGTTCCGTTAAAAACCCAGGCAACACAAAATCTTCTAAAATCGTTAATACTTCTGCCTGTTCAATCTCGAACCACTCGCCGATAATTCGGTTGCCGTGGGGTGTATATCGCCACAATTTATCGGCATCTTTCAAAATGGCATCGTTCAGCGAGCGGGCATTTTTGGTGGTATCATGTCCATCAATAATTTCGCAAATGGCTTCAATTTTAGTCTCTGAAAATTGAAGTTTGGCTAATTCACTGCGGGTAATAATGACACTTTCTAACTCATGCTGACGAGTTAATTCGGGATATTTATTGTTTGGGCCAAAAGCCTGAAGTATTTTATCTTGTGGAATTCTCTTCCAACCCGTATCGTGAAAAATAATGGCTGGTAGCACAATCTCTGGTTCAGATTCGGGATAGAATGTCGTTAATTCTTTTGTCCAATAATAAGAAAATAGCGTATGTTCATCATTATTTCTAACATCCAAATATGGTCTTGCGTGTTCCCAAAGGGCTATGTCTTCTGGTCTAAACATCAGTAATTCAAATATATAGTTTTTAACTCGGTATAAGCTTCAATGCCATATCGGCCTTTTTCTCGACCAATACCACTTTGTTTTACGCCCCCAAAAGGAACATCATGGTACGACCGATGAATATTATTTATCCAAACCGAACCTGCTTCTAACTCTTCCGCCATTCTAAGTCCTGTGCCTAATTGCTCCGAAAAAACGTAGGCTGCCAAACCATATTCCGAATTATTGGCTAAAAGAATTGCTTCTTCGTTCGTTTTAAAAGGCATCACGCCCACGACTGGACCAAAGGTCTCTTCAGTCATAATTTTCATGGAATGATTGGTATTTGAAATAATGGTTGGCGGAAAAAACCAGCCATTTTTGTAATCATCGCCCATTAATCTTTGTCCACCCGTGTTGATAACCGCTCCTTTTTCAATAGCATCTTGAGTTTGTAATTCGCTATTTTGATAAATTTTCTGATTAATCATCGGACCCATATCGCTTCCTGAAAATGGATTCCCGATTTTTAATTTGGCGGTTAAATGAGTTATTTTTTCTAAAAAAGCCTCATAAATAGCTTCATGGACGTAAATTCTATTTACTCGATAGCAAAATTGTCCACTATTAGCAAAGGCGTGACGCACGATGGCAGTTGAAGCCACTTCTAAATCAGCGTCTTCACAAACAATGGCGGGCGACTGACCACCGAGTTCCAATGTGATTCTTTTATTATGAGTGGCGGCCAATGCTCCGATTCTTTTTCCCGTGCTTGTTCCGCCTGTAAAAGCAATTTTATTGGTAATGGGATGCTCAATTAAAGCATTGCCAATTTCGTGACCGAAACCCGTAATCACATTAAAAACGCCCACTGGAAAACCCGCTTCGGTGAATAATTCTGCTAATTTCAACGTGGAAATTGGCGTATCTTCGGAAGGTTTTGATACCACAGTGCAACCCGCAATTAATGCTGCTCCCAATTTCATGCAAAGTAATGTAATTGGGTAATTGAAGGGCGTAATGGCAACGACAACGCCAATGGGTTCACGGATAATGAGGGCTTTTTCGCCTTCGAGATTATGCAAAGGGATTTCACCTTTTAGTCGTAAGCCTTCTTCGGCATAAAAATCAAGTAAATCGGCACTTCGACTAATTTCTGTTTGACATCCTGCAATAGGTCTGCCGAGTTCAGTCGCTAAAATGGTACTTAATTCTTCTATTTTCGACCGCATTAAATGGGCGGCTGAATGTTGTAATTTAGCTCGTTGAGTAACTGGTGCTTTCTTCCAAGTTTTGAAGGCTTGTTTGGCTGCAACTAATACTTCATTTACATCATGAATATCGCTTTGTGCAAAATGTTCAATGATTTCACCCGTGCATGGATTGTGTATTGCTGCGTATTTTTGCGAATGAGGTTTCGACCAATTACCATTTATAAAATTTTCCATGACCTCAAATTATATCACACAATAAAACCTTTCTTGTTTCTTCTAAATCTGCTTTTGCCATCGCTACGGATTCGGCTAAATGTAATTGAGGAATAATATCAGTCCCCAAACGGTTACAATATTGCGTCGGATTCTGTTTGAACCAATCGCAAGCAACACTTACGCCTGTAACGGTAAATCGCCAAAGTTTATCGGCATCACGCACAATTTCATCTTCGAGCGAACGAGCAAAATTTCGAGTATCGTGTCCGTCAATGATTGTTCCTACTTTTTGGATAAATTCTTCGTGGCAACCTAAAGCGGCTAAAACCTCAGCTGAAAGTCGAACACCTTCCGATTCATGCAAATAGCGAACATCACTTTGCATGAAGTTTTTCGACTGAAAACCTTTTTTGAAAATATCATCTTCATCAATCGAATACCAACCGATGTCGTGTAAAATAATACCCGCTGCCACCAATTCTTTATCAGCATCGGGATATTTTTCGGCAAGTCGCATGGCATAACTAAAGGAAATAGGAATATGCACATCGTTTTTTCTTACACGCATATATTTTTCAGCACCTTTGAAAATTTGGCTGGGAGTTATCATACAAATAGGATTTAAAATTGGGGAAATATTGGATTATCGTCTATCCATTGATTATACTGAGTGAAAATAGTATTCGCTTTTTTTCGGGAATGAGATTATCCATGAACGCCTGCCGCTGAGAGCCATAGAGTTTTTAAGAAGTATTTTTCTCTGTGGCAAGCGTTCATGTGACTCTCTTTGTAACCTCAACGACGACTAAATATTTTCGGAAGTGTTGACGAAACTCAAAATGGCGACTTTAATAACCGATGACGGGGTGAAAAGTACAGACTTCCGAATATTTTTCTCAAAGCCTATTTTAAAACAGCTCCTACGCAGTTTCCAAAATAAACACTTCTCCCGTCGAACCATTTACTGAAATTCTATCGCCCGTTTTGATGGTTGTACTTGCTGAACCCGTTCCCGTAACGGCCGGTAAGCCATATTCACGGCAGACAATGGCAGCGTGTGACATCATTCCGCCAATATCGGTGACGGTTGCTTTGATTTTTCCGAAAACGGGAGCCCAACTTGGAGCGGTTACTCGGGTTACTAAAATCTCATCTTGTTGCAATAAGCCAAGTTCATCGGGGCTGGTAATTACCCGAGCAATTCCTTCAACTTTTCCTGATGAAGCGGCCATTCCTTTCAATTGATTGCCAATTTCGCCACTACTTAACCAACCCTGTACACTTTCAGAAGTAATTCCCCAAAGCATAATTGTGAATGGTTCAGTTACTACTGCTGGTGGTTCGTTGAAGGCTGGTTTTGGTGCTGCTGTTGAAAGTGCATCAATGATTTTTTTACGACGAGCAATTTCAGTTGGTAGATAATCTGGACCAATTGACGGTACGCCCATTGCCCATCCACGACCGTAATCGAATAATAATTGGTGAATTTCTTCTCGACGAAAATAAAACATATCATTGATGTCGTTGAAAAAACCTGCCTTCACAAAAACCGCACTCAATTCACGCATTTTTCTCCAGAATACGCACATCGCCCAGTGTTCGATATAGAAATTATGATTTTCAACGTAAGGGAAAACAACACGAGCTAAGCCTAATTTTCCGTCAAAAGCCGCTTGAGCTTCTTCACTCGAAATAGAGTCACGGTATTCTTCCGTAATTCTTTCACGTTCTGCTGCAATGGCTTCGGTAGGACGGTCAATATTATCGCCTTTTTGTAAACGGGTAATATAGTCTTGAATGTAGCCGAAAGGAATTTCAAGGTGTTCAATCCAATATTTATCAGTTGAATAAAACCCATTTCCCGTTGTAAAATTGAACCAAGGATATTTTGCTCCTTCCCAAGCCGCAATCCATTGTTTTCCTGCCTCTGAATCTGCTAAAATTGTCAAGGCTGAGTTAATATCATTGGTACAAATCACGTCATCAACGTTTATTTCAAGAGCCAATTTTGATAACTTTCTTAATTCTTCATCGGGACGAAATAAATCTACTTCCACGCCTTGCACCATTTTGGCAATGGATAAGTCAGGAATTCCAGGGAAAGTTTCCTTGCAAAAGCCGAAGAAATCAAGGTATGCGGCATAACCTAAATTCAAAAACTCAAAGTGATAATTCCATGTTTTATAACACAAATCAATCATCTTATCGTAATTCTGAATCATAAAATAGGTTGGGTCAAGTCCAATGCCATTTTTAACCCACTCAATATCAATTACTTCTGGAAGCTCCTTGAATTTAACCGCTTCCATTTCATCAATTACATTTTTTACTTTTTTATGCCAATTTTCCAGTAAGTCATTCCAATTCATGAAATAATGCCCTGCACGTTCCAAAAATTGAGGAACACGGTCGCCAATTAATTCTGGTGCAACTCCCACGGGACTCATGTAACAATAACCGTTATGAATTTTGAAATCAATACCATTTGCGGGTGGAATCAGCCATTGTCGAGTGTTGTATTGTCCCAAGCATTTTACGGCAAATTCAACGGTAATGGCATCAAATGGTTTAAAAACATTGGGCCAGTGTTGAGAATCACAGAAAAAGAATTTTGACTCTTCATTTTCTTTCAAATTCTCCTGAAATACCATATAATACGGGTATAATTCTTTCCAACCTTCCGCTCCTTCGGGTGCTTTGTGGTCGTATGGACTGATGAATTTTTGCGATGACATTGTTTATTGGAATTTAACGGTTAAATTATTTTTTAGCACTAATTGGGTTCATTAGGGTATTTAAGATGCCTTCCATTCCCATTTTGATAGTGGAAGTTTCAGCTTTTTTCTGTGACCAAACGGTTTCTGGACGGCTTTGAAGTAAAGTGAAATTTTCTCCTTCGGGTAAATCGGCATCAATTGCCCACTCAATATCTTGTGGGCATTTGTAATGTTTTTCTATCACTTTTGAAATTCGACAAATCTCAATAATTTCTTTATCCGTCAAACTGCTTTGCGTGGCTCTTTCGTCTGTAATTTCTTGGGTTGAAACGCAACGATTTGCCTTGTCAGGAACGTGTTCAATGTGTTTATTTTGAATATTTGCTTTGAGAATTTCGAGCATAATTTTATCAACCAAGAAATTATCAGGCGTAACTTCTCCTGAAACTACGGCTTCTCCCAAACCCCAAGAGGCATCAATAACAATTTTAGAACGGTCGCCATTAATTGGGTTGAGTGTCATCGAAACGCCAGCAGTACGAGCATTGACCATTTTCTGAACCACCACACTCATTAAAACTTCGCTTTCTTCAATGTTTTGATTTTTGCGGTAATTAATCGCCCGAGAAGTAAATAAACTTGCCCAACATTTACGCACATTTTCCAGTACTTCATCTTCTCCAACAACCCACAAATACGTATCTTGCTGACCCGCAAAGCTGGCATCAGGCAGGTCTTCGGCGGTGGCACTTGAGCGAACGGCTACGGGTAGGTCTTCTTCCATCCCAGCCATCTGACAAAGCTTTTTGTATGATTCTTTGATGCTGGTTTCTACTTGCTTGGGTAATGGTCTTTCCAAAATCAAATGACGGATTTCTGCGGAACTTTTGTCTAAGTTTTCAATATTCGTACAATCAATGGCGTTGACGATATTCATTATTAAAGCAGACAAATTTGCTTCCGTCAAAAAGGCGGAATAAGCATGAGTCGTGATTGAAAAACCAACTGGAACTGGTAAATTGGCGATGCTCATACTTGCCAAACTTGCCCCTTTTCCACCAAGTAAATGATATTGTTCGGGTAATGCTTCTTTAAAAAATAGCGTGAAATCCATGATTTTGTAATCAGTTTGTTTAAAAGGTCTATTTGTTTTGTTATTAAAAACTCAAACCCATTCAGTTTCCAGTGCAACGGGAGCCCTGAATGAAGTATTGAGAGCAAATTTAAAATTTTGATTGTGTGTTAGTGTTAAATTGGGTACTAAACGGGTGAGTTCTTCTAAAACCGTTTTAAATTCTAATTTTGCCAAAGGCGAACCTAAACAAAAATGGATGCCGTAGCCAAAAGATAAATGCTCTTTGGCGTTAGTTCTTTCAATATCAAAAGTGTCTCCTTGCGGAAAATTAGTTTCATCCCGATTGGCGGAACCCATGACCAATAATAAATTTGAACCTGCGGGAATTTCTACGCCACCAACAACACTATCTTCAAGGGCTTTTCTACGCCACGAAAGAATAGATGGTGAAAACCTTAAAATTTCTTCGATAGCATTGGGAATGAGTGCATTATTTTTACAAATGGCTTGCCAACTTTCGGGATGCGACAATAATTCTCGTACACCATTTCCAATGAGTGAAGTCGTTGTTTCGTGTCCTGCAAATAATTGGCTGTAACAAATTGCGGCAATTTCTTTATCGGTTATTTCGTGTCCTTCGGCTTGTAGTTTTACCAAATCTCCAGGTAAATCATCGGAAGGATTTTCTTTGCGAAGAGCCACTAAATTTTGGCAATAATTCCAATAATTAACCATGTTTTGAGCATGAATCAATTGTTGGTCTTCGTCCAAATCTCCCCAAGTAATTAACAAACGACTTTCTGCCCAAGATTTTACTTTTTGTACGTCTTCATTGGGTACGCCCAAAAGCATAAAAATTACTAAAGCGGGTAAATCATAAGCCAATTGTTTGATGATTTCGGCGTGACCATCGTCTTTAAATTGACTAATCATATCAATGGCTAAAGTACGAATGCGGGGTTCTAATTTCTTGAAACGACTCAATCCAAATGCCATACTGACGATTCGGCGGATACGAGTATGGTCGGGCGGAATGCGTCCTGAAAGCCCCGAAAGCCCAATCATCCCTTGCTCTTCCATCAATTGTTTTGCCTTCGGAGCAATGGGTTTGAATGGCGACTGAGCGTTTTCTGAAGTGTAAGTTTTCCAGTTACTAAAAATGGCTTTAATATCGTCATAACGAGTCACCACGTAATAGCCTAATTCTTGGCTGTAAAATACGGGTTGCTCATCTCTTGATTTTTTGTAAAAAGGGAAGGGATTTGATAAATCGAAGGGTTTAAACTCTTCGCTTATTTTATGGTATGGACAGCCAACAGACGTACTCATTAGCATTATATTTTAAGGTTGATTCTAAATATTAATCAAACTTACAACGCTATTCTTTGGTTTTTCTTTGGTTTTTGTAGTACTATTTTAATTTTTTCTTAAAATATTCAAATATAATTCTCGTATTTCGGCAGAAGGTAATCCTAAATTGAATTTTTTGAGTGATTCCGTATAAATTCGGTATTGTCGATGAATGGCATCAAATCGTTGAGCTTCGGCGAGGGTAATCAGTTTTTCTTTATGGGCTGCTTCCAAACTTGGGTCTTCGGATAAGGCTTTATCGCAGTAAGTTATCGCCACGGATAAATTGCCCAATTGGCGGTGAATACTCGCCAAGCTATACAGCAATTTATGGTACATCTCACGGTACCAAAATCGTTTTCCCCAACACCAATCATTCTCATTATTTTCGATGTATTTCAGCGGAATATCATTAAATAAATCACCACTGTAAAGTCTTTCTGCCGACTCGTAACAGATTTTGGCTTGCTCAATATTATTTTCCTTAATGTGTTCATTTCCTTTGAAGCATAATTCCTGAAACATCGGAAGGTCAATCCAACTATCAAAGGGCAATCTCAAATAATAAATCGAACCTTGCAGGGTGATGAATGAAGATATTAAACTGCTATCTTGATTACCATTTAATACCATTCTCAAATACCGAATGGCGTGATAAAGTCGATTCATTGCTTGTTCTGTCGTGTCAGCATCTTGCCATAATAAATCCGCTAACTCCTCGCCACTGGCTCCTTTTTCACCTCTTATTAATAGAAATGCAAAAATTGTTTTGAGTTTTTTCGTTGCTCCCGCTTTGGTATTCCAGTCGATGAGTTCGCCATTTTCTCGGTGAATTCTCAATTCGCCCAAGCACCTGATTTTCCATCTTCCTTCGTTGGTTTGGGCAATTTTTGTGGAGATTTTCTTTTCGATTGGGTAATTTTTCTTCTCCTCATTTTCTTCGCTTGAAAGTTGAACAACTGATTTTTTACGTTGCGAATCAATCTTAGAAAGCCAATAATTGAAACGGGGTTTTAAGTGATTTTTCTTGATAATATTGGCGGGTAAAAAGTATGGATTGGGTTTTATTTCGTTTTCGGTATAAATTTCGGGATGCGAAAAAAGCCCCAACATGAGTTGTTCATCTAATAATATAGATTCGTTGTAAATGCAAACGATGGAGATATGATTGGTGAGTAAATATTTTTGAAAAGCTTCCTGCAATTCCCTCAGATAAATATCTCCCGATGGCGTTCTGACTGCCCAAGTCATTTCGCAAAAAATGACTAAATTCAAGTTCCCAGTATTAACGATTGCGTTTACTTTTTGCTCAAGGGCTGCAATTACGGGTTTCGCTCGCACGACTTGCTCACGTAAATAAAAATCTGCGGAAGATACAATTTCTCCATTTTGAACTGCATAATCAGCAATTTTCAAAGCTGTCTTAACGTAATTCAAAGCGTGTTCGTCGGCAATGTAAAGCCAATAATCGTGGTCAGAAAGTATTTTGGAGGTATTTTCCCACAAAATTTCTTCTTCAGAATTGAATAATCCTATAAAATGACTTTCCATATTGTTCTCAAAATGACAATTCTCGTTTTAGAGTACAATGATAAATAGATTAAGGCTAAGTACAAGATGGCAAGTTGGAAGCGAGGATGATTTTCTAAAAAATAGGAAGAGAATATTCTGTATTTGATTGATTACAAAAAATTTGGCGAGCCTTATAAAGGTTCGCCAAAAAATATCACTAACACACCAAAATATAATTAAGTATTCCGCTAAGAACACAAAATGTATTTCTTGTCTATATATACGAGATTCGTGAAAAAAAGTAACTCGGTTTTAAGAAAAAAGTTAAAATATAATATTAATGCTTTATTTAAGATGTGAATGTGGAATTTAGAAAAGTATAAAATAGGTTTTTTTATCTGATAATTCTGCTCCTAAACTTCGTTTAAAGTGAGATAACCCTTCGTTTAAAATACCCTTATCAGTGGCGATCCCTAAGTCTAATATTTTAAAATTTTGTTGCTGAGTATATTCGTAAATTCCTGATAATAAAAAGGTTGTGGGGCTGTCTTTGAGGAAATCTTCGTGGTCAGCGAGATAAAAAGTGTAAAGTATCTCTTCGTTAATTTTAATGGTGACAGCTACTGCAATTGTTTGCTCATTTTGATAAACAGAGAAAAAATAAAAATTTTCTGGAAATTTCTGAAAATGTTCAGTCAATTGTACCAAATCCATCGTCATTGGGCGATTTTTACGAATCCTTGAGCGTTCAATGAAAGCATGAAAATTCAATAAATCGGGATTGAGTTCTTGTTTGAAAATAAACTTATTTTTGTCTGCTTTTCGGAGTAACTGCTTGGCTCTTAAAGAAATGACGGTATTGTAAAATGATTTCTGACTGATTTTTATTTCAAAATTTTGTTCCGTGAATTTAATGTAAAACCCTAATTTTAAAAGGCAATTATCTTGTATTTCTTGCTGTTTTACCGAAAAATATCCAGCAGGATATGCATTCATCACAAGCTGCTTTAGGTTAGGTATTTTATCTTTTAAATGAGAAATTGACGCTACTAAAAAACTGGATAAAACATTTTCTGAAAGAGATTCGCTAAATTCAATTCCGCCAAAGGTTGCTTTGAGTGGAGAGTAGGCAATATTATTTTTGATAAGCACACTAAAACGTGCGTCAATAGTTCTTGTGACAATATTTTGCCAGTAAAAGGTATAAGATTCTTCCCCACCTTGATGCTGTAAATGGGCTATTTCATTGAAAAAATACCTTTTAAAATTGAAGAGGTTTTCAGCAGTAGCATTGGAATTTTCGGAGATGATTAATTGATATTTCACGAGTCGAGAGTAAAAATAAAAAGGATTTCAGGTTTAGCTTGAAATCCTTTTTGATGTCCCTTTCTAAATGATTTATTTTTTCTTTGGGAGATAAACTTGAAGCCCTACTTGCAGACCAATGAGGTCACTTCTATACGATGAAATACCGCTCAATGAGCTAAAGGAGTTTCCATAAGTTCCCATGATGTCAATGGATACATAATTACTGACGAAATTAGCAAGTCCTGCACCAACGCTATAATTTGTTGAACCACCCTCCGTTTGAAATCCTAAACCGCCCAAAAAGAAAAATTTAGAAGACCTTTCATTGTTAAAATAATATCGAGCTTGTGGACCTATAACAGCATTGCTTCCAGTGCTAACGTAAAGAATATTAGCCCCAAGAGCTACATTTTTAGAAATCATCTTAGCACCTGATAAACTTCCGTAAAATACATCAGAACCAGAAGCATTCAAGTAAGAAAGATTGCCTCCTAACAACCAAGTTCCTTTATCAAGGTAGGTAATCTCATCTTTTTGGGGAGATTCTTGAGCTTGTCCATTAGAAATAATAGGGGCGATTAAAAGACATAATGTCACGAAGATTTGCTTTTTAAACATGGTATAAGAGTTTAATTGATATGTGAGAAAACTTTAATAGATATGTTCAATGTAAGGAAGGGACAAAGAGTAAAGTTTTCGGAAGGCAAGATATTATTTTCTTCTTGGTAGTCGTACTTTTGTGGTATAAAATCTGAAAATAGATTTATCAAAAGGTAAACCTTATTCAAATTATATGCGTTAGGAAAATAAAAACGAAAATTTGGAAACTCAACAACCTCCTCAAAATAAGATTTTGGCATGGCTCAGACGACTTGGTTGGGCTGGATTTTTCTTCTTCTTGATAAAGGGAGTGACTCTTTATATAATTCTTCCGTATTTAATTGCCACTGGAGTGATTAGTTGTGAGAAATAGGATTACACAATAAAGGCTTCGCAGTGAGCGAAGCCTTTATTGTGTATTAGAAATCTGACTTATTTAACTGGTTCAGTACTTGTAGCTGGTTTTGCACCGCCCATTAAGTCTTGCAAAAATTTCTCAATATCAGGAAATTGCTCTTTTAAAGCGGCTGCTCCTTCCGTTTTCAATTTTTCAAAATATTCCGGAGCTTTGTCAATTGCACCTTCGGCTTCGGTTTTCAATTGAGAGGCTTTGTCTTTCAAATCCGCAAGGGTTTTTTCTCCTTCTTCGGTTTGTAAATATTTGTTCAAGGCAACGCCAGCGGCGGCTCCCAGAAGAAATGTTGCGATATGTTTTGCGTTTACTGGCATGGTTTTATGGTTTTAAATTTACGTTAAAAATACAGATTTTTCAGTAATTTTCTTGATGATTTTCACTGCATGAACCCGTGAATTTTCGATGAACAATGAGTGGGTATTCATCCCTCCGCATATCACTCCTGCGAGGTAAACATTGGGTAGATTTGTCTCTTGAGTTTCATCGTCATAAGTGGGTTTCATAATCTCATCGGCAGATAAATCAACCCCAATTTTACGTAAAAAATTAAGGTTTGGTTGATAACCCGTCATGGCAATTACGTAGTCATTTTCTATCGTTACAATTCCCTCGGGCGTTTTTATATCTATCTCATGCTCACGTATTTCGGCTACTTCAGAATTAAAAAAAGCTTTAATTGAACCTTCCGAAATTCGATTTTCTATGTCTGGTTTTGCCCAATATTTTACTCGACTTCCAATCTCATTGTGTCTTAAAATCATGGTAACATCAGCACCCTTTCGCCAGGTCTCCAAAGCGGCATCAACAGCTGAATTATTGGCTCCAACGACCACTACTTTTTGCAAAGCGTAGAAGTGAGGTTCTTCGTAATAATGAGTTACTTTCGGAAGATTTTCACCCTCGACATTCATCAAATACGGAATGTCATAAAAACCAGTTGCAATAACGATATGTTTAGTTTCGTAGTGATTCTTTTTTGTATGAATGGTATAGGATTCTTCGGGTGTTCTCTGAATATTATCTACTTCTTCAAACAATTTGAGGTTCAATTTACGGTGCAAAGCCACACGACGATAATACTCCAATGCTTCCGAACGAGTAGGTTTTGCATTATTGGAAACGAAAGGTACATCACCGATTTCCAGACGGTCAGACGTACTGAAAAAAGTCATGTTTGCTGGATAATTATAAAGCGAATTGACCAAACAGCCTTTTTCCAAAATCAAATAATGAAGTCCTGCTGTTTGTGCTTCGAGTCCACACGCTAAGCCAATGGGGCCACCCCCGATAATGATTAAATCGTACATTTTTTGATAAGGTAGGACAGCTTTCCAAACTGTCTTTTAGAATTTACAGACAGCTTGGAAAGCCGTCCTACTTACAAATAAACACAAAAAAAATCCCATCAGGTTCATTTCTGATGGGATTTTTATAAAGTAGTAAAGGTTTTAATCTGGATTTTTAAAAACAAGTTAAAAAGCTGAGTTACTCATTTGTTACAGATTAAAATCTGTGCTATTCACTCTTGACTGAACTTGCTCCAGAAACGTCAGACTTTACCGAAGGTTGTCCACGATAACGCAACGATGATGCTCCGCTTGCTTCAACCGTTAATGTTTTGCTTGCATTTACTTTTACCGAACTTGCTCCAGAAATATCCGCATCAATATCACGAGCGGGGAAATTATAGCAATTTACCGAACTTGCTCCCGAAACATCAAAATTCATTTTAGAGGTATTTCCGTTCATTTTGATGGATGATGCACCCGAACAATCTAAGTTTACTTTGTCCGCTTTGAGGCTGATTTCTGAATTAGCTGCTCCCGAAAATTTAAGAGAGACTTCTTCTAAATCATTAAATCCAGAGATTTTTGATTTTGTTGCTCCCGAAAAATCTACTTGCTTCAAATTGGGCATTACAATTGTGAAAGCAACTCGTTTACGACTATTATTCCATTTCCAACCGCCTTTGCTATTGTGGTATTTCGCAATAAGCGTTCCACCATTGATTCTTACTTCTAAGTCTTCAAGGTCTTCAGAACGTTCAGCATCCACGACTACTTTATAATTTGAGCCTTGAACTACGTCAATCAAAAAGGCACTTGACATATCCAATTTATCGAAACCTTTCAATTGGAATTCTTTTTTGTTTTGAGCTATTAATTCGTTTGTAAAAAATAACAAAGTAGTAATAACGAATAAATTTCGGAGGTTGAGTTTCATTTTCATATTGTTTTGAGTTTAGTTATAAGATGCAGGTTTAGAGGTTAAGGTTGCAAAGGGTTGGAAAAAACTGCAAATCTTTATTCGGAATTTCATGAAAGTCGTCTTGCCAAAGGAAGACTTTCATAAAATCATGGATCTATTCTTTCTCAACCGAGCCACCTTCTTGTACCGAACGACTTACTGAAGGCTCTCCTCGGTAACGAATTTGTGCCGCCCCAGTAGTTTTGGCTTCCATTTTATCTTTGACATTTATCTCGGCCGAAGCATTGTCTTTTGCTTCTATTTTAGAGCTAATAGTTTCTAAATCAAAAGCTTGAAGTTTTGAACTACCCGATAATTTAGCCGTTAGTGAATTGACTGAACCGTTGATTGTTAGTGAATTTACTTCGGATAAATCAACAACGAAATCGTTGCCTGAAAAGTCGTGAATGGAACTTTCTCCGTTGCCACCTTTCATTGATAAACCTTTTAGTTTCGGCATAGTAATATGAACTTCCAATACTCGATTGTCAAGATGTTCAATGAATAAAGTATTATTTTTTACTTCGTATTTGAGCTCTCGTAAATTTTCCGTGCCGCCTACTTCAACATTGAATGTATCACCTTGACGGATAATAATATTACACGTTCCACCTTTCGCATCGGTTTTTATGTTTTCAAAATTTTTCACGTCCAGTGTTTGAATGGATGTTCCTGTGGTGAAATCATCTTCTCTTTCTTTCTCATCCTCTGCAGGTTTCAGAATTCTGTTGGTACAAATCAACTCGCCGTCTTTGGTGAATTTCCAAAGCGAACCTTTAAATTTATCACCGTTTGAATCGTCCCAATATTGTCCGTCCAAAGAGTTGTCAATAAATTCTGCAAAACCACGACTCATCGAGAAAGGTTTTTCATAAGGAATATAAACCTTCATTCTGATGTGTTGGTCACGAAAACGAGCATTATCTTTAAATTCCAATCTATCATCAAATCGGAGGAGGGAGTCTTTTTGAATGATATTGTAATTAACTGCAACGGCATTTTGTTCCGCATCTTGTTTGTCTATTCCACGTCCTTTATAAATTTGTTCTACTTTAACCGTTGTGCCATCGTAGCCAATAATTTCTACTGAAGGCTCCCAATCTTGGTCGAATCCTGTGTAATTGAGGTCGAATAAAGGTATTTTTGGTTCAATGGTATAGTTTGAAACCTTTTCGATAGAAGCTGTTTTGGCAAAATTTCTTGCGTAACGAACTCCCGTGTACATCGTCGTCAAAAGTCCTACGATAAATACTCCCAAAGCACTTTGCCAAACTGTTGCGGTAAATAGATTTTTACGAATCACCAATGATAAACCTGCCCAAGCTATCACAAAAGCAGGAACTGCCGAGGCTAAAAATCCCCCAAAAATCATCAATGGAGAGGCATCACGACCAATTAAACCCACGGGAACATTATTGCCTAAATATACGTGGGCATTTTCTAATGCGGTTATACCAACGAAAAGAGCGAAGAATAAAGCCACAATTGTTACCACGCCCACAAAGACCATCATTCCGCCCACAAAAAACTTAGCCGCCGAAACCAAAAATGCTGCAAATGGCCCTAATGCCTTGAAAACCTGTGAGATAATACGAAAAGGGAGGAGCAATAATCTCGTTAAAGAATCTTCGGGTTTATTTTCAACATTGAATGTTCTTTTGATATTTGACTCTATATTTTCAAGCGTTATTGGTTCGCCTGACATTTGCATTTTGTCGGTTAATGTTTTTGCTTCGGGAGCTATTGCCCACAAAATCAAATAGATAACAATTCCAGAACCAAATAGAAAAATACTTAGTACCGAGACAAAACGTAACATTCCTAAATCCCAACCTGTATAAGAAGCAATTCCACTGACTACGCCGCCCAATACTTTTCCGTCGGGATTACGGTAAAATTTACGGATGCGTTCGTCTTCTTCCAAATTAGCATTGGCTGGAAATGCAATCCAACAAGCGATATATAAAAAGAAAGTGATTGCCGTTAAAATTCCTGCGGTGATTGGTCCAATTCCTAAGAATAAGAATAAAAATGCCAACCGAATCCAAAGTGGGTCAAAACCTAAATTGTGAGCTAAACCAGCACAAACACCACCCAAAAGTTTACGTTTGGTATCACGGTACAGTTTTTTATGACTTGCACTGTACTTGTATTCATAATTATATTTATACTCGTAATTGTAAGTTCCATCGGCATTGGTTGTGCTTTCGGTACTTGAAGATTGAGTTGATTCCTTCGTCTCTTTTTTGGTATCACCCGCCATTGCCAAATCTTCATCTTCTTCGATGGCGGCAAAGTCTGAAACTGAACCCATTGAGGCAATTAAACCCTCAACATCTTCGAGTGAAATAGCTTGTTTTTCTTCGGACTTTTGTTTGTCCCAAAACTTTTCCGCAATTCGAGCCTCAATATCCTCTACGATTTCTTTTGAACCTTCATAAGAGGAAAAATATTTCTGAATTGCTTTGAGATAAGCATTTAGTTTATCGAAACCGTCGTCTTCGATGTAAAATAAAATGCCTGCGATATTGATTGATATGGTCTTTTTCATGTCTGTTATTTTTTTCCTTGAAAATTGAACATTGCGTATTGAAAATTGGAAATTCTCTACCCGTCAAATTCTCAATTCTCTAATTCCCAGATGGATTATGATGATGAAATGAATCTTGAATTATTTGAGTAACAGAGGCTTGGAGGTCGGTCCAGGTTTCCTCAAATTGAGTCAGAAAGACTTTACCTGTTTCCGTTAAAACATAATATTTTCGGGGCGGACCAGAAACAGACTCTACCCATTTATAATCTAATAATCCAGAGTTTTTCAGACGAGTCAAGAGCGGATACAATGTTCCTTCCACAACCATAATCTTAGCTGAAGTCAATTCTTCAAGCATATCTGAGGCATAAACTTCTCCTCTCGAAATAATGTGCAGGATACAGAATTCCAGAATTCCTTTTCGCATTTGCACTTTGGCGTTTTCTAAATCCATATTTTTAATGGTTTTTATGTGAACGGTAATAAGGTTAAAAGAGTAAAAGTCGAGTTGGGAAAACAAAATAGCCAACCATAATTCTTTGTACGTTCATTAACCTTTAACTCTTTTCATAAGTTAACAATACAAAGATATAATAAGGTACTATGTAAAGCAAGGTACTATAAGAAAAAAAATATTTTTATGGGATAAATGGCTAAATTTTGGGGGTTAAAGGTTTTTGGTAGGTTAAAAATTAATCCAAAATAAGAATTCAGCCTTGAATGTATTAATTTTGTAAATAATTTAGAAACGATATGATTACTGAAAATATAGATACAATCGTACAGGCATTGCCAACAATGGAAACCTTTTACACTATTCAAGGTGAAGGATTTCATCAAGGGCGTGCTGCTTATTTTATTCGCCTCGGTGGTTGCGACGTGGGCTGCCATTGGTGTGATGTTAAAGAATCTTGGGATATGAATGCTCACCCAAAATTGTCTATCAATCAAATCGTTAGCGAAGCCGCTCAACATTTAGGAAGACTTGCCGTTATCACGGGAGGTGAACCTTTGATGCACAATTTGGATGATTTGACCAATGCTTTACACGCAGCAGGATTTGAAACCAATATCGAAACTTCGGGCGTATGTGAGCAGGTGACAGGACATTGGGATTGGATTTGTTTTTCTCCTAAAAAATTCAAGAAACCTAATCCTGAAATCTATCCTAAAGCCCACGAATTGAAGGTAATTATCTTTAATCAGTCGGATTTTGAATGGGCGGAGAGTTTTGCGGCGGTAGTTTCTGAAAATTGTATGCTATATCTGCAACCCGAATGGAGCAGAATGGAAACGATGTTACCCGAAATAATTGAATACGTAAAAAATAATCCGAAGTGGAGAATTTCATTGCAAGTTCATAAGTTTATGGATATTCCTTAGTGATTTTTTTAATGGAAGTCGTTCTTTTAAAAGGCGATTTCCGTTAAGAGAAATTGTATAAAATAACGTACCACATTTGACTTGGCTGAACTTCTCGAAAGTTTATCCCACAATGAAATTCGTTCGTGAAATTCAACGGAAGACACATCCGACAGCGTATTTGTGTAAAGTAGTTTATTTCGAGCAATAACTCAGATACAATCATATTTCTTCTCACAATACAACTTCTATCTCATCGTTTATTTGAATTATATCCCAAAATATATTCTCCCAAAACTATGAAATCCATCTTAAAAATAACATTATTCTGCTTCATCTGTTCTCTATGCTCTTTCCACTATTCTCTATCACAAGTTCCCCTTTCTTCCAATAATAAAAAAGCCATTGATGCCTACGAAAAGGGCATAAAAGCACTCCAAGAACGTAATATTGAAACGGCTTTTTCAGAATTTGAAGAAGCGATTGAACGAGATAAATTATTTGCTGAACCTTATTTTCAGTTAGGGAAACTTTACGAACAAAATAGGCAGTTTGGTAATGCCATTTTGAATTACGAGAAAGCCGTAAACGCTCAAGAAAAAACTTCTGTAACCGAAATTGCCTCGCAACAAGTGGGTCAATTATATTTGAAAAAAGGAGAATATCAAAAGGCATTAGTATTCTTTGAAAGAGGTTTGCCTGCTGTGGCTCCCAGCAAACAAGCTCGCTACAAAGCACGGATTGAAAGTTGTAAGTTTGCCATTGAAGCAATAAGTAAACCCTTAATTATCAATCCTTTAGAATTACCCAAAACGGTTAATAAGTTTCAATCTCAATATTTTCCTGTGTTAACTGCTGACCGTGAAACTCTGATTTATACAGGAAACCAAGACGGCGATGAAAACCTGTATGTTACTTCTATCAAAGACAAAATTTGGTCGGAACCCATTTCAATTTCTGAGAAAATTAATACCAAAGAAAATGAAGGAACTGCTTCCATTTCTGCCGATGGAAGAACCTTAGTTTTTACCTCATGCGGAGGAAGAAAAGGCTTCGGTAGTTGTGATTTATTCATTTCTTACAAACAAGGAGACAGTTGGACTTCACCCCAAAATTTGGGTACGGGCGTAAATTCACCAGAGTGGGAATCTCAACCTTCATTGTCAGCCGATGGCAGGACTTTATATTTTGTTTCGGATAGAAAAGGAAGCCTGGGCAAGCGAGATATTTGGATGAGTAAATTGGATTCAACCAATATGTGGGCTAAAGCTACGAACTTGGGGATGCCCATAAATACCTTCGAAGATGACCTTTCACCTTTTATTCACGCCAATGGAAAAACGCTTTTTTTCTCGTCGGAAGGACAGGTTGGAATGGGTGGTTTAGATTTGTATTTCACTGAAAATAAGCAAGGTAAATGGACCAATCCAGAAAATTTAGGTTATCCTTTGAATACTTTTGAAGACCAAGTTGCTTTATTTATCACGGCTGATGGGAAGAAGGCATATTATTCATTGGAACGTGACCAAGAGGATAAATATCGCAGAGCAAAAATTGTAGAAATTGACGTTCCAGAAAGCTTACAGGCAAAATTTAAAGCAACCTCTTTCTTGAAAGGTATTGTTTACGATGCTCAGACAAAGCAAAAACTACAAGCAGATATTGAACTTATTGCTTTGAAAAACAATGAATTAGTTGGGAAAGTAAATTCGGATTCTCAAACTGGAACTTATACTTCTGTACTCACAAGTGGAGGTGAATATGCTCTTTTTGTCAGTAAAAAAGGTTATTTTTTCAAGAGTTTGAATTTTGATTTTTCTGATAAAATCGGGTTAGACAAAGTCTTAGATATTGCACTCGAACCCATTAAAAAAGAAGCTAAAGAGATTCTGAATAACATCTTTTTTGACACTGCGAAATGGGATTTAAAACCCGAATCAACGACTGAGTTGGATAAATTGGTAGTTCTTCTCAAAACAAATCCCGATTTACCCATCGAAATTTCTGGACATACCGACGACGTTGGCAAAGATGCAGAAAATTTGATTCTTTCTCAAAAAAGAGCCAAGTCAGTGGTGGAATATTTACTTGGAAAAGGTGTTAATCCTTCGAAAATCAAATCGGAAGGCTACGGAAAAACACATCCGTATTTGCCGAATACTTCAGAAGAAAATCGAAAACTGAATCGTAGAATTGAGGTTAAGTTTTTGTAGATAAAAAGCCTTAAGTTAGACACAGGTTACAGCGATGAATAGCAATCTACAGCGTTCTCACATTAAATTTACCTTAAAAACGGACTCGTCAACCTTGATTAGAGTCCGTTTTTCTATTTTATTGCCTAAATTTGAATTAATGAGAATTAATACGCTATCTCAAAAATAAGCAGATGAAAATCTTAATAATTGAAGACGAAGTAAAAACGCTCCAACTCATCAAACAAGGTTTAGAAGAACAACAGTGGGAGGTTGATATTGCCTACGACGGTTCGATGGGTTTTCAATTAGCAACCCGCCAAGCCTACGCTTTGATTATTTCCGATATTATCCTCCCGATGCTTAATGGATTAGAGTTGTGCAAAAAACTGAGGCAGGCAGGAATTGATACGCCAATTCTTTTACTGACGGCCTTGGGAACAACCGATGATAAAATTACAGGACTGGATGCGGGAGCAGATGATTATTTATGTAAACCGTTTGAATTCAAGGAGTTGATGGCAAGAGTTCGAGCGTTAACTCGGAGAATGGGAAGTATTGTCCACACAAATTTATTGAAAATAGCTGATTTGGAAATGGATTTAGATACCAAAACTGTTGTTCGGGCGGGGAAAGAAATATCGCTTACTGCCAAAGAATTTACTTTATTAGAATATTTTATTCGGCATCAAGGAAGAGTGATTTCTAAAGTAGAATTAGCCGAAAAAATTTGGGATGTAACCTTCGACACGGGTACAAATGTCATTGAGGTTTACATGAATTTCTTGCGAAAAAAGATTGATAAAGATTTTGAACCCAAACTGCTCCATACGCAAATCGGAATGGGATATGTTTTAAAAATTGTTTCATAATGCTCAATATCCGCTCAAAACTTACGTATCAGTTTGTGGCATTGGCAACCGCCATTTTGCTTATTTTTTCGGGCGGAGTGTACTTTTTTAGTAAATTATACCTCGAAAAACGATTTTATAAACGTTTACAAGAAAGAGCGATTACTACGACAACTCTTCTATTTGACCTCCAGGCACCCGATACAACTGTGCTGAAATTAGTCAATATTTCCGATCGAGAACTTCTGAAAGATGAAAGTATTGCTGTTTATAATGAACGATTGCAAAAAGTGGTTTTTACCGCCAGTCAAAAAAAAGGGATTTCTGCCGACGTGCTAATTTCATTGTTGCAACCAAATTCTCCCACAATTTATACGCATTTCGACAATTACCAAATCATTGGAGTTAAACTCCACAATGGAAATGATAATAATTGGGTTTTTGTGAGTGCCATTGATGTAAATGGTACAGAGGCATTAGAAGATTTACGGAAAATTTTGTTGGTAATGATTTTGGTCGGAATCTTGTTATTAGGGGTTTCAGGATGGTTTTTTGCTGATAAAGCACTCGCTCCGATGTCGGGAATTATTAAGCAAGTGAATGAAATTTTCCCGAATAATATTGAAAATCGAGTGGAACACCCCAATCGTTCCGATGAAATTGGGTTATTAGTGGCAACCTTCAATCAACTGCTCGACCGTACCGAGGAGGCGTTAGTGATGCAAAAAATGTTCATAGCCAACGTTTCGCACGAATTGAAAAACCCACTTACCAAAATTTATTCTCAGATTGATATTACCCTCATGCAGAAACGAAGTGCAGAAAACTACGAAAATTGCCTGCAATCGCTCCAAGAAGATACCCGTACGCTTATCCAGTTAACCAATACACTCCTCAACTTAGCCAATACCGTCGTTAGCCCTGACAGTATGCAAAAATCACCAATTCGGGTTGATGAATTACTTTGGGATGCTAAACGACAATTGCAGAAATGGCATAATAATTACCAAATAACGTTGAATTTTAATAATTTTTCGGAAAATGAAGATGAACTAATTGTGCAAGGTAGCGAGGCTTCTCTGAAAGTAGTTTTCATGAATTTGATTGATAACGCCTGCAAATTTTCGGAAAATAATACTGCTATCGTTGATTTTTACGCCACATCTTCGAGCATAACTATTCGAGTTTTTAATACTGGACCAATCATTCCAGTTTCTGATTTACCTTTTATTTTTCGTCCATTTTATCGCAGTAATGCCACCGCTCAAGCTACACAAGGGCATGGTATTGGTTTGGCGATAGTTGCCCAAATTCTTCGTCTTCATAAAGGAGAAATATCAGTAAGTTCTGATAATCAAGGTACTAACTTCAGTATTGTCCTTCCCAATCAAAGTGGTAAAACTTTAACTACATAGGAAATTTAGACTTTAAGCTAAATTTAAGGTCAGTTTAACGCCCCTTTAACGTCATCGTTGTTGCTTTGTAATAGTTAATTGAAACAATTTAAAACAAACAATCAAGATGGAGTCTAAAAACAATCAAGGTATTTTTAAAGTAGCGATTGGCGTATTAATTGGCGTGGTTGCATTGTTGAGTTATTTATTTATGGGAGCAAGAAATGAAACGTTTGAACTCCAAAAATCACTCACGACTAAGGTAGAAGAATTGTCTTCAACCCAAATCAAACTTGATTCTATTTCAAAAGTTTTAGACGTTAAAATTGCCGAGGTAAAACAATTGGGCGGGAATGTTAAAGAATTAGTAGCCGTAAAAGCTCAATTGGAAGACGATAAAAAGAAATTGAAGTCAGATTTTAATTTCTCAGTTCAAAAATACGATGCCAAAATCAAAGAATACGAAACCTTTTTAGTAGCGAAAGATGATGACATTCTTAAATTGAAAGCGGAAAATGGTACTTTATTAGCCCGTACCAAAACGCTTGAAGAAGAAAAACAACAAGTTATGACTGAAAATTCTGGCTTGAAAACGGATAAAGAAAGCTTGTCTCAAACGGTTGCTTCATACACGGCACAAAATGATGATTTGAAACGTAAAGTTACCTTGGCAACTGCGATGAAAGCAATCAACGTTCAAGTAGCGGCGGTGGCATCAAATGGTAAACTTCGTGAAGGAGGTTTGTACAAATCATCTAAAATCGACCGTTTGAAAATCTCATTCATTATGCCTTCAAATCCTGTGGCAGAGAAAAATACCAAAGATATTTTCGTAAGAATTCTTGACCAAAACGGTGCCGTTGTGAGTGAAGATAACAACGCAGGTACTTTGCAATTTGAAGGAAAAGAAGTTGGATTTAGCCTTAAACAAGGTATTCCATTTGAAAATAATGACCAAAAAGTAGATATTCTTTACGGCAAAGGTTCTATTTATAAAGCGGGAAAATACAGCATTGAACTTTATTCGGAAGGTTTCAAAATTGGAAATGGAGCTTTTGAAGTAAAATAAATTATTTTTAGTCCTAAGCATTATGTTTGGGACTAAAACATTTTTGGTTAAAGCATTTTAAATATAAAAATATGATTTCGTTAATCAATACCAATAAAAGTCAAATTTTAAGCGTCTTCAAAGAGATGCTCAAAAGAACTTTTAGTGGGTTAAAATCGGCGTATCACTTTTATAGTAAATTCCCCAAAGCCTATACTTGCCTTATTTATTTATTCATTTCAATGTCATTTTGTTACTACCCAATTTTCAATCATTGGTTAGCGGGTTTTATTATGATGACTTTGCCTATCGCCATCATATTGGGACTTGTTGCAAGTTCCTATCTTCTCTATAAAAAACAAAAAATGCTGGCGGCCATTGGAGCAGTTTGGGTTTTATTATCTTTCCCGATTATCAAAAGAATTGTTGGTATTGGTCATGAAGTAATAAATCCGATTGCAACCAATTCATTAAAAGTTTTGAGTTTTAATAGTGAAAGCTTCTCCCGAAATGATAATCATAATTTATCGGCACTTCAAGCTGATATTGCGTGTTTTCAGGAGTATTCTCAAAACCAACAAATTGAAGACCAATACGCAAATAAATTTGTAAAACTGACTTCTTTCTCTGCCGATAGAGCGGTTGGTTTAGCCATTTTTACCCAATATCCAATTATAAAACAGTACGGTAAAATCTGGAATAGAGAAGATAAAGCACCCAATATCAATGGTTTTTTGTGTGCTGATGTTGTTTATGGAAATGATACGGTCAGAATTGTGAATACGCATTTATGGTCGATGGGCGTGCGAGTAAATAAAGCATTTGATGCCTTTAAGCAAGGGGAAATTCGTAAATTCTTTTTTGAAGTTGCGGATACCGTAAAGCGACTAAAAAATGGTTTTAATGCCCGTGATGAACAAGTGGCAGAGGTAGAATCTTACGTGACGGGTAGTAAATATCCCGTTATTATTTGCGGTGATTTTAATGAAATTCCTTTCAGTTATACTTATGGAAAATTGAGTTTGAATTTTGAAAATGCTTTTGAGGAAGTAGGGCAAGGACTTGGTTTTACGCTTAATCGTCATCCGTATTGTGTGCGAATAGACCAACAATTTTTTAGTTCTGATTGGCAAGTTCAGTCTTGTAAAATTATTCCATCGGTTACTTTTTCTGACCATTTTCCCGTCGTTGCTCAATATATTTTAAAGAAACCCAATCTTCTACCCATTGATTTTGTGGCTCATCGATAATCTTACAAATGATGTAGTCCGAAGAGTATTTCGAAAATAAGAGTACAACGCCTCGAAATACTGCTTCGGACAACATTTTTTAATGCGTATGATTTCATCAAATTAGCTAATAAAAGCTAATTTCTCCTTCGTCAACCTGACAAATTAAGATTAAATTTGTAGATTTCCTGCTCAATGAGATAACAGCAAATGAATCTAAAAGAAAGTCTTCCCGACTATTATTCAGCAGAAGAATTCAATAAAATCATTGATTGGATAAATGGTTCACCTGAATATTTTGGGCAATTAATGACGATATTTTTTGAAGGAAATACTCGTAAAAATCAATATGCTGCCAGTATAATGACTCACTGTATTGATCGTTGGAATTATTTATTGACACCCCACATTGAAAAGCTGATTCTTAACCTTCAACACGAAAATCTTCATGATGCTATCAAACGAAATACGGTTAGAGTTTTGCAAAATGCCAATATTCCCGAAAGTTTACACGGAATTTTAGTGGATATCTGTTTTAAATACCTGCAAAATCCTTCAGAAGCCATAGCCATTAAGGTTTTCTCTATGACCATTCTGTTCAATCTTACTAATTATTATCCAGAATTAAAGGATGAATTAAAGTTTGTATTAGAAGAACAATTTCCCTTTCAATCAGCGGGTTTTAGAAGTAGAGCGGGGAAGATTTTGAAGCAAATTTAAGCCCAAATAGTCTCTCCAGTCACCAATTCTTGCCCATCTTGATTGATAATTCTATGAATAAAACCTTGTTCGATTGATTGACTTTGGGTCGTTATTTTATCACCCAAAATACTTTCATTTTTAAAAATCATATCAATTGAATTAAGCGTTCCATTGTTCAATATTTCGGAAGGAATACTTTCCATCAACCATTCTACGTATTTCGTGTTATTAACGTGTTGATTTGAGTCAATATCATGCCAACGAATATCAAAATGTCGCTCGGTTTCTATATTTTTTATTGCTGCAATTTTACCTGAAACTTTCTCAACGGGATTTTTTTCTGTGCAAGGTAAGGTCATTGCCAGCATCCATTCGGGTACGGAAGTGAGTCTTCTTTTGACAATATCCATTAATCCCCACACACTATTTGCTCTGATTATTTCAATACCAGCGGAATCAAAAACCTTAAAATCACGGTGATAAAAGTATTTGTCAACTCCTTGAACGTAAGTTTTTACCGTCACCGTTTCGTCGTAATTTGGTAAGCGGTCAATCCAGATTTTCAAGCGAGAAAGTACCCAAGAAATGTTGTGTTGAGCGGATAATTCATGAACTGAAACTTTAGCAACGACTGAATGTCGCCAAGCCATTTCTTGTAAAAGTCCATTAAGAGCGGGAATTGTTAGTTGACTATGAGCATCAACTTCGGTAATTCTAATACGGTACGTTTCGGTAATAAATTCCATTAATTTAGGTTTTAGGGCTTAGTTATCAGGGAATAGGTTAAAAAAGAAAGATATTTCAGGAATGATTTTGCCCTAAAATACTACCTTTTAAAACCTTAGCCCTAAATGCTAATTCCCTTTCTTCAAGTCGGACATGAATTTTTGACGGGAGATTCCCTCGGTTGGAGCGTCTTGGTAGGCTTTTTTATAATCGTCACGTTTCAAATCTCCATTTTTAACTGATTTTATAAAATTTGCCCAAGCAAAAGGATTCGTTAATGCCATTAATGGACTTTGGACGAAATTTCTATTTGCCATACTATAAGTCATTTGATCGGAGAAATTACGAAAATTTCCTGCTCCACTAAGTCCCGCTTGTAAGGCTAAAACGTTCAATTTTGATTGTTCTAAGTTCTTCTCCAATGCTTTTCGTCCTGCCTCATTTTCCAATTTCATATCCAGAAATGCTTTTTTGAAATCTTCTTCACTGCTATAAGGATAAACTTTTACCTCCGCTAACATTCTTGATTCTTCCGCCATGTGAATTATGGCACTTTGCGTTTGCTCATTTACTCGTGGAATGATGTAATATTTCTTCTTATAACTCACATAAGAAAATACCAAACTGTCACCAGGATAGACATAAATAGAAAAGTTTCCTAAATCATCGGTCAGCGTTCCTCGTCCCGATTGTGGATTGAACACATACGCATTTGGTAGGAATTCGGAAGTACGGTCAGCCACTACTTTTCCCGAAAAAATTACGGATTTATCCTGTCCCTGTGCAAAAACTGAGCTATTATTAAACAATAAAAAGAGTAAGAATAATAAAGTAAACGTGCTGAAAAACAGTCGTTTCTGAGACGGTTTTCTTAAAACTATCTTCGCTGAAAATATATTTATATTATTTGATGACATCGTGCTATTGTAAAGATTGTAAACTTACACAATTTAACGTTTCGATGTATGAAATGGTTGTATGTTTAACAGATTTTAACGAAATTCTAATTTATTTTTGAAGAAATTCGCTAAAATAAATTTGGCAATAGTATCATTAAATTTTGCCTTTTAAATCTATCACCTAATCAAACCAGTTTATTTGTTACACGTTATTTAGAAATTCTAACTGAACAATTTTAAGAATGTAATAATGAATGGAATCGAAAGTAGTAATCCATCAAAACGGTCAAGAAACCCACCGTGTCCAGGAATAGTTGAGGCTGAATCCTTTATTTTGATACTTCTTTTAAAAAGTGATTCTACTAAATCCCCGTAAGTTCCTGCCACTACGATAATTGCTCCGCAACCAAACCACTGCCACGATTTGAGGTCTAAAAAGTATTTTGACAATACAAAAGCCACAATCATTGAAGCGACAAAGCCGCCAATACTTCCTTCCCATGACTTCTTGGGTGAAACACGTTCAAATAGTTTTGTTTTGCCAAATTTTGTTCCCGCAAAATATGCACCTGTGTCGCTCGCCCATAAAAGAAGCAGACAGCCTAATGGACGTTGCCAACTAAATGTATAATTCAAAAAGGCTAAAATAATGACTAAGGCAAAAGGCAATGCTACATAAATTACGCCCAAAAAGGTGTAAGCAATGTTTCTGAAAGGCTTATCATCTTTTGCTTTGTATAATTTTATAAAGAAAATGGATGCCATTAAAGGCGATAAAATGTAATAGTTTGCCTCAGGTATGACTCCTTTTTCGATTAAATATGTAACCGTAACCAAAACAAAACCACAAAATGTCCCGTAATAAGTAAGAGGTTCATTACCGTTGAGTCCTAAAAGTTTATAAAATTCTAACTGTGCCAAAATGGCAATTAAAGCAAAAAGACCATAAAACGTCCAATCGCTGTAAACGATACAAAATATTAGAAAAGGTACGGCAATTACCGCCGCAATAACCCGCTGTTGCAGGTTGGACATTGTTTGTAATTTTTTATTCATATAAGTATTTTATGGTTGTATTTTAGTAGAGACGTTTGATGAAACGTCTTCATCGTTAGAGAACAATATGATTTTGATGAAACGTCTCTACATAAGACCTGCTTCATTTTCTAAAAGGAATTTTGCTAAAACAGCATTTTGTAAAGGTACGTGTACCTCACAAAGCCCAAAAAGATACGAACTATCTTGTTTATTCATTATCACTGCTTCAATTTGATGTTCATCAACTAAAAATGCTTTTGCTAATTGAGCCTTAATTGGGCTTGCAGATTCATAAATTTTCTTCCAATCTTGCATATTCTAAGGAGTAATTTTTGAATGATAGAATGAGTAACTATTGAATCTTAAAATGCTAAAATTGGCTCATTTTTCATTAGCAACAATTCGATTCATCCAAAACCAACGTAACAAAACAATCGTTAATACTAATGAAGCCAATGCCATATTTAAAGGGACAGATTTTGTATCTTCAATATCCATCTTTACGATTTTCATTTCGTTAAGATACGCCATAATTAGCGTAAAACCATTATTGACAAAGTGGGCAAACATCGGAACCCATAAATTTTTTGTCCAAAAATATAAATAGCCAAATAACGCTCCTAATAACATTCTTGGAATAAATCCGAAGAATTGAAAGTGAATGAAGCTAAAAGTAAAAGCCGCAATCCAAATTGCCAAATGTGGATTTCCACAGGCCCGTAATATAATATTTTGCAGAACTCCCCTAAATAAAAGTTCTTCACTAACGCCCGCTAAAATTGCCACCACAACCAAGGCTACAACTAATTGAGAAGGTGATTTAAATGCCGTTAAAAACTTCGTCAATTCACCCGTTGCATTTTCACTATCTTTCATCAATTTTCCGATGCCTTTGAGTGAATCGGGAAACTGCATATTTTGATTCATTTCGATAATGAGGGCATCAAAACCCATGAAACCAATAACTAAAATCGCCACCAACCCAAATACAGGGAGTTTTGCCTCGTGGAAACTTAACGAGTCAATGGTTTGTTTTTCGATGAAATACCAATAAAATAACGATGCTCCGATAAATGGTACTGGCGTTGAAAATGTTTGAAGTGCCATCACAGCATCATACATATTGGGATATTCATGGAGATGTTTTTGAAACTCCGCAACTTGTTCAAAAGGCATTCCTGTCATATATGTAAAAAAACCTATGCCAATGAATGAGCCAGCAGTCATAAAAACTAAAGTCAAGCCTACCAAAATGAGAATTTTAGAGAAAAGCGGTCGTTCAGATTGTGATTGAATATTATCGAAATTTGTCATAATGGTTGTAAATTTACACAACAGTTAGCAGTTATCAGTAAACAGTTATCGGTTAAGGATACTAAATTATTAGTAAAATGGATTTATTTCCTGTTAATCTGAATAATGTTTATCGAAAAATTACTGATAACTGTTTATTGATAACTGAAATATTATGGTTAAAATTAAAAATATAGAATTAGGAGAATTTCCCTTGTTATTGGCTCCTATGGAAGATGTGTCTGATCCTCCATTTCGTGCTGTATGCAAAGCAAATGGGGCTGATTTGATGTACACCGAATTTATTTCTTCGGAAGGGTTAATTCGGGATGCAGCAAAATCTATTCAAAAATTGGATATTTTTGAATACGAACGTCCCATTGGGATTCAATTATTTGGCTCGGATATAGAAACCATGCGAGTGTGTGGAGAAATTGCCTCAAATGCAGGGCCAGATTTGGTGGATATTAATTATGGTTGCCCAGTAAAGCAGGTAGCGTGTCGTGGAGCAGGAGCGGCTTTATTGCAGGATATTCCTAAAATGGTAGAAATGACCAAGGCCGTGGTTAATTCAACGCATTTACCCGTAACCGTGAAAACTCGTTTAGGTTGGGATGATACCACCAAAAATATTGAAGAAGTTGCAGAGCGTTTGCAAGATATTGGTATTGAGGCGCTTACGATTCACGGTCGTACAAGAGCTCAATTGTACAAAGGTGATGCTGATTGGCGATTAATCGCAAAAGTAAGAGAAAATCCGAGAATTAGAATTCCAATTTTTGGCAATGGCGACATTGATTCTCCCGAAAAAGCTTTGGAATACCGTAATCGTTACGGTGTAGATGGCATCATGATTGGACGGGCAGCGATTGGTTACCCTTGGATTTTTGATGAGATAAAACACTTTTTCAAAACAGGAGAAAAATTAGCTCCACCCACCATCGACGATCGCATAGAAGTTTGCCGAAAGCACTTAGACTTTAGTATTCGTTGGAAAGGTAATCACGTTGGAATTGTAGAAATGCGAAGGCATTACGCCAATTATTTCAAAGGGATTCCGCATTTCAAAGAATACCGAATGCGTTTAGTTACTTCGCTGAATTACGAAGAAATTATTGAGATTTTAGAGGAGGTTTCTGTATTTTATTCGCAAATAGATATTTTGGTAGGAGTTTAAAAAAATGGCTTACTTTCACCTTTTGAGGTGGGTAAGCCATTTTTTATTTGTTAAAATTTGAACGAATGCGAGCATCTCTTATAATCCAAATACCATAAGCAATAATTAGAAAACTTAAACTTTCTACTATCATTCTAAAAATACTAATTTGATAATAAAGTATTTCATTCGTTTCAAATAGATTTTTTGTAAAAGCGTATATAAAAATAGATAGTACCGCAGGAATTAAAATGCCCCATGAAATAATCGCAAAGCTATCCTTTCTACTGTTTGAATTGATTTTCTTAGTATAGAAGTTTTGAAAATAGAGTAAAGCAAAGCTAATATTAACAAAAGAGACAATCATTGAGCCCAAGGTTTGAGCATCTCTAAAACCTTCTCCCCAAACCGTATTACAAATTTCGAAGACAAATAATGTCAAACTAATGATTTGAATTGGTTTTCTGTATTCACCTCCCAGAGCGTAAGAAAAGGCAAATCCGTAAAAAAATAACTCATTAACGTAGTAGAATGGAGATATAAAAAAAGTGTTTCCTATTTTAAAACGAGTGAGTAAAGGCATTATACTACTTGTATAGTGGTTACAAACGTATATAAAGCTTGCTTCAAAAATGGCTATTGATAATGCCAACAAAGAATACATAAATAAAAAACGATGGGCTTTTTGTTTAAAAGCCCATCGCAAATTTGGGAAGAAACTTAGCAAGATGATTAATCTGCCTAAAATTAGAATGTATCCTATTTGGATTACTAAATGGTTATATTCTTTTACAGTCATAGTCTTCTTATTATGCTGGAACTCTTACCTTTATACCGTCACCACCGTCACCATTAGGGTCATTACATTTTAAAACAGATTGTTCAATTATCAGAGTTAATACACCTGATAAATCAATTATAAAAACTGCAAATGATAATGTCATCGGTTTTCTTGACAATATTTCAAATAATGCATCACTTGTTATCACGAAATCATTCGCTCCAACCACACTTCTACCTATGTGATATGGAGATGAACGTATAGTTGAACTTATTGATATTGTTAATAGTACACCATCAGATGAATTACATTTATTTTCCCAATTCTTTCTTGATTTACACGTTTGTATGGTACTTAAAACATTAGTATCCAAGTAGTTTTGGATATCTACTTGCTGTGATGTTATCATTGTAATAGCATCTGTTCTGCTTAAAATTTTGCTCATTTGATTTGAATTATAATTGATTTTTGATTATTTTTAGTTAAAACATACTAATATTATGACAATACTTAATATTTCGCCATTAGCTCAAAAAAATGATAATTGGTGTTGGGCTACTTGTATCTATCAGATAGCAAATTTCAAGGGTAATACCGATACTTCATTATTATGTAATTTGATTAAGAAAAATTTTGACCTTTATTACAAAAGTACTTTATCCTCAGTTGTAGCTAATGAAATTTATGCTGAAATTTATGATTGTCAAAATAGATGTTCAATTGATAAAGCACAGGTTCCTTTACAAGATGCCCCTGGAAAATATTTATACCAAGATTTTTTTTTAGAACCTTGTAGAATAAATTCAACCCAAATTTATAGTAAAACTAAGCATTCTATTTTCCCTCCATTTTCATTTATTATACAACAAATCAATAATACCCAACCTATATTATTAGGAGGTTGGAAACAAGAAGTAGGAACATTAACCCATGCAATTGTGATAATGGGATATGACGTTAATATACGAAATATTGAAGGTATATTTATAACAAATTCGATGACAGGATTTGATCCTTGTACTAATCCAAATGGGTTAAAAGTATATTATATTTACAATCAATTTGTAAAAATGCACATTCAAAATATAGCTAATTATAATAATTTAGCCCACCACACTCCAACAAAAGGGCTAATATCTTTAACCACAAATTTTTCAAGATTTTGCACTCTAAGCCAACCACTTACAATCGTTTTTAGTGAAAATTCATCCTTTCAAGGTAGTATGGATTCCTTTCAAATAGAGAATTTTCCCAACGAATTTTTACAAGAACTATTAGAATCACAATCTATTAATAATTATTTTGATATTAAAGATGTTTCATTACTCAAAATTTCTCCACAAAGAACAATTATTTCACACCAAGTTGATATATTAGAATTTTTTCAGAAAATTATAGATCTTCCAGAAAATCAAAATTCTTTAAATCTCATATTTGATAAAAAAGCATCCCCTTTTTTAGAGGTTATTTTACTTAACTCGCATGGTAAATTCCAAATTGCAGGTATTCAACAACCATTATACCCGTCAATTCTTTCTTCTTGTATGATTAATGAGACACAACAATTTTTTCAATTCAATGTTGAAAGTCCTAATTTTTCCTTTTTTATGATTTCGCCCTTCAATTTTCAATTTATGCAATTTGAAAATAATGGGAATATATATTTTGCATCAATTTTTAATATTGATGAATTAAATATTAAAACTGGAAATGCTTACAGCTTTGAGCAATTACAAGATAGATTCTCAACTTTACCAGTAACATTATCACCAAACAGTGACTAAACCAACTTCATCTCCAAAGCTTTCACCACTGCTTCCGAAGCTGAATTGACGTGGAGTTTTTCATAAATATGCTTCACGTGGTCGCAAACAGTATAATAACTGATATTGCAAGCATCGGCAATCATTTTGTAGGACATTCCTTTTACCATGCACTGCAGTACTTCTTTTTCCCGCTGGGTCAAATCTATGTATTCGGGTTGTTGACGGATAAATTGATTTTGAAACATTTTCAAAACTCTGTTGGCAATACTCGGTGTTAAACATGAACCTCCTTCGTGTACTTCCTGAATTGCCTGTACATAGGTTTCTGGATGGGGGTTTTTGAGTATGTAACCGTCTGCCCCCGCACAAATTGCCGAAAATATTTTATCATCTTCTTCAAAAACCGTTTGCATCAATACTTTTACATTTGGTAGGTGTTTCTTGATTTCAATGAGTGCTTCAATTCCCGATATTTTGGGCATCTGTATATCCATTAATACTACGTCTGGTTTGTATTTTTTGATTAATGATAGTGCATCAATAGCATTTCCGAATGCTCCCGAAAACCAGATTCCTTCGGCACTTGCCAAGTAAAGAGAAAGGCTTTCTCTAAAATTCTTATTATCCTCAAACAGCAATACCCTTGTCATATTCTTTCGGTTTTGAGCCTCTTATTAAACTCAAATTTTCTTACAGCTTTCATCACTTGTTTGATTTCGAAGAAATTTATCATAAACTTTCACAGCTCACAAACAAATTTTATTATACGGTAAAGTTTGACGTTTTTTTGATAGCTTCATATCCCGAATATTAGGGATATGCATTTGTATGACCCCAGCAACTAAACCTCATACGCCATTAAAATTACCTCTGTTCCTTTTCCTTTTACAGAATTGAGATTGACTACCAAATCTCCTTCCTCTGAACGAATTTTGAAACTTTCTAAGCCATTTCCTTCGTAAACTTGCTCAGTGTCAAAACCAATTCCGTTGTCTTTAATATGAATAACAATGACGTTTTTCTCCGCTTTTATTAATACCAAAACTTTGGTGGCTTCGGCGTGTTTAACAATATTATTGATGGCTTCTTTGAAAACTAAATATACATTCCGACGTTGTTCCATCGAAAGATTTACTTTTGAGCTAATTGTCTGATTGTCAAAATTATAGGCGATGTCTCGAGCGGATAAAACTTCAGTAGAAAAGTTTTGCATTCGTCCGAAAAGTTTTTCGAGCGTGTCATTATTTGGATTGATTGCCCAAACGGTATCTCGCATCAATCCAACAGATTCTGCTGAATTATTAGTGATTTTTTCTAAAATTGGAAGAATTTCTGGATTGTGTTGTCCTATTTTTTTACGGAGTAATTCCACGAAAATGGCAATGGAGTTTAAGTTTGAACCCACTTCATCGTGCAGGTCAGAAGCAATGCGGTTTCGGATATGTTGGACTTTGAGTTTTTGACGAAAATCGTAGAGAAAGAATAAATAAAAACCAATTCCAATAATTAAAATGATATAGAGAATAAGCGTAATATAAAACCATGTTTCATTCCAAAAAGCATTTTGAACTTTAACGGCAATTTTATCTTGATATATTACTTGTTGCTTTACTTTTGCTATTACCAATAACTCATAATCATTGGCGGATAAATTCATATATTTGATGATAGGATAATCCGTCGTAAACCAACTGGTATCAAAGCCTTTTAGTTGATAAAAATAAGAAGTTTGCTGCTTGGGATTTGCTTGAAATTCTACCGAAAGGGAATTGTTATTGGCTTTTAGTATAAGACTTTTTGTGGAAGATTTCATCACTTTCCCATCCGCTAAAATCTGTTTTATCGTGATTTGAGCAGTTGCTTTATGAGATAGACAGAACGTTGTCAGAATGATTAAGTAGATTATTCTCAAGGGCTTATGGGTAACGTATATTAAAGATATAGTTTTTTTTGATTGTTATTGTAATTTTTTTTTGAGAAGCTTATTTGTTTAGTGAATGTAGAAAAAATGGCAATAATCTCATTTTAGGAAAGTATTTCTTTAATCACTTTTCCGTGAACATCGGTTAACCTAAAATTTCTTCCCTGAAATGGATACGTAAATTTTTCGTGGTCAAAACCCAAGGTATGTAAAATTGTCGCCTGTAAATCATAAGTGGAGGTTTTTCCCGAAATCCCTGCGTAGCCAATTGGGTCAGTTTCGCCGTGCGTGTATCCTTTCCGAATACCGCCGCCCGCCATCCAAATGGTAAATGCCTCGGTGTGGTGGTCACGGCCTTTATATTGTAGCGTTTTTCCTTCCCGATTTTCTTGCATAGGGGTTCTGCCAAATTCGCCACCCCAAACCACGAGTGTATCCTCCAGCATTCCTCGCTGTTTTAAATCTTTTAGTAAAGCGGCGGTGGCTTGGTCGGTTTCTCTGCACTTTCGAGCTAAAGCAAAATCAAGAGAATTATCTTTTGAATTGCCGTGAAAATCCCAGCCCCAGTCGAATAACTGGACGAATCTCACGCCATTTTCAATTAATTTTCTGGCTAATAAACAATTATTTGCAAAACTCTCTTTGCCCAATTCCGTTCCGTACATTTCATGAATGTAATTGGGTTCACTTTTTATATCCATCACTTCGGGAACGGAAGTTTGCATTTTGAATGCCATTTCATACTGCGAAATCCGAGCGAGTGTTTCGGGGTCGTGAAATTCTTCGTATTGTTTTTTATTAATTTCATTGATGGCATCAATCGAACTTTTCCGTAAATCTCTGCTCATTCCTTCAGGGTTTGAAATGTAGAGAACTGGGTCACCTTCCGACCGACATTGTACGCCCTGATAAACTGAAGGTAAAAAGCCACTCCCCCAAGCTGATTTTCCCGCATCGGGATTTTGTCCGCCCGAAGCCAAAACGACATAACCTGGAAGGTTCTGATTCTCGGAACCAAGTCCATACGTTACCCAAGCACCCATCGCAGGACGACCCAATCTCGGTGAGCCTGTGTGCATTAATAATTGGGCAGGAGCGTGATTGAACTGGTCAGTATTCATGGCTTTCAAGAAAGAAATTTCATCCGCCACCGTCTGTAAATGAGGTAATGTGTCCGCAATCCACGCTCCCGATTGCCCATTTTGTCTGAATTGAGCTTGTCCACCCAACATTTTTGGAGTTCCTCTAATAAAAGCAAATTTCTTACCTTCCAAAAATGATTGTGGACAAGGTTGACCGTCCATTTTTTGAAGTTCGGGTTTATAGTCAAATAACTCTAATTGTGATGGAGCTCCTGCCGTATGAATATAAATAACGGATTTTGCCTTGCCCAAAAATGGTGGATTTTTGGGTGAAAGCGGATTTTGAACACCCGCTAATGAATCAGATGCTGTATTTTTTGAACCACAACTTTCAAGAAAAGACCCCATCGCCACCATGCCGATTCCCGTAGTACATTGTTTCAAAAAATGCCTACGAGTTTCGTATTGAAGTAATTCTTTTTGAGCTTCTTGGTATATTTTCATCGTAAATATTGGTTCGATTTTTTACTCATGATTGCTTTAAAAAATGAGTAGGATGGAGGTTAAATAAAATTGAGGAAATAAAGCGTGATTGAGGAATAAAAATAGTGATTTTTTTCTAATTTGTATTAATAATTCAATAGATTGCAGATTATGAAAATACTTTTTATTCACGGGTTTGTGGAAGACCGTAGCATATTTGATGAAATTAGAAAAATTATCACCTTTGGTGAACAAATTGCATTGAATTTGAATGAAGTTTTTGCCGATTGGCAAGATGCTCCTGAAGAAATGAATGTGCAGGTTTTAGCAGCTTATCTAATTAAAGAATATAGAATTACGTCTCAAGATTGTGTAATTGGGCATTCTATGGGTGGTTGGATTGCGTCTTACATGAAAGAACAAATTGGTTGTAAAGCTATTTTAGTAGCTTCGTTGACAAATCAAGATAAATTAATAACGCCACTCAAAAACCTGACGTTGATAAAATACTTTATTCGTTGGGGAATTATGCAGAGTTCATCAATGATTAATTATTTGAAGAAAGATTATCATTTGTCCGCTTCAAAATCATTGTATAATAAATTGGTTGATGATTTGGCTGAAATGGATAAAAAATATTTGTACCAACAATGTCAAGTATTATTCACGAAAGTAAAACCGCTGACGATTACGCCCGATATTCGAATTCATGCTCGACCAGACAATATTGTGAAGATTCCCGATGAGGCATTTGTGGAAGTCTTAGGTGACCATTTTTGTTTGGTTTACTACCCCAATGAAGTTGCAGAGGCAATCGTGAAAGTATTGTAAATTTTTTAAATAACCAATAGATTCAAAACCTGATATTTAGCGACTATAATCTCCATATAACGTTCAGTTACAATCTTTTCAAAAAAAGGTGGAATGACTTGACTCATACTGCGAAACTTTCTACATTTGTTCCGTATTTTAATGTTTTTGGATATACCCCGCCAGTATAAAGAAATTCAGTTCCGTTCTGGAATACCCGCTCTCGAATATTCTTTATGTATCCTTAATACTTTAGTTTATATTGAATTAATTCACCGCAAATTCCTTGATTTTCCTTACGTTTCAGCGAATTTCTTTTGATTAATTCAACCATAAAATCCTTGCTTGTACTCATAAAACTATCTTTTCTTTTCGTAAAATCGTAGCATTTTATCTGTACGGGTATAATTCCGTATCCACCAACACTCCAATTATTTTAGTATTTCATTAACAATCCTAAGTATATTTTAAAGAATGTATTATCATTTTTTGTGCTTTAAAAAGTATGAAGATGATAAATAATATCTTTTTTCGTTAAAAAATATTATTTGGCAACCAATTTGTAGTAGCCTAATTATTAATTTTTTACGATTAAAATTATTATAGTAGCGTATTACCCATAAAAGTTTCTAAAAAAATATCCTTACCCATCATGAAAAAATTATTCAAATTAGCTCTGCTAATTATTCCTGTATTAGTCAGTACCACACTATTCGGACAAGGTATCAAAGGAAAAGTAATTGATGCCGACATTAAAGAGGGAGTCGTTGGAGCAACAATTACCATCGAAAATACTCCTTACAGTACTTCCACTGACCTTCAAGGTAGTTATTCTATCAAACTCCCCAAAGGCGACTATAAAATGAGCGTTAGTTTCCCGGGTTATGAAAAGAAAGTTATTTCTATCATCGTTCCTGCAACTGCTGTAATTATTATGCCCGATATTTCCTTGGAAGAAGCCATTACTACTTCCCAAGATGAAGTATTGGTTTTAGTAGGTAGCCGTGCCACTGAAGGACGTGGTAAAAATGAAACTACTGCCCCAATTGACGTAGTTACTGCTGAGCAACTGCAAGCATTCGGACAAATGGATTTAAATCAAATTCTTCACTTTTTAGTACCAGCTTTCAATTCAAATCGTCAATCTGGGTCGGATATTGCTGACCACATTGACCCTACGTCGTTGAGAGGTTTAGGGCCTGACCAAACATTAGTACTGATTAATGGAAAACGTTATCACCAAACAGCCCTTATCGGAACATTTGGTTCCCGAGGAAAGGGAAATACTGGAACCGATTTAAACACAATTCCAGTTGCTTCAATTGATCACATCGAGATTTTGCGTGATGGTGCTGCTGCTCAATACGGTTCTGATGCCATTGCGGGTGTAATTAATATTGTCTTAAAATCAAATACCCGAGAATTATCGGGTAGTATCAATTCAGGACTTTACGGGGCAGGGGATGGTTTACAGCTAAACTCAAATCTGAATTATGGTTTAAAGATTGGACAAAATGGCTTCTTGAATCTTACCGCTGAAGTTTTATCAAAAGCAAAAACACTTCGTAAAGCCGATGATAAATATCTTGATAGTAATCCAAGAGCTTTATTTGGGGACGCCTCTTACGTAAACAGTAGTTTTTACTTGAATTCTGAAATTGAACTTACCCAAAATACGAAGTTTTATTCATCGGGTGGAGTTAATTTCCGTTCAACTGATGCCCAAGGTTTTACCGTTGATGCTAATAGTGATAGAAATGTAAAATCGGTATTTCCGAATGGTTACGAGCCAAGAATTGGTTCTGATATTTTCGATGGTAGTTTAACGATTGGCTTGAAAACGAAAACACACAACGGTTGGGATATAGATTTGTACAATACTTACGGAAAGAATAATATAAACCTTTCAACGCTAAATACGGTGAACCCATCGCAAGTTTTAAGTACGAGTGTAAAAAAACAAACCGACTTCAATGCGGGTGGTTATAATTTATCCCAAAATACTACGGGTTTAACTTTTACGAAGGGAATTGAAAGTATATTATCAGGTGTAAACCTTTCATTTGGAACTGAATTTAGAACAGATGCTTACGGGATTGTAGCTGGTGAAGAAGCTTCATGGAAACGTTATGGCGATAATATCACTATTGCGGGTGGTGCCCAAAATTTCCCAGGTATTCGCCCTGAAAATGCCTTGAAAGCTTCTCGTACCAATTTAGGCGTTTACGGTGATGCGGAGGTAAATATTACCAAATCATGGTTAATTGCGACGGCACTTCGCTACGAAAATTATAGTGATTTTGGCGGAACATTAAATGGTAAAATTGCATCACGCATTAAAGCAAGTGATGCTCTCTCGTTCAGAGGTTCATTTAGTTCTGGTTTTAGAGCTCCTTCGTTGGCACAGGTTTATTTCGGAACGGTTATTAATGATGTAGTAGTTGACGAAGTAACCCAAAAATCAATTTATGTTGAACGTTTGATTGCCAATAATCAAAGTCCAATCACGAAAGCTTTGGGAGTTCCTTCATTAAAACAAGAAACCTCATTGAATGCCAGTTTAGGATTTGTAATTCAGCCGAGTAAAGACTTCTCAATCTCGGTTGATGGTTATGCGGTAAGCGTGAAAAACCGTATTATTTTAACGGGAGAATTCTCCGCATCAGATCAAGGTCTTGAAAATATATTTAATAATTTGGGGGTTGTAGCAGCTCAATTTTTTGCTAATGCTTTGGATACAAAGACCTACGGAATAGATGTTGTAGCAAATAATACCGCAACAATTGGAGAAGGTACTTTAACTTCTTCGTTGGCATTTAATTATAATAACCTTGAGATTGAAAAGGTAAATACGACGGCTGCATTAGCAGGAAGAGAAGAACAATTTTTGGATAGACGTGAACGCTCATTAATTCCTTATGCTGCTCCTAAATACAAATTTCATGCTTTATTTGATTATAAACTTAATAGGTTTTCTTCTTCAGTTAGATTCTCGGGTTTCTCATCAATTGATTTTGTAGATTATAATTCGGCGAATACGGCAATGAATCACTACGATGCGAAGGTTACTACTGATTTATCCGTGGGGTATGCTTTAACGGATAATCTTAAATTTATTTTAAATGGGTCGAATATTTTCAATGCTTATCCAACCAAACAAAATCCAAATGATACTGAAACGGGGGGAATGTACGAGGCTGTTCAAATGGGTTTTGGAGGAAGTTTTTATTCAGTTCGTTTGAAGTTTAAGTTTTAGAGACTTACCTGATAATTGTTATTGATTGACCTCGTATTTGTATTATGTCTAATCTTATAAAATACGGCAGGCAGCTTGATAACAATTATTGGTTAATATAATTACCCATAAAGATGAAAAATATACTAATCTTACTTTGTCTTCTGCTGACAGAAAACCCGCTTTATGCCCAGCGGTGGAGTTCCGCATTCGTGGGAAAACCCGAATCCCGTGCCATCTATGCTTCTAATGTTGCCAAAGCTATTCAGAATGCTTGGGAGAATGAATTGTCTTCAAGAGATAAAAAAGAAATGTTACTTGATGAAATTATTTTTGGACAAGAAACCGAAAAGAAAGTTACAGATGAGCATGAAACGAATAAAATACCCGTGAGTAATATTGATGAAATTGAGGAAGTTTTAGGTATTAAAGAAAATGAAATTGACCCCGTAAAGAAGAAAAAAATAGATAATTCTGTGAGCGTAAGTACTCCAACAAAAAATGTTGAAAGTACGCAAAATAGAGTTATCAGTACAACGGCAATGGGTAACATTGACGAAGTAAAAGAGGCTACTGAGAATTTGAAACAAGATTTTGATGTACCTGAAAAAAGAGCAAGTACGTATCTGGATAAAAAAACTACGCTAACAATAAACAATGATGATATCGAAGTGGACACCATTTATGCTATTCCAGAAGTATCTGCAATTTTTCCTGGTGGATTAAATGCTCTAAAACATTTTTTTGCTAAAAATATTACGTCTCCCGAAAATATTGGACAAACTATTAAAGGAAAAGTATTTATAAGATTTATGGTGAGTACTGCTGGAGAGTTATCAAAAATATACGTAATAAAAGGTTTGATAGACGCTTGCAATCAAGAAGCATTGAGAGTTGTCAAAAAGATGCCCACTTGGATACCAGCAACACAAGAAGGTAAAAAAGTGAACTCTTGGTACACTTTACCCATATATTTTGAACTTGATTAACCCCGAAGTTCATAAAAGAAGTTGAATTAACCCCAAATTAACCACGCCCCTTAAATATTTACTTTTAGAAACTTTGTTGATTTTTACAGCCCTCTTGATTTTCAAGAGGGCTTGTTTCGTGGTTGTTTTAATCGTAAAAATTCTTACATTTGTCAGAGTAAAACAATTATTGATTAAGTTAGTTATTAGGTTATTAATGTTTGGTTTTCCCAATTATGGTAAATCTTAACAGTTTTCTATAAAAAATAGGTCTAAATTTTATGTTTTCGTTTACACTGAGATAGTTATTACTAAACTTTTCTGAATGTTTATTGCAACATTTTAGCCTTATTTTCCCCAAAAAATTCTTGATGAAGTTATTAATTTCAGTTAAAAGTCGTTTTTTAAAGAAAAAATGACAATCAAAGATAGCTGAAGAAGTTTACTTGTACCCGAAAGAAAACATGGGAAATATTATTCTGGTGGGATCCCTTAGAAAATTGAATAAACGGAGAAAACATTAACAAATGCGAATAAATATCATATTGTGCTACCGCATAATAAAAAGACAGAGGCAAATATTTGATTTGTAAGGTTAAATATTTATGTTTGTCTCTATACTGCGTAAAGCTTTAAGTTTAATTGGTTCAGTTAGTAATTCATTTTGATAGAGAAATAATTGGTTGTACGATATTTGTATATAATTATATTAAAAATATAAAATAAGTTGTGAGGAATTAGTTTTTCTTTGAACTCATAGCTTTATTTTGGTGTGTTAGTGATACATTTTGGCGAACCTTTTTGGGGCTCGCCAAATTCTTTATATACGGGTTTTAGAATTCTTTGATCGTTTTTATTCCTTCGTAATAAACTCATCTAAATTCAGAATTGCAGTGGCAACCATCATTTTTGCGGCAAGATCAGGCATATTTTTAGGAAGTGTATTGTCGGGACAATAGCCCAAAAACGTCATTGCATCCGCAGGTTTAGACTTGAAACTTCGATATGATTTTTGGTATAAATTATTTAGAATCAATAATTTATCATTTGAGATTTCTTTTGCCATTGCCAACTGATACCCCTTTCTAATCTGTTCATTAATAGTACCTTTTTCTTCACTCATTCGCTGGGCAAAATACTTGGCACATTCCACATAAACGGGGTCGTTTAAAGTAGTAAGTGCTTGTAAAGGTGTGTTGGTACGTAAACGTCTTGCCAAACAAATTTCCCTACTTGTTCCGTCAAAAGTTATCATAGATGGGTATGGACTACTTCTCCGCAAATAAGTATATAAAGCCCTACGAAATTGATCATCGCCTTCACTCAGTTTCCAACTTGCTCCACTGTATGGAATTCGCCAAATACCTTCTGGTTGATAGGGCATAACACTTTTACCGTAGATTTTATTACTTAAAATTCCACTAACAAATAAGGCTTGGTCACGTACTTGTTCGGCTGATAATCTGACTCTTGGCCCACGAGTAAAAAAACGATTTGTGGGGTCTTTTTCTAACATTTCGGGCGTAACTTTTGAGTCTTGCTGATAAGTTGCAGACAAGACAATCTCCCGCAGAAGTTTTTTAGGTTGCCAATTATATTCTTTCATAAATTTAATCGAGAGATAGTCTAATAAGGGAGGATTTGAAGGTGTAAAACCTTGTGTTCCAAAATCTTCAATCGTTTCTACGAGTCCAATGCCAAATATTTGTTCCCAGAAACGATTGACAGCTACTCGGGCAGTTAATGGATTTTGCTCACTACCAATCCAAGTAGCTAAACCCAAACGGTTTTTGGGTAATCCTTTGGGCAAACTTCCGAATAAAGCAGGAATATCGGGTTGAACTTCTTTGCCTTTAGCCGTCCAGCCACCCCGTTCAAAAATATGAGATTTTCGATGAAGATATTTAGGATTTTCGTCCATAATCAAGGTTACATCCGTATGAAGGGTTATTAATCGCCAAAACTCATTTTGGCTTGTTTGATATTCAGGCGAATTTTTTGCGGGAAATTCACTCAAAAATCCAAACCAATCAAATAAAGCGGTATATTCTTCAGTGCCTTTCATGATAGGATTGGTTGTGGACAAATATAAATCATGAATACCGCCTACGGGTTTGAAAGTTAGTTTGTCTGGAGCAAAACCTTGGGTGGTGTCTAATTTTGCAGTGAATAAAATTACCCCATCAGGTTTGTCTAATCTTACGGTCAATGTTCCTCCCAATTTCCAACAATTATATTGGTAAATCATCAAGTTTTTGTTGGTCAAATCGACGTTTTTGAGTCGGGCTGAACCCCCATTTTGAATGCCTAAAAATTTCGTATCCGATAGTTCTGACTTTATGAATTCATCACAAGTCAGTGAGTTGTACGTTGGTTGCCAAGTTTTCAAAAATTTGGTATATTCTTTAGCTTTTTCAATGGAAGAGTTTTTCTGAATCCACTGTTTAATATTTTCAACTTTGGTTGCATCTTCTTTTTTGTAAAGTCTTAAATGTGGATAATCCCCGAAAGTATCTTCGTCACGAGTATTATTGAAAAATGCCATATATTTGTAATAATCTTCGTGCCGAAAAGGGTCGTAGGGATGACTATGACACTGAATGCAGCCAAAAGTTGTTCCTTGCAAAACCTCCCAAGTCGTATTAACTCTATCTAAAATAGCCGCTGTTCTAAATTCTTCATTGTCCGTTCCTCCTTCATCATTGGTCATGGTATTGCGGTGGAATCCCGTGGCAATCAATTGATTATCCGTTGGATTTGGCAATAAATCGCCTGCCAATTGCTCTTTAATAAATTGATTATACGGCATATCTTGATTAAATGCCTCAATTACATAATCTCGGTATTTCCAGATACTCCGAACATCATCCCGTTCGTAGCCTTTAGTATCAGAATATCGGGCCAAATCCAGCCACATTCCCGCCCAACGTTCACCGTAGTGAGGAGATGCCAATAGTTTATCGACGGCTTTGGGGTAAGCTGTTTCAGATTTATCATTCAAAAAATCAGTAAGTTGTTGTTCGGTAGGAGGTAAGCCAGTGAGGTCGAGAGAAACACGACGGAGGAGAATGGCTTTTTCAGCTTGCTTTGAATGAGTAAGGTTTTCGTTTTTTAATTTATCCGAAACAAAATAATCAAGGTCATTTTTCTCCCATTTTGGAGAGAACCAATCTGCAAAACCCGCCAAGAAACTTTTCCCAGGAATGGGAGGTAACTCAGGCGTAGTAAATGCCCAATGTTCACCCCATTTAGCTCCTTGTTTAACCCATTTAGTCAAAATTTCGATGTCTTCTTTTGATAATTGTTCCGCCTGATAAGGCATTCGCTCTTCGGGGTCTTTGTGCGTAAGGCGAGTAATGAAATCTGAATGTTCGGGGTCGCCAGCAATGATCGCAGGTTTGCCAGATTTGGTTTTTCCTAAGGCTTCTTCCCGAAAAAGTACACTAAATCCGCCCTGTTTTTTTACCCCACCGTGACAAGCAATGCAGTTTTTATTCAAGATTGGTTTAACTTGAGTACTGTAATCAATTTCATCACCGTGTTCGAATAGCGAATACAGGGAAAAACTGCTCACTAATACGGCAGAACCCCAAAATAGTATTTTATTAATATTCATCTGAGCGTTTTTGAATTTTTAACTTTTCATCGGTCAATAAGTTATAAAAAAAAAGGCATTTTATTATGTGGTATCATCGGCTTTTGTTTTGGACAAAAAATACAGAGATAATTTACTATAAAATAAAAATCCCCGCAATTTTCAGATTGCAGGGATTTTGTGTTGTGATGTGTTAGTTTTATTTTTACTATCAATAATGAAGGCTCAAATGTTAAACTATATGAGCCTTCGAGGTAATTAAATTTATTATCTTGGACGACCGCCGCCACCCGTTGGTGCAGGAGTTGCCGCAGGCTGTTGTTGGCCGCCACCGCCGCCTTCGCCGCCTTCTTTCAAATCATCGTTATTAACTGATTTCTTCTTCTTTTTGGTATCACTAAAAGTCATTTTTCCGATGCGATAACTGAAGTTAATTTTGAAGTTCATATTACGCAAAGTAGTTGTACTATTTTGTGTAATTGTCGGCGAGTCGATATTGTTTTTGATGATGAATCCATTAGGTGTAAAAAAGTTTTCCGCTCCCAAGCCAATACTTCCTTTTTTGTTCAAGAAATCTTTCTTTACGCTCAAGCTGTAAATCCCGAATCCACTTTGATTTCCTTGTAATTGAACTTGATTTCCTCTATAAAAAGCAAAGGTTTGTAAGCCCCAACCTTTCGCCAGATTATAACTACCAAATAATCTGAAACTTGCCACAAATCCTTCGTTTTTAGCATTGTAGAGTGGATTTGGGTTGTTATTTTTCAAAATAGTGTAGTATAAATCTGTTCCACCACCCAATTGGAATTTATTAGAAATATTTACGTTTCCGAAAATGTTCATTCCGTAAGCATCTTCATTACCAATATTCAAATAGTTGGTTAAGATAATTGGTTTTCCTTGTGCATCAGTTGTACTGGTACGAACGCTTTGAATTCCACCTGTGGTATTTCTCATGAAAAGTGCGGTAGTCAAAAAAGTATTTTTGAAGAAAGTATTAACCGTGAATTCGTAATTATTGGTAAATTCAGGAGCCAAATTTGGGTTTCCTTCTGTTACATTCGATGGGTTTGAAGCGTTACGATTCGGGTTCAAAAATTGTAAAGAAGGTCTTTGAATACGACGGTTGTAAGCTATTTTCAAAGTCGTTCCACCTTTCAAACTTTTAGATAAATTCACGCTTGGTACAAATGTTCCGTAATCAGCAATGTCAATATTTTTAGCCACACCACTTTCCGTAGTTTGAGTTGCATCAATATTGGTGTATTCATAACGGCCACCCACTTTAAGGCTATATTTGCTTTTCGTTGTGAGGGTGTATGAAAGATACGAAGCGGTAATATTTTGGTCATAATCTAATGAACCATTATTACCCACTTGTCGGAAAACTGAATTTACTTTTCTGAAAATTCCTTTTCCACCAAATTCAATCATCTGTGTTTTACCAATTGGTGTTTGATAATCAGCCTGTAAAGTTGATTCTTGATTGTAACTTGGATTGGTATTCGTGACAAGATTCAAGCCTAATTTAACCAATGAATCAGGTAGATTTAAGATTGTGTTGGTGAAATCTGTATTACGATTATTTCGGCTGTATTGTCCCGAAAATGTAAATTCTTGTTGTGGCTTTTTGAAAGTATGCGTATAGTCAAAATTGGCATCAATGTTATTTGAATTATCAATTGACTCAACATTACGGGTTGAAGAACTTGTTTGAAGATTGTTCTTGAATATCTGCGTTAACAAACCGTCTTGATAACTTGATTGATTTCTGGCTCCAAGACGAACTGATGCCGTAATAGAGTTTGTTTTGTTAATGTCCCAGTCCCAACCTAATTGATAATTTCCGAATAAACCATTGTTACGAGTTTCTGCTCCTTGAACATTTGTTGATTTACTTCCATCCGTTCCAGTAGTGATTTGAGTATTATCAAAACGACCGTTTATATTGTAGTTCGCTCTACCGAAACCTCCCAAAGAGAATCCCATGTTTCCTTTGCGATAGTTCCCATTTAATGATAAGTTTCCACCTCTGATACCAACGCTACTGTCTAAATTAAGGGTAAGACCTTGTAAGGTATTTTTCTTAGTGATGATGTTAATAATTCCTGAAGAACCTTCAGCATCATATTTTGCCGATGGAGAAGTAATTACTTCCACCGATTTAATCATATCCGCAGGAATTTGTTTCAAGGCATCCGCAACGCTACTGGCAATGATGGTAGAAGGTTTATTGTTAATCAAAACCTTCACATTTTGACTACCACGAAGCGATACATTTCCGTCCAAATCCACCGTTAATGAAGGAACTTTTCTTAAAACATCGGCTCCATCTCCACCTTTATTACTGGCATCTTTTTCGGCATTATAAACCAATCTATCCACTTTATCTTCCATCAAAGAACGTTGTCCTTCCACGGTTACTTCTTGAAGTGTTTGAGTACTTTGGTTTAATTTAATAATGCCCAAGTCGATTTCGTCGTTTTTATTGACAATTTTAACGTCAACTCTTTTTGTTTGATAGCCCATAAATGAAATGGACAAAATATATTCGCCCGTAGCGATTTTGGTGAGTGAGAATTTCCCTTTATCGTCACAGATTGCTCCGTCAACGGGTTTTTTATCAGCTTTAGTAATGAGAGCAACGCTGGCGTATTCAACCGCTTGTGAAGCAGATGAATCAATAACATATCCCGTTATTTTGGCAGAACCCTTTGAGGCAGCTTGTGCTGTGCCAGGAATGGCAGTTGGCTCACTTTTTCTACCTCCGCCCATACCACCGAAGCCACCACCCATCGGGAATTGTGCTAAGATACTATTTGAGAAAGTGCCAAGAATTGTTAATAATAGTAATATCTTTTTCATGGATTGTAATGATGTTGTTTGTGTTCTACGATTCCGTAGTTCTGCACAAAATTGGTGCAATTAATTAGTTGATAAAATTGAAATAGTACAAATGGACTGTTCTTTAGATAAGCGGGAAAACTCCAAAATCTTAATGATAGATGACTTTATAACACAAAAATTGCACCTCCAGTCCTTAGTTTTTGACAATTTTCGACCAACACAGAAAGTCTGCCGATAAGTGAGCGATTTTTGGAGTTTTTTATCAGGAGAACATGAAAAATAATAAAATAAAAAAGATACAAAAGGAGAAGAGTACTATAAATTGATAAAGATTCTGAACAGCCTTGTATTTTTGTCCAACAATCATTTAAGTTTGTGAATGATTAAACTTTACTCCACTATTTATTAAGTCGCTGAATAAATCAATTTCACATTTTAAGAATAAATATGATAGAAATATACTCAGAACGTTTACGACTCATTCCTCTCGATAATCAATTACTTGAAATTTGGCAGACGCAAGGTCGTAATGCTATGGAAACTCGATTGGGACTTGAACCTTCTAATTGGTTAATGGCTGATTTTGACCGTGAAGAAACCGAAGATGCTCTCATTAATTTTTGGCTCCCGATGACGGATAAAAATCAGGGAGATTTCTTTTGGTTCACTAATTGGGATATTGTCTTAGAAACGGAAAATATCTCTATTGGGGGCATTGGTTTTGCGGGATTTCCTGACCAAGACGGCGTTACGATGGTTGGTTATTTTATTGATGGAAATTATCGAGAAAAAGGGTACGCCACCGAAGCTCTGACTTGTTTGATTGATTGGGCAAAACTAGAACCCGCCTTAAAGATTATTATTGCTGATACGCCATTTTTTAATTTTCCTTCGCAAAATGTACTCAAAAAAGTAGGATTTAAGGAATTCTCAATCAGCGAGACGGAGCATATTGATCAAAAAATACAATTAAAAAACTGGAAACTTGTCGTAAAATAACGAAAATTGATTAGTTATTTTATCCGTATTTTAGCAAATTATGGTTCCCGATATTTATTCTATTAGCTAATGAACACATCACAAAATCAAGTGCCAATTCAAACTTTATTTCTGTTCCCAATCTTGGATAAGTTGCTGATTGACCTTTTGAAAACCTTAAATATTGAAGAATGGAATGCTCCTACTATTGCCAAACTTTGGACGGTAAAGGATATAGCTTCTCATTTATTAGATGGGAATTTGCGAGGATTGTCCTATTCCAGAGATAATTATTTTGGAGAAAAACCGCCCATAATCAATTCTTATTCAGATTTAGTTGGCTTTATCAATCAACAAAATATAGCGTGGACTAACGTTTCAAAACGATTGAGTCCGAGGGTTTTAATTGAACTTTTAACAATTACGGGTCAGCAATATTCGGAATATTTAACAACGCTTAATTCTTTTGATGATGCCATCTTTTCAGTGGCGTGGGCGGGGCAAGAGAAATCGCCAAATTGGTTTCATATTGCCCGAGAATATACCGAAAAGTTTATCCATCAGCAACAAATTAGGGAAGCAGTAGGTCAGCAAGCACTATTTACGAAAGAATTATTTTATCCATTTATTGATACTTTCATGTATGGACTTCCTTATACTTACAGAAATATTTTGGCGACGGAAGGAACGGTTATTCAAGTGAAAATTCTCACTGAAATAGGAGGGGAATGGCGTATTCTAAAAACTACTGAAAGTTGGCAATTAACGGATAATCTTGAAATAGACCCGATTGCAAGTATTTCTATGAGCCCAGCGATTGCTTGGAAATTATTCTCAAAAGGTATTAAACCAGAAGATACTTTGGGTGAAGTAGAAATTTTAGGAAATCAGGCATACGCACGAATAGCCTTGCAAATGGTTTCGGTGATGGCGTGATTTATTTGCTTTTTCAGATACTTTAAGCGTAAATTCCTACTTGTCGTTATTTTCTCCCAAATATTTTTCAACTAAAAATAAACCCAATGAAAAACACCATTTTATTCATTTTCGCTTTGTCAGTTTTGGCTTGTCAGTCTAAAAAAACAGAAAATAGCAAAGTTAAGATTGTTGAAAAAGTAAATATTGATACGCTAAGTTCTGATGTGAAAGTGTCAGAATCTACTTCGAAACCTTTATCGGAAGATGAGAAAGCCAAGAAATGGCTAATCGAAAAAATTGAAGAAAACTTCAAAAATACCGATGGAATCATGGAGTCAATTTGCACCAAAACCTATGCTGAATACAAAAGTGATGCAACAGGTGTTGATTATGACGGAGGTTTAACGCCGAAAGCATTTGAGAAAAAATGGAAGGGTAAATTTGATACAAAACACGCTGGCACTGGAACGGGTTTCTTAATTTCAGGACAGGATTGGACAAAAATAAAAGTAAAAAAATGTGAATTATCTCCCGTGAAATTAAAGGAAACCTACCTTTTTGAAACAATCATTGAAGACGTGGGGGCTACTACTAAAACTATTTATAAACGAGATATTAAAGTTATTCCTGCGGGAGGTTCTTTTTTGATTTCGGATGTGTTGGAGTATTAGAAATTTATTTAAGTAGGGGCGTATCGTATTCGCCCCTACTATTTTTTACTCCCCAAACGCCTCATTCATTTTCTCTCTATCAAATTCTCCTTCATTATTTGCCAACCAAACCGTGGCAACACCATTACCGATAAAATTGGTAATGGCTCGGGCTTCTGACATAAATCTGTCTACGCCCAAAAGCAAAGCCAAACCTTCTACGGGAATTACCTTTATTGCCGTCAAAGTAGATGCTAAAACGATAAAACCACTACCAGTTACGCCCGCTGCCCCTTTTGACGTTACCATCAAAATACCAATAATCGTTAATATTTGCTGCAAATCTAAATGGACATTGAAGACTTGGGCTAAGAAAATGATTGCCATCGAAAGGTAAATCGTTGTACCGTCCAAGTTGAAGGAATAACCCGCAGGAACAACCAAACCGACCACGGATTTTGAGCAACCCATTTTCTCTAATTTCTCCATTAATGAAGGCAAAGCGGCTTCGGAAGATGAAGTTCCTAAGACAATCAATAATTCTTCTCGAATGTATTTTAAGAATTTCCAGAGTTGAATTTTGTAGGTTCTCAGAATGAAATATAACACAACAAAAATGAATACTGCCATCGTGCAGTAAACCGTTACCATCAATTTCACCAAAGGCAGGAGCGTATGAATTCCGTATTTGCTGATGGTAAATGCCATACCACCAAATGCCCCGATTGGTGCGAGATACATCACTTTATGCAATGCCCAGAATATTTTTTTTGAGATGGGTGCCAGTATATCAACTATTTTTTGTCTGCCCGAATAATTGCTCAAAACCACTCCCATAACAATAGCAAATAACAAAACTTGTAGCGTGGCATTATCCCAAAAGAATTTCATCCAACTGAAACCTACTTCCGCTGATTTGGTGTATTTAGAAATGTCTCCGCCTTTGATTTCTGATGTTACCACGCCATCGCCTGGGCGAATGACATTGGCAATGACTACGCCAATGAAAAGAGCCACCGTCGTAACGACTTCAAAATACAATAATGCTTTTGCTCCAACTTTTCCAACTTTCTTTAAATCACCCATCGAGATAATTCCCAAAGTGATGGTTAGAAAAATAATTGGACAGATAAATATTTTTACAATACTGATAAAAATACTGCTTAAAAACTCACTGAGGGTTGTTTTTATTTCGAATTCAGAAAAATAGAGACTAAATTTTATGGGTTTTTCTAAGATTGGTTGCAGGGCAATTGATGGATAAAAATGCCCCAATAATACCCCCGCTGTGATAGCGGTTAATACCCAAAAGGTTAAGTTTTTGAAAAGTTTTTTCATGTATATTAGTGATGAGTTATGAGCGGTTTGCCGCTGCGATGATAAACGATAAGTATTGAGCCGTGAGTAATTTGCTATAAGTGAAATTTATGATTGGTAAATTTTTACTCATCACTCATAGCCTACAACTCATTACTATTAAATACCAAATACCAACGTTCAATAAAGATAATGGAATGCTAATACTAACCATTTGCGTGGCTAATTTTGGATTTAATCCGTAATTTATAGCAATAATTGTGGCAGTATTCATCGAACCTAAAGCCGCTCCAACGACTGATATTTTTCCCAAAAATGAATGCTCGCCAATAATGGAAATATACAAAATAAAAATCAATAATGGAGCAATTAGTAGTTTATAAAAAAGACCGTATAGCAATGGTTTTACCTGCAAATCTTCTCTTTTAAAGCTTATTTGTAAGCCAATTGAAATCAAGGCTAAAATACTAAATGGACTGCCAATTTTTTGTAAAATATCAATACTCCAATCAGGAAAATGGAATGTTAATAAATTGAGAATAACTGCTATGCAAAAGGCTAAAAATGGAGGAAATTGAAAAATATCTTTTATTATTTTTTGAAAAGATATTTCCGCCGATGAATAATAAGAAGCCGTAAAAATTCCCAATGTTCCGCATACCACAAAAGAACCCGCTTGACTCATCAATACGCCCATCTGTAAACCTTCTTTGCCAAATAATAACTCAAAAATTGGAAAACCAACGAATGAAATACTGCTAATACCCGCCGTGATGGTCAATGCCCCCGTTGTGCTGCGGTCAAATTGTAAGATTGGAGCTAATATTCTGAAAAAAATAAAAGCACAAACGTACAAAATATAAGGCATCAAAATTGGTAATACTTGACTACGCTGAAAGTGAATTTCGGTCGTGTAAAGTAATGTCAAGGCGGGTAAGCAGATGTAAATAATGAAGGAATTCAAGACCAAATGGGCATTCTTCGGAAAACCATTTAACCGTTGGAGAACTATCCCCAACATTAAACAGATGAAAAGTAGTAGTAAATTGGTCAAGAGAAATTGGTTATAAATTTAGTTGTACTCAGTAATGTTTTTATGGAACACGGATGTATTAATATTTAATAAAAACAGTGTCTAATCCGTTCAATCCGTGTTCCATTATTCTATTAAAACTTAAACATCAGGTTTCCGTAATAGTACGACCCATTAAAACCAAATTGGTTGGCATTACGAGTGTAAGGTACTTGTCCGTTTGAATATGAAAGGTAATTGCTATAAACTTTATCCGGATATACGTCGGTAATATTATTGCCACCAAGTGTAATGCTCAAGAATTTATTGAGATTATAAACTACCGAAACATCAAATAAATTTTTACCCGCAAAAGTCTGGCTTTGGTGTAAATTACTGGTTCCAGGGTTTGGTTTGCTTAATTTTTCCCAAGCGGTTACTTCTCCAAAATACGAGCTACGTAAATTTACACTCAATTTACCAATTTGATAACCCAAAGAAACTAAAATTTTTGAGTGTGGTTGACTGGTTTCAATCAAGGCTCTACTCACGGTATCAATTAGTAGAATTGGTGTTTTAGTATCTAATTGTAATGCTGCTGGAGTGGCTTTTACACCCGTAATTTCGGTTTTATTGACGGTCAAAGCAATGCTGGCTGTTAACTTACTTTTTGCCCCCAATGCTTGTTTGTACGAAGCGACTAAATCAATTCCTTTTGTACCAGTATTGATGGCATTGGTAAAGAAAGTGATTTCTTGAAAACCGGCAAAATTCGCTTTTAAGGCCGCAATATTATTAACGTTCAAATTTTCAGTAACGATAATTCTGTCGGTAATGTCAATTTGGTAAGCATCGACTGTTAGTAAGAAATTTGAACCCAATTTTGCTGTTACTCCCAAGTTATAATTCCATGAAGTTTCTGGCTTTGGGTCTTCAATACCGATTTTTGCCAAACGTGGATCATCAGATGGTAGTTGTTTTGTACTACGAATTACGCCATTTTGTACCGTTGAAGTAGTTGCAGCATTGGCAATTTGTTGTAATAATGGAGCTCTAAATCCTTTGTTAATTGAACCTCTAATGGAGAAATTATCGGTAATTTTAATACGTGAAGCTAATTTTCCTGAAAAATTACTGCCAAAATCACTGTAATTCTCATAACGCAAAGCTCCTGCTACCAACAAACGATTCGAAATGTCACTTTCAACGTCTAAATATAAGCCAAGATTTGAACGACTTTTATCGGTTGCATCTGCTTTATCAATTCCCACTCGACCTTGTGAACCTGGTGTTTTATTTTTGGTTGCGGATAATGGTCCAACTTGGTAAGATGCTTCATCGCCCGCTACTAATGTAAAATTATCTACTCTATATTGTCCGCCAAAAGCAAGGTTTAATGATTTTGTCCCCATTACGCCGAGCATGGTTTTGGAAGCATTGATTTCCGTTAAACTTTGTCCAAATCCAATTCTACCAATATAAAAATCTTTCGGTGAACTTGCTCCTAATGAAGCATTTGAACTGTTTTTAGCGGATTGGTCGAGGTAGTTTTTACCGTATCCCGTACTAAAATCCCAATTCCAGCCCGTTGAAGTTTTACGTTTTACTCCCACGAACGAAGATAAATCTACCGATGTTCCTGGCAATTGTGGTACGTAGCCATCAGGATATAAATCTGGGTTTGAAGTACCACTGGTTGCCAATGCTGTACGTAAAAATGCCTGTGCAAATACATCTTTTTGAGAAAAGCCACCGAATGAATACAATGTCCATTCTTTCGTTAAAGGAACATCAAGGTTGTAAAATACTTGTCCCGATTTCATGGCGTTGCTTCCGTAAGAAGTTGGGTGAAATGAGCCGTAAGTTCCATCGCCCCAAACGCCTCTTGATTTCAATAATGCTTGGTCAGTAGCGGCTACGTTGGTATAAATACCTGTGTAAGTTCCGCCAGTTATGGGTTGCGGATTATATGCGTCCGAACGGTCAGTTCCTTTCACGTCCTGATAACTTCCTGTGATATTTAACGAAGCTTTTTTACCCAAATCAAAACCATAGTTTAGTCCCACTGTATAGCCTCCGCCATCGCCTTTTGACGTTACACCGTATTGAATTTGAGCTGTTCCATTATTCACTGATTTTTTCAAAACCAAATTAGCAATACCCGCAATTGCATCCGAACCGTATTGAGCGGCTGCTCCATCACGCAAGATTTCCATTCTTTCCAAAGCTAATGATGGAATTGAATTCATGTCTGTTACGACTGTACCCTTTCCAACGGTTACGTTACTGTTCAAAGCTGCAAATTGATGACGACGTTTCCCGTCCACCAAAACCAACATTTGGTCTGGCGATAAGCCTTTTAGAGAAGCCGGGTCTGCATAATTAGCTACGCCATTGATGCCATTTTTAGCAGAATTAAACGAAGGAGACATAAATTGAACTTGTTGTCCTAACTCGGTTTGTCCAGTTGTTTGTAATTCTTTGGCAGAAATAACATCCACGGGAACTGGACGTTCAACATTGGTACGAGCCACCGTTGAGCGAGAACCAACCACTACAACTTCTCCTAATTGAGAAATGTCTTCTCTCAATATCACTACAATTGCTTGACTTACCGAAGTAATTTTTACCTCTTGTTTTTCAAAACCCACGAACGATAAAATCAATACATCGCCTTCTTGCGCTGCAATAGTAAATCCGCCTTCATTATTAGTAACTGTTCCCCTTGAAGTACCTTTCACCATAACACTAACACCAGGAAGAACTTCGCCTTTTTCAGCGGTAACCTTTCCCGTAACTTTATCCTCAATAGTGTCGCTCACATTTTCCTTTTCTTCCGAAATTACACTTGATTGCTCCTTGTTTTTCTTCAGAATAATTTGTTCTTCTACTACTTCATAATGCAGTTTGTTGGGAAATAGTAATTTGGGTAAAACTGAAGTCAAAGGCTCATTATTTACCTGTAAACTAACATTTTTATCAGTCTCAACGGTATTGTTACTATACACAAAATGCACATTTGTTTGCTTTTCGATGGCTTGTAAAACTGTTTTTAAACTTACATTAACCAGTTTTATAGATACCTCACGGTTCAAAATTTGTTGAGCTTTTGTGGGGCGTGCAAAAGTCATTACCGAACAGATTGCAACCAGAATACATTGGGTAATTGTAATTTTCATAAAAATTAGCAGTTGCTGCTTTGAGTATAAAGATTGTTTCATTGGATTGTTTTTGGATTTTTAATGGAATTTTATGGTTCTCTCTTTTTGAAATAGAGAGAACCAAGTCTTATATGAATTTTAGAAAAGATATTTGCAGTTATTCAGTGAACAATTATCAATGAGTAGTTATAAAAAGTAGTGGTTAGATATTCAATTTTGTAAAATGAGCGACTTATTCACATCCTGCTCCTTTCAAAAAAATCTGATTGCCGTTGATTTCATATTCTGCATCAACGGATTTACAGATGATTTCGAGAATGGTAGCGAGGTGTTCTTGGTCAAAATTTCCGCTCAAACGGCAATTTTTTAAGGCAGGATTCAAATGAATGGTTACGTTAAAATTTTGTTCAACATTATTCACAACATTTTGCATTGAAGTATTATCAAAAGTTAAAGATGACAGTTCCCAATAAAATGTTTTATCTTTTGGTAATTCGTTGATAGTCAGTACGTCAGATTTGTTTTCTAAGACAACTTGTTGTTTTGGTGTTACAAAAACTTCCTTTTCAGAATCATTTGTTACCGAAACCTTTCCTGTTACCACCGAAACTTCAAATTTCTCCGTTTCTGGATATGCCTTCACATTGAAACTCGTTCCTAAAACTTTAGTCGTCATTTTGCCTGCATAAATCAAAAATGGACGAGCTTCATCACGTTTTACATCAAAGAAGGCTTCTCCTTTTAAATTGACTTGTCGGTAAACTCTATCTGATTGATTATAAGATAATTGTGTTTTTGGTTGGAGCCAAACTGTACTACCATCTGGCAGAGCAATTTTTAAGATTTTTGCCGAAGAATTTTCGTATTTAGCCCAATCGGATAACGGGATTTCAGATTTTATTTTCGCTAAATTATTGACCGAATCAGAATTCCAATAAAATGATAAACCAAAGACAATCAGTAACATCGCAGCCATACTTGCTGCGTACCAAACCCAACGTGGCGGCGTATAAAGTTTGATAGGATTGATTTGTCGGTCAATATTTTTGCGAACTTTTTGGATTAATTCATCACGGTCGTTTTCGGATAAATCACTGATACCATCGGGGTTATTTTCAAAAGATTTATACCATGCTTCTACCAAAACCTGTTCGCCTTCGGAACATTCATTATTTAGGTATTTTACAATTATTTCTTGATTCAGTCTCATTTTGTTGGCTTTCATAGACTAAGTGAGTCGAGCAAGAGTTTTCCCCTATGCCAATTTGATTTTTTTTTAGAAATTATAATTTCTCCTTTCATTTTGCAACGAAGAAGGTGATTTCTACCAAGAAATATTCAGTAAATTAGTGAGTGAATGGAATCAATAAAATCAAAAGTGTAGTATAATCACTCAAAGCTTCCCGAAGAATTTTTAGGGCTTTAGTCATTTGATTTTCCACTGTTTTTTCAGAAATATCCAGTTTTTCCGATATTTCTTTTTGAGAAAGGCCACTTCTTTTGAGCAGAAAAACTTCTCTGCAACGTTCTGGAAGCATTAATAAGGATTTTTGATAAGCTTCATTCAGTTCATCGAAAGCAACGGCTTGCTCCGTAAAATTATCATTGTCACTGTCTGGATTGAGCGAAGCTGAATATTGTTCAAAGAGATTGTTCTTTTTGTATTGAGCGATGACCAAATATTTTACTGAGGAAAAAAGATAGGCTTCTATGGTAGTAGAAATGGCCAAAACTGTTCTCCGTTCCCACAAAGAAATAAATAATTCTTGGACAACTTCTTCGGTTAATTCTCTGTTTTGTAGTCGTTTATAAACGGCACCGTAGAGTTTTGAAAAGTATTTTTGGTACAAAAAATCAAATGCTCGAACATCGCTTTTGGCAAGATATTCAAGAATTTGTTGGTCGGTATCAAAAATTGGCTTTAGCATTTGTTCGCAAGATAATATAAATTCATAGTATTGTACAATTGTCAAAAAAAATGTAAAGCTCTTGGTCAAGTCCTTCCAAAGTATTATTTTTGAATAAGTATGTATATTGCAACTACCAATTTATCCCGCCAAATAATTAAAAGACGCTATTGTTTTGAAAATCAATGCAATAAGTCTTTTTGTTTCCTCTCTGATTCATTAATTCCTTGTGTATTTTAAATTAATGTGCAATTTTTGTATTAATTTTTTTGTTAGAATTATAATCCGAACCTTGACGTTCGAATACCATAAAAACACTAATAAAGTACAAAACTTAGAATGGCAGAGCATACCAAATGCCTAATTATAGGCTCAGGACCGGCAGGTTATACCGCAGCAATCTACGCCTCAAGGGCAGGATTAAACCCAATTATGTATCAAGGCCCTCAACCAGGAGGCCAATTGACGATAACGAATGATGTAGAAAATTTTCCTGGTTATCCCGACGGAATTCAAGGGCCAGAAATGATGCAAGACCTTGAAAAACAGGCTCGTAGATTCGGGACTGACGTGCGTTATGGCATGGCAACAAAGGTGGATTTTTCAAGTACACCCAAGAAAGTTTTTATTGATGATACACACGAAATTCACGCTGAAGCCGTTATTATCGCAACTGGGGCATCAGCAAAATGGTTAGGATTGCCTTCGGAAGAAAAATATAATGGACGTGGAGTTTCGGCTTGTGCGGTTTGTGATGGGTTCTTTTTCCGTAATCAAGAGGTCGCAATTGTAGGAGGTGGAGACACTGCGGCTGAAGAAGCTACTTATTTGGCGAATCTTTGCTCGAAAGTTCACATGATTGTTCGTCGTGATGAATTACGTGCTTCACAGATTATGCAAAAGCGAGTTACATCAAATCCTAAAATTCAGATGCACTGGAATTCGCAGACGGAGGAAATTTTGGGTGATGATAACGGAGTAACTTCGGTTCTTATAAAAAATCATGTCACCAATATTGAAACGGTTTTACCAATTACTGGTTTCTTTGTTGCCATTGGTCATAAACCTAATACAGATATTTTCAAAGGATTTTTGGATATGGACGAAGCAGGTTATCTAATTACAGAAAAAGGTTCAAGTCGGACTAATATTGAAGGAGTTTTTGCTTCTGGAGATGCACAAGACCATATTTATCGTCAGGCTGTAACAGCAGCAGGTTCAGGTTGTATGGCAGCTTTAGATGCGGAAAGATGGTTGGCTGAACAAGAAGATTAGTTTATAAGTGATGGAATGATTGACTGAGAGAATGAAAAAATAAATTTAGATTATAAAAATTTTAAATAATCACTCACTCTATCAGGTTAAATACCCCGTTTATCATTCACTCATTGCATTAAGATTATGATGAAAATTAAAAACATACTACTTTTTTCGCTTTGTATTGGCTCGTTTGCAGTCTCAGCACAGGAATCGGGGAATTTTAAGAAAAATCCTAAGATTAATGTGAAGAACAATACGGGTTTGTATAAAGAGAAAGAAAAAAAAGAAGAAATTTTTGATGAAATGCCTAAACTACAATTTAGAAATGACATCGAAATAGAAAGAGTTGATGCACCATCAGCCATTACTGCTTCTAATAAATACGAACCTGCTAAAGCACTAAATGCTTCGGTAAGTTCATTTGATACCACTTCAGTGGATGAGCGAGAGCCTTTGATTATTGAAATTGAAGAAGAGTCTCGTCCCGAAGGTAGCGATGATTTTGTATCGGTCGCTACGTATTATTCGGTTTGGGATGCTTCTAATATTGACCCTTATGGAATTGATGCGAAGGATTTTGACGATGTGGTTGATGTTGAATTATACAACAAAGAGCAAGGTCGTTTTTGGTCTGTACCCAATAATTCTCCTAAAATGACTTCTAAATTTGGCCCACGTTGGGGACGTTTGCACGCTGGTGTAGATTTGGATTTAGAAACTGGTGAGCCAGTTTATTCTGTTTTTGATGGAATTGTGCGGGTATCTGGCTATAATAGTGGTGGATACGGTAAATTTATTGTTGTTCGCCATTATAACGGTATTGAAACTTTGTATGGTCACCTTTCTGCTCAAAATTTCGAATCAGGGGCTTATGTGAAAGCAGGCGACCAGATTGGCTTAGGTGGTAGTACAGGTCGAAGTACAGGTTCTCACTTGCACTTTGAGACTCGTTATGAAGGTAATCCATTTAATCCAACTTACGTGTATAATTTTACTGGAGCAGGTTCTGAACCAGTTTCTGACCACGTATTAATCTCTGCCAGAGTTTTTGATACTTACGGCTTGGCATTAGGTAACGAATACGGAGATGCTGGTAATAAAGTAATGACTCGTAGAACTGCTTGGACAAAAGCACATTACGGAGATACCCTTTATTCAATTGCGAACCGTGCAGGTATTTCAGTAGAAAAATTAGCGAGAATGAATGGAATGAAACTTTCATCAAGTTTGAGAGCAGGAAGACGTTTACGTATTCAATAAATAGATTGACTTAATGATATAATGAGTGAATGAGGTTTAACAGTCTTACTCACTCATTTTTTTATTGGTATTATTCTCAGTGTGTAATAATTTTTAATAATCAATGTTCAATAATTAATTTTAAAATTATGCTGTTACTTAAATATTGGATGTTAATCACTAATAAAACCTTATGAAATTAGATATACTCGTGATGGCGGCACATCCTGATGATGCCGAATTGGGTTGCTCAGGAACAATTTGTTCGCACATTGCCCAAGGTAAAAAAGTTGGAATCGTTGACTTTACTCGTGGGGAATTAGGGACTCGTGGAACACCTGAAATGCGTTTGGCAGAATCTGCCGAAGCTACTAAAATCTTAGGAATTCACGCTCGTGAGAACTTAGGTTTTAGAGATGGTTTTTTCGTAAATGACGAAGAACATTTGATGAAATTGATTCGTGTTATCAGACGTTATCAGCCCGAAATTGTATTGGCAAATGCTTATCATGACCGTCATCCAGACCACATAAAAGGTTGTGAATTAGCCGTGGATGCGTGTTTTAAATCGGGTTTGCGAATGGTTGAAACCTTTGAAGATGACGGAACGCCGCAATTAGCATGGCGACCTAAAAATATTTATCATTATATCCAAGACCGTTATCTTACGCCTGATTTTATTGTGGATATTTCTGATTTTTGGGAACAAAAAGAAGCGTCAGTCAGAGCATTTAAAAGTCAGTTTTACGACCCAAATTCGGTTGAACCTGAATCTTATTTGACTTCTCCTGCTTTCTTGAAATTTTTGGAAGCTCGTAACCGTGAAATAGGACATGCCATTGGAGTAGAATTTGGGGAAGGTTTTACAAGTTATAAAAAAATTGGGGTAAAAGATTTGGGAAGTTTGATATAGTGCTAAAAGCAATGATTTTTAAATAATTCCAAAATTAAAATCAAATGCGTATTTTAAGGACGGCATCGTTTTAAACGATACCGTCCTTATTAAAATGTAATAAATATTTCAAAGCAGTATTAAATTTTCGATTGAACATTGAAAATTATTTTTCCTTTCATTCACTAATCTAAGGCGAAAGTCTCTCAATCTTCCAATCGTCATTTTCCAACAAAGTGTAAGCAATACGGTCGTGCAAACGTGATGGACGACCTTGCCAAAATTCAATATAATTTGGTACAAGTCTGTAACCACCCCAATGCGGAGGACGTGGAATAGATTGGTAGCCAAATTTTTCGATTAAATGTTTTTCTCTTTCTTCTAAGATTTCACGTTGTCCAATTACCATACTTTGGTTAGAAACCCAAGCACCAATTTGACTTCCCCTCGGGCGACTATGAAAATAAGCATCTGATTCCTCCGCAGAGACTTTTTCTATCAATCCTTCAATTCTTACTTGACGCTCTAATTCCGCCCAAAAAAACGTTAGACACGCATTCGGATTTTCAGCTAATTCGGTTCCTTTACGGCTCAAATAATTGGTATAAAATGTAAAGCCGTTGTCCAATCCTTTCAGTAAAAGCACCCGAGTAGAAGGCTTATTTTCATGTGATACCGTTGAAAGCAAAAAGGCATTTGGTTCAAGTATTTGACTGGCTACGGCTTCATCAAACCATTCTTGGAATTGCTCGATGGGCGTATTCGCAACGTCTTTTACGTCCAAACTGCCTTTTGTATAATTCTCACGGAGAGCGGCTAATTCTGTTTTTGTCATTTTAGTTTTTGTATGTTAGGGTAAAATTAATGCTTTTGGCATTCT
>JAZKDE010000025.1:0-11786 GCA_040387735.1 Bacteroidota bacterium
GCACTTTTTAGGATATTTCAATCATTTTTCTAAATTTCACGGGAGAAGTATTTTCGTATTTTTTGAAGAGCCTACTAAAGTACGACTGGTCATAAATGCCAATTTCTGCCGCTATGTCATTAATGGAAAGTGACGTTTGAAACAACAAAACTTTTGCCTCTAAAACAATTGATTCATCTATCCATGTGGTGGGTGATTTTCCCGTAATTTTCTTGATTACTTTATTCAAATGATTCGGGCTGACATTTAATAGTGACGCATATTCACTCACTAAATGCTTGGATTTTATGTGCTTAAAAAGCAATTCTTTAAAGGCATTTGTCAACGTTATTGAGGTAGTTTGAGAACTATTCAAAAGGGGTTTATAGGCAAGATTAATTTCACACAATAAAGCGATAAAATACGATTGAATAATGTCAATATTTCCCAAACCATTTTGGGTGTAATCAATAAAAATTCGCTCCAAAAGCTGACAAACAAAACCAGAAGATTGTAGATTCAATTTAATGCAAGGATTCGCCCAGATATTGAGAAATTCAAATTCTTTTAGGAGTTCACTTTTTCCAAATTTACCAATAATAATGTCGTTGTGAAAATTACAGAGATAGCCTTTATTTATATCATGTTTGGCAAAAGAATACACTTGTCCAGCGGGAACAATTAAACATTCATCTTTGATAATTTTATACGATTGACTCCCAATAGTCATATTGGCTTCGCCTTCGGTAAGATAAATAAAAGAGTGCGTAGTGGCTCTGGACGGCGGAACGGGCAATTTGATAAGCCGTATTAAATCCTCTACTTTCACAATAAAAAACTTTCCAAAATCTAACTTCAGTAAATTATCCAGATTTCCTTCGGGCTTAATAAACTTGTCCCGAAATGCTTCTGTACTGTGCGTTTTTATCTTAGAATTTGTCATTAGATATATTAAGTTTAGCACTAATTTTTCTGTTCAATGAATAATAATTTCCGCTCAATACAGTTAATATTTTTAGAAATTAACAGCATTCCTAATTGCTAAAATTACTTATCCTCTTCATTATAAGAAACATTTCCTCAAAACAATCTCTTAATTATTTAGAAAATGGGCAATTTTTCATTGCTTGGTTCAGTGCGTCAAAATTTCAGTAAAATACAGCTTTTAAAAATCCGTAGGCAATGAATCCACAAAAAATCATGTACTTAAAAGTAAAAATAAAGTGTAATAGTCAATTCATGATAAAAAACCTTACCTAACAAAACAATTAAACTTCTCTTAAAATGTTAACACAAGAATCTATTAATCGAAAGAAATTTTTAATGACGCTGGGCTTTAGTGGCTCTGCGTTAATGGCGGTGCTTTCGTCTTGCTTGAATGAAAAACAGACTGTACCCGAACCTGTTTCGGTTACGCCAAGTGTGCCGAACGCTCCAACGGTTTCCGCCAGTACGGTGACGGGTAGTCCAATCACGGTAACAACGGAATCAGCGGGAACGGTACTGGTATTTAATGGCACAACTCAAATAACAACTTTTACGGCAGTTTCGGGAACGAATACTTATACACCAACCACGGCGGGAACTTACACGTTTCAATTACTAACTTCTACTGGAACTTCCATTTCAAGTGCGACCGTAATTGTAACGGCTAAAACGTCAACCACCCCTGCTGCGCCAACCCTTTCGGTTAGTAGTATTAACACCAATAGTGCTATTTCAATCACTACGGCTTTGGCAGGAACAATCATTGTTTTTAACGGAACGACGCAAGTAACCACTTTTGCGGCAGTAGTTGGGGCAAATACTTACACGCCTTCATCGGCGGGTGTATATACTTTTAAATTACAAACTGCCAACGGAATATCGGGTGCGAGTGCTGCTGTAACGGTTACTGATTTAGTGACAACTAAAGATTTACTTACGCTCGACCTTACGCTTTCGGCAAATGCAGCTTTATTAAAAGTAGGTGGATACGTTCGTCAGAGCAATATTGTGGTGGCTTTAGTGGCTGCCAATACTTACGCTGCGGTTACGCAAACTTGTAGTCATGAAGGTCAAAAACAGGTAATTTATCAAAGCGGAGAATTTTATTGTCAATCGCACGGAGCCAGATTTACCACGGCGGGCGTTGGCTTAAATAGTAATGGCAGAGGCGGGTTAACCGTTTATAAAACCTCATTGGTGGGTAATATTCTGCACATTACGGCTTAATTTAAAAGTATTATTAATTCCACATTTAAACTTCCCTTTTAAAATAATGTTGACACAAGAATCAATTTCAAGAAAAGATTTTCTCAGAAGCATGGGCTTAGGTGGTGCTGCTTTGATGGCAGTTTTAGCTTCCTGCAAAAGTGCAGATAGTGTTACTCCCAGCGGAGTTTCTCTTGATATTTCCACTACCATTAAAAATGTTGGCGATTATACTTATTCAAGTGGTGTAATCATTGCCAGAATTAGTGCGGGAAGTACAGCAGCATCTTTTGTTGCCTTGGCAAAAGCTTGTACTCACGAAGGCACAGCGGTTACTTATCAAGGAAACGGTGTTTTTTATTGTCCAAACCACGGAGCTCAATTTAGTTCAACGGGTTCTGTAACCAGAGGCCCAGCCAGCAGTAGTTTATCGAAATATACCGTAACAATAACAGGTTCAACGTTGACGATTTCTTAATTTTTGATCGTTATTGTAAGTTAAAATTTAAAAAGCCTCTTAGATTCCAAAATCCAAGAGGCTTTTTAATGTTAAATACTATCATAAATCAGATAATTATCATCCTCAATGACTTATTTAGTCTCCGATTCAATTTCAGTTTTGAGCAACATCAATTTCTCATTTAAGGCAATAGACAATCCCTTATCGAGCATATTTGGTAATTCCTTTGTGGCAAGTTCTATTTTTGAAAGAGCGGTCAAAAAATCTTTCTTCAAAAAACTCAAAGAGGCCTCAGTTGCCAAAATTTGAGCTTTGGGAATAATAGAAGAGGGTTTAAATTGATGCCAATATTCTTCAGCTACTGTATAATTTCTTTGGGTGTAAGCATAAAAGAAAGCAGCATCAAGCCACACCATATTTCTAAAACCTTCGGGAATATTTTCCGCCTCAGCTATGTAATCTAACAAATGCTTTTCCGCTTTTTCGACATCTCCATTATCAAAAGCATTTTGATACAAAAAACTATGCGTATAAACACCAAATGGCTCATTTTGACGTTTTGCAATTTCCAAAACTTCTTCTAATTCATCCGTTCTAAGCAATTTAGGACGAGTACCACTGGTTGTTTCTGCAATAATTTTCATCATTAAAATTTCAAATCTTGCCGTATCTCCACCTCTTTGAAAACGTAAAACTCTCGCTCCATCAGAATATAAGCCGCCCATTTTTGAAGGAATAGCAGTAACAATAAAAATCAATAAAGACATTAATGCCGTAGAAATAAAGATGTATTTCCCGACGATAAAACCAGTAAAATGATTGGCATTATTCCTAAATAAAAACCAATATAGACCATAAGCAACTATGGATAAAAGCAAACTGGAAATTGGTCCTGCCGCCGCTAAAATGGAAAATCTTCGGCTTAAATCTACCGAATCCTTAGGTAAACATAACACTAAACCTCCCGCCTTATTGATGTCTTTGTTCCATCTAAACTCCCATCGTCCGTTTTGCCTTTCCCATAAAAAAGGCCCGACTACGTACATTCTAAAATCAAAGCCGACTCTCATTCCTGCAAAAGCATGGCCAGCTTCGTGCCACGCAATCACCAATAGAGAAACGAGCATTATTATTACAAATAATATTATAGGCGATATTTCTGATTTTGTCATTCCTCCGCCAAACATTTTACCAATAAAATAACCTACAAAACCACCAATTAACGCCAAAGTAAGTACCGTTAACAATTTTGATACTTTATTTTTCTGTTTCATTTTCTGGAAATTTTACAAAATTGAATATTATACCATTAATTTACCCAAAAAAAATAAGCCGACTCAAAGATTATTTGAATCGGCTTATTTTTAATGATAAGTGGCGTTATTATATCTCTAAAAGCATTGCTCCATAAGAATATCCTCCGCCAAAAACGGTTACGATAATCTTATCTCCTTTCTCAAATTTTGCTTTATTTTCATCTAAAACGATGGCACAACCCGCACAACCTGTATTTCCTAAATACTGAATATTAGAAAGCATAATCTCTTCTGAAACCCCTAATGTTCCTGCTACATTTTTAGAAATCCTAAGATTAGCTTGATGCGGTGCAATATATTTAATATCACTGATTGTCAATCCATTACGTTCAATGACTTGTAAACTCGCCTTAGGCATGTAAGTACAAGCATTGATAAAGACATCTTTTCCGTAAGGCATCACAATACCTCTATCAAGGGGTTTTAGCGTTACACTTACTGAGGCTTTACCAACGTTGGCGGCTCCACCCGTAAGCACATCTTTAATCTCCCAATCAGACTCCGAAGTTCTTTCTTTCGAGATAGATAATACCACCGCACCGTCTCCCCAAAGATGTCCCGCTTTGGTATCATCTTCGTTGTTATAGGCTGTATTATGTTCTGAAGCTACAACGATGGCTTTGGTAGCTTTATTTAACGCAAAATACCCTTGAACAATTTCAACAGCATTTAATAATGATGAACAAGCCGAAGAAATCGTTACGACTGGAATTTCACTAACATTGATGTGATGCTGAATGGCGTGAGCAAGGGTAAAAATACAATCATGAGGCGTATAAGTTGCCCCAACAATTAGGTCTATTTCGGAAATATCGTAAGGAAGAGTTGCAGTCAATTTATTTACTGCTTCAATCGCCATCGTATGCGTATTTTCTTCTGGAGAAGCTTTGCGTCGCTCATGAATACCTGTACGTTCAATAATCCACTCGTCGGTCAGTCCATTAAGTTCTTCAAAATAGGCATTAGTAATAATTTGCTCGGGCAAATAACTGGCAATAGCATTTATAAACATCCGTTTTTTGGTCTTAGTTAGTAGTTTTTAGTGCTTAGTCTTATCCAATCCAACACATCACTAAAAAATTACCACAAAGAAACTCAAACTTTGAAGAGCTTACAAATGATTCACAAAAATAAACAACTTTTACTTGAAATAATACCAATATTTTTTGTACTATTTCCATGTTTTTTGTATAAAACCTATAAATGTCAGAATTTACCGTAGGAACTTGAATAATTGAACGACTTTAGACAATTTCCTGAAATGTATCCCTAATGAATTTTAGTGAAAGCAGATTCATAAACCTAAATATTGCCAGGGTTCTCGCCAATATATTATTTCCTTTTAAACCAAACTTTCTTACCTTTTGAAGAATCATTAGGTTTTGTGGTATTTCTACTTGGATTATGAGGCTTTTGAACTTCTACCACGGGTTGTGTACTCATCAAAAAATCGTGATTTTCAATAACTGGAATTTTCTTTCCAATCAGTTTTTGAATGTCCTTCAGATAAGGTATTTCCTCCGTTTCACAAAAAGAGAAAGCTGTTCCATTGGCTCCCGCACGCCCAGTTCGTCCGATACGGTGAACGTAAGTTTCGGGAATATTTGGCATTTCGAAATTGATGACATAAGCTAAATCGTCCACATCAATACCACGTGCCGCAATATCAGTTGCCACTAAAACTCTTGTGGTTTTGGCTTTAAAATTCTCCAATGCTCTCTGACGAGCATTTTGGGCTTTATTTCCGTGAATAGCTTCGGCTTTGATATTACTTTTCAATAGTGTTTTAACTACTTTATCCGCTCCGTGTTTTGTTCGGGTGAAAACTAAGGCCGTTTCGATGGCTTTATCTTTCAGAATATCCAATAACAACGCATTTTTATTCCCTTTATCAACAAAATAAAGTGCTTGTTTGATGGTATCTGCCGTTGAGGAAACAGGTGTAACTTCCACTTTTTGTGGCTTGTATAAAATGCTATCCGACAATTTCTGAATTTCAGCAGGCATCGTTGCTGAGAAAAATAAAGACTGACGGCGAGGAGGAAGAATTGCTAATAATTTCTTGATATCATGCACAAAACCCATATCCAACATACGGTCGGCTTCATCCAAAATAAACAACTGAATGTCTTTCAGTGAAATAAAACGCTGATTAATCAAGTCCAATAATCGTCCTGGGGTTGCTACCAAAATATCCACGCCATTTTGCAAAGCATCGGTTTGTCTACCTTGCTTTACACCACCAAAAATGACGGTATGCGTCAAGCCTGTGTATTTTCCGTAGGCTTGAAAACTATCATCAATTTGGATGGCTAATTCACGAGTAGGCGTAACGATAAGAGCTTTTATCGAACGTTTTCCTTTAGAGAAAGTATGATTTTTATGTAATAATTGAAGTATCGGAATAGCAAAAGCTGCTGTTTTTCCCGTACCTGTTTGAGCCACGCCCAAAAGGTCTGTTCCCTGCAAAATAATAGGTATTGCTTGTGCTTGAATGGGTGTAGGAGTTGTATAACCTTCCTCAGCTAATGCTTTTTGGATAGGTTCAATAAGATTTAATGATTCAAATGACATATTGTAAGGATTATTTATCACAATTGTAGGGGCGTATCACATACGCCCCCGCTGGCAGACATTGGGCGTATGCAATACACCCCTACCACAGAATTTCTGTACAAGCACAAAATTACGGAATTAATAAGGGAAAAACGATTTTGTGGTGTTTTAGGGCTAATCGGCTCAAAAAACGGTATTTTATGTGCCGATTAAAGAGATTAATTAGCTCAACGATATTTGAAAAATAAAAAAGTCGGTTAAAATTGACTTTTAGTCAGTTTTCAACCCAGACAAAGAAATTTGTAATCCGATGCGGAAGTCTCGGGTTACAGACAACTTAACCAAATAATAACTCCAAAAATTAGTCCATCAAAAAGAAAAAAACTAAATTTCAGTTTCAATAAATCCAACATCAATGAAACGTCTTTTAATCTTATTTTCTTTTTGTACTTTCCCTATTTTAAGTTTTTCTCAATGGCGAGTTTCTGCTCCTGCAAGTGAGCGTTATTGTGTGGTCAATCCTGCGGGAGAAACCATTATTCCAAATGGTAGAATCATTAAACCTTTGGGCAAAACTTACCGCATTGCTCCGCATCCTTATGGCATGGCAATGAGTCACGATGGTAAAACAATCATTACCGCCAATTCTGGAACTAACCCATTCTCTATCAGTATTTTACATAATATATTCACAACTAACCCAATAATTACTCAAATCCCAAATTCCCCCAAAACGGATGATAATTTATTGGCTGCCGTGTTTATGGGCTTGGCTATTTCTCCCGACAATAAATTGGTCTATGTAGCGGGTGGACAAACGAATAAGGTATTTATTTTTGACATAAAATCAGCAAAAAAAGTAGGAGAAATCAACTGCAATGTTTCCTTCGATAATCAGGATTATTCCGATGGATACATGGGAGATATGACGATGTCGGCGGATGGCTCAAAACTATACGTTGTTGACCAAATTGGTTTTAGAATTGCCTTTATTGATACGAAGAAAAAAGCAGTCATTGAAAACGTAAAAACGGGTCGTTATCCTTTTGGAATTACCCTTTCGCCCGATGAAAAATCACTTTACGTTGCCAACGTCGGAATGTTTGAGTATAGTTTAGTCAAAAATCTTGACCCCAAAAACAAGGAAACGTATTTGAAAAAACCACCTTTCGGATTCAATACCAAAGAAATGCGGGAAGGTGTTAGAGTTGAAGACAAAGACGTTGCAGGTTTGGGCGACCCAAATGCTCCTGAGTCGTTTTCTGTTTGGGCGTATGATTTGACTGAAAAACCAAAAGTTACTGCCAAAATCAAAACGGGCGTTTTGGTTGGTGAGATGATTGAAGGTATTCCTGCCGTGGGCGGTTCGAGTCCAAATTCATTAGTGGCGACTGATAAATACGTTTTTGTGAGCAACGGGAACAACGATAATATTTCAGTGATTGACCCCAAAGAAGGCAAAATTATCAATACTATTCAACTAAAATTAGATGAAAGATTAGGTCGTTTTAAAGGAGTTATTCCGTTTGGTTTAGCAATTTCTCCCGACCAAAAACGCCTTTACGTAGCAGAATCGGGTATTAATGCAGTTGGCGTGATTGACATTCCAAACATGAAAACGATTGGACATTTACCTGTGGGTTGGTTTCCGTCAAAATTGAAGGTAAGTAAAGACAATCAAAAATTAGTAGTTGCCAACGCTAAAGGGTTTGGCTCTGGACCAAATGGCGGCTCAAAATTTAAAATTGGTGCAGAAGGAAGTTACATCGGAAGTTTAATGAAAGGTTCTGTTTCAGTTTTGGATATTCCGAAAGAAGAGAATTTAAAAGCAGAAACGGATAAAGTTGTGGCTTATAATTTCAAGTTTGAGGAAACAAAAAAGAGCGAAAACAACCCTATTCCAAGTTTTCCCAAAGAGAAAGAATCGCCCATCAAATACATCGTTTATATCTCGAAAGAAAACCGAACTTATGACGAAGTTTTCGGACAATTAAAACAAGGAAATGGCGACCCGTCAATCGCTCGTTACGGTGTAAATTCGAGTTTTACCAATAAATCTGGCTCTCAAAAAATCACCAATTGTACCGTGATGCCCAACCATTTAGCTTTAGCAAAACGATTTGGAACGGCAGATAATTTCTACGTTGACTCCGATCATTCTGCTGATGGACACCGCTGGCTTTCAGGCGTTTACCCGAACGAATGGACGGAAACCCACGTATCGGCAGCTTACGGGGGTAAGCGTGAGTACAAACAAGAATCTACTGCTCCGGGGCATTTTGCAATTGTGGGTTCATCGGGCAGTTTTTATCCTGAAGATTATAATCAGGACGGCTCAATGTGGGAGCATTTTGAACGCAATACTATTTCATTTCACAACTACGGATTTACAACTGAGCAAGAAGGAAATTACAACGACTCGACCATGAAAGTGGGCGGGGAAAAATACGGTGTAAATTATCCGTTACCCAATGCGATGTACAAAAATACGGAATGGGAATTCCCGACGTATAATATGGCAATTCCTGACCAATTTCGGGCGGATGTTTTCATGAAAGACTTCCAAAAGAAATTCATGGGCGAAGGCAAAACCATGCCACAAGTTGTGCCTTTGATGTTGCCAAATGACCACGGAGCAGGCGAAAGACCAAAAGCAGGTTTCCCATTTAGAGAAAGCTATATGGCGGATAACGACTTGGCAGTCGGGCGAGTTGTGGAGTTTTTGAGCCATACGCCTTACTGGAAAAACATGGTAATTATTGTTACCGAAGATGATTCACAAGGAGGAATTGACCATGTGGATGCACACCGTAGTATTTTGCAAATTTATTCACCTTACGCCAAGAAAAATTACGTCGGACATCAGCATTATAGCTTCGGAAGTATTTTCAAAACAATGTGGAATATTTTAGGCATTCCGTACTTAAATCAATACGATGCGGGAGCAACTGATCTTTCCGACTTCTTTACCGACCAAACTGATTTTACGCCTTATGATGCCATAAATGTAGATAAACGTATTTTTGACCCTGCAAAAGCCCTCTCTCCTATCGACGAAAAATTTGATTGGAAAGCCCTAAAAGAATCGCCCGTAATGGACGACGATGATTATCTTTTCAAAACTCGTGAAGAAGAAGACAAAAAGGAATTGGAAGAAAAAGAATTTCAATCAAATCCGAGGTTATATAAGACTAAAAAACGGAAGAAAAACTAATTTTAATTGTGAATTAGTGAATGGTGATTTAGTGATTATGGAAGGAATACTAATTCACCGATCACTAACTCACAATTCACTAATTCACTAATCCACAATTAATAATCCTCCTTTTATCATAAATTAATTGCGTTTATCGTTTTGACTTTAGAAATTTGATAAAAATTAACTCTAACGTTTTAATCCCCATTCTACCAAAACATGATTCGTAAACTTTACGCCTTATTGGCTATCTCACTATTTATCACCACCGCTTTTACCTTTACAGAAGAAGGTGGGAATCTCACCGAAAAAATTATCGCTAAACTTGAAAAATATCGTCAAGAAACTCCCCAAGAAAAAGTCTATTTACATTTTGACAAACCTTACTACATGGCGGGTGAAACGATGTGGTTTAAAGGCTATTTATTCGACGGAATTAATCATCGAATTGACTCGGTAAGTCGGGTTTTGTACGTTGAATTAATTGATGATACCAAAGGCAAAATTATTGCCAGTCGGATGTTAAAATGCGATGGTTCAACGCACGGAGAATTTGCCCTGCCCGACAGTTTGGCAGAAGGCGTTTATCACATTCGGGCGTACACCAATTACATGAAAAATTATTCCGAAGATTTCTTTTTTCATCAGGATTTTAAAATTTGGCAAGGCTCAATTAAAAATCGTTTATCAGACGACAATGCCCTTAAATTAATGCAAGTAGCTGATGTTCAATTCTTTCCAGAAGGCGGCAACGCAGTTAATGGTATTACTTCCCGTATTGCTTTCAAGGCTTTAAATATTGCAGGAAAAGGCGTTGATGCCCAAGGGTTTGTCTTGGAAAATACGAAAGATACCGTAGCGGCATTTCAGTCAGAGCATTTGGGAATGGGTTATTTCAGTTTCACACCCGAAGAGCAAAAAACCTATACCGCTTATGTAAAGCAAAATGACGGGAAATATCTTCCATTTGCCATGCCTGTGGCTTATGCACAAGGTTTTACTATTGCCGTTGATAATTTAAGCAATAAAGAAAAAGTTAAAATTTTCATCTCAAACAGTTCGCCAAAAACTGCCGATAAAGCCTCAGAGTTAATCATTGTGGCACATCAAAGAGGGCAACTTTGTTTTATGGCAAAGGGTAATGAAACACAAAAAGTCTTCGGAATTTCATTGCCAAAAGCCAAAATCCCAGACGATGGTATTGTTCAAATTACTTTAATGAATGCCAAAGGCGAACCACTTTGTGAGCGTTTATTTTTCCATAATCAGCATAAACAACTCACTCTAAAAGTCACGCCTGATAAAGCCACTTACAAACATCGTGAAAAAGTAACGCTAAATATTGAAGCTTCTGATGCCGATGGAAAACCCGTAGAGGGTAATTTTTCGGTAGCAGTTACCGATGCAAAACAAGTAGTAGCCGACCCTTATCAAGAGAATTTAATGACTTATTTACTGATGAGTTCAGATGCAAATAATTTGTCCAGTTCAGATTATTATTCCACGCTAAGAGGAAATATTGAACAACCAGCTTATTATTTCAATAAAGAAAATCCTGAGGCAAGTCGTCATTTAGATATGTTGATGATGACCCAAGGCTGGCGAAGATTTATCTGGAAAGACCTAATGGCAGACAAGCAACCCAAATTAGAGCATTTCTTAGAAACGGGTTTGGAAGTAACAGGAAAAGCACTAAAACCAAACGGCAAAATTGCGGATAAAGTAACGCTGACATTGATGGTCAAAAGTGGCAGTAAAGAACCTATTTTTCAAATGGGCATGACTGATTCTTTGGGTAGATACGGATTTTATGGCTTAGATTTCAATGATTCTACCCAAGTGTTTGTACAAGGCATGAAGAAAAGTGGGGGAAAAAACCTCGACGTAACCATTGATGGACTAAAGCCATCGCCCCAAATAAGAATTATCAAAACGCCATACAAGGCCATTGAATTTAACGCTCAAGAATTGGCTAATTTCTTAAAACGAGCCAATGATGCCATTGAATTAGATAAAAAAATGCGAATAACTTGGGGTTCTAAATTATTGGATGGCGTAACAGTAAAAGCTAAAAAAATTGAAGAAG
>JAZKDE010000025.1:11796-29055 GCA_040387735.1 Bacteroidota bacterium
TATTCAAGTCAATCAACAACTTTGTGCAGGGGCAACCAATGTGTTCCAAATGATTCAAGGACGAGTTGCAGGCGTACAAGTATCTCCAAATGGACAAGGGAGTTATTCGGTTTTGATAAGAGGAATTACCAGCATGACGGGGAGTAACGAACCGCTTTATTTGTTAGATGGAATGGCTGTGGATGCAGATGCACTTTCATCTATTACTCCATGTGATGTGGATAAAATTGACATTTTAAAAGGTGCAGAAGCCGCCATTTTTGGATCAAGGGGTTCAACAGGTGTTATTTCTATATTGACCAAAAGGGGTGGAGGAAATTATGATTATTCAAAAGACCCCGTAATGGGAATTAGTCTCCAAAAACGACTTGGATACGCTGTTGCCCGTGAATTTTATGCTCCTAAATACGACGTAGCCATACCAGACCATGCTCGTCCAGACTTCCGTTCAACGCTTCATTGGCAACCCAATATCAGAACCGATGCTACTGGAAAAGCAAGTATAACTTATTGGAATACAGACGCTTCAAGTGACATTCGCATTATCGTTGAAGGCGTTTCTACCCAAGGAAATGTAGGCGTGGCAAGAGCGGAATATGGGGTAAAGTAATGAACACAGTTGGGTAAATTAAAGAGTTATGATTGTTTAAAAATCGAGAAAGGGATGTTTTTTCACTTTTTAACAACCATAACTCTTTAACTTTTATAACTTATCTTTGCAGAAAAAAACGGAAAAGATGGTTCGTATCATTGCACTCACAATTGCTATTGGAATTGTTATTTATTTTGCCCCTCAAGTTGGACTTTTCCAATATTTGCATCCTCAGAAATGGATTATATTATCATTCTTTTTTGCAATATCATATCTTAATCATTTATTAATGCAACAGGGCTTTGCGAAGAACCGAGAGAACTTTGTTCAATTTTATTTGGGCAGTGTAGTAGCACGTCTGATACTCAGCCTTTTATTCATCGGAACGTTCGTTTATTTAGGAACTCCAGACATCAATATTTTTATCATTAACTTTTTTGTACTCTATTTATTTTACACAGGTTTTGAAATATTCGGATTGTATAGTAACTTGCGACACTTTTCGTAGGGAAAGTCAATATGTTTTTCCTAACTACCTGACAATCAATACGAACAAACAAAACCACCAGTAAGGACGTTATCATTAATCAACCATATACTTCCAAGAAGCCGTGATGAAGAAAGTGTATTTTTCAAATATTTTTGCTTTTTTATTTTTAATTTCAAGCACCCTTTTTGCTCAAGAGCATCACACAGATTCTACCGCTACTGAAGCGAGCATAGAAGCCAAAACAGGAGAAGAAGACGCTCATGGCGAAGCCGAAGCCTTCAATCCGGGTAAGATGATGATGGAACACATTGCGGATGAACACGACTGGCATTTTGCCACTGTTGGACATACTCACTACTCTGTTCCTCTACCATGTATCGTTTGGAATAAAGGAGGATTGACTATTTTTTCTTCAAGTCGTTTTAAGGATGAGCATCATAACGAAATTGCCTATGAAGGATTGAAATTAGAAGAAGGTAAAATCGTTGCCGAAGATGGTTCTTTCGTTTTAGATTTATCAATCACCAAAAACGTAGCATCATTATTAATCAGTGTTTTCCTTCTATTAGTAATTTTCTTCACTATCGCAAAATCTTACAAAGAACGTGTTGGAAAAGCTCCATCAGGTTTGCAGTCAGCTTTTGAACCAATCATTATTTTTATTCGTGACGAAGTAGCGAAAACAAACATTGGCGAGAAACATTATAAGCGTTTCGTTCCTTATTTGTTAACGGTATTCTTCTTTATCTTATTTAATAATATGTTAGGACTTCTTCCAGGAAGTGCCAACGTAACTGGTAACATTGCTATTACCTTAGTATTAGCAACAATTGCCTTTTTTGTAGCAAACTTAAATGGTAAAAGTACTTACTGGGGACACATTTTTGCGATGCCAGGCGTTCCTAAATGGTTATTGATTTTATTAACACCCGTAGAAATTATCGGTGTATTTATGAAACCAATCTCATTAATGATTCGTCTTTTTGCCAATATCACAGCGGGACACTTAATTCTATTAAGTTTGATTGCCTTGATTTTCATCTTCAAAAGTATCGGCGTTGCTTTCATTGCAGTACCATTCTCGGTTTTCATGAACTTAATTGAGTTATTGGTAGCATTCTTACAAGCATATATATTTACAGTATTGACTTCAACTTACATTGGAGCAGCCGTTGAAGAAGGACATCACTAAGATGTTCGAATTGTGATTTCGGATTCTGAAAGCAAATCACTAATTATATACGTATTTTCAAATTAATAAATATAAACAATTACAATTATGTCAATGTTATTAGAAGTTTCTCAAGCGTTAGGTTTAGCAGGTATGGGTGCAGGTTTAGCAGCAATTGGTGCTGGTGTTGGTATTGGTAAAATCGGTGGTTCTGCAATGGAAGCTATCGCTCGTCAACCAGAAGCGTCAGGAAAAATCCAAGGTGCTATGTTGATCGTTGCGGCATTCGTTGAAGCCGTTGCTCTTTTCGCAGCAGTAATTTGTTTGTTAGTAACTACAAAAGCATAGTTATTAGCTCAAGATTAATCATTCAAAAATCCTTGTAATTACTAAGAAATAGTCTGGTAATAATTTGATTTAAAGATGATTAGTTTAAGAACTTAAAATCAGCATACAATACGCATTAGGCAAGTATGCTGATTTTTCAATAGAAATTAAACATTTTTTGATTTCTATTAAAATAAAAATCGAATAGCTCTTGGCTCATTGTTAAGGACTTAAAAAAATAAACTACAAAAAATCATGTTAGTTTCCATCTTAGAACCAGCCCTTGGTCTGATAATCTGGCAATTAGTAATTTTCGGAGTATTGTTTTTCATTTTAGCAAAATTTGCGTGGAAACCAATCATGGGAGCATTACAAGAACGTGAGCAATCTATTGAAGATGCTCTTTCGTTAGCCGCTAAGACTCGTCAAGAAATGACCGATTTGAAAGCAGGTAACGAAAAACTTATCGCTGAAGCTCGTGCTGAACGTGATAGAGTTTTGAAACAAGCTAAAGAAGCAGGCGATGCAATGATTGCTCAAGCTAAAGCAGATGCTCAAAAAGTAGGTGCCGAGGAAATTGAAAAAGCACGTGCAGCTTTCACACAAGAAAGAGCTAATGCCGTTGCTGCCTTGAGAAAAGAAACAGCTACTTTGTCTTTAGAAATCGCAGAAAAAGTATTGCGTAATCAATTGACTGACCGTACAGCTCAAGAAAACTTAGTGACAAGCCTTTTAGCTGACGCAAAGTTGAATTAACAGTGAACAGCTAATAGTTAACAGTTATCAGTCAATGGTTTCGATTAACTATTACAGGAGAATTCTCTGATAAGTTAAGTTAAAAATTACCTGTTATTATTATTTGTCTGCTTAGTTATTATCATTAATTATTAGATTGAGGCTTTATTTTCTCTTCAACTCAAACAATTAATTACTAACTGATAACAGATAATTGATAACTAATAACTGCAAAAAAGATGTCCCAGCAAACAGTTGCATTCAGATACGCTAAATCATTGTTGGATTTGGCTATAGAAAAAAACGTTGAAGATAAGGTTTATGAAGATATGAAACTCTTTAACCAAGTCTGCGATGAAAATCATCAGTTTTATTTACTGTTGAAAAGCCCAATTGTATCGCATTATGACAAGTTGACGGTTTTACAAAAAATCTTTACAGGTAAAGTAGATCCAGCTTCAATGTCAATTTTTGAAATCATCACGAAGAAAAATCGTGAAGAAGTACTTCCTCATATTGCCGAAGATTACCTTCGTCAATACGAATTATTCAGAGGTATTCAAAAAGCTTACGTTACAACTGCTGCCCCTTTGACTACTGCTCAAAAAGCTGAATTTCAGAAAATTGTGGCAGATGCTACTGGTAAAACGGTAGAAGTCATTGAAAAAATTGACACAACATTAATTGGTGGCTATATTTTAACGGTAAATGACCGTCAAATTGATACTTCGGTAAAGACTAAATTGAACGAATTGAAAGTTAAGTTTAGTAACTAAATTTCGCTCAAAACAAATAAACCCCACAAGAGTTCTTGGCTTTTGTGGGGTTTATGGTTTATTTTACACTCAAAAACTATGAACGTCCTTGACGAACTCAACCAAATTTCAATCCTACAAGTAGCAGAAGACTTGGGCTTAGAAGTTCAACGTCATCGCATGAAATGTCCATTCCACGAGGACGATACGCCTTCACTTGTACTTTATCCCCATACTAATAGCTTCTATTGTTTTGGTTGTGCAAAAACAGGGAACTCTATTACCTTATATTCCGAAATAAAACATTTAGACATCAAAACGACCATTAATGAAATGGCGAGTGAATATGTGTCTGGTTTTCAAAAATATCATTCCACTTATAAAAAGCCTTTACCAAAAATGAATGTGCTGAATGTTCCGGAAATAAGGAATATTCAAGCGAAAGAAAAGCCAACTGCAGAGATTCATTCACAGATTTATGAAGCATTTAGAGATTTTTGTTTACAGCAAAAAACCAATGAATTATCAAAAACTGCACTTGATTACCTAAAACACCGTGGCTTTACAGAGAAAACAATTAAAGATTTTAGACTTTTCGTTATAAAAGATTATACTGAAGTTACGTGGTATTTAAAACAACGTTTTTCGTATTTAGACTTACAAGAATCGGGCTTATATAACCAAAGAAATAACTTAATTTTTTATTCTCATTCACTAATTATTCCATATTATCGAGGAGGAAGAATTGTATATTTACAGGGTCGGGTTATTGGAAAACCAGCCGAAGGTACAAATCGCTATTGCTTTTTAAACAATCAGCCTTTAACACTTTTCAATGTCGATTCTCTACTAAAAATTCGCTCTGGTGAGACAGTTTATGTAACTGAAGGAGCTTTTGACTGTATTAGGCTTGTACAAGAAGGGAAAGTGGCAGTTAGTTTGGGTACAGCCAATATTTTCAAGAAGGAATGGGCTAAATTATTCCAACGAGTCAACGTAGTTTTTTACTTAGATAATGACCAAGCAGGACATCGAGCTGCGGAAGAATTAGAAAAGATTTTCACCCATTTTAATATTTCATGCTCTCGTAAAAATCTACCCGACGAATATAAAGATGTAAATGATTATTACACGGGTAAATTAGGTAGTAATGAGCAATTGGGCTTATTTTAAACGTAATACAGCCTAAAATCTACGTTATAAAATCAACCTAAATTTCTATAATACCTCAACATTTCGCCATAATTCATACCCATTGCCAAACCTTGTACCGTCATGGTGATACGTTTGGTTTTTGTCTCAATAGTTTTAGCAGATTCAATCCATTTGAAATAATAGTTTTGGTGACTCTTGGGCAATTGATTGAATGCTAATAAGGCTTTTGGCTCGTCTTCAAGACAAATTAATAACTCTTCAGATTGCGGTAATTCGTCCTTATCTTCTTCTAAATTAACAGTTACTGTTGCCCCTTCTTCTTTACGAATTCCTTTCCGCATTTGAGCATTGATGGGCATTACAAAATCACCTTCGCCCATTGGCAATAAAGCTGTTAACTTTATCGAAAAGCTATCAATTGTTCCTTTGACCCGATAACCAACTTTAGTATCAGGCTTTATTTCTTGGGCAATATCGGCTGGAATATCAATATAAGTCCAGCCTGTTTTTTCGCCTTTTTCTCCAAATTTTTGAAGGATGGTTTGAAATGTAATCATGATAGTAGTTAAAAAATATTATCGTTTTTTCCACTTAATGCCTATTAAATATCCATTTATCTAATAATAAACGTTTGCCTGAATGGGTAAAAACTCGCTTTAGATTTTAATTTTTTCCTCTAAAATTCTTTATAGTATCAGTTCGAGTTGGCTTATTTTTCTTAAAAAGTCCATCCAATACACTTTTTTTTTGCTCTTCCAATATTTTTTTGGCTCGGTCAGTGGCCGTTTTTTTGATACTATCAGCCGTTGCACGAGCTTTCGTTTCTAAAGCGTCTTTTTCTTTTTTATAGCGGGCTTCTACTTCTGCTTTCTTTGAATTAGCTTCATTTAAAAGCTTATCTTTTTCCACTTGCAAACGAACTTCAGCTTCTTTTTTCAAACGGTCGGCTTCTTCTAAAGCTTTGGTTTTTACCGCCTCAATTTGCGATTTAGCTTCTGCTACGACTGCATCTTTTAAAGAGTTTGCGGTACTACTACCTTTAAATCCAAAAATAGGATTTTTTACTGTTCCACCCAATGACAAATCAAACTTCACACGGTCTGTTCCTTGTAAGGCTTTACCAGTCCATTTTTGGAAAATACTACTGAAAGCCACTCCTGTTTTACCTGCTGGAACGTCCAAAACCAAAGTATAATCCATTGAACCAATCAACCCATGACGACCCGAAGCGGTGATTTTATAATCATCAATTTTAATATCAAATGGCTTTACGCTAAACGTACCATCTTTGATTTCAAATTGCATCAAAAGATTGTTTAATTTGGTGTCTTTAAGTTTAGATAAATGAGTTGTCTCGACTATTTTTTGTATCAATGGCGTTGTTTCAGAAATTTCTCCTTTCAATATTTTCATTAGTCCATCTCCACTCAAAGTATTGATTTTAGGCATCATATCTTGTCCTAACTCACCATCAATTTTCAATTTAGAATTCACTCCACCGATGAGATATTGGGCAATTGGCATCAAATATTTTACGATGTTAAGATGTTGATACGCCTGAGCAATTTCTACGTTTTCAAGATTAAGAGCGAAATCAAATTTGGGATGTGCCAAGTCGGACGAATTATAAGTTCCATTAGTAATAAAATTGCCTCCCAACGACTGAAAAGCTACATTTTGCATTTTGATGGCTCCATTCCCAACCGTTAATGCCCCTTTAATATTATTTATTTTCATCTCGTCGTATAGCACCTCTCCTATCTCCGAATTCAGAACTAAATCAATGTTTTTAGGTATTTCAACAACTTGTAAGTTTGGATTTCCCACAGTACTTACCCCATTATTAGCCGTTTGATGGTTATCGGTCATCCACTCATTTACATTAAATTTTTGAGATTTCATGTTCAGTTTTCCCTTCAGAGGTTCATTGTTCAAAACATATCCAATATAGTTTGAGAAAGTCCCATTGGCTGAAAAATCGCTCAATCCTAAATACCCACTTGAATTGCTAATATTTATACTTTGAGGTGTAAATATCATATCACCAGACGTAACTTTTATCCCCTGCGGATACGCTTTTGAGTAAAATTCGATTCCTTTTACATTCGCTTTTCCTGAAGTTGGTAAACTGGCATATCGCTTGGCTTTTACGTCGGACATTTTACCTTTTGTCTCTATATCAGCATCAATAATTCCTTTCAATGTCATACCGTCAAGTGGGTATATTTTTGTAATTTTTGTCAGGTCAATTTTACCTTTTGCTTTAATATCCCAATTGTAATTTTCAAAGTTTTCAACCGATCCATTTGTCGTAAAAGGCTCTCCTTCCAAAATCATTCGCAAGTTCGAAATATCCAAACGAGTAGAAGCCAAAGCACCATCAGTGTTCAATAAAGTAGCTTTGGCATTGATATTTTGAATTGATTCTGGAAATTTATCTGATTTTATAAAACCGTTCGCCAAACTCATTATCGCATTCACCTGAGGAAACTGTTTTGTTAGTGTATCATAAGTGCCTTTCGCTTTAAGATTAACGTCGTATAAACCCCTCATCTCCAAACCATTCATTGGGAAAATCCGAATCAATTGTTGTAAATCCAATTTAGCGATGAGATTAGCATCAATGATGGATTTTTGCAAGCCTTTAATAAAAACATTGCCTTTAACTGGATTTGCACCAAATAACAAATTGAAACTACTAAGGTTGATTTCAGTATTATTAAAATCATTGGTATAATTCTGAATATTAAGATTAATGTTTATATCCCTCACCGAAGTTGGCATATCTGCGTACTGAAACATTCCATGCCAGATGGAAAAGTTACTTGAAAACGAAGGGTATTTTGTAGCATTTTTTGTTCCCTTAATAATGCCCCAAAAAGTAATATTTCCTTCAGCTTTGAGGTCTTTAAATTTTTCAGTATAAATATTGGGAACTAAAGACAGCAGGTTTTTAAAGGTATTTTCGGGGGCTGAATACGTCAAATCAAATACCATATTTGAGGTATCGGGCATGGCAACTGAACCCGCAAAATTCATCAAAAAGTCATTAATAGTCAACGAGTTGTCTTTGAATCTGTATTTATGATGAGTTTGGTCTATGCTCATATCCAACGAAGCCAATAATTTTTTATCGTGCAAATAACTCGTGCCTCCGTACTCAATATTACTCTTTTCAACACTGGTTTTAGTACTCAAATCGTATATATCAGCACTTAAATTTCCCGAACCTTCATGCGTAATATTTTGGAGTGAAACGTAGGTATTTTTCAAACGGTCATCGTAGATAATATTTCCATTTGTAATTCTCCAAGACTGAATTCCAACCTTAAAATTACTCTTTGCATCACTTTCTTGCTTTTGAACCTCCAATGAATCCGTTTTATAAATATTGTAATTAGTAGAACCATCTCTGAGAACTTTCACCAAAATTTTGGGCATTTCTAAATCAATGGAATTGACCGCAATTTTATCTCCAGAAAGAATAGATTTTACGTCAGCCGAAATAGAAAATTCCTTTGCATGCAAAAGCGTATCTCCCGCAAAAGGCGAATTACCCACAATACCAAAACCGGATAATGAGAAAGTTAGATGGGGAAATTTTTTAATTAAAGAAACCTCAAAATCCTTATAATAAACTGTAGCATTTATCTTTTTTTGGATTTCTTGATTGATTTTTGCTTGAATTTTATCTTTGAAAAAGAAAGGAACTGCCAACAACACACTACCCAATAACGCAATTGTGGCAATAAAGATGATAAGGATTTTTTTCATAGCATGAGCGTAGCCGTTAGAAAACCGACCACTATGATTGTTTTCTCAAAGATTTAAAAGCACACAATTTAATTAGGTTTGGGCAAGTTGTAAGCCCATAACCTTAATTTTCACTCAAAGCTGTACTTGGCTGACTCACAGGATTTTGCATTTTCTTTCTGTCGGTAAAAAGGTAATTAAAACTCTTGGTATAAAGGATACTCGCCCCACCAGCAGTAAAAGTTTGGCTGTTACTCAACGAGCCAATTCCCAAAGAAGTTTGCAAATTTCGGTTGTATGTTTTCAAACGCAAACTACCATCATGCGTAATATACCACTCCAAAGCCCAGTCACCAATTAGAGATTGAGCATTAGTTTGATTGGTCAGCGTTGTGAAACCGCCACTTCGGGTAATTCTGAAACGGTCATTGAAATTATAGGAAAGTCTCAATTGAAGATTATTAATCAAATCTTGGTTCAAAGCCGTTCCATTCAAAGAAAAATCCACGTTCAAATTGGGGTCAATTTGTGAAAACACATTACTAATTTGATTGGAAAGTAATTCTGAAAGGCTACTTACCAAATTGATTGAGGCAAAAGCAGAACTATTTTGCGGCAACATAGAATTCAATAAAAGCACATTACTTACCTGCCGATTCAATTCTTGTTCATCGGTTTTGATTCTGTTTTCAAAAGCAGTTACGGCTGAATTAAACTCGGGATTTTGCGGAAAATCACGCATTTTCATATTAAAAGTAATCGTAGGTTGTAGAAGTCTATCCTTCAAATTTATCGTTACATCAACAGGGTAACGGCGGGTATATTCTGCCTGATTTTTAAGAGTACTTCGCCCAAGTGTATCAATCACCGAACCTAAATAACTTAGATTTTGACTGTAAACTGCCTTAATATCAACAACTGCTTCATACGGACTCCCCGACCACGAAATTTTACTACCACGAGTGATGTTAAACTTTTTGTTGAGTATATTCTGGAATGTAAAAGTATAATCTCCACGCTCAATATTATAGTCTCCAGTCATGTCAAAACCACCACGAGTATCCACTTTCAAGTTGATTTTACCTGATCCATTTGCCCGCATAATATCACCAGTTTGCTTATCAAATTGAACTTCTCCGTAAGCGTCTGGCGTGAGTTCAAAGTTAAAATCCATCTTAATTCCGCTCGTATTAGTTTGCGTCAAGGCCTGTTTTTTATCAGCAGAATCCTTTTTTACAATGGCACTCAAAAACTCAATATCTTCCTGATTTCCAGCATCTTGAGCTTTATCAAGTGGAATATACAAGCGTGTTCCTCGGTCACTTCTAATGTCGGCATTAATACTTAAATTATCGAATGTCCCACCTAAATTTAGTGTTCCTGTCGCATAACCCGTTCCGTAATATAAATCATTATCTCGGCGGGTAGTATTCAAGATTTTAAAACGATTCATTTCTGCCAATAATTGAACACTGAATGTCTTATAACCATCAAAGAAAACGCTTCCTTTCAATACTCCTTTATTACCTTCATCATCAGTTAGTCGCAATGATTTAGCTCTAATTTCGTCGGGTTCAAAGGTGATTTTATCCTCAAAATTGAGTACTGATTTCAGATAATCAAAGAAAAGTGTTCCTTTTTTAATATCAATTGCTCCTTCTACAATCGGGTGCGAAACTTTACCCGAAATCTTCAAAGAACCATCGGCTGTACCACCCAATTTCGAGAAAAGTCCTTTGGTAAATGGTTCTAAAATTTGCAAATTGGTCTGACTTAAAATCGCCAATAAATTCAAGGAGTTTTCAGTATTTTTAGGATCATAAATACCTTTCACAGAAACGATTTTACTATTCAATCGTTCCAAAGAATAGTCCAGATTTAGCAATTGGCGTTCATTATCAAAAACGCCATTTCCCGTAATATTTCCAATCAAAAAGTCATCAATTGCCAAGCCATCAATTTGCAGATTACTTTCAGCATTGACATTTTTATAGATGTTTTTTAATTCAACTTCTCCATTTACCAATCCCTTTAAATTCAATGAAATAAGCGGAGCCAATGTCTCTAATTTAAAGTTTTGTGCTTTAAATTTTAGTGGTTGTAACGAATCCTGAGAAATGAGTCCATTCAAAGAGATAAATTGCTCTACATTATTGATAATCAAATTCTTAGATTTGAGTTCATTGCCAATAATCGTCAATAAATTATCGGGGTTGACATTCCAATTTTGGTCTAACAATTGGAATTTAGACTTTTTAAATTGTAATTCTAATCCGTCTTGAATGAACTGTAACGTCCCGTTTAAATTCGCCCGATTGGTAGTGCCACTTTGCTTCAATCCGCTTGTAAAAGCGATACGGTCTTTCTCCCAAGAGGCTTCCACTTCGAGTGTCTCGGTTGGGGCAAGAATATTTATTTTTTGATTTTTAGAGTTCAAAATCAGCGATGCCAAAACCTCTGGATTATTGTAAAATTTAGAAGTATTCAAATCAACTTCTGATTTAAAGAATCGGTATTTATCACTCAATAAAAGCGTATCAATTTTGGAGTTAAGCGAAAAAACGGAGGTATTTCCAATACCAAAATTCCCTTCAATTAGCGTCTTTTTAGAAATATGTCCTTCGGGGTAAACGAAGGCAAGAATTGGGTCGAAATTTTTCAGATAAAACTGATAATCAATATTATAGCTCTGCGGAATAATTGGTGATTTCTTATTGTAATAAGCCTGTCGGATTGCTTCATCTCCCGTAAAGTAAATCTTATATTCTTCCACCAAAACCTTCATGTCTTTAATGGCTTGCGAAGGCTGAAATATTCCCGTAAAATTGATATTCACCAAATCCGATAAAACTGCCAAACGACGTGAATTTCCGCTAATTTCAGAAATTAACTGTAAGGAATCCAATACAATATTCTTTTTGTCGAGGGTCAAATAGAAATTCAAAAAATTAGCTCTGCCGACCAAATCATCCAATTTCCTACCTCTGGATTGCACATCTAAAATAGTGGAAACTCGTAAATCTTCTTTAGTAAAATTGAGGTTTTTAAGGTTTGCTTTTGACAGTTTCCCAAGTAAATCCACTTGATTTTTCCCTTCTCGCAAATCCACTTTTCCGAATAAATCGAATGTCAAATTGGTATCTTTCACCGCTACTCGACCATCAAATAACTCTTTGGAAAGCTTGCCGTCAATATAAATATTTTTGTAATTGTAGTTGTTGAAGCCTATTTGCTTGACCGTTCCGTCAAAATCCAAAACGGCATCTTTGATGGATAGTCCTTGTCCTTTTACTTTTCCAGAAAGCGTCAAATCACCCAATGTTCCAGCGTCTTCAATGAGTTTACCTAACTTAAAATTGTCTAATTTTAGTGAGCCATCGTAAGAAGAATTGGCAGAATTGGGCTTCAAAATCATGGATAAGTCCACGTCAACTTTTCCCAAATCGGACTCCATTAAACCCGTCGTTTTGAAATTAGAGGTAGTCCCTTTAAACGTTCCATCAAACATCACATGACCAAATTTTTCGAGTGTTTTAACGGTACTTTTTCCGATATATTTCTCTAAATCAGCGATTTGAACGTAAGATTTTCGCATATTCAAATTCATCGTGGTTTTAGGAATACTTGGCAATCCTTTGAACGAAAAATCACCTTTAAGTTTTGATTTTGTACCAAAATACAAATCAAAATTTTGCAGTTTAAAGTCATTTACTGTGCCGTCAAATTTCCCATTGAGATAATATGTATCCTTATAATCGTACATATCATTCACAAACCGAGCAATGTCATTCGCTACCACCACCGACGAATCAAAGTCGGCTTGCATTCGTACTTTTGCATTCCAGTCTTTAAAATCCTTCTGACTTTTAAACGACATTTTGATTCTATTTCTAACAACCGTATTATTGACTTTCAACAATAAATTATCAAAACGCATTTGTGTATCCGAAATCAAGAAGTTGGTTTTGAGGGTTTTAATCCTAAAATCAGAAGAATGATCATATGCTCGAAGCACCGTTTGGAAGGAAACAGTATCACGAATCAATGTAAAATCTTTGAGGTGGGCATTCAAATCGTTAAGTGTAAAATGAAAGTGGTCAAAAGAACGGTGGTCGTTCATGTACGGCTCAGTTTCATCGTCCATACGTAGCGTTCCATCCACAATATCGGCTTCGGTAATAATAAAAGGAGTTGCCTTTGAATTCTTTATTTGAGGCGTTGGTGAGGCCGTCAATTTATTAATTCTTCGAATAAATTCATCAATATTCAAATCGCCATTTTTATCCGTAACTAACTTTACCACAGGGTGATACAAGCGAACATAATCTAAACGAGTTTTGGTAGAATCACCTTCAATACCCAATAATGGAATGGTCAAATTAAGCAATCTTCCTCCGTTAAAATCCACATCAAGTTTCTGAATATCAAGCATTTGATGACCTTGATAATCTTTTACTCGCACGCCTTCAAGAGTTGCTTCATCAAAAAAGCGAATGGTAACCCTGTCTATTTCGATGGGGTATCCTAATTTTTGGGAAATAATGGGAGCGTAATATTGTGCTAATCGAGTTTGAACGTAGGTATTTCGGGCCAAAAAAACCACCAAAACGGCAAACAAAAGCACCCCTACTACGGAATAGAGGACTGTTTTTGTGAGTATTTTGGATATTTTTATGAGCATATTATGTTAGGCTTTAGGTTTTAGTGCTTAGATTTTAGCGAGAAAATGGACAAATTATTTCAAAACCCAAATAGTAGTCTCACTTTTCCATTAAAATTTAACAGCTAACACCTAACACCTATTAACTTTGTAGTATGACAATTTTAGCAATCGAATCTTCTTGTGATGACAGCTCAGCCGCTGTTATTATCAACGGCAAACTTTGTTCCAACATTGTGGCCAGTCAGGCTATTCACACAAAATGGGGAGGTGTTGTCCCTGAATTAGCCAGTCGAGCCCATCAGCAATACATCGTTCCCGTAGTGGCGGAAGCCCTCGAAAAAGCAAATATAACCAAAAACGACCTAAACGCCATTGCTTTTACTCGTGGCCCAGGACTTTTAGGCTCACTTTTAGTGGGTACTTCCTTTGCCAAAGCCCTTGCGATGGGTCTGAACATTCCTTTAATTGATGTTCACCACATGCAAGCTCACGTTTTGGCTCATTTTATCGAAGAACCAAAACCAAATTTCCCGTTTCTTTGTCTGACCGTAAGTGGTGGACACACACAAATCGTCTTTGTTCGTTCTGCTTTAGACATGGAAATTATTGGCGAAACGCAAGATGATGCTGTTGGAGAAGCCTTTGATAAAACGGCAAAACTATTGAATCTCCCATATCCTGGTGGGCCATTAATTGATAAATACGCTAAAGATGGAAATCCTAATCGCTTTGAATTTCCGATGGTTGAGATGCCCGCTTTGAATTTTTCTTTCTCAGGAATTAAGACTGCCTTCCTGTATTTCTTGCAAAAAGAAACGAAGAAAAATGCTAATTTCGTGGAAGAAAATTTGGCAGACATTTGTGCTTCAATGCAAAGTATTTTGATAAAAATTCTCTTGCAAAAACTCAGAAAAGCATCCAGACAGTATAAAATCAAGGAAATTGCTATTGCAGGTGGTGTTTCTGCCAATTCTGGATTAAGGAGTGAATTACAAAAATTGGGGGAAACGGAAAATTGGAATGTTTATATTCCCGCTTTTCAATATTGTACCGACAATGCAGGAATGATTGCGATAGCAGCTCACTTCAAAGCGGAACAAGGAGAATTTTGTTCGCAAGATGTTAGTCCTTTACCAAGAATGGCTTGGTAGAGGACGACTATCCGCAAAATAAAAAATCACTAAATAATTCTTCACTCATTGAATTTTATCCCGACAACTCATGTTTTTTCTATAACTTTAAACTTTATCTTACGTATTTTCTTGTTTGATTAATTATAATTTTCGGTAAAGCACTTTAAACCGCTTCGATAATATGAAAAGATAATTAATCCCTTACAAACCAAACTCATAATAAATTGACACTCATAAAATCTATTTCTGGCATCAGAGGCACAATCGGAGGAAAAGCAGGTGACTCTCTTACTCCGCTTGATGTGGTTAAATTTACCGCCGCTTATGGCACTTGGCTGAAACGTCAAAATCCCGAAAATCGCATGATTATCTTGGGAAGAGACGCTCGTTTGTCGGGAGACATGGTTTCTAAATTAGTTGCAGGAACGCTCCAAAGTTTAGGACTCAACGTTATTGATTTAGGGCTTTCAACCACGCCAACCGTTGAGGTAGCCGTCCCCGTAGAAAAAGCAGCTGGCGGAATTATTCTTACGGCAAGTCATAATCCAATTCAGTGGAACGCCCTCAAATTATTGAATGGCAAGGGTGAGTTCATTTCTGGACAAGACGGAGAGGATATGTTAAAAATTGCTGACAACGAAGACTTTGACTTTGTGGATGTCAAAAAATTAGGTACGTATACAACCGACGATACTTGGCTTCAAAAGCATATTGATATGATTTTGGCATTGCCTTTGGTCAACGTTGAAGTCATCAAAAACCGTAATTTCAAAGTAATTGTTGATGCCGTTAATTCTTCGGGAGGAATTGCCGTACCGATGTTATTAAACGCACTGGGCGTAACGCAAATCACTAAATTACACTGCGAGCCAACGGGACATTTTGCCCACAATCCAGAACCTCTCCCTGAAAACCTTACGGATATTACTAAGGCAATTGAAAAGGAGAAATTTGATTTAGGAATTGTAGTTGACCCTGATGTGGACAGACTGTGTTTTATGTCGGAAGATGGTTCACCTTTTGGCGAAGAATATACGCTTGTGGCAGTAGCTGATTATGTTTTACAAAACGTAAAAGGAAATTCAGTTTCTAACCTTTCTTCCACTCGTGCTTTACGTGATGTAACCGAGAAAGCGGGTGGAAAATATTACGCTTCTGCCGTAGGAGAAGTGAATGTGGTTTCTTTAATGAAATCTTCAAAAGCCGTAATAGGTGGTGAAGGAAACGGAGGAATTATTTATCCAGAATTACACTACGGTCGTGATGCTTTAGTGGGTATTGCCTTATTCTTGACGCATTTAGCCAATTCTGGCAAGAAAATTTCTGGTTTGAGAAAAGGTTATCCAGAATATTATATTTCTAAAAATAAAATTGAACTAACCGCTGACATTGACGTTGATGGCGTGTTAGAAGCAATCAAAAAGAAGTATTCTAAAAACCCAATTAATGCCATTGATGGTGTAAAAATTGAATTTGATAAAGAATGGGTGCATCTCCGTAAATCAAATACAGAACCTATTATTAGAATTTACTCAGAGTCAGATTCAATCACCAAAGCGGATACCTTGGCGAAGAAAATTATGAGTGATATTAAAGAGGTTGTGGCTGGGAAGTAGATTATTTTCTATTATTGTTGTATCTCTACCAACAACCGGAGTTATTAAATTTAAAATTATTCTCTGCGGGACACAGACAAAGCAAGAAAAATTTACTTTAGATTCTTATAAAAGAGTGAATTCACAGTAAATTTTTCTAAGAAATATGAAAATACATTATTCAATTTCTTATTATTAGCACTTCTGCAAAAGTATTTCCTGTTTAGTTAACTTTGTAAAAAATCACAAATAGTCAAAAACCAAATGTGTTGCTAAATAAGTAATAAAAATATATTGTCAAGAAAAGAATGTCAGGCTAACCACCTGACATTCTGCATTTTATATAAAATCCAATTAAATAGACAGAAGTAATAGACTTCCGCAATTAACCAATGAATAGAATTTATTTAGATAATGCCGCAACCACACCCATCGACAAAGCCGTTATTGAAGCGATGTTGCCAATGATGGAAATGAATTTTGGAAATCCGTCTTCCATTCATGGTCACGGACGTGAGGTGCGTAGTGCTATTGAGCGTGCCAGAAAAACTATTGCAGGACTTTTGAACACTTCTCCAGCCGAAATAACCTTTACTTCTGGTGGTACAGAAGCGGATAATATGGCGATTGTTCGCTCGATTGAAAAGTTTGAAATTACCCACGCTATTACGTCAAAATTAGAACACCACGCTGTTTTACATACTTTGGAATATTTGGCGGGTAAAGGCAAGATAAAACTAAGCTTTGTGGAATTGGATGATAAAGGACACATTGATTTAACCCATTTAGAGGAGTTGTTACGGGATAACCCAAAGACCTTAGTATCGTTAATGCACGGAAATAATGAAATTGGAAATTTGTTGGACATGGATAAAGTGGGTCAACTTTGT
>JAZKDE010000025.1:29065-41449 GCA_040387735.1 Bacteroidota bacterium
ATTAAAAGGGTGGGAGACCTTGCCGCTCAATATAATGCTATTTATCATTGTGATACGGTACAAACGATGGGGCATTATCGTCATGATTTACAACAGATGAAAATTGATTTTTTGGTTGGTGCAGCTCATAAATTTCACGGCCCAAAAGGAACTGGTTTTTTATATATCAATGCCAAAAATAAAATTCATCCGCTTATTCACGGAGGCTCGCAGGAGCGTAATATGCGTGGTGGAACTGAAAATGTTTATGGTATTGTGGGTATGGCAAAGGCTCTTGAAATTGCTTATTCGGGTATGGATGAACACCGTCAGCACGTGGAAGGATTAAAACAGAGAATGATTACTAAATTGAGACAAAACCTTGATAACATCTTATTCAATGGAGATTCCGATAACTTAGAAAAAAGCCTTTATACGGTTCTTAACGTAAGTTTCCCACCGTCTGACGAAGGAGATATGTTTTTGTTTAATTTAGATATTAATAAGATTTCGGCTTCGGGTGGAAGTGCTTGTACGAGCGGGTCAGACATTGGGTCACACGTTTTAACGGCATTAAATGCCTCACCAGCACGTCCTTCTGTACGATTCTCTTTTTCAAAATATAATACCAATGAAGAGATTGATTTTGTGGTAGATAAATTAGTGGAGATTGTGAAAGTAGCCGTTTAAATGCTACTCAAAGTACGCACTAAAAAGGTAAAACAACAGAATCATTAATACTAAATTACCCACTACGAGAATATATAATTGTCGCCACGAATTAACGAAGGGAGGAAGTGATTTGTCTTTTTCTTTCATAATAATTCATTCAAAATTAGTGTGATAAAGGTACATTATTCTGCGAATTTAGCTATATTTTTACGGAATAAAATATAAAAATATGGAACAAACACCACCCCAATATCGCCGAGTACACAAGCCACGTCCAAAGTTAAAAATGCCTCTTTTCGGGAATATGTTTGGAGGAAGTGGACAAAAGCCTCCAACCCGTGAGGACAGTAAACTTGGCAGTAAACTAACCCCAATTATCGTCGCAATTGCGGTGATTGCCTTTGGCATTGATTATTTCAGAACCAAAACGGATACCAAACGAACTTATCGAGGTATCGCCGAGGTTCAAGCAATGGCTTTTGATGGTAAGATTATGAGGAAATGGTACAATGTCATTCCTCCAAATGGTGAAATTGAGTACGTAGTTGAGATATTTAATGATAAAAAAGAAAAAAGAATCATTAGTTTCAAAGATGAAAAATCTGGTTTTGGAGATTTTATTTTACCTAAAAATACGATTATTAAAAAAGAGGGAAGCTTGGACGTAACACTAAAACGTTACTTTAAAGCAGACACCACTTTAAGATTGAAATATTAGGCGAAAAAAATGAACGAGTGAGGAAAATAAAGGAAGTACTTTTTGTTTGATTTTGGGGTAATTTATGATTTCTCTAAAATCAAACAAATACAAAAAAAGTATGTGTTTTTTTGCAAAAAAGTAATAAATTTGATTAGTCATTTCAAAAGCCTACCGCCATCCGCTTCATGACCCCCTTGTAAAGCGTGTAATCATTACTGTCCATTCTCAAAATTGGCGGCGGTATAAAATTCAAGTAGATTAATTCTGAAATTTCATTGATACTTAGCTTGTATTGGCATAAGATTTGTGTTGGTTTCGTTTAACTATTCCCATATTTATCCTTACAACCCATGAAAACAATAGTATTTTTAAGCATATTTATGCCTATTTTTGGCATGAGCTCTTTTGCACAGCCTGTCCAGAAAAATGCAGGAGGTTCGGTCAAAACGGATAGTTCTGCGGTTGTTCCTCCTAAAAAAACTTCTGAAAGTCAAGGTTCACCAATGACAGGTGCAACTAAAACTGAAAAAATAGCAGTCGTATCTACAACTGAGGACGAAGACGATTTTGATGAAAAAGAATTGGACGAACTCGAAATAAGCATTGCAAAAGCAAAAGCTGCCTTGGGAATGAAAAATGTTTCAACGACTAATTCTTCTAAAAGTATTCCGTCAAGAAATAGAGAAGTTAGTGCTGTCGTTAGCAAGCCAGAAGAAACACATTCGGCAACTACAACTTACCAAGCTCCAACATTGCTTTTAAATGGTCGTGCTGCGAGTGAATCTAACACACCTAAAGGAGAGTTTAAGCAGACGATTTTAACTGAAGAAGAAAAAGTTTTTTATAATACTGGAGGAGGATTAAAAGTAAATGCAATCGATGAAATTGACAGGGATTCCATTTATGTTAGCCCAAGTATTCCACCGATGTTTTCGGGCGGATTAGAAGCTATGAAGGCATTTTTTGCTCAACATTTGAAAATACCCGAAGTTTTGAAAGGCGAAGAAATAAAAGGACGAGTTTTTATCCGATTTGTGGTTAGAAAAGATGGAAAAGTTGATAAAGTTCACTTAGTAAAAGGACCAAATGATGACTGTAATTCGGAAGCTATCAGAGTAATCAAAATGATGCCAGCGTGGATTCCTGCCTCCGACAAAGGTGATGCAGTAAGTGCATATCACGTTTTACCAATCTCATTTACCACGAAGAAATAATTTTCAAAATATTATTATTTTAACAAAAACAGTCGCCCAAATATGGGCGACTGTTTTTGTTGGTAGTATATTGAAGTTTTAATTATCTGCTATCAAAACCAAATATCCTTTCTCTTAACCCTCCAAACAACAAATCAAGGCCTTTTCAAGTTATTTTATTAAATTGATTATTAAATTTTTCACACAACCTAAATCAAAGAAATGAAAAAACTATTGATCGGAGCATTTGCCGTTCTTGGTACATTCGGGACGATGGCTCAACAAGCCCCGCAAAAGTCAAATTATAGTCAGTACGATTTGTTCAATCCATTGTTCAATTATACCCTCTCAACGCCTACTCGTAGTGGCTCTGGAACTCCAGGAGCAAATTACTGGCAAAATTCGGCTGATTACAAAATCAATGTGTCGTTGGATGATGAAAAAAACACTGTTGATGGAGACGTAGAAATCACTTACAAAAATGCTTCTCCCGATAAACTAAATTTTTTGTGGTTGCAATTAGACCAAAATCAGTTCAATACCAAATCTCGTGGTGGACTAACTACTCCTCTCAACGGTGGACGTTTTGGCAATACAGGTTTTGAAGGTGGCTACCAAGTAAAGTCCGTAACCATTGACGGAAAGCCCGCTGATTTTTACGTAACCGATACTCGTATGCAAATCAAATTGGCAACGCCACTATTGGAACGTACAGGTGCGACGAAAATCAAAGTAGCTTTTTCATTTAATATTCCCCGTTATGGTTCAGACCGTATGGGAACGCAAGAAGCTAAAAATGGTACAATCTTCGAACTCGCTCAGTGGTATCCACGGATGTGCGTGTACGATGATGTGGAAGGATGGAACGTACTTCCGTATTTGGGAGCGGGTGAGTTTTACTTAGAATATGGCAATTTTGAATATGCCGTTACCGTACCTGCATCGCACATTGTGGTAGGTTCGGGAGAATTGACAAATCCTACGGAATGTTGGACTTCTGAGCAACAAAAACGTTTAGCTGATGCCGCAAATAGCGACAAAACAGTGGTTATCTTAGGAAAAGACGATGTCGGGAAAGAAGGTTCTCGTCCGAAAAAAGAGGGAAAAATTACTTGGAAATTCCGTTGTTCGATGGCTCGTGATGTTGCCTTTGCTACTTCAAAAGCATTCATTATTGATGCTGCTCGAATTAATTTACCAAGTGGTAAAAAATCTTTGGCTATGTCGGCCTATCCAATTGAATCTGCAGGTGATAAAGCGTGGTCACGCTCTACTGAATATGTAAAAGGTGCCATTGAATACTACTCAAAATGGTTGTACGAATATTCTTACCCAGTAGCCACCAACGTAGCAGGTGTAGTGGGTGGAATGGAATACCCAGGCATTGTTTTTTGTGGGAATAACAGCCAAGGAGAAAGCCTTTGGGGGGTAACAGACCACGAATTTGGACACAATTGGTTTCCGATGATTGTGGGTTCAAATGAACGTAAATTTGCTTGGATGGATGAAGGTTTCAATACATTCATTAACTTTTATTCAACCGATGAGTTTAACAAAGGTGAATACAAAGGTGCAAAGATTGATATGCACCAAATGTCAAAGCAATTATTCCGTGAGTCTGCCGAACCAATTATGAATATTCCAGATGTGATTCAACCAAACGGATTAGGTTTTGAGGCTTATTATAAACCTGGTTTGGGCTTAAAAATGTTGCGTGAGCAAATTCTTGGACAAGAGCGTTTTGATTATGCTTTCCGTGAATACATTAAGCGTTGGGCATTTAAACATCCAACACCTTATGATTTCTTTAAAACAATGGAAGATGCCGCTGGTGAAGATTTATCGTGGTTTTGGAGAGGTTGGTTTTATGAAACATGGAAACTTGACCAATCCGTAAAAGATGTGCAATATATTGAACAAGACCCCAAAAACGGGGCAATTATTACCATTGAAAACTTGGAAAAATTAGCAATGCCTGCCATCGTAGAAATGGAAATGGCGGGTGGTACAAAAGAACGAGTTACACTACCGATTGAAATTTGGCAAAGAGGCGGTTCTTGGACATTTAAGAGTACAACAACTTTACCTTTAAAATCGGTAACCATTGACCCTGACCATGTTTTCCCAGATATAAATTCTAAAAATAATACTTGGAAACCCTTGAATTATAAAGCTCCGAAGGCGAATTAGATAAGATTTAACTAATATTTTTAACGTCGTCAAGTTGCTCCCTTGTGGATTACAACTTGACGACGTTTTATTGATAGCTTATTTTCAATCAAATTCAAGAATAAATTTATCCAAATTATTCAGGTCTGGATTCCCAGTATGGAATTTTTCAAACTCCTCTTTATTTCCGAACCAATCCCAAACTTCTTCCCGTCTTAACCTTGTCATTGCCTTACTCAAATGTGAATGGTATGATGAGTGAGGATATGCTCTGAAATCATTTACAAAACCATGCTTTTGTGGGTTAAAATGAATGTAATAAATCAGCTCCGTAAAATAGGAATCTGTATCAACTAAAATCCTACGGAATGATTCTTCAAAAAGTCCGCCTGTACGATTATTGGCTTTATTAATAGCTTGTGCATATCCATTAAATAAAAATGCAAATTGCTTACTAATTATATGTGACGCAGAAGGAATATTTTTAACGATGGCAAGGTTCAAAACCTTGCCATCGTTGTTATTCCCAACCTCCTTATCCGAAATATTTTTCATTTTTTTCGTTAGTTAAAAATTAACAATCTCATCCTCACTCCTAACTCTAATGGCAATATGAAAATGATTTCTAAGCAAACAGTAAGCAAAAGTCTCCGCAATTGGTTCGATATATTGAGCGTATTTTTGTAAGAAATATTTATAGTTACGTTCTTCTTTAAAAATATTTTCGCCATTAATTCCACGATTATAGAGGTGATAAATACAGTCTGGTTCTAATAATTCAATATTCTTTTTCATATTGTAGTCTTTTAAATATTTTATAAGCGTGTAAATAACTGTTAAAGCTTTAGCTACGCTAAATTTGCAAAAAAATAATATCATGCAAAATACCACCTTACTTTCCATCGCTAAACGCCTACAATCAATCGCCCAAGCGGGCATTTTTTACAGCGATGACAAACCTTTTGACCGTGAACGTTACCAAGAAATAGCCAATATTAGTGTCCAGATTTTGGGACAATTAACGGATGAACCCATCGAAAAAATTGGTAATCTTTTTACGCAAGAACGAGATGGCTATCAAACGCCAAAAGTGGACATTAGAGCTGTAGTTTTTAATGAATCAGGAGAAATTTTGATGGTCAAAGAAAAAGTAGATGGTCGTTGGTCGCTCCCTGGAGGTTGGGCAGATGTGGGTTATACGCCTGCGGAAGTAGCCGTAAAAGAAGTTCAAGAAGAAACGGGGTTGGATGTTAAAACGGTGAGAGTTTTAGGTATTTTCGATAAACGAAACCATCCGCATCCTCCTGAAGGTTGGTATGTCTATAAGATTTTCATTCTCTGTGAAAAAATTGGTGGCGAGATTTCAAAAGACACCACAGAAACATCTGATATTCAATATTTTAGTTTAGAAAATTTACCTTCGCTTTCAGAGCCAAGAAATGTTTTTTCACAAATAAAAATGATGTTTGATTATCGAAATAATCCAGAGAAAGAAGTCTATTTTGATTAAAAAAACAAAAATGCCAACTTTTAGAAGTTGGCATTTTTATTATATTGAATATTTATTTGGAAAATAATCTATTTTTCAAATTTCAAAGCAATCACATTTTTACCAATTTTCTGACCTTCTGATAAACCCGTTTCATTATCTTGACGAGTGTGAATCCCACCGTAAAAACGAGAATCAGCAGATTCGGTTGCAAAGTGACTAAAACTTTTGAAAGAACGAGCTTTAAATGCTATTCCAGTAGTTGCATCATTTCCTCTTCCTACGTGAGAATCATCCACAAAGGCAAAATTGTCGCCAAAAAAATCCGTTAAAACCGCTGAAACGGCTCCAGATTGTGTAGCGTGTCCCGATGGAAAACCGGGGAAAGGCGGTGCTGGCCAAAATGGTTTCCAGTTAGCATCAACCGTTCTGCGTAACATCGTATAAGGACGCTCATTGTTGAATTTGAATTTACATTTCCAGCAATTAATAAACGCATCATTTACCGTAATTCCCGTGCGAGCAAATGCTTCCGCCGCTTTCCCTAAACCAACTTTTGTTTGTTTTACGGCGATATTGGCAATATTATATGAATGCCCAGGAGGCGTGAAAGTCTCTACTGGATTATCCGCCCACCATACCGAAATTGCTTTTTCCTCATCCGTCAATGACTTACTTTTGGTATAAACTTCAAAATAAGTTGAGAAATAAGGCGATACTAAAGACGTAGAAAATGGTATTGGCGTTGGGATTGCCATATTTTGATTAGCAGGCACAAAAGTACGATTCGTTCCCCACGTAGGTTGCATTGGGATTTTTTGCCCATTTTCAGTTGTTTGCCACGCTCCATCATACACGGGAACCACGTAAGTTGCAGGAAAATTACGCTTATATCCTTCGTGTCCACCGTCAGTTTTTGACCATTCAAATATCGCATTGGCAATATCTTGTCCTAATTTTTCTGAACGGTCAATAACATCTTGCGCAACGCTTACTTTATACGAATTTTTTAAAACTACTTCTACCGAATCAATTACTCGTTTATTCACCACCGCTTGTGGACGTGAAACTTCGGCGTACAAAGCTCTCATCATTGTAGCTTCAGCGGCATTGGCACTTAAAGCCCAGTTATATTCCTTGCCCGTTTCAGGCGTTGGTAGCGTTGTTAAAGCGGAGAGTTGCCCCGTAAGAGATTGATTACTGGGTAATCCGCCCACTACGGATTCATACATCGTTAAACCTCCCAAGGCATACGCCCGAGAAGCAACTGGGGGAGTATAACCCGCTGTGGTTTTGGTAAGTTGCAGTTGTAAATCAGCCCATTTAGTGGCAACCTCTGCCGAAAATTTATTAGCTGGAGAAGTATCAACAACCGGCTCTGGCGTTACTTCTTCCTTTACTTTACAAGCATCTATAAACAACGCTAAAGAAGCTATGACAAGCCAATGTGAGGTTTTTCTAAGAAGATTCCCAGAAGAAGGAATTAGTCTAATTTGTTTCATACGTAAAGAATTGTTAATGATGAACACCTAATGTATTATAGCAGTCCTAAAAATTTATGTTCAAGACTTGTAATACAAAATCCTTGCCATAATTATTTCTGAGGCAATACTCATTTACAGATAGTTAAGAACCATAATCATCTGATTTTCCGAATGGTACAGAAAAATTTGAAGTTATAAGGGAAGGAATATTGACAAAAATAAATACTCCCCACAATGAATGCAAGGAGTATTTACAAATTATAATAATAGCAAGAACCATCCATTAATGATCAGGTATCTTATTTAACTTATGACCATATTCTATCGAAATAGTCACAAATTATATCCATTATTTTCCGGTAGAAATTAATAAATTCTAAAACCCTACCTTTACTCGTCCATCTAACCGTAAAACGGATTCTTGCTTAAAGTATTTTTTGTATTTTTCACGGACTAACTCTATACCTTTTGAACGTTCTGGAGTGAGTTTTGAAACCAAAATCAAGACTTTTGAAGATTCTGAAACTAATTTTCCATCATTCCCAAGCCACTGTCCACGAGCATCTACAATTGTTGAACCTTCTGAGAACGTTTTGGCAATAACTGTATCTGCAAAAGCCTGCCAGTCTGCCGAAGAAACGATAGCACCATTAGGTTTAGAAAGCCCAAAAAACAACTCAGTCTTAGTCATTTTTTGCCCTTGAAAAACAGTACAAGCATTCGCAACAAAAATAATTAAAATCAATAAAATGAAGGCTTTCATGTGATATTTTTATTTTTTTGCACTATTTTATAAACTATTGAAGGTAAAAACCGCTTTAAATATACACCCATTACTTCGTAAGCCCCACCGATATAAACCTCTTTTTTATTAGCTTTTATGGCTCCTATGGCTTTTTTTGCAAATACTTCTGGGGTCATTCCATTAGCTTGATTATCGTCCATTTTTCCGTGTTTATTCCCAGACGAATCCAAAGCATTAAATGATATTTGAGTTTTTATATAACCTGGACAAATGGTGGTTACATGAATATTATCTTGCCAAATTTCTGCCCGCAATGAATCGAAAAAAGCAATAACAGCGTGTTTGGCAGCTCCGTATCCTCCTCGCAAAGGCACGCCGATTTTACCCGCAATACTACTGATTACGATAAAATGACCTGATTTACGTTCAGTTAAATGTGGTAAAAGTGCTTGTGTAAAAGAGACAACACTAAAGAAATCCAATTCCATCAAATCACGATAAACCTGAAATTTTGTATCTTTTACATACGACCTTTGCGACACGCCCGCATTTTGAACAATAAAATCAATTTGCCCAAAATGGTCTAAAACGGTCTGAACTTTTGCAGGAAATTTATCAAACTCCAACATATCCATCGGTAAAACCAATACATCACTTTCAGCTAAACCTGTGGCTTTAGCAACTCGTTGCAACTCATTTTCACGTCTTGCCGAAAGGATAAGTTTTGCACCCTCCTTCGCAAACTGATACGCAAGGGCTTCGCCAATTCCTGACGAAGCTCCTGTCATCCAAACGGTTTTGTTTTTGATGGTTATCATAAGTAATTATTGAAACTATAAATGAATCAATTAGGCATTGTTAAGTGAATTACTAACAGACTTACTAATTTCAGGTACATTCAAAACTTATTTCAAGTACAAACCGTAAGTATTATGTTGAGTTACACAAACCAATAAACATAATAAATCTCATGGAAAAATTTGCATTATTAGCAAGAGTAGAAGCCAAACCTGGTAAAGAATCTCAAGTTGCTGAATTTTTAAAATCAGCGTTACCCATTGCACAAGGAGAAGCTGAAACTGTAAGATGGTACGGCTTACAAATTAACGAAAATACGTTCGGAATTTTTGATACTTTTGAAACCGAAGATGGAAGAAAAGCCCATTTACAAGGTGAAATCGCAGCTGCCTTAATGGCGAATGCTTCAGAACTACTATCAAAAGACCCTATAATTGAGTTTGTTGATTTATTAGCGGTTAAGTAAAAAAATGATGGCACACAGGTAATGAAATATTCATCTAAGCTGTGTGCCAATATTTTACTCCGAAACCCCAACCAAATTCAACATAAACGCATATTCTCTTGCCACTTCGTGAAAACGCTTGAAACGTCCCGATGCACCACCGTGTCCTGCCTCCATGTCGCAGTGAAAAAGGAGAATATTTTTATCCGTTTTCAAGGCTCTCAATTTTGCAACCCATTTGGCTGGCTCAAAATATTGCACTTGCGAGTCATGTAAACCTGTTGTTACCAACATATTTGGATAATCTTTTTTCACGACGTTATCAATCGGAGAATATGATTTCATGTAGTCGTAATAAATTTTATCTTTCGGATTCCCCCACTCTTCCCACTCGCCCGTAGTCAATGGAATTGTTTCGTCTAACATCGTCGTCACCACGTCCACGAAAGGCACACCTGCCAAAATTCCTTTGTATAAATCTGGACGTAAATTGGTAATTGCTCCCATCAATAAACCGCCCGCAGAACCTCCATTGGCAAATAATTTATCTTTTGAAGTCCATTTTTCTTTGATTAAAAATTCTGAAACGTCAATAAAATCGTTAAACGTATTCATCTTTTTCAACAATTTTCCATCTTCATACCATTGGCGACCCATTTCTTGTCCTCCACGAATATGAGCAATGGCAAAAGCAAAACCACGATTCATCAAACTCAAACGAGCTGCCGAAAAATACGGGTCAGTCGAATAACCATACGAACCGTAAGCATATTGTAAAAGTGGTTGCGAACCATCCTTCTTAAATCCTTTTTTGTAAACAATTGATATTGGCACTTTTACACCGTCACGAGCCGTAGCAAAAAGGCGTTCAGTTACGTAATTATCTTTGTCAAATTCGCCTAAGACTTCCTGTTCTTTCATCAATTTCTCTTCTTTCGTATCCATATTATAGTCGAAAGTTGAACTTGGCGTGGTCATGGAAGTATAATAAAAACGAAGAATATTTGTCTCAAAATCAGGGTTTGCACTTACTCCTGCATCATAAGCGGGTTCATCAAATTTTACGTAATGCTCTTTTTTATCGGTCTGATTAATGATTCTCAAATGCAAAAGAGCGTTCCTTCTTTCCTGCAAAACCAAATGATTTTTGAAAACTTCCATACCGTCTAAATACGTATCAGCACGGTGCGGAATCACCTCTTTCCAATTTTTCATATCCGTAGTTTTACCTTCCTCCACTTCCATCAATTTGAAGTTTGATGCTCCGTCGGCATTAGTACGGATATAGAATTTATTACCGAAATGTTCGATATAATACTGTAATCCGTGTTTTCTTGGAAAGAATGTTACAAATTCTCCCGTAGGATTGGAAGCATCCAACAAACGATATTCCGATGAAATACCGTTATGGTCAGACACTGAAATAATGTATTTCTTAGATTTTGTTCTACCAATTCCCGTATAAAATTGTGGGTCTTTTTCGGTATAAACCAAGACATCAGTTTTAGGGTCAGTTCCCAACACGTGACGATACGCTTTAGTAGCGAGCAAAGTCTGTTGGTCACGAATCATGTAAAAAATCGTCTTGTTATCCGCTGCCCACGCATACGAACCTCCTTCAGTATTTTTGATTTCGTCCTTTAAAACTTTACCCGTTTTCAAATCTTTGAATTTTAGGGTATAATTTCTACGGCTAACTTCATCAACGCCATACGCCATTATTTCTTCATTATCTGTGATTTCGTAGCCACCAATATTGAAATAACTTTTGCCTTTCCCCATAGCATTGCCGTCTAAAAGGATTTCTTCAGTTCCTTCCAACGAGCCTTTTTTACGACAATAAACTGGATATTCTCCGCCTTCTACGTACTTTGAATAGTAGTAATAATCACCATCTTTTACAGGTACAGATTCATCTTGCTCTTTCACACGACCTTTCATTTCATTGAAAAGTTTTTCTTGCAATGCTTTTGTTGGAGCCATTACGGTATCGGTGTAGGCATTTTCTGCTTCGAGGTATTTGATAACTTCTGGATTTTCGGGGTCGTTCAACCAATAATAATTGTCTTCACGAGTATCTCCGTGGAGGGTCATCGGGTGTGGCTTGATAGCTGCCACAGGAGCTTTAATTACGTCTGGATTCATTATAACTGCTTTTTTTTCTTCTTTGCACGATGCTAATAATAAAGCAACGCCAATTGTTAAAGATAAGTTTTTCATTGGAAATAGTTTTGATGATGAGATGATATTGCTTTAAAATTAACCAAAATTTAAGAACATTGTTGATATAAATTGTTGATAGTATATTTGTGTTACAAATGAACAAAGAAGCCCTCATAAAAGCTGCCAATTTTTGTGCTTACCAAGAACGCACCCAGAAAGAAGTTCGTAGTAGATTAGCAGAATTAGACGTGCTTGGCGATGAAGCCGAGGAAATCATCGTTTGGCTGATTGAAAATAATTACCTCAATGAAGAACGTTTTTCCAGAATATTTGCGGGTAGTAAATTCCGACAAAAAAGATGGGGGAGAATTAAAATTCGTCAAGAATTAAAAATGCGAGGCGTTTCAGATTATTGTCTTCGGGCGGGCATGAGTGAAATTGATGACGATGATTATATGAATACTTTGCAAGAAATTATCGAAAAAAAATCTCGTGAAATTAAAGACAGCGACAAATTAGTTAGAAAGCAAAAATTAGTCAGATTTGC
>JAZKDE010000025.1:41549-50568 GCA_040387735.1 Bacteroidota bacterium
GCAAACAACACATATCCAAACTACTATTACTACTACGGTCAGTAACAGTCGGGTGTGTTCAAACAGAAATAAAGAACTAATTATACACAAGCCGACTCCGCAAGAGTTGGCTTTTTTATTTAGTTATGAGTTATGAATTATAAGTTATGAATGTTCGGTTTCAATACCTAATAATTCATACTTCATAATTCATAACTCATAACTACTACCTAAAATGACAATAAACCCCGCTTCCCGAATGAATTTGGTTCAAGAATATTACTTCTCGACCAAGCTAAAACAAATTGCCGAAATGCGTGCTTCGGGCATTGATGTCTTGAATCTGGGCATCGGTAGCCCCGACCTTCCGCCTTCTGCTGAAACAATTTCTGCACTTTCAGCATCTGCACTGAATCCCAAAAATCACGCTTATCAAAGCTACGTGGGTATTCCTGCTTTGCGTGAGGCGATGGCTGATTTTTATCAAAATGCTTACGGCGTTTCTTTAAATCCTGTCAATGAAATTTTACCTTTGATTGGCTCAAAAGAAGGCGTTATGCACATTTCAATGGCATATTTAGAAGCAGGTGATCAAGTTTTAGTGCCAAATCCAGGTTATCCAACGTATCGTGCTGCCTCTTTATTGACGGGTGCAACTGTGGTTGATTATGACCTTTCGGAAGCGAATGGTTGGTTGCCAGACTTGAAGGAATTAGCGAAAAAAGATTTATCAAAAGTGAAATTAATGTGGGTAAATTATCCCCATATGCCAACGGGTGCAAAGGCGAACAAAGGCTTTTTTGAGGAATTAAAAGATTTCGCTTTGGCTCATAACATCCTGATTGTCAATGATAATCCATACAGTTTTATTTTGAACGATGACCCGCAAAGTATTTTATCGGTTGAAGGCATGAAAGAAGTGGCATTGGAACTGAACTCACTTTCAAAATCGCACAATATGGCAGGTTGGCGTGTAGGAATGGTGGCAGGGAAAGCAGAGTTTATCAATCCTGTTTTACGTTTTAAATCAAATATGGATTCTGGGATGTTTTTGCCTCTACAAATGGCAGCGGTGCAGGCTTTGAAAAATGACAAAACTTGGTTTGATGAATTGAATCGTGTTTATAGAGAACGTCAACAAAAGGTTTTTGAAATGATGGATTTGCTTGATTGTCAGTACGATAAAAATCAATCGGGAATGTTTGTTTGGGCAAAAATTCCTTCAAAATATACAACGGGCTACGAATTATCGGATGAGATTTTAGAAAAAGCGGCGGTATTTATTACCCCTGGTGGAATTTTCGGAACGGCGGGCGATGGCTATATCCGTACTTCACTCTGTGCTGAAATTTCTCTTTTTGAAGAATCAACATTGAGAATTCGGAAGGCTTTGGGAATCTGTTAATAAATAAAAGAGACAAAGTAATGCCTTGTCTCTACATTTTACGATATTGACAAATATCATAATTTTTTTTCGTAGAGATAGATAACTTGCAAGCTTCTAAGTTTACTTTCAAATAAAAGCTATCTCACTAATGTCCACATATTCTTATAAGGAGAAATCTTCCCATTCATTATCCATTAATATTATTTGGGCTAATAGATTCGCCTTATTCATCGTATTTTTTTGGTTTGGCTTCTTAAAAATTATTCATATTTCCCCTGCCGAACAATTAGTGACAAACTTGTACCATGCCACTATCTATTCGATGATGCCAATTGATAAATTCTTGATTTTATTGGGTGTTGTAGAATGTTTGATTGGGATTTTGTGGATGATCCCGAAATTGACAAAAATTGCTTTCTGGATTTTCATGATGCAGATGTTCACTACTTTTCTACCTTTACTATTTTTACCAAAAGATACTTGGCAAAATATGATGGTTCTGACTTTGACAGGGCAATATATTATCAAGAATGTAGTGTTAATTGCCAGTGCTTTAACGATTTATAAAATATCGAAGAATTCATAAGTTCTTCGTAAAGTGACACAAATAAAAATGCCAACTCGTTGAAAGTTGGCATTTTTATTTATTTCACTGGAATTTATCTCTTAAAGTCCTCCTTTAACCAAATCCAAAACACTACCTAATTGTCCTTTCACCGATGGAATTAAAGCATTTACTGCTGGACCACCTTGCGAAAGTTTACCCAATCCAGACAAGGCTGTACTAATTAACGAATTCCCCGAAGTCTGTGTAGCTGGACTTAAAACGGAAAGACCGCTTTTCAAAATACCTAAATTATTAGTAATTGCACCAACATTTGGAATCAATGAAGCCCCTGCTAATAATGCCTCAATTCGTTGATGAGCCACTAATAATTTAGCAACGCCTGCTGCTTTTTGCAATACACCTCCGCCCAAAACACCACTTTCAGCTAATGGAATAAGTGCTTTTAAATTACTTACTTGTCCCAAAAGTTTATCTTTTAAGCTACCCGTATTACTTTTGGCTTCTGTTTCGACGGCGGCAGTTCCCGCTTTGAGTGCTTCAATTGTTGCCGCTTTATCGCCTTGACTATTTGCCAATACCGCTTTGTCTAATAAGGCTTCGGGAGTTTTTGTGCTATCAATTACTGCATTAGCCGTTGTTTTCGTAGCGGAAGAACTTGTCACTCCAGTAACTTTGGGCAAACTGCCCAATTGAGCGTGGCACAGTATACTTACAGAGAAAAATAAACCGACTAATAAAAATAAATTCTTCATAATGTGGGGTTTTAATAATGTTCTACTTCCAAAATATTTTTTAGACGCACTAATTGTTTTTAGTAACGAGCAACTAAACAGTAAATTATCATAAAATTAAATCCCAGCTTGAAAATAAAAGTCTTCTTTATTTCCCAATCACCATTTTCTCAATCAATAAAATAATGATATGAATAACCTTAATGTGAATTTCTTGAATACGATCGGCATAACCAAAGTGTGGCACTCGGATTTCTACATCGGCTTTATCGGCTAACTTTCCACCGTCTTTTCCTGATAAAATAACAACTTTCATTCCCTTCGCACGGGCAACTTCCACTGCTTTAATGATGTTCCCAGAGTTTCCACTCGTAGAAATTCCCAACAAAATATCTCCTTGATTTCCCAACCCTTCAATAAAACGAGAGAATACGAATTCATAGCCATAATCATTACTAACGCACGAAAGATGTGATACGTCGGAAATGGCAATTGCAGCCAAAGCTTTGCGGTCTTCACGATAACGCCCAGAAAGTTCTTCGGCAAAGTGCATCGCATCGCAATGCGAACCACCGTTTCCACAAGAAATTATCTTGTTTCCCGACTGAATAGCGGTGGCCATTAAACGAGCAGCCGCTTCAATATCAGCGATATTTTTTTCGTCCGAAAGAAATTTTTGTAGGACAATTTGAGCTTCATTCAGCTCTTGAGATATGATTTCGAGCATTTCGTAATTAGAAAGTTTCCTCAAAATTACGAAATCAAGATTATGGATTTGAATATTCCCGTTTAATTTCTGGAAATTATGAGAATGGTGTTAAGATAAATTGTATGCTAACGTCCACATTATCCGCAATTTTGTACGTTACTACGCTCGGAACTTTGATGTTATAGTCGTCCAATTTAATCTTCAATTCAGCATCCAGCGTGATATTTTTTGTCTGTGGGTCAATCAAAATGCGTCCTTCAATTATTTCCATTTTGCTCACTCCGTGCATCATTACGGTACCATTTGCACTAATGGAAATATTGGTTGGTTTCCCCAAATCGAGTTTTTTGTTAAAAAAACCTTTAAAAATTGCGTAAGGAAAAAGAGTGCTTTCAAGATAATTTTCATTGAAATGCGTTTGCATTAATTTATTGCGAAAAGAGAATTTTTTTATCGGAATTTTCACCACAATTTCTTGCGTTTCAAAATCAATAATAGCATTGGCAAAATCATTAGCGGCTGAGATATTTTCTAAAGGAGCTTCTGAAAATATTTTCACAGACGAGGTTTTGGATAAATATTGAGCTTGTCCTCTGACGTACTGAACGGCAATAGTTAAAAGAAGGAATAAAGTGACTTTTTTCATTTATAATAATTTGTTGACGATTTAAAATAACTGATACGAAATAAAATTCCGTATCAGTCTTAACAAAAACCCCTAAACTATGATTTACTTTACTGGTACTTTATACTGACCTTTATATTTTTTCCCAAGCCCAAAACTACGCCCAAGATTGAAGCCAAAATGAACACCTCCATCAGCCCAAGTATCGACGGTTTCAGCCAAGAATTGTTTAGTAATCATCCCTGTTGAGTTCGTAAAGTGTAATGAAAATACATGTCCACCCGTTTCAATATCAAAACCAAAAGATAAAGAATTCTTATATTTTTCGTTTATCTGATTTGGCAAAACATAGTAATATTCCCCGACAAATGCTGTTCGTTTGGTCATTTTATAACGCCCCGCCAATCCAACTGAAAACACACCGTTTGTTTCTCCGTGTTCATTATTTCTGTTACGATACAAATAGGTTGGCATGATTTGCAATGATAATTTATCATTGATTTTACGAGCAATCAATGCCTGAGTCATATAACTGTATTTTGATAAATTAGTCCGAGTATCTTCCGTTGGATAACGTAACATATCGGCATACCCCTCGGCCATAAACGTTACTGATATGGGCGAGCCACCATTCGTTTTTTGCTTCAACAGTCTCATTTTCGTGAAGAGATTAAGCATTTTTTGTTCTGAACTTCGACCAATTCCAACCATCAAATTATCGGTAATTCCGTACTCAAAACCCATATAAATATAGCCTTGGTCGAGTCCATAAAATTGATAAGACCCAGAATTTATTGGTCCAAATCGGTGAGAAACTCGATAATCAAGGTGATGACCTGCTACTGTTTCAATGGATTGCCCATTAATTATTCGGGTAGATTTGAATGTTCCTGTGACGGCTTCTGGCGTTTTGTCATCGGGTAACATACTGAGTAAATCATCTTGAGCCTGAATTTTAAAAAAGCTAAATAATAGGCAAATAATGGTTAATATTGATTTCATAATATTTAAAATTAGTATTGGGAATCTATGAATTGAGTTGTTTTAATTTATTCTTTCTAAACCCCAAAGAAAATTTCAAACAACATAAAATCAGTACTTTAACTTTCAAAAACTCGTAATTGCAATGTGGTACTATTATAATTAGTTTGGTACATTTTTAATGCTGCGGGTGCAGGAGATTGCGTTACTTTACCCGTAATATCATACATTGACCCATGATTTGGACAGTATATATCATTGGTATCTTTTTGGTAAACTACCGTTGTTCCTTGGTGAGTACAAACCTTGGAAAGAGCAATAAATCCACCCGATTTTACACGAGCAATAATGATGTCTCCGTTGTACAAAAAACCTCCGTTGGCGGTTAATTCTTTGTTGGCGGTTTGAGTAAGGTCGAGTGTAAAATCTATTTTACCCGTTGTTGGATTTGTGGTAGGTGGATTTGTATTGGTCGCTGGTAGAGGCGTATCTTCTTTAGCACATGAGGTTAAAGCTCCCATGCAATAAACTGCCATTAAAGCACCAGAACCGAGCCCTAAACTGCGAATGAATTCTGAACGTTTCATAAAATTTGTTGATTGTTATTAATGACGAGACTTACGGTAGAATGGTTGGCTTGGATTGAAACGTAAACAGTCTATACGAAAAGGGAGAAAATAGTATTTATAAATAGAAAATTCCTGACACTCACCAAATTAATGAGCGTCAGGAATGAAGAATAACTAAAAATCTGGATCTATCATCCAGCGAAATATGGCTATGTATTTACTTAAATACCTGCTAAAAGTCCTTCAACTAATAAATCAATATCTTGTTGGTCATTATACACATTCGGAGAAATTCTAATGGCCTCACCTCGAATGGAAACCACCACATTTCTACGCTTTAATTCTGCTTGAATTCTACTAATTTCAGTTCCCACTGGAACTCGTAAACCGACCAAGTGATTGGTTCGATAGGCTTCACTATCAATCCAAAAACCTTTTGATTGTAAGATTTTCAAAGGTTCTTCCAAAAGGTTTTTGCAGTAATTTTGGATATTATCCACGCCCCAATCCAATAATTGTTGGAGTGATGCCGCTAACATTGGATTCAAAATAAAATTGCTTCTTTCTCCTACATTATAACGGTCGGCTTTGGGACGATAGTGGTCTTCATAATTGATTAAATTCCTAAATTCTTCCGAACCCACTCGGTTTATCCAATTGCGTTCAATGGGTGAACCCGTATCAAAATATTCCCCAAAATATGCCACACCCGATGAATATGGACCCAAAAGCCATTTATAACCTCCATTTATTACGGCATCGGGTCTGACTAATTGTACATCAAAAGGCAAAGCACCAATTGATTGTGTGCCGTCCAAAACAAATAATGCTCCATAAAGCCGACATTGTTTACCGATGGCTTCTAAGTCAAAACGAGTTCCATTTGCCCAGTGCGTAGGCGAAATCACTACCATACAAGTATTAGCATTGATGGAATTAATGAGCGTTTCATTCCAGACTTTCCCTCTATCGTCAAAAGAATTGGGCGGTAAAACATTTTTTATTTTCAAGCCCTTATCCATACACACGCCTTCCCATGCGTACACGTCGGAAGGGAATTCCTCGTGAACCATTACAATTTCCTGACCAGCTCGTAAGTTGGGTTTGAAACCTAAATTTCGGGCAACAATTGCCATCCCATAAGAAACCGATGGAATCAAAGCGATACGTTCAGGGTCGGGACAGTTAATGAGTTGGGCGAATAGTTTTTTGACGGGCGTAGTCGTTTCAAAGAAAGTTTCTTGTGTGATTTTATAAGGATTTGATTTCCGTAAAATTCCTTCAATACCCGCTTGTTCCACTGATTTTAAGTTGGGGGACATCGTGGCACAATTTACATAATGAATACCTTCTTCAAGGCTAAAAAGTGATTTCTGACAAGTGAGCATAGTCTGTTGATTTCGTAAAGCTGTTTTTTTTCTAAAAATACAAAAAACTTTTTCCTCCTCTATCTTTAATTTTCTTTTGCTGATTACCGTAAACTAATTGTATGATGCAAGTCTTTGAATAACAGCAGGTTTATTCTATTATTGAGGATATTTAGGCTAATAACGCCTTCATTTACCTAACCAGAAAATCGTGAAAAAAATATCAATCTTCATCTTTCTAATTTGTTTTTACTTACAAACTTTTGCTCAATATCCAAAATCGCTGGATTCGCTAAAAGTTTTCTTGAAAACACAAAAACAAGATACCATTTACATCTTGGCATTGAATGAATTTGCCTTTTTGAGGATTCAAGAAGGAAAATTTGCCGAAGCTGAAAAATCCATCAAGCAAATTGAAGATTTATCCACAAAATATGATTTTGGTACTGGTTTTTATAAAGCTTCAAACCTAAAAGGAGTCATAGAATACACCAAACAAAATCCCAAAAAGGCTTTAGCCTATTTTACCAAATGCAATGAAATTATTCAAAAATATAAACTTCCTAAAAAGATATTTCAGAACTCACTGAATAATATCAGTATCATTTACGGACAATTGGGCGACCGTGAAAATGCTACTAAATATGCCATGCAATTGATTGAATATCAAGATATCAACAAATTAAACCCTTTAAAATCAAGCCCTTATGACATTATTGGCAATAATTTAAAACAAGATAAAAAATATTATGAAGCCCTGAAATATTTTCAAAAAGGATTAGATATTGAAACGAAATATAACAATACCGTTAGTATGGCAATAGGGGAAAATAGTATTGGAAATTTATACGATGATTTAGGAAAAACCAAAGACGCAATCAAACATTATTTGATTGGTTTTGAGTATGCCCAAAAAGCTAATTATAAACTTCTACAGACTGAATTTTTAACCAATCTCGGACGAATGTATGAAAAAAGAAAAGATTATGAAAAAGCAGAAAATTTCTTTAAAAAAAGCGAACGTTTTTGTCGAGAATTAGAAGCAAATGGTTCGTTAAAAATCGTTTGTCATGGTTTGGGAGATTTATATTTTGAACAGAAAAAGTATAGTTTAGCGGAAAAATATTATTTGGAAGCGTTAGAAATCTCTAAAAAGATTGAAGCTTCAGAGCCGCTTTATTCCATTAATCAAGCATTGGCAAATCTTTATGAAGAGAAAAAAGATTACAAAAAAGCCTTTAAATATCAAGTTGATGCGGGGATTGCTAAAGATTCAACTTTCAAAATAGAAACTTCCAAAAATACGGAGGAATTATTGCGTAAATATGAAGCCAAAGAAAAGGAGCAAGAAATTGCTTTACTGAATGAAAAAAACGAAAAAGCATCGTTTCAAAATAAAAGTTTAATAGCGGGTGGATTATTATTTTTCTTATTCACGGGCGTCTCAGCGGTGTTTTTTGTGAATAGAAATAAATTGAAAAGATTGGAGGAATCACAAAAGCTGCGTAACCGAATTGCGGCCGATTTACACGACGAAATTGGAAGTACGCTCAGTAGTATTTTGCTGATTAGCGGCATGGCAAAAAAAAACGATAATGCGGAGAAAAATAGTAAAATGTTTACCAAAATTCACACAGATTCGCAACACGTGATGGAGTCGGTGGATGAAATTATTTGGTCGGTAAATCCTGTAAATGATTCATTACAAGGCATTTTACTCCGCTTGCGAGAATACGCTCAGCCATTGGCCGAATCAAAAAATATTACTTTTGACTTTAAAGCCGATGAAGCCATTGAGCAGTTGATTTTGCCGATGGAAATAAGACGAAATATGTATTTGATTGTGAAAGAGGCAATCAATAATTTGATAAAATATTCGGAAGCAACTCAGGCGAGTGTGCATTTTTCGCAGGAGAAAAAAAGTATTCTTATCTCCGTCAGCGACAACGGAAAGGGCTTTGACCCCACCGCTACAACTTCCAGGAATGGCTTAAAAAATATGCAAATCAGAGCGAAGGAGATTCGAGGAAATATCAACATTGAGTCGGAAATGGGCAAAGGCTCGGAGATTACACTTGGCTTTTCAGTATAAATTACCTCTTC
>JAZKDE010000026.1:0-413 GCA_040387735.1 Bacteroidota bacterium
AGATTGATATGGCTCACCCCAATATGCACATGAGAGATCCGTTGATGTATCGTATCAAACACGCTCATCATCACCGTACTGGCGATGCTTGGTGTATTTATCCGATGTACGATTTTGCTCATGGGCAATCGGATTCTTTTGAAGAAATTACGCACTCAATCTGTACATTGGAGTTTGACGTTCACCGTCCATTGTACGATTGGTTTATTGAGAAATTAAATATTTTTCCTTCTCGTCAGTATGAATTTGCCCGTTTGAACCTTACACACACTGTAATGAGCAAGCGTAAATTACTGCAATTAGTCCAAGAAGGTATTGTTTCGAGTTGGGACGACCCACGTATGCCAACTATTTCGGGCTTACGCCGTCGTGGGTTTACACCGGCTTCTATTCGCAATTTTTGCGAAAAAATT
>JAZKDE010000026.1:423-49581 GCA_040387735.1 Bacteroidota bacterium
TGGAAAACGTGAGAACTTGATTGATGTTGGGGTTTTGGATTTCTGCGTAAGAGAAGATTTGAATAAAATCGCTACTCGTGTAATGGCAGTTTTAGATCCATTGAAAGTTGTCATTACCAACTATACAGCAGAACAAACGGAGGAAGTTTCAATTGAAAATAATCCAGAAGACACCGAATCAGGTAGTCGTTTAGTTCCTTTCAGTCGTGAAATTTATATTGAACGTGATGATTTCATGGAAGTACCCATGAAGAAGTTTTTCCGTTTAGGGCCAAGCTTAATGGTTCGTTTAAAGGGAGCGTACATTATCAAATGTGATGATTTCGTAAAGGATGAATTTGGAAATATTACGGAATTACATTGTAGCTACGTACCAAATAGCCGCTCAGGAGAGGATACTTCTGGCATTAATGTGAAGGGGGTAATCCATTGGGTTTCAGCACCTCATGCCCACAAAGCAGAAGTTCGTTTGTACGATAGATTATTAATTTTAGAAGATGCGTCTCAAGTAGGCGATGATTTCAAGAAGTTCATCAATCCAGAATCGTTGACGATTATCCCAGAAGTTTATATTGAGCAAAGTTTAAAAGATGCAAAAATCGGAACAAATTATCAGTTTATGCGTAAAGGGTATTTCTGTTTAGATACCGATTCAACGCCTGAACATTTAGTATTTAACCGTACTGTTGGTCTGAAAGATAGCTTTAAGAAATAGAGCATTTAGAGAATAAAAAATGCCCAAGCTGAATAGTTTGGGCATTTTCTTTTAATTTAAGTTTTATCTATTGCTCGTTAATAAGTAGCCTGATAGTCAATCGTAAAAACGACAATTGAGAGTTTATCTTTACCTACTTTTACAGGAAAAATATTACCTTCACCATCAAACTGATTGGCATACCAGCCTTTATCTCCTTCTTTCACAAAAAGTGAATACTTTCCTTCCGGTAATTCAACACAAAATTTTCCTTCCGCATCAGACTTTACCGTTTTTATCAATGACGTTACCATCGCTTGATAAAAACCGTCTTTCAATGTAGCTTGAGCAGTATCCGTCAAATCATAGATAAAAAGCTCTCGCTGAACGGGTTTAGGCTTGGGCATTTCACGGTCAGGCGATGGCATCATATTTCCAGATTTCCAGACGATTGTACCACAAATTCCTTGTTGTGGATTTTCAGCTCTCATTTCTGGTTCTACAACAACAATGGGTTTAACGATTACCTTTACCTTTTTCACTCTTCTATGCACTTTCTTTTTTGGTTTTTGACCAAAAGAAAGTGTTGTGAATAGGCAACAAATACATAAAACCAGTGATGTTATTTTCATAATCTTGAATTTTTTCGTAAAATCTTCTACTATCAAAAGATAATCATCTATATCTTTTCTATAAAATAGCCTCCGATATACAAACCTTAACATTAATTTACTTTCTCTTAAACAACGAGTCCACAAATTCTTTCTTATTAAAAACCTGCAAATCTTCGATTTTCTCTCCTACACCGATGTATTTCACAGGAATTTTTAATTGGTCAGAAATTCCGATAACTACTCCACCTTTAGCAGTTCCATCTAATTTTGTAATTGCCAAAGCCGTTATCTCAGTCGTTTTCGTAAATTCTTGGGCTTGGATAAAAGCATTTTGCCCCGTTGAACCATCTAATACCAATAATACTTCATGTGGTGCATCGGGTAAGAATTTTTGCATCACTCGCTTAATTTTTGATAGTTCATTCATTAAGTTTACTTTGTTGTGCAAACGTCCTGCTGTGTCAATTATTACCACATCAGCATTTTGTTCAACGGCTTGTTTTACTGCATCATATGCTACTGAAGCTGGGTCTGTATTCATTCCGTGGTCAATTACGGGAATGCCAACTCGTTGTCCCCAAAGTTTCAATTGGTCAACGGCCGCTGCCCGAAAAGTATCACCCGCACCCAAAATGACTTTGTTTCCAGCTTTATGAAATTGTGAGGCTAATTTGCCAATAGTAGTAGTTTTTCCCACGCCATTTACACCCACAACCATAATTACGTAAGGCTTTACATTACCAATTTTAAAGGCATCTGTAATATCCTGAGATTTGTTTTCGGCTAATAATTCAGCGATTTCTTCTCTGAGAATATTATCTAATTCACTGGTATCCAGAAATTTATCACGGGCTACACGAGCTTCAATTCTACTAATAATTTTGAGAGTTGTATCTACGCCTACGTCAGATGAAATTAAAATTTCTTCTAATTCATCTAATACCTCCTCATCTACTTTAGATTTTCCAACTACTGCCCGACTCAATTTTGAAAAAAGCCCTTCTTTGGTTTTTTCTAATCCTTTGTCGAGTGTTTCTTTCTCTTCTGTATTTAAAACTTCTTTTTTCTTAAAAAAATCAAATAATCCCATTGTTGGTTATTAGTTATGAGTGAAATGTTCCTTCACTCTTTCATTTATTATCTCTGTTGAGATAATTTTAATATGCTCAAATCAACTCCTTTCAAAAGCCTTTCTGATTCATTTAATTTTTTTCAATTATCTCGTCAAGTGATTTATATTTTCTCAAACCTGATTTTGTTTTCAATTTATCTAATACTTTTTTCATCACTCCCTTTAAAAGTAATAACTTTTTCAGGAAATTCATTAAAAAAATCCTTCAAAATATCAATAATAATCACCATTACCGTTTGGAAATCATTCTTATTTATTACCGCAATATCATGATTATGCCTATTTCTAATACATCTGATAATGCTAAATTATATATTTTCTTATGCTTACTTTCACTATAAAATTCATAGCGTTTATCTTCCCTCTTACTGAATTTATATGGTTATTCTTCCATTGGGAAAAACTGTTAATTTATCTGATTATCGTGAATAGGAAATTATTAGGTATCAAGAATCATTTGGAATATATCAATTCACAAATTTACACTTAGTAATTTGATACAGACATAGTTGTAGATAAATACTTTTAATTTTAAACCACAAAAGCCTTCACTTTTGGTGAAGGCTTTTGTAAAATCAATTATTTTCAAGAAACTAAACCATTTCTTTCTTCTGCTCTGCACGTTTACGCTCGCCTGAGTCAAGGTAAATTTTACGGATACGGATTGATTTTGGCGTAATCTCTAAATACTCATCTTTCTGGATATATTCCATTGCTTCTTCCAAAGAGAAATTCAATTTTGGAGCAATTCTCACGTTACTATCCGTACCAGAAGCACGCATATTCGTTAATTGTTTCGCAGTTTGAACGTTTACTTCGATGTCATTTTGGCGATTGTGTTCACCAATTACCATACCTGTGTAAACTTCTTCGTTTGGATCAATAAAGAATTGACCACGGTCTTGCAATTTATCAATTGAGTAAGGAGTCGCAGCACCTGAATTCATTGAGATCAATGAACCGTTGATACGTCCAGCAATTACTCCTTTGTATGGTTCATAAGCCTTGAAACGGTGAGCCATAATAGCTTCTCCGAAAGTAGCAGTTAATACTTTAGAACGCATACCAATCAAACCACGTGAAGGAATGTTAAATTCTAAGTGTTGTAAGTCACCTTTTGGTTCCATAATCAACAATTCACCTTTTCCTTGAGTAGCTAATTCGATTACTTTACCCGCTGATTCTTCTGGAACGTCAACTACCAAGATTTCAACTGGTTCTAAACGTTCGCCGTTTTCACCTTCTTTGAAAATTACTTGAGGCTGACCAACTTGTAATTCATAACCTTCACGACGCATAGTTTCAATCAAAACTGACAAGTGAAGAATACCACGACCGAATACTAAGAATTTATCTTCAGAACCCGTTGTCATTACTTTCAACGCTAAGTTTTTCTCAGTTTCTTTGAACAAACGATCACGTAAGTGACGAGAAGTAACAAATTTACCTTCTTTACCGTAGAATGGTGAGTTATTGATGGTAAACAACATATTCATTGTTGGCTCATCAATTGAGATTCTTGGTAATGCTTCAGGCGTTTCGTAATCTGTAACAGTATCACCGATTTCAAAATCTTCGATACCTGTCATAGCACAAATTTCACCAGAAGAAACCTCACTTACTTTTATTCTTCCAAGTCCTTCAAATACTTGAAGTTCTTTGATTTTCATTTTCTTTACAGAACCGTCTGCTTTCATCAAAGCTACTTGCATACCTTCTTTGAAAGTTCCTCTGTGAACACGACCGATAGCGATACGACCTACAAAAGAAGAGTAATCTAATGAAGTAATCTGCATTTGCGGAATACCTTCATTTACTGGTGCAGGAGGAATACTTGCGATGATTACATCTAATAATTCAGTAATATCTTCCGTCTTACGTTTCCAGTCTGTACTCATCCAACCTTGTTTAGATGAACCATATAATGTTTGGAAATCTAATTGGTCTTCAGTTGCTCCTAAGTTGAACATTAAGTCAAAAACTTGCTCATGTACTTCGTCAGGGCGACAGTTTTCCTTATCAACTTTGTTGATAATTACAATTGGTTTCAATCCTAAATCAAGTGCTTTACCTAATACGAAACGAGTTTGAGGCATTGGGCCTTCAAAAGCATCTACTAAAAGACAAACACCATCAGCTAATTTTAAAACTCTTTCTACCTCTCCTCCAAAGTCGGAGTGACCAGGTGTATCTATAATATTGATTTTAACGCCATTATAGCGAACAGACACGTTTTTTGAAACGATTGTGATGCCACGTTCACGCTCTAAGTCGTTGTTGTCAAGGATTAAATCTCCGAATTCTTGGTTATCACGAAATAACTTAGAAGCGTGGATGATTTTATCGACAAGGGTAGTTTTACCGTGGTCAACGTGAGCAATAATGGCGATGTTACGAATACTTTGCATGATTTCAATTTGAATATTTGAAAATTTCTGAATCGGGCGACGTGCCGCTTGAGAATTTAAAAATGAAATAGTTAATTACCATACTATTTTCACCTATTTACTCGCTAAGAGTTAAAACTTCTAAATTCGCAAAATCAGGGTGCAAAGGTACAGAGATTATCTTAGAAAAATACTATTTGGTGGAAAAAATAATGAAGAAATAATTTAGAATAAGTATTTATCGTTATAAGCGTTAAGTAATTGTAAATCAATGGATAGTATCTCTTTATTAAACGTCGATATTTCGTTTTAAGGTTCGTTTTTTTATGTTGAAATGATAAAAATACAATTCTAATAAAATACACCTACACAGGTATCTCCAATCTAATCTTTGTCCCTTCTTTACATTTAGCGTCAATCGTGATTTTTCCACCGAGACTTTCTGCCCTTTTTCGCATATTTCCCAAGCCATTTCCTGATTTGATATTTTTCTCATCAAACCCTATACCATTGTCCGAAATATTCATAATTAAAAGGTCTTTTTGCCTGTTTAATTCAATGATTACTTCATCAGCATTTGAGTATTTTACGATATTATTAACGGCTTCTTTAAAGATTAGGTAAAAATTGTATTGCTTTGAAGGGGAAATTTTTACGTCTGGTAATGTGTCCGTATTAAAATGATAAATAATATCTTTTACTTCTAACATTTCCGAGGTAAATTCTTTCATTTTCACCAATACATTATCAAAATTATCTTCGGTTTGCTTGGTTGTCCAGACGATATCACTCAAGGAACGTTGTACTTTTTGAGAACTTTCGCCAATACGGCGTACCATTTCTTTGACTGAGTCTGAATTTTCGCCCATCTGATTTTCAACTACTTGACTCAAAATCCCAATACTACTCAACGTTGAACCAATATCATCGTGTAAATCACGGGCGATACGACTTCTCATTTGTTCGTTGGCTTGCAATTGTCTAATTACCTCTGCTTGGTATTTCTCTTTCTCTTTTCTATCTCCGTTTATTCGATACGCCAAAGCGAAAGAAAGCAACACAACTTCTAAGGCAGAACCCACTTGTAGGGCATTTCTGGTAAAATTATCACTCGGTAAAATATTGGACAATTGCATAATAAAAATCAAAGCACTCACCAAAAATACCGACCACGCAATCAAGAAAAACAAGGCAGATTGTGAACCTTCCAACCAAACATAGGTCGCAATCATCAAAACATAAATGACAATTAAAAACGCTACTAAGTGCAAAAGTGTAATGGTAATTGAACCCAAACCAAGCCAATGTCCAATCAAACAAAGCACAATTAAGCCAATTAATACCTGCGAGATTTTTTGAGATAATGGAAAATAGCGTTTCACATCCAAAAAACTATTGGCAAATAATACCCCGAAAGAAACTCCCGAGGAAATAAAAAGGGGCGTAAAACGATTAAACCAAAGGGCATTATTCCAAACAAATTCGTGGGCAATTCCTTTATTGTACGCAAAAAAACACGCAAACGAGAAAACATAAAGTACGTAATAGAGATATTCTTTACTGCGAACTGTCCAATAAATAAAGAAATTAAAAATAGCCATTACCAACATAAGTCCCAAATAGACCCCTTGCATGAGGTCTTTTGAATGGTTATCTTCAAAATAAACTTTTAACGGAGCAACTCTCAAAGGAAAAAGTAAGGGTAGTGAATTCTGAAAACGAATGTAATACGTACAAGTCTGTTCAGAATTTAAATTAAGGTCAAATAAGTAAAAATTGGTATGGAAATCTCGTTTGGAAACAGGCACATAAACCCCTGATTTTTTGTGTGTTATTCTATTATTGGCATCAATTCGATAAATATCAATACTGTCCATGACGGGTTCGGACATTTCGAGATAGAGTTTTTGGGAAGATTTATTCTGAAGCGTAAATCTCGCCCAAACGACCGACGATGTAACCCCAAAATTAGGATTTGGTTGAATACTTTGGGTAAAACGAGCATCAATATCCGAACGTTTACTTACTTCTTCAAAAGTCAACAAAGCGGTTTTATCTTCAAAAATTTCAATTTCTCGTCCAATCATTTGGGCTTCATTGGGGTTTTGAATGGTAACTTTTCGCTGAGCGTAAACTCCTAAAAATGTGAGGAGCGAGCATAAAATAACTAAACACCAATCTTTTATCTGTTTCATAAATTGTAAAGGGTTCTGAATGATTTAAAGGAGTGATTAGCTGAAAATGTATTTTGATTATAAAATTTAAACCTACAAATAATCAGGCATTTATCAAACAAAAAGGTTCAAACGAGAACGCTTGAACCTTTTTGTTAGTACAAAAGAGAATGTTTTATTACATTCCTAACGATAATGTAAAAGTGGCTAACCAGTTAAGCGTACCTTTCATATTTAAGGTTTTAGCTTGTGAAGCAATGTCAACAGTTACGGTATGATTAGTATCAATGATTACATCACTTGCGGCCGTTGGCACGCATGAACAATCCCAAGTGCTTGGTGATGACCAATTACCAGTTGCAATACTTGTGATAGTTGCGGGTGGTACTGGTGGAAATCCGAACGAAAATCTTGCGTTCACCGGAAAATGGTCAGAAGTTGTTCCTGTATAATTTGACACATAATTGATTGGACGAGAGACATTAATCGTTTTCTCCAAATAATAAATATCCGATGACGAAGGCGAAGGATTTGGCCCAGTAGCAGGAATTACCCCAAATTCGTTTGAAACCATAATGTGGTCAATAATATCAGGGTATGAAGCCGTACTTGATACAGCACAATCACTCAATGCCTTTGAAATCTGAACATAATTGGTTTTATCTTTTACAAAATTAGAATACGTTGAAGCACTCCCTGTATAAATCGAAGTATCCAAATCATCGTTATAATCACCCAACATGATAATATTAGCTGTTGGATAATCTGTATCTAATTTTGCTTTAAGGTCAATAACATCTTGCTTTCTTCGTGTATAACTCGCCAAATCTGAACCTGACTTAGCGTGAAGTCCAACAAAATTAACTCTCTTCTTTGTTCCGTGTAAAGTTACATCAGCCACAAACATATAAGGTAAACGTCCAGAAGCCCAGTTGTTTGGATAAGGCATTGCTAAAGGTGCATTATATCCGTACTGACTGGCTAACAGTGAAACAGTATCGACGTAAGAGACAACACTTGTTTTATAAACGAAACATACTTTTTGTCCAAAAGTAGTAGCATTTGTAGTTTCCGCAGAATCAAAGAAATGGGAGTAATATTTAGTTTGACAAACTACGTTATACCCTGGCAAATCCGTTCCTACTCTTGCGATAAATTGTTTATGATCACAAACTTCCTCAATGCAAAATACGTCAGCTTTGATAGTATTCAATACCGTCATTACATTATTCATCTGCTGAGCATCATTTGTTGGCCCTAATGGACTTGGCGAAGTAGTCGTATTTCCTAACCATTCTACATTCCATGCTGTTACATCAAGCGTTGAATCAACTGGAATTGTCGTCGCAGCAATTGCTCCACAACTCGCACTTGGGCTCGCCACGGGAGTTACACACGTAACGGCACTATTACTAAAATCAGCGATGGTACGAGGAAAAAGTTGTAAAATATTAACCGTTGCCGAAGCATTAATATAATGTCCAACTACTCCAGTAATATCTTGGGTAACTGATGGTATTGGTTGAGCAGGAATAGAAGTAGCAGTAGCATCAATTCTAATTTCGGCATCACCTTGAGTATTACAAGCGGTAATACCATAGTTGCTCGCCGAAGCAAAACTTCCCGTTGTATTGATATTAGCACTAATTAATTTCACTAACTTACCTTCATTATTAGCTAAAAACGTTGGCAAATTAACACCAATCGGAGGATTACTTGCATCAAAAACAACGGCTGCGGGTGTTGTTACAACTCCACTTCCAGTAATTTTATTGACACAGGTAACGCCATTAAATTCAGATTCGCCGTTAAAACGAGCCGTTGGACCTGTAACTCTTACAGAATCACCAAGGGCAATCCCATTAAGTGCTACAACTCCACCACTTGCGTTAGAAAAAACAGCAATTCCACCCGTTGCATCTTGTAAATAAAATTTATTCGTCCCAAAAATTGCCGAAACACGTCCAACAATTGTCGCTGGAGAATTAGGAGATGTTCCTGCATAAGTTCCTTGCTCTGGAATAGAGGCACGTACTATTGAAATATCAGTTGCTGTACCGCAAAATGCTCCAACGGTACCAGTAACAGCAACATTTGCCGTTGTTGCACCCGTACTTACATGAGTGATATTACCCGAGAAAGTTCCCGCTGTATTGCCTGACAATCGTACATCGATTAAAGTCGTTCCCACACTACCAGATACTTGCGGTAAAACAAGACTTGAAGCATAAGTTCCTGCACCTGTTTTAATCTCAAATCCCGTAGGAGCATTTAGTGTAATGTCACTCGTCAAGTTAACTGCTGAAATCGAGTATGATTGAACAGTAGAAGATGCTCCTACAAAAGTAGAAAAGCTCGCTAACGTACCTGAAGTAGTAATTACAGGAGGTGGAACACTGGTAACTGAACCCGATAAACTTACACTTGGTGGAGCAGTAACGCCTCCGCCACTGTGCGTGATGCTTGTACCATCGTAAGTAGCAACTGATAATCCTGCTTTTAATCGAGTATAGATGGTAGTAGAAGCAAAAACACTTCCCGAATATAAAATATTTAACGTGTCTTTGAAATTACTTCCAGCCGTTTTTGAAATCTCATAATTAGTTGGAGCAAAAATCTTTATAGTATCTGATGCAGGCGTCAAAACATTCCCTGAAATCGTATAAGTTTTTTCGGTTGATGGTCCACTTCCTGCAATATAATTAAAATTAGTGAGTGAAGATGTTGAAAGAGTCAGTGTTGGCACAGGAATAGCTGTGGCATTAAACTGAATATTATCCAATCTATTGTTTCCAGATGTGGCTGTTGCTCCAGTTACGGTTAATCTTACGTATGCTGTGGCAATACCATCTAACCCTGTCGTTGTTGTTAAAGTTTGGACAGCAAAAGAAGTTGGAATAGTACTAACCGTTCCAATACTTGACCAAGTTGTTCCATTTGTGCTATATTCCCAAACTTGTGAACTAAATCCCGTCGCCGTTTTTTGGGTGGCATAAGAAATAACCAAGTTTTTATATCCAGACATATTCACTTTAAATACAAGGCTTTTACCATTAGCGGCAGTAGAAGTTCCACCTAATAATGCTAAACAAGCTGGAGAAGTTGTAGTAGTTGATAGTCCAGTTGAGCCTCCAGCATTTAAATTAGAACCTCCAAAAGCAGATAGCTCAGAAGCTTGAACCCAAGAACTTGAACTATTAGTTCCGTCAAGATACAATGTCCCTGAGCCAACATTTGCATTGTATAATTTAGGAGTATTAGGTGCTACTAATACCGCAGTTCCAGGAGAGGTTTGAAAGTCCCAACCTGCAATTAGTGTCTGCCCACTTACTTTTACTGAAAAAGCAATCATTGAAAACGAGAAAACGCACAAAAGCACGCTTCTCCAAGTTTGTTTGGCGAAGTGTTTCATTAAAAAGTTTGTTAAGTGAAATGTCTATTTTAAAATCAAAAAAATATTTTAACTGTTTGAATATGTAGTATTTAGCAATAAAAATTTACTTTGAAGGGAGGGAACTAACTTAGACTTTTAATTAAAATAAAAACCAATAACTCGGCAATATATTTTACCACAATTCTTTTTACCATTGAAGTAAATCATACACAAAAATACAATTTATCGTAAAAACTCCTACAAACCATGGATAAACAAATCGTTAATTTTAAAAATATTTCCCGAAACGAAACTTTTTCAAGAACAAAAAATGACTTGAAAACACTTTACCGCAAAAAATGATGTTAGTTTTAACATTCTTTCCGACCTTTGCGGAAATTCCACGACGACTAATTTTATTGCATGAAACCAAATCAACGACCCTATATTATTGGTATCACCGGAGGAAGTGCCTCGGGTAAAACTTTGTTCTTAAACCAATTATTGAAGTCTTTTTCAAAAGAAGAAATCTGCTTGATTTCACAAGATAATTATTATCGTGACCGTAAAGACCAAGAGGTTGACCCTCATGGCTACATCAATTTTGATGAGCCAAATTCTTTAGACCTTCACCAATACGCCCTTGATATTCAAACAATTCGCTCTGGAATGCCATTTCAAAAGCAAGAATACACTTTTAATAATCCCGACATCATTCCGCAAATTATGACCTTTGAACCCAAACCGATTATTGTGGTTGAAGGTCTTTTTGTGTTTTACTTCAAGGAAATTGCAGATTTATTGGACTTAAAGGTTTTTATTGATGCCAAACGTAAATTGCGTCTTAATCGCCGTATCATGCGGGATGCCGAAGAACGGGGCTACGGAGAACGGGAAGAAGTGATGTATCGTTGGGATAATCACGTAGAACCTTCATTTCAGAAATACGTAAAACCTTACCGTAAAGCTTCGGATATTGTTATTCCTAACAATACTCATTTCGAGAAAGGATTAGAAATTTTGGTTGGTTATTTACGTAGCAAGATTTAATTTTTGATATTTTAAAACATAAAATCCGTGAGATAGCCTTTATTTCACGGATTTTATGTTTAATAATTTCAACAATACCTTCGTTATCGTCTTAATATTACAACATTCACGTAAACTTGAATAAAATTACACTACTGTCATGCCAAATCAATCATTAATTCTTACGCAAAAATCTGGAAAAGATTTATCAAAACTTCAGAAGCAATTTAATGCTAACATAAAGAAAATCAATGAATTGAAGCAACGTTTACAAAACGATGAGGTAGTATTACGGCAAATCATCAACCGTATTCAATCAGAAATTATTCCGCTTGAACAAAAACACAATAAAAAGTTAGTTGAGTTGGTCTATGTTTTTGATAAACATTACGATGACTCATTTTTTAAGAAAAAGGAGAGACAAAAAATTGCGGATTTTATTCTGAATAAATCGTATGAATTAATTGATAAATTAGGAATCGAAGATTTAAAATATATTCATGATAAGTACGCATTTCAGCCTTATGATTCCATAAATAATCCCGAATTAAGCATTTTTGAGAACAAAGAAGCTACTTCGGAAAATCCAAAAGGACAAGCTAAAACCGAAGAACCCAAGGCGAAATCTGCCAAGCAAATTGAGAAAGAAGAAAAATTGAGGGAAGCAGCCAAAAACTCCACTAAAGCAACTCGTAGCATTTATACTGATTTGGTGAAAGCATTTCACCCCGACCGTGAGCAGGATGAAACAGAACGAGAACGCAAAACGGAAATTATGAAACGCATTACGCAAGCTTATGAAAAAGAGGATTTATTTGAACTTTTGCGATTGAAAAGTGAATTACAAACTCCTGAAAGTCAATCATTTTCGCTGGCTGAAGAGCATTTGAAGCATTACAATAAAATCTTATTGGAACAAATTGCTTCATTAGAAAACAGTCTTACCGAAATACAAAAGCAAGCCTCTGTTTCGATGGGAAGTTCTAATTTATTCAAAAAATTTGGGGGCGATGAGATTATGATGCAAATAAAATTTTCTCAAGAAATAAACAGTTTAAAGAAAGGAATCAGAGCTTTGGAAAGTAATATTTTTCAATTTAGAAATAGAGAAATCATGCGGGCTTTTTTGAAAGATTATGTTTTTTTACAATTCTAAAAAAAATCCCCTAACGTAACGGTTAGGAGATTTTTTTAAGCGATTTCCACTAATTCTTCATTTCGAATTTCTCCACCTTGTGGTTTCAAATCTCGGGACATATAACTGTAAACCGCAGGAATGATGTAAAGCGTTAAAGTTGTGGCAAATAACATTCCGCCTACAACCGCAATTCCCATCGAAACCCGACTTTGTGAGCCTGCTCCAAGAGCCAAAGCAATTGGCAAAATACCCAAAATGGTACAAAGTGAAGTCATCAAAATGGGTCTAAAACGAGCAACAGCGGCTTCTTTGGCGGCTTCTAATTTTGTCCTGCCCATTTCTTTTCGTTGATTGGCAAATTCTACAATCAAAATCCCATTTTTCGTTACCAAACCAATCAAAACAATGATTCCGATTTGAGAAAAAATATTGAGAGTTTGGCTGAAATCCCAAAGTGACAATAATGCTCCTGCAACTGCCAAAGGTACCGTTAAAAGAATAATTAATGGGTCAACGAAACTCTCAAATTGAGCCGAAAGAATTAAATAAATAAGAATCAATGCCAACGCAAACGCAAATACTAAAGATGAAGAAGATTCTTTAAATTCCTTAGATTGACCATCGTAGGCTGTCGAGAATGATGGGTCTAAAGTTGCTTTCGCAATGTTATCCATTTCATCCAAAGCGTCGCCTAATGTTACGCCTTTTGCGGCTTGGGCCTGCACGGTCGCCGCCACATAACGATTGTAACGAAATAGTTGCGGAGGCGTACTTTCTTCGGTAATTTTTACAAGATTATCCAGCTGAATCAATTCATTTCGGTTACTTTTTACATATAATGAACGTAAATCAGAAACGTCATTTCTTTCTGGACGGTCAATTTGTCCAATAATTTGATACTGTTTCCCATTCATCAAAAAATAGCCAAATCTTCTTCCCGAAAGCCCTAATTGAAGCGTTTGAGCAACATCTTGAATTGAAACACCTAAATTTTGTGCTTTTTCACGGTCAATTTCTAAGCGTAATTCTGGTTTAGTAAATTTCAAATTAACATCTGCTACTTCAAATTTTGGCGATTCTCTAACTTTTGCCATAAATTCAGGAATGGCTTTTTTGAGTTTATCAAAATTAGCCGCTTGAATGACAAACTGAACCGCTAAACCTCCACCCCGTTGTCCCGTTTGAATAGTTGGCTCTTGAATGACAAACATTTTTGCTCCTGTATATTTTTTCAGTTTTGGCTGAATTTCTTCTACAATTTTTTGCTGAGTTCTTCGGGCAATCGTATCACGCAAAACCACTCTCATCGTTCCCGTATTGGCAGCTCCGTTCCCAAAGGGCGGTGAAGTAACTGTAACCACACCAATTCGTTCAGTAGGAGATAATTCCTTCATTAAGAAATTCCCCATTTCATCGGTAATGCCCAACATATATTCAAAGGTTGCCCCTTCTGGAGCAGTCGCTGAAATTCTAAATCCTCCTCGGTCTTCCATCGGAGCAAGTTCTGAAGGAATTGCATCAAATTTGAAAAGAGCATAAATAATTCCGATGAATAAAACCATTAAAACCCAAGCAATTCCTCTAATACGAAGAAAACCCGCCAATGAATTTTCATAAGCTTTTGTAAATCCTTGAAAAAATGGTTCCGTAATTCTGTAAAACCACGGTTGATGATGTCCACCTTTCAAGATTTTAGAACTCAACATCGGGGTTAATGTCAACGAAACGAAGGCGGAAATAATTACCGAACCTGCCACGACAATACCAAATTCACGGAAAAGTCTTCCTGTAATTCCTTGTAAGAAAATTACGGGTAAAAACACTGCCGCCAATGTAACTGTCGTAGAAATAACGGCAAAGTAAATTTCCTTTGAACCAGCTAAAGATGCCTCCCACGGCGACATTCCTTCCTCGATTTTGGCGTAAATATTTTCCAGTACCACAATGGCATCATCCACCACAAGACCAATTGAAAGAACGATTCCCAATAAAGTCAATACGTTGATGGAAAAGCCCATCACGTACATAATGAAAAATACGCCAATCAAAGAAACGGGAATAGCAGTAAGTGGTATGAGCGTTGAACGCCAATCACGTAAAAAGATGAAGATGATTAATGCCACCAAACCAATGGCGATGAAAATCGTTTCTTCCACTTCGGTAATGGAACGTCGTACAAACTGGGTATAATCAAATCCTAAAGTAATTTCTACATCTTGTGGCAGCGTACTTTCAATTTGGACTAACTTCTTTTTAATATCATCAACAATTTGAATCTGATTTGCTCCTGGCTGAGGAATTACTGCTACCGCTATCATCGGAGTCATATCACGTTTAAAAAACGTTTTTTCATTTTCTGGGGCAAGTTCAGCAAAACCAACATCACTAAATTTGACCACTTTATCCAATTCCTCCCGAAGAATCAAATTATTAAAATCATCAGGAGTTGTCAAACGTCCTTGTGTCCGAACGGTAAGTTCAGTCATCGCTCCTTCAATACTTCCAGATGGTAATTCAATATTCTGCTTTGTTAGAGCATTAACAATATCAGGAGCTGTTAAACGATATGAAGCTAATTTCACAGGGTCAATTCGCAGACGCATGGCGTACTTTTTTTCACCCCAAATCTGTACGGAACTCACCCCCGCCACGGTTTGAAATTTCTCTTTGATATTACGAGTCACTAATTCGTTTAAATCCAATAAATCACGTTTTTGAGACTTTACGTTGATAAAATAAATTGGATTGGAGTCGGCATCGGCTTTGGCTACTACGGGTGGGTCAACGTCTTTGGGTAAATTGGCTAATGAACGAGCCACTCGGTCACGCACATCGTTAGCGGCATCTTCAATATCAACGCTCAAATCAAATTCTACGGAAATCGTTGAACGACCATCACGACTCGATGAAGTCAGGGTACGAATACCTGCAATTCCATTGATGGATTCCTCTAAAGGTTCGGTAATTTGCGATTCAATAATATCTGCATTTGCTCCCGTATAATTCGTTTGAACAGTAACAACGGGTGGGTCAACACTCGGAAACTCTCTGATTCCCAGATAAGTATAACCAATTACTCCGAACAGAATAATCAGAATAGACATCACAACCGCCAACACGGGTCGCTTGATGGAAGTCTCTGAAATAGATGCCATAATTTAATTTATGATGATTGATGAAAGTACTTTTATTTAATTACGGATAATATCGCCTTATTAATTCTTTCCGAACACAAGGCCAACGACCAATTTTCCTGTACATTTTTAATGGAGAAATCTGACATTTCGCTTCTTAATGCCACATTATTCATTAATTGCTGAATATAGATGGCAATTTCAGCAGGATTTTGATTAACCAAGAAACCATTCTTACCGTGAATAATCGTTTCTCTAACGCCTCCTTCTGCCACCGCCACAACGGGTATTCCGCAGGCATTAGCTTCTAAAGGAGCAAAACCAAATGGTTCAAGATTAGACGAGTAAATCATACAAACTGCTCCGCCCAATAGCTTGACTAATTGCTGGTCGGTAACCATTTTCTTCAATTCCAAGACAACATCTAACGAGCGAGCTAACGCAAGCATTTCCGACCAATATTTTTCGTCCACCATATTACCAATCCAGAGGAGTTTAGGTCGATTTTCCTTAATTTCTGCAACAGCCTTTATAGCTAATTCAGGGTTTTTATGTCCGTAAAATCCTCCCAAACCAACAATATAGGGTTTATGCGGTGCTGATATAGTCGTGGGCGTGAACATGGTATTGTCCACTCCTAAATAACAAACCTCCGACAATAACCCGTAAGTTTTCTTACAACTTTCCACCGAAAAATGGGAATTCACCAATACTTTATCAAAAGCCTGAAAATTTTTCCGTTCTTCACGGACATACACTCGAAGTTTATTCGTTCGCCATAAATTACTAAAGAAATGAACCCAAAATTTTGGGTTTGCTTTACTTAACGTTTCAGTAGGGGCTTCCCAAACTTGCTCGGGCATGGCTTCGTATAAATAACGATTAGGCTCCCCCAAGTATAAAATCTTTGGTATCTTAACAAATTGGCTAATAAAAGGGACACCATAATAAATACAACTATTGGCAAAAAGCACGTCAAAATTGCCTTCATTGATTGCTGAAGCACATTCTTGACAATGTTTTTCCATTGCCTTCATATTAGAATCTTTCTCAAAGAAAAAAGAAGCGAAGCGTTCCCTCAATGAAGGTTGCTGCTCTGAATACAATAGTGGTATTTTATGGAGTTTCACATTCAACGGTAAATTCATGAATCCACTCGCATCGGGTGCATCAGCCCATACTTCTACTTCATGCCCCTTTTCCACTAACCCTTGAATATGATACTGTAAAGCACGGCTCCCTCCTCCACTATGCAAATTATGCCACACAGCTATTCTCATGTGTTTATTTTTGGATTAACATTTGAATAAATTATAAATAGCGGCTTTGTTTTTATATTTCAGGTCAAGAACCTTCTCTAAGCGGTTAAGGTGCTTCTATCATTTTTACGGGATTCTAATCAATCTGGTATGAATCATAGAAGAACCTCTATTATAAGTGTTATTACAGTAAGATAGGAGATATTTTTCGCTTACTCATTTTTAAATCTCTTGATTTCAAAATCATTTTATCACTTCTCTAATCTCAACGTCACCATCGGGTTTTACCTGCATAATTCCCGTAGTTACAAGAGTATCTCCCGTCGATAAACCTGATAATACCTCCACAGTCTTATCTCCTCGAACACCCAATTGTACTTTTACAGGCATTGCTTTACCGTTTTTCACGATGAAAACTTTATTACCTTTTTGTTCGGGAATAATTGACTCTGTCGGAATCATAATGGCAGAACCTTTGCTTTTCAAAACTAACTCAACTCTCGCAAATGAACCTGGAATCAATTTCCGAGTGGGGTTTGGAGCAATTGCTCGAATTTGTAAGGTACGAGTATTGGGGTCAATTTTAGGGTCAATAGCGTAAACTGAACCAACAAATTTCTGTTCTGAATTTTCGACGGTAAAATCAATTTTACTACCCACCCGAACGATTGAAGAGTACTTAGCGGGTACTGCAAATTCGATTTTAGCGGGATTAGTATTAGTGAGTGTAGCAATTTGTGTAGTAGGTGAAATGTAACTACCAAGACTTACAAATCGAAAACCGATTGTACCATCAAAAGGTGCTTTGAGAGTCATTTTTTGAATTTGGGCGGTTAAGTCTTCAATATCTGCCGAAATAGTATTGACCGAATTAACGGCAATATCGTATTCTCTTTGGCTAATTGCTTCTTTTTCAAGTAGTCTTTTTTGACGAGCCTCGTTATCTTCAGCTAATTTTTTATTATACCCTAACTTTCTCAAACGTGCTTGTAAATCTTCGTCATTAATGTGTAGTAATGTAGTTCCTTTCTTAACAAAATCTCCTTCTCTAATATTTAACGTAACAATTCTCCCCGATATTTCACTCCTAATTTCAACTTCTTCGTTCGGTAAAATAGTGCCATTGGTATTTACAAGATCATCAAGGCGAGTGGGATGTACAATAGTAACAATTACCGAGGTTTTTCCACCATTTTTTGCTCCTCCAGCTAATTCTTTCTTATCTTTTTCATCATTAGGTTTAAAGTAAGTCTTCAATTTAGGATAGAAAAAAAGTCCTAAAATAACAATTATGGTAAAAATAGTTAGAAGATTCTTGGTAATTTTTGACATAAATTCTAAGATTGATGAATTAAAATAAACTCGAAAATACATAATTAATTACTTTATTCAATGAATACTCTACTAAAAGATACATTTATTAACTACTTGTTAAATAATAAAGGCATAAAAAATCCCCATTGAACAATGAGGATTTTTTTATGCCTTTATTATTTTCAAAAATCAATTACTTACTTCATCTAACTTCTCTATTGTCAATACATTTTGTTTAATGCTACGTTGCGACATTTTACGTTTCGCAACCTCATAAAAATATTGTATCACAGAAAAAATAATGATATAGTAGAACATTATGGCTAACGTTTTATAAAAATTCCAATGATTATACTTTAAATCCTCAAGTATCAGAAAAACGACGAAGGTTGAAACTAAGGAAATTGCAATCAAAATTCGTACAACATTCTTATCGGAGATACCCAAATAGGCTAAATGATGCGTCGTATGGTCACGACCTCCCACAAATGGAGATACTCCACGAGCTAACCGTCGAATTGTTACTGTTGTCGTGTCAATTAATGATACGGTGAATGCCAAAGCTGGTACTAAAAATTGGTGTGCTTGAAAACCAGTAGTAGTATCATCTCTAAATATCCAAAAATATTGAATACCTACCCACGCCAAAAAAGCACCAAGAAACTGACTACCTGTATCACCCATATAAATCTTAGCGGGTTTCCAGTTAAAAAATAAAAAGGCAACCAAAGAGCCAATCACTCCAACAATCAACAGAGCATTTGTTAAATCTACCTTCCTAACATCAGCAATAATTATCAGAGCAATTCCCAAGGAAATAATAGAAACGCTCGCTACCACGCCATCCATATTATCCAACATATTAATCGAATTCATAATCCCAACCACCCAAATAACGGTAAAAAGGCTATCCAATAAATCATAATCGGAGATATTAATACAAAATCCAGAAGCCAAAAAGACCCACGAAACGATGAATTGTCCAATCAATTTAGTAAATGGTAAACTCTGAAAACAATCATCTAAATAGCCAAATCCAGCGGCAATTGTAAGGGATAAAATCAAAGAATAAGGCACATTATTGGGCGAGAAACAAAAAATACAGCACGACAATAATACAAAATTTATAAAAAATGAAAGCCCACCAATGGTTGGTTTAGGCTTAGCAGCCCATCTCTCTTGAACAATTTCATCTTTCTTATTATATAACCCAAGAGTAGTGCTTAATAAATATTGGTTAATAACAATTGCAGTTAGTATTGAGATAATTAATACTAACAGTATCAAAAGGAATTGTGTTGTAGAAAATGTCATGTCAATTTATATGATTAGGCTAAGCAATAATTTTATGAATACCATCTCTCAAAGGAATTAATTCTTTTTTCAAAAGACTTTTCATTTTAGTTATATCGGGCATTCTTCGAGTCATATCTCCCTCTTTTAAGGCAGGCAAATAAACAATCTTTGAGCTTGATTTCGTAGCTTTAATAATCAATTTAGCTAAATCTAAAATTGAGATTTCAACCTCGGAACCAATATTAATAACTTCATTTACGAATATTTTTTCCTGCAAAAGCTTCACGATAACCTCCAAATTATCTTCAATATGACAAAAGGTTCGAGTTTGAGAACCATCCCCGTAAATGGGTATATCGTCATTATTATTGGCCAGTTTTAAAAATTTAGCGATGACAAAATCCGAGCTTTGTCGAGCTCCATAAGTATTAAAAAAGCGCAATACTGTATAATTCAACCCATATTCCTTTTGATAAACCTTCATGAAAGCCTCCCCGAGGTTTTTAACTACGGCGTAAGGCAATTTAGAATTTAACGGTGTTGTTTCTTCATTTTGCGGAAACTCAACGGGTTCACCATAAACTTCGGAAGAGGAAGAGAAAAAGACCTGCGTCACCTTTGTTTCTTTCGAGAGGTTCAAAACATTCTTTAAGCCTTGTATATCGTCCAATACGGTTAAGGGATTTTGTAAAGTTCTCTGCACGCCGACTACCGCAGCATAATGAAACACATAATCGAAATTATACTGCAACATGATAACCGACAACTGGCTAAAGTCATTTACATCACATACAAGAAATTGGTAATTAGGGGGAGGATTTTGGGGAAGATTTTCTCTTTTACCCGTTAGAAAGTTGTCAACAGCAACAACGTAGTTATTTTTATCCGCTGTTAATTTATCGGCTAAAGAACTCGCAATAAAGCCAGCTCCGCCAGTGATTAGGATTTTGAACATATTATTAAGTAGATTATTATTACTTTTTCTTAGCCACTCCCTGTAGAAATCCTCTCCAAATCTGGAAAGTTGGGTTGGTTTAAATACTTAAAAGTAAAAATGACGAACCTTGAGAGCCCGTCATTTTTACTTTTATAACTAAATATTATTTCTTAGATAACTTTTTAGAAATTGCTCCTGTTTCAGTTTTCAAAGTATATAAATAAGACCCCGATGAAATACCATCTCCCGAATACTTCACGGTATGATTTCCTTCTGAAACGTCTTGATTATCAAGTAAAGTCGCAATATTCATCCCAACGATGTTGGTAATTGACAAACTAACTTTTCCTGCTTTAGGTAAATAATATTGTATTTCGACAAATGCCTCAAATGGATTTGGATAAGCATACATACTTACATTTTCACTTGTTTCAGCTCCAGCGATTTTTGATGAAGATTCGATTTTAGCAATATTTGCTTTAAAAGTTGAACCACTTTTTGCAGAGAATCCTGGCAAAAGGGTTACAGATTTTCCAGCTTCATAATGCACTTTTGACTCTCCACTTACCACGTTAGTCGCACTGATAGTTTCAGTTGCTACTTCGTGTTTGGTAGTTCTGTTGAAATTATCAGTAATTTTTAGAGAAGCTTCTTGAGCAGAAGCAACTTTTACCGACATCACACAAAAGAACAGGCCAACTATTTTTAGATAAGTTCTCATCTGATTTCCTATTTTATAAATTGATTAAAAATTAATTAGTATTTAGTGACTAAGTTTTAAAATATATTTAAACACAGTAATTATAATAACCTCACTATAAAACTAATGTCTAAACCCTATATCCTAAAAACGACATAAATACTATTTACGATTTTTCTTCAATTTATTCATTTGGTTTTTCAAAGATTGGATTTCAGTCGATTGAGCATCATTCGCCTTTTTCATCTCTAAAAGATAAAGGGTTAATTCCTCAACTTTCTCCAATAATTTAATATCAGTCTTATTCAAGTTATTACCAGTAGCAGCCATTTCATTAGCACTTGCAACGTTAGGTAAATGTCCATTGATAGAAATAAATTTCTCAACTTCCTCTAATGACATTCTCTTATAAGAAGGCTTGAACACATAATCAGGCCACGACTCAGCTCCTTCAACTTTAACATTTACTTCTTTAGACAATACACCACCTTTAACGATAAGAGCATTTCCATCTAACCCAGTACCGTTTATTACAACACCGTTTGTGCTATTATTGTACAAATAACCATCTTGGTTTTTCCAAGTACTTTCAGCAACTGGTCCATTAACACTTGTTGTTGTTGCACCAGCTAAAGCTACTAAGATAACATTTCCAGAACCATCAACACTTAAAACTTTCGTTGAACCGCTTGTGGCAGTTGTAGCACTTGAAGAATTTAAGCTCGCAAATCTTAGTCCAGAAGTTCCTGCTGCTAATCCAGAGCCTGTAATTGTTGTTGCTGCATTTCCTAAGACTACGGTGTTTGACGCTGAAGCCGATGCATTTACACCTATAACTGTAGCATTAGTTATTGAGCCAAGTGTAGTATTTGCACCAGATCCAATAAATACATTATTACTTCCAGAAGTCAAACTTGCCCCTGATGCTTGACCCAAAAAAGTATTATTTGAACCTGTCGCATTATTAAGACCTGAACTTGCTCCGAATGCGGTATTACTTGAACCAGAAGTAGTATAATAACCAGCAGAAGCCCCAACAAAAACGTTATTATCACTATTACTGCTGCCCCCAGCATTTGTACCTATAAAAGTACTTCCATTTCCAGTCGTGTTTGCAGTTCCTGCATTAGTTCCTAAAAACATATTATTATTTCCAGTAGTAGTAGCGTAACCAGCAGCTGTACCCATAAAGGTATTTCCTTGTCCAGTAACAGACGGACCAGCAAACGCACCTATAAATAAATTAAAGGTACCTTTCGTATTTAAAGCGTTTGACCCACCAATTTTAAATCCACCATCACTTGGAACATTAATAGTATTTCCTGCACCAGTTACATCAACAGGATTAGTAATTGTTAAATTTTGCCCAGTTGGTGCAGTAATAGTTTGCGCATTAGCTGAAAATATCCCTAAACAGCATATAAGTCCAGAAAGTATTTTTGTTCTCATGATTTTCAATTTTTAAAAAGTTTGAATGTTGTTTTCTATAAACGAAATTCCTTAATTCTATTCACTAATCCAATAATACCTTATTAAAAAACAGATATAATTTATTATTCGGATTTATTACCTTACTCTTACCTTATCTAACTCTTCATAAATAGAATTATTACTAATATACTCTGGTACTATATTCTTTATCTGCCCTATTAACTCTCTGTTATTTCCTTCATAAAGGAGTCTTTCTAATTCATCCAATACAACCTCCATCACCGCAAAACTGGGGGTAATTACTTTAGCACACATAATTTTAGGGTGATGTGTTGCTAAAGTATTTTCATTATTATTCAATAATTCCTCGTATAGTTTTTCTCCTGGTCTCAAACCAGAATATTCTATTTGAATATCCTTCCCCTCTCGCAAACCAGAAAGCGTTATCATCTTCTTTGCTAAATCTGTAATTTTTATGGGTTCTCCCATATCAAATACAAAAACCTCTCCTCCTGCACCCATAGTTACTGCTTCTAATACCAACTGGCAAGCTTCTGGAATGGTCATAAAATAGCGAGTAATCTCCGGATGAGTTACGGTTATCGGGCCACCTTGTTCTATTTGTCTTTTAAATAACGGAATTACTGAACCGTTAGAACCCAATACATTTCCAAAACGAGTAGCGATGTATTTAGTGTTAACCCCGCTTACATAATTCATACTTTGGGTGTACATCTCTGCGACTCTCTTAGTTGCACCCATCACATTGGTAGGATTAACTGCTTTGTCAGTCGAAACCATGACAAATTTACCAACGCCATATTCTGCGGAAAGTTCGGCAATGATTCTTGTCCCTAATATGTTTACCTTAACGGCTTCATAAGGATTGTTTTCCATCATTGGCACGTGCTTATAGGCAGCGGCATGAAAGACAAGGTGCGGTCTCGAACTCCTAAAAATCCTACTCATTCTGGTCTTATCCGAAACATTCCCAATCGCAATCTGCACACTTGTATTGTCAGGAATTAATTTTTTTATCTCAAATTCCAAATCATACAAAGCCGATTCTGCTTGATCTACCAAAATAATTTTAGCAGGAAAATAATTCAGTAATTGTCTTACAATTTCACTCCCAATTGATCCTGCTGCTCCCGTAACCATGATTATTTTTCCATCCACTTCCTTACTAATCAATAAGTTATTCATCTCAATGGAATCTCTTTCTAACAAATCTTCAATTTTTACATTATGAATTTGATTGACCGAAAACTCTCCATTGACCCATTTTTCTACGGGGGGTAACGTTTTTACCACAATTCCTTTCTCCAAGAAAAAATCACTTATTTGACGTTTTGCTGAAGGCGTTATTTTTTTGATAGCAACAATTACCTCCTGGGAGTCATCAGCATTATCTAAAAATTTACATACAGCATCTTCTCGACTATAAACCCTTATTCCTTCAATCGTTTTATTTACTTTAGCGGGATTATCATCAATAAATCCCAAAATGTGATAGCCCCTTATTTTATCATTTGAAAGTACATTTTTGGTAATTAATCCCGAATAGCCCGCTCCATAAATCAATACGCTTTTGGCGGACTTAAATTCTAAAATCAAAGATTCATAAACAGCTTTTACTAAGAACCGGCTTGATATAAGAAGAAATAGACAAATAAAATAATCAATGCTTAAAATGGAGAGTGGAACGTAATAAGGAGTATCATAGCCAGATAAGTATCTAATAGCTAATGACAATGTCCCGGCTACAAAAGTACTGAGAGTAACGGTTTTAAAAAGTAAAACCGCATCTTCGATGCTGGTGTGTCGAATAATACCCGTATAAGACCGAAAATAAAAAAAGCATCCTAACCGTATGTAGAGCATAAACAAATATTGTCGTTCGATGGATTGCCAACTAATGGAACTAATATGAAAGTTATGCCTCAATACGTTAGCAGCAATGAATGATACAGACACAATCATCATATCAATCGCTAAAATAAGCCAGCGTGAGACAAATTTGTTAGAATATTTTGAAAGTATATGTTCAGACATGGAGTAAAGTTAATAGAGTGTTTACAAGAAAGCTACGTTCAAATTATATCATAATTAAGGTCAATTCTACCCAAAAATTAACGCTTTTCCAAATTATATTCCTTCAACTTATTAAACGGTTAATATCATTACTTTGCGCTTAGTGATAATGTATGACAGCATTAATAAAGTTATCAGGTTAAATCCAACAATTAATTGAGAATTTAATGAGTAAATAGATTAACGACATGACGAGATTGAGTAATCTTTAAGGTATGTACAAATACTTAAAACAAGTGAAGCAGGTGAGCTTTAAAAGTATCCTCTTTTAAAGAGAATCGGTGGATAATCGTCAAAATGCTCAATTCCATAGATCCCTAAAAACAAAGTATAAATCAAATTATGATCTTACAAGATTAATTCCAGTAGTAATAAAATGATTGTACCCATTGAAATACTGCCCATATCTCCCGCAAAACACCTTGTTTTTGTTATAAAATTAGATTTAATAAATTAATCATCAAATCTTATAGGTTTTTATTATCAATTTATGTCTTACACATACTTAGTGCTATTAAAACAATTGTACTATATCCACCAGTTACACCATTAATACCATCCATAAAATATAGGCATTAGTAATTCCAACGCATATAATAAGGGGAGTTATATAAATCCAATTCAAGGAAATAGAAAAACCTAATTCTAATAAAACCAAGCTTATTGACGAAAATTGAAAAAATAAACGACTGCTTATGGATAACGATTTGAAATAATTAATGAAACTAATCATTGAAATAATTGTAAGCCCGAAAAAAAATATTGAAAACCTGAATAAATAAAGAAACACAAAAAGGAAAAAAGAAAATTATCCCACCTCCTATCGCAGTTGTCTCGGAATCAATATTATGTTCCCTTAATATAATTGTACAAAATTATATTAAGAAATAAAAAAATCATCTTATAAAACTATTTAATACTTTTATAAATAGTATCTACGACTTTATTAAGTTGTGACTTTTCTAAATTAGAACCCGAAGGCAAACATAAACCTTGATTAAATAGGTTTTCCGAAGTATCATCTAAATAAGTAGGATATCTTTCAAATATTGGTTGAAGGTGCATTGGTTTCCATAATGGGCGAGATTCGATGTTTTCCTTTTCTAAAGCAATCCTTAAACTTTCTCGTTCTTCATAGTTTTTTAATAATATGCAAGAAAGCCAACGATTAGAATAATATTCTTTTGGTTCTTGCAGAAAACTAATCGAACTTAAATTTGATAATTTAGAAAGATAAAATTCATAATTATTTCGTCTTTGCTCAACTCTTTGAGCTATCACCTCCATTTGTCCCCGTCCAATACCCGCAGAGATATTACTCATTCGGTAATTATACCCCACCTGCGAATGTTGATAATGAGGTGCATTATCTCGGGCTTGAGTTGCCAAAAAACGTGACTGTTTAACAAAATCGTCATCATCAGAAATTAAAGCGCCGCCACCAGAAGTAGTAATGATTTTATTACCATTAAAAGATAAAATACCAACTTTACCAAAGGTTCCTAATGCTTTCGCTTTGTAAGTAGAGCCTAATGCCTCTGCAGCATCTTCAATTATAGGGATTTCATAATGATTTGCAACCTTAATAATTTCATCCATCTGTGCAGGCATTCCGTATAAATGAACAAGTATTATTACTTTTGGCTTTTTACCTTTCGAAATTCTATCCACAATCGCTTGTTCTAATAATCGTGGAGACATATTCCAAGTTAAATCTTCACTATCAATAAATATTGGAATAGCACCTTGATAAATTATTGGATTAACTGTTGCTGAAAAGGTAAAAGTAGAGCAAATCACTTCATCACCCGATTTAATACCCAACTGAATCAAAGCTAAATGAATAGCCGCAGTACCCGAACTAAGAGCCGCAGCAAATTTAGACCCTGTAAATGAACACAAATCTTTTTCAAAATTATCTACGTTGGGACCTAATGGAGCAATCCAATTACTCTCAAATGCTTTATTTACATAATTTATTTCATTTCCTCCCATGTGGGGAGATGATAGCCATATTTTGTTATTCATCAATTTTATTTTCCTTTATTATTCTTCCAGGATTACCTACAACCGTTGCATAATCTGGAATATGATTGATAATGACTGAGCCAGCTCCAACTGTCACCCATTTGCCAATTTTTATGCCTTGAACCACAATTGCACCAGCCCCTATGTGTGTTCCTTCTCCAATAGTTACATTCCCACAAATACAAGCATTTGGAGATATATGGACAAAGTTATCAATCCGACAATCATGATCAATTGATGAATTAGTATTGATAATTACATGATTACCAATAGTTGTATCTCTTTGAATAACAGTATTATGGAGTATTACGGAGCCTTTTCCTATTGTTGAAGTTCTATCGTAAATAGATGATTTATGTATTGAAAGTCCAAAATTATGCTTAATTTTTTGAGCTATTTTCTTTCTGATTAGATTGTTTCCAACACTTATAATTAAATCAAAGTTTGTCATTATATCAACCTTGTATTCTCCAAGAATATGATATTCATTTAAATTTACTACATCAGGATTATCATCAAAAACTCCTTCTATTGTTATATTTTCTGATTCTAAGCTACTGCAAATTACTTTTGCATGACCACTTGCTCCATATAAAATCATGTGTGTTTTGTTCCTTTAAATGGTTGCATAGTGGCTTCTCCATTCTGACTAATTCCTTCCGATTTAAAAACTTTAAGAATAGTTAAAAACAGTAGTTTCATATCCCCCCAAAATGATACTTCATAAATATATTGAACATCATATTCAAATTTTTGCTCCCAACTTATAGCATTACGTCCATTCACTTGTGCTAATCCTGTAATGCCAGGTTTCACCCTATGCCTACGCTTTTGCTCTTCGTTATATAATGGTAAATATTGAACTAATAAAGGTCTTGGACCAATCAATGACATATCTCCCTTTACAACATTTATCAACTGTGGAATTTCATCTAAGGAAGTTTTACGTATAAATTTACCGATTTTTGTTAATCTCTCCGCATCCGATAACAAATTTCCTTTTTTATCTCGCTTATCATTCATTGTTTTGAACTTTACAAGTTTAAATATCTTTTCGTTTTTACCTGGCCGTAATTGAAGAAAGAAGGGGTTGCCGGCATTTATAATAGAAAGAACAATAATGATTACTAAAAGAATGGGAGATAAAATAATTAGCCCAAAAATAGCTACAAAAAAGTCGAAAATAGGTTTGATAATTTTTCTATACATTTTTCATTTTTTTTGCAATGAGCTCGTAACTCTTTTCGATATTGTATTCATTTTTTATCAATTGCCAAGCATTTATTTTCATTTGCTCATAATTTTCTCCTTGTACGCATAATTGACTAATTATTAATTCAATTTGCTTCAAATTACCAGTTTCAACCCAATATCCACATTTTGCTTCTTCAATAACACTACCAATATCCGAGTTTATATCTGTTGCAGCAATAACAGGCATTCTCATTTCTAAATACGACAACAAACGAGATGGGAAGTTAGGAATGGTAAAATCCTTATGTAAAAAAATCATTCCTATATCACAAGCTTTCAATAAAACGTCATAGTCATTTTTAGGCAATCCTGCCAACAATAGAGCATTTTGAGGATTTCTTTGTTGAAACCATTTATGAATTCTATCATATTCTGTTCCAGAGCCTATAATCAAGAAAAATGCTTTTTTTTCCTCACAATTTTCAATGGTTTCTAATAAAAAGTCAATTCCTTGAGGCTTGCCTAAATTCCCACCATACACAAACACTTTTTTATCCAAAGGCACTCCATATTTTTCTCTGACTGATTGTAACTCTTGTGGCAAATATTCAATATCAATTGGAGTAATTGAATTTGGATTTACTTCTACCTTACTTGATGGAATCGTAGGATTGTATTTAAGAATATAATTTCTATTTGCTTCTGACATGCATCCAATCACATCAGAAATTCGATATAGCTCACGCTCTTTTTTCAAGAAAAACCGATGAATTAAACCTCCTTTTCCAATCATTTTCATATCTATGGCATTCTGAGGAAAAATATCTTTCAACAATAAATAAGAATAAGCATTATCCCGATTCTTTATAAATTTAATGACACTTGAAAAAGTAATAGGAGGGGTTGAATATAAAATTACATTAAACGTTTCTTCTGGCAAATAGTTTTTGATGGCTTGTAAATACTGATATTCTATCAATAATGTTCCTATACCCTTTTCAACAATATTAACTTTTTGTAAATTAAGGGTTTTTACTTGTAGTATAGAAACGCCATTCGCTTTAATAAGTGATGTTGCTTTTTGCTCCCTTCTTTCTAAGGAGGTTACAATAAATACTTCATGCCCCTCATCTCGAAATTTTCTTAATAAGTCATTATAAATCCCTCTTTCTTCTATGTTATCAATTTTAACAATTGTCAAAAATAATACCTTCATTTTCTATATTGACAGTTTTATTAATTTATTCAGACCAAACCACTCTTTTTATATAATCTACATAAGAAATAATAATCCTAACCACTTTCTCTGAAACATTGGGCATTGAATAATCTGCAACTTTTTTAAAATTAGTATTTCCGTCTCTTTTCTGATATTGTAACTGTACTAATCCTTGCATAATTCTTTCTGGATTCAAACCAACCATCATTACGGATGCTTCTTCCATCGCTTCTGGACGTTCATGGGCTTCACGCAAATTCAAGGCATGGAAGTTAAAAGTAGAAGATTCTTCCGAAATACTACCACTATCCGAAAGTACGGCAAATGATTTCATTTGTAAGGCATTATAATCAAAATAGCCCATTGGTTTCAAAAACTGAATAAGCGGATTCATCTCTAATTGCTTTGTTTCAATCATTTTACGAGTTCTTGGATGTGTACTCATAATGATTGGGAAACCATAAGTTTCAGCAATTAAGTTTAAGCTTTGCATTAAACCATTAAAATTTTTCTCACTATTGATGTTTTCCTCTCGATGGGCAGAAACCACAAAAAAACCACGTTCTTTCAATTGTAATTTCTCTAAAATAGGAGACGCTTCAATTTGTGGCTGATAATGATACAACACCTCTGCCATTGGTGAGCCTGTTTTGATGATTCTATCAGCTGATAAACCTTCTCGCAACAAATACTCCCTGGCAATATCACTATATGTCAAGTTAATATCCGAAATATGGTCAACTATTTTACGATTAGTTTCTTCAGGTACTCTTTGGTCAAAACAACGATTACCAGCTTCCATATGGAAAATAGGAATATGACGTTTCTTAGCAACAATAGCACACAAACAACTATTTGTATCTCCCAACACTAAAAATGCATCAGGTTTCTCAGCTTCTAAAACAGGGTCAATCTTAATTAAAATTAGTCCAATAGTTTCTATAGCAGTTACACCTGCTGCATTCAAAAAATGGTCAGGTTTACGAATACCTAAATCATCAAAAAATACTTGATTCAATTCAAAATCATAATTCTGACCTGTATGTACAAGAATATGTTCTATTACTTCTGAAGCATCTAAAGCCGCAATTACTCTTGCTAATCTAATGATTTCGGGTCTTGTCCCGACAACAGTCATTACTTTAAGTTTTTTAATCATTTTGTTGTATTCTATTAAACAGTTTCAAAATAAGTGTCGGGATCATTTGGATTATAAAATTCATTAATCCAAAAAATAGTGTATAATTCCTCCGTTCCTATATTTCTAATATTATGTGTAAACCAGATTGGCATATCTACATAAGCAGGTTCATCTCCGTCTAAGTCAAAATTCATGACTTCGTCAGTCCCTATTTGCCTTAATTGAATTAAAGCTCTTCCTTTGATTACGGCAAAACGCTCTATTTTTCTGGTATGAAAATGATTTCCCCTCGTTATGTCTGGGACGGTTGTTGAGAAAGAAACTTGCCCACCCACGTTCAACCGAATCACTTCCACAAAAGAACCTCTGGAGTCTGGATTTTGCCTAAATTTTACGGGAAAATGATTAGCAATATCCATATAACAGCGAAAAGTATTAAACAAATTTACTTCAAATGAAGTATTTAACATAGGTATAATACCATTATCTTGATACTCGCTTTTGTAAGTTTGTAAGAGTTTTAGCAAATTAGATACGGTACACTCATGAGTGTGAGGAATTGTAATGGTAGTAGATTTAACAGAGGGCTTGTGAATAGCTTTAATGATTGAACTAACTAATTCTCCTACATAAATAAGTTTCATACCACTATCTACATTGATAGTAGGAGTTTCGTTATGCGTAAGTTTGTAGCAGAATGTTGCCACTACCGAATTATAATTAGGACGACCAAACGGACCGAAAACATTAGGAATTATCAATCCAGTAAAATACCCTTTCGAGGTATTTGCCCAATTGTCTAATAATTGCCTTCCTTCTTTCTTCGATTTTCCGTACAAATTATCTTGTTCTTCTTGAGTTGAAGAGGACATCAATACATGAGCCTTACTTTGAGTTCTGGATAATGAAGAAACAAGTTTTTTAACTAAGTCGATATTAATATCATAAATTACTTGAGCATCAGTATGCCGGTTCATCGCAGCTAAATGAACTATCACATCACACTTACTTACAAATACATCAAGTGCATTATCAGTTTCAAAAAACGATTTATTGAAATGAATTCTTTCAAAAGTATCAGGGTATAGTCCAAGCGTATTATAAAGATGCTTTCCCACAAAACCATCTTGCCCTGTAATGCCTATTTTTAACATTTATTTATCTGTTCAATCGTAATGTTGACTCTTAATCTGGATACTGTACCGTATTGAGTTCCCCTAATATTTCTTTTTTAATGATTGGAAGCTTGTGTAACAACTGTTTCATACCTTCAATATCTAACCTCTCTGTATTATGTGAGTGATATTCATCGTAAGTCGATACATCAGGTTCACCTTCAGAAAAGTATTGTGCATAATTCAAATCTCGATTATCGGCTGGAATTCTGTAATAATTACCCATATCTTCGGCTTTTACCATATCTTCTCTATTGACTAATGTTTCATAAAGTTTTTCACCGTGTCGAGTACCGATAACTTTAATTTCACTTTTTGAGTTGTATAATTCTAACAGTGCTTTTGCCAACACTTCAATTGTTGCTGCTGGAGATTTTTGAACAAATAAATCTCCTTGTTGCCCATTTTCAAAGGCAAATAAAACTAAATCAACCGCATCTTCCAAGGTCATCATGAATCGAGTCATATTGGGATCGGTCAAGGTAAGAGGATTTCCTAATTTTATTTGATCAATAAACAAGGGAATTACTGACCCTCTTGATGCCATTACATTTCCGTAGCGTGTAGCACAAAAAATGGTTTTATTATCATCTAAATTCCTTGATTTGGCAATAGTTACTTTCTCCATCATTGCTTTGGAAATTCCCATAGCATTAATAGGGTAAGCAGCTTTATCGGTACTTAACACAATTACTTTTTTTACTTCGTATTTTTCAGCGGCTGTGAGCACATTATCAGTACCAATCACGTTAGTTTTAACTGCTTCCATCGGGAAAAATTCACAAGAGGGCACTTGTTTAAGTGCAGCTGCATGAAAAATAAAATCTACCCCCTTTACGGCAGTTTCAATACTTGCTAAATCACGAACGTCACCAATGTAAAACTTTACTTTTGGATGATTAATACGTTTGCGTAAATCATCTTGTTTTTTCTCATCTCGACTAAAAATTCGAATTTCTTTGAAATGGTCTGTATACAAAAAGCGATTCAAAACCGCATTACCGAATGAGCCCGTCCCCCCTGTGATTAATAATACTACATCCTTTATAGAATTATTCATTATAAATATTTTTTATAAATTTTATATGACTCTCTTGTTATTTTATACTTTGATTTTGATGTTAATTTTGATGTAGTTGCAGACTCATTGTGGAAACATCTTAATGTTGGTTCATATAAAATTTTGCCATCAACACTTAATATTTGTCCAGATAGTATTGCTTCCTCTCCATACAAAAAAACTTTATCCCATAATTCACTAAATTTTGAAAAGAAATTTGGAGTTAGTACATATAAAGCACCAATACCCATATGAATATACTTTCTTTCCGAGTCAAATAGTTTAGGTTTTCGTTCTGCAGAATAAAATAAAGTAATCAGACATGCGATATAGTAACTGCTAAAATATACTTCATGCTTTAACCATCTAAAAAAAGAAATCTTTTCTATTACATGGGGATTTTCATGTATTCCTTCAGTAGTAACTACATCAGGTGATAAAATCATCTCATTTTCTTTCAAGTTGATTACACGTAATACTTCTAAAAAATCAGAAGAAAACTCTATATCGTTATTCCCGATAATTTGGTATTCATTAAATCCGTCGTTTAATGCTTGTTTTATACCGATATTAAGCCCATTAAAATACCCTAAATTTTGTTTTGATCTAATCAACGATATTGAATCATCTTGTAAGTTTTCAATATAATTATTCAATATTTTATAATCTCCTTCCTTTGAAGCATTATCAACAACAATAATTTTAACATTATTATTTGACTTTATTTTTTGTACATTTTCTATGTAAGATATTGAAATAGAGGCGTTATTATAGTTTACGCATATAAAAGCTACTTTCATGTTTTTGAAATTAATCTACATTGTCTTTTAACCCTTTGACTAAACTTTTAATTTTTTTCAAATCTTGATCTAAAAATATCAACTTAAATATGTGAATTATAAAGAAAAAATTTTTGCGCAAGATAAAATAAGGAAAATGTTTTATGTATTTTATTGTTAAAAATTTATGATTTCTTGCGATATAATAATTTCGTAAAGCATTATGTTGAATAAAATTAATGCCAAATTTCTTATTTTGAATTCCCAAATTATGTTCTATTAATATAGTGGTTGATTTAATTATTTTAAATTTTAATTTTAGTGTTCTTAAACAATATTCAAAATCTACCGAATCAATAAATAAGTTTTCATTGAAAAGTCCTACTTTGTCTATTACAATTTTAGAAAAAATAGAGCAACTTTGAATCAAGTAGTCAACTTCAATATATTCATTTTTTGACATAATTCGTTTCTTAAAAAATGAAGGTCCTACAATTCCCACAGACAAATTAATGGTAAATAAACTCAGTAACTGTTTTATTGTATTTACTTCTAAAAAAGTATCTTGGTCAAAAGTTGCCAAATAATCAAAATTATTGTTATTACTTATAACAAAATTATACGCTGCACCTAATCCTACATTTCTATTACTTTTTATGAATTCTACATTTAATTTATTGCATAACTTATTAAGTTCTTGAACATTTTCTGATGCATTATCAAATACAATTAACCTATCTAACTGAGGTTTGATTGCCAGAATATTCTTCTCTATGTCTACTATACTGGGATTATATGTTACAATTATTCCTAAAACCATTTTATGGATTATCGTTTTGACTTACTCTCATTAAAAGTGATAATGGTAAGCAGTAATCAAAGCTACTTAACCAATAGGGATTCGTATTTGAAGCAATTAATATTGAAATGATTGATACAATTATGGCATTTCTAAATCCAGTACTTTCATCAAAGATTCGCCTTTTAAAAGTTTTAATTATGAGAATTCCATAAAAAAATAATTGAAGTAAGCCAATTGGAATTCCCATCGAAAAAAAAAGGTAATAATAAGTTTTTTCATATGCAATAGGCATTTCTTCACTCCTCAAATAATCATGCATATATGAACCTAATCCATATCCTGTAATGGGGCTTTCTAGTATATATTTAATAAAATATTTAGACTGTTCACCTCTTGATTCAGAATCACCCTGTTCTTCCAATGCATCTTTAAATCTATCAATTATAGCCTCAATACTAAAACTCGAAAAAACATCTTTATCAATTAGTAAAAAAGATAAGAATAGAATTATTAAAATTGGGAAAGCAATCTGTCTCAAGTGAAATATCAAAACAATTATTATAGGAAGTAATAATATTCGTCTTCCAGAAATTAGTGCAACTATTAGTAGTATAAAAAACAAATAGATCTTATAATTTTTTAGATTCCATTCTTTTCCAAAGAAAAAAAATGGAATGATAAATATTAAATATGATAAAGATGAATTTATCACATGCAAATATCCATCATGAATGCCCACAAATTCCTCTTTTGGATAAAAAAATTGGTTGAAGTTATAAGGAAATAGATTAAATGCATTAAGAATTGAACTTAAAAAAATAATTAGTATTAGTAGAATACTAATTAATATGCCTCTCTTAAATATTCTATTTAATTGTTCAAAATTAAATTGTTGGAAAACAAGCAACAAAAGAAGTGGAAATATAAAACTAATTCTTACTACATCTAAAATAAATGCTAAATTATTACCATTTAAAAACCCTATAAATAAAGATGGAATAAACAATAATCCATATATTAATGGAATTTTATAAGGAATTATCTTAATATTCTTGCTTATTATAAAAGATACAAGCAAAAGTGTCAAAAGTGAAATTTTAATTTCTTGTAAAGCTCTTGGAATTGCAAATACAGTTATGATTAAAATACAAAGAAGCAATTCTCCAAATCTTGAAAGATTAAATTTCTTTATAGAATTATTGAAATCCATTTAGTTAATTTATAAATTTTAGTAACAAGGGTATACATATAGTAAAAGTTTTAGAAATTTATATGTTTGATTTTCAATCATCTGTGATTTTAGAATATCATAAACTAAATATCTATTTAAATTTAGTTTTATTTGCATAACTTATTATGATATACATCAATGATAACTTATATTAATATTAACATTTTACTTCGTGAATTTTTGTATGTATTTCTTTTAAAGAAAAAATCTCCTTCAAGCTAAATAGTCTTCATAATATAACAATTTCGCTAAATGAATTGGTTTTACTTAAATAATTTACTACTAATCTTAAAGAGATTGTAATAAATATCTCTGTAATAACTATTGATAAAACAGTTCCATTAATTAAAAATATTGGCACTAATACGAAACTCAGTAATATACTTAAGAAAGAGCCAACAATCGAAATTCGTGCACTATATAATTTATAATTATAAGCTAATAACGTTATATTTGATGATACATTTAAAGCAACAATAAATGGAACTATGCTTAGTATTCTTACATAGTGTACTAGTTCATTAATATCTTTTTTTGAAAAGAGGCTTACAATCTCTGTAGAAAAAATATTTAAAATTAAGATTGCTACTGCTACGATTAATAATAATGCTACGTTGTATTTACTAATAAATTCTTTAAAAGCTTGATAGTTGATTTCTTTTGCAATTTTACAAGCATTTGAGTATATAGCTTGTATATAAATACCTAATAAAGCTCTAATTAAGAATATTATTTTTTCTACAATACTATAAATCCCTACTAAATATGGTGAAGCAAATAACGCTAAAATTAAAACATTACTACTAATATAAATATTTACAGAAAAGTTTGATATAAAAATCTCTTTTCCTTCTTTAAGTTGCTGCTTAATTAGTGAAAATGGAATAAAGAAATTAACGGCTTGTTTCTTTTGTTTATTCATAAAATATATAGTTCCAGCAATGCCAGACATAAAGTTAGTGATTCCGAGTATAAAATTACACCATATAAAATCTTGTTCTTTTTGTACAAATAATAGTAATAAAAGCAAAAAAGATAGTTTAGCAATAATATTAATGAATGCAAAATATTGATTTCGCTCAAGTCCTTGAAATAGCCATATTGGAAAAAATGCTTGTCCTAATACGAGCATAAAACTCATTAGAATAAAATTTAAAGAGGCATTTTCTTTTAAAAAATACCAACTCACGCCAATAAAAATTGGTAATGATATAATTGTCAAGAATAACTTAGTTGATAAAACCTGATTAGTTATCTCTGAAACTTTTAAATCATCATAGCGATTTATGGATAGCGCTTTAACGGCTGTTATATTAAATCCATAGTCTGTAAATATATAAAAGAAAGAACTTATTGTTTGTACGAGTGCAATTACGCCAAACTTTTCAATGCCAACAGTCTTTATTAAATAGGGTACAATTACTACGGGTACTAAAAGATTGATTCCTTGCGACAATCCAAGATAAAAGAAATTTTGAACTGTTTTTATATTTTTAATTTTAGTCAACAACTTTTTTGAATTAAACTATTATCACCAATTCTTTTTTAAACCCAAATAAAAACTAATATTATCTTTTTTATACAACTCTCCACTATCTATTGCAAGAGACAATTTAATTACTGTATTTTCTAAAAATATGGGAGAATAATTTAAACTTATTAATCCAGAAAATTGATTTTTTACCTTTAAAAAGGAAGATTGATAAATCCCCAAGTTTTTGCTGTTAGAGATTCTGATTTCTGAATTTATGGTATTACTAACTACCCCTAAAATTCCCAAATAAAACGCTTCAACTCGATTATTATTAAAAAATAAATTTGTAGTATTCGCTATGCCTGAAACGTTATTAATAAATGCTGTACCTAATGAAGTTTGACTATAAGACCATCCATTTCGATAAACACCATTATTAAAGTAATTATCTTGCCCTCTAAGTCGAGAATTGGTATTATCAGACCCTGTATTCCCTCCCTGACTCATGGTATTTAAATACTCAAAAGTAATTTTTTGAAGTCTGATTTTCGAGTTATAAGCTTTTTTCATAGTTAAACTAACCCCATTCAATCCATCACTAATATTACTCAAATAAGCCAAAGAACCATCTTCATAGATACTTTGTCTGTAACATAAAACAGAAAAATCTTTGGCGTTTATTTCAAAGGCAAAATCAACTGTTCCTAAATGATTACCAGAACGATTTAATGCATCATTTCCTCCATTTTTAGTGGTATCACCCACTGTCGCTAAACTTCTTCCAGTAACAACATTGATATAATCATTAAAACTTGAACCAACTTTACCATTAATCGCAAACTGATTCGTCGGATCAGGATATAATAATTCTCCACCCCACTGTACTTGATGATTAAACCCGCCATAAAAATGAAATTTCCAATTGGGCTTTCCTAAACGGAAATATAACGTCTTCTGATGCAAATAAAAGTTTTTAACATCTGTGCGGGTATTTTCAAACCAACCGTGTGCGTAACTTCCTTTGAACGACAAAAAACCTTTCGTAAATCCTAAGGGTACAAAATTAGGCGTTAAAATCTGTATCTTAGGTATCGGTAGGGCATTTCCTGACCAAATGTATGAACCCGATGAAAGCGTCGTATCAACTAAACCAACGATTTCTTTTCTTCGTCCTGCATAAATTTCGAAGGCACCGTATTTGGCTTTTACGTAGGCTTCTGGCATTAGAAATTGATTTTCTTTACCTACGTTACCAACGATATTTAATCCGTACCCCCAATCAAATTTTGATAACTTATATTGGTCTTCTTTGGTAATTGCTTTTTTATAATCAGACGTAACAGAACCTCTCAAAGTAACAACGGGTGATTGAGAGGGAACAATTCCGTATTGATTAGCTCGCAACCAAAATGGAGTTTCTCCATTGGTCGAAAGAATTGTACCTACTTCGGCAGTATATTTTATTTCCCTTTTAATCTCATTGCTTTGGGCAAAAAGATTGAAAATACTAAACAGAAGAAATATCGTAAATACTGATTTCATAGATTATTAAAACCTTCTTTCTCCCAAATAATACATTTTTTAAAGTCAAAATGCGTTAATTTTAGCGAGATGAATATGTTCTATTTTTTAAAAATGGCTAAATCTCCTTCCATCATATCATCCACTAAAGCTTTCAAATCATACTTTGGTTTCCAGCCTAATTTGGTCATAGATTTTGTGGGATCTCCAATCAATAACTCCACTTCAGTCGGGCGGAAATATCTCTCATCAACGGATACTACTACTTTGCCAATTTCTACTTGGTAATCTGGATTATGACAAGCAATTACTTTTCCAATTTCATCCGCTTCTTCTCCCTCGAAACCAATTTCTATACCTAAAAATGCAAATGACATTCTTACAAATTCACGCACACGTGTCGTTACACCAGTTGCAATTACATAATCTTCAGCAACTTCTTGTTGTAAAATTAACCACATGGCCTCCACGTAATCTTTGGCGTGTCCCCAATCTCTTTGGGCATCCAAATTTCCGAGATACAATTTTTCTTGTTGCCCTAAAGCAATTTGACAAACAGCACGGGTGATTTTGCGAGTTACAAATGTTTCTCCACGTAAAGGAGATTCGTGATTAAACAAAATTCCATTGGTCGCAAACATATTGTATGCCTCACGGTAGTTAACCGTTATCCAATAAGCGTATAACTTGGCTACGGCATAAGGCGAACGAGGATAAAAAGGCGTTTTTTCTGACTGTGGAACTTCTTGTACTAAACCGTATAACTCTGAAGTAGATGCTTGGTAAATTTTAGTCTTTTTTGTTAAGCCTAATAATCTTACGGCTTCTAAAATTCTTAATGTCCCTATCCCATCAACTTGTGCAGTATATTCAGGTTCATCAAAGGATACTTTTACGTGCGACATCGCCCCAAGATTGTAAATCTCATCGGGTTGAACTTCTTGTATAATACGAATAATATTCGTTGAGTCACTTAAATCACCGTAATGAAGAATAAATCTAACATCCTCTTCGTGCAAATCTTCGTAAAGATGGTCAATTCTCTGCGTATTAATGAGAGAGCTTCTCCGTTTAATACCGTGTACTTCATAACCTTTAGAAAGCAACAATTCTGCTAAGTACGCACCGTCTTGTCCTGTAATTCCTGTAATGAGTGCTTTTTTCTTCATTGTGAGTTAAGTTACTTATTAATATTTTTTGTATCTAAAGAAATGGTAATTTTCTCAGATTGAGATTTTCAAATTAAGTCGAAGACAAAGATAATAAAGATTTCAATGAAGAGAAATACCCAATTATTGAGAAGTATCCAAATGACACTTAAATAACTGGTAATCAACAAAATAAACTTCTACAAAAATCATTAAATCTATTAAACGGTAAAGACTTATAGCCTTGCATCAACCTTATTTTTATCTAAAACCCCTTTTATATCAAATATTACGGCATTATTACTTTTGAAATTTTCTAAGTTTATCAATTTAAATTCCTCGTGGGATACCGCTAAAAGAATTCCATCGTACTCCCCCACAATATTTTCTAACAATGACAAACCATATTCTTCTTTGACTTCATGTTTATTTGCCCAAGGGTCATAAACTTCTACGTTTACCCCAAATTCCTGCAACTCATTATAAACATCAATAACTCTGGAATTACGAATATCGGGGCAGTTTTCTTTAAAGGTTATTCCTAAAATCAATATTTTACAGCCATCAATTTTATGCCCTTTTTTTATTAGTAATTTTATCAGTTTATTCGCCACAAAAATCCCCATGTTATCGTTTACTCGTCTACCCGAGAGAATAACTTGGGGATAATACCCGAGACTTTCTGACTTATGCAGCAAGTAATACGGGTCAACGCCAATGCAATGTCCGCCAACAAGGCCTGGCTTAAATTTCAAGAAATTCCATTTCGTACCCGCTGCTTCCAAAACCTCCGAAGTATCTATGCCCATTTTGTCAAAGATTAACGCTAATTCATTCACAAATGAAATATTGACGTCTCTCTGAGCATTTTCAATGGCTTTGCTGGCTTCTGCAACTTTCATTGAAGTAGCTTTATAAGTTCCTGCTTCAATAATAGAACCGTATAAACCGTCCACAAAATCGGCAACTTCTGATGTTGAGCCAGAGGTCACTTTCTTAATTTTGGTAAGTGTATTTATTTTATCTCCTGGATTAATTCTTTCGGGAGAATAACCACAAAAAAAGTCTTGATTAAACAACAGTCCACTTTCTTTTTCTAAAACTGGCACGCAATCTTCTTCTGTACAACCTGGATATACGGTTGATTCATAGATAACCACGTCATTTTTCTTGAGGACTTTCCCAACCGTTCTACTGGCGGAAAGAAGGGGCATTAAATCGGGTTTTTTGAACTTGTCAATCGGAGTGGGAACGGTAACAATAAAAACATTACAAGTTTTCAATGCTTCGACATCAATGGAGAATGTCAAGTCTTTGGTAGATTGAAGGTCAAGAGCCGTCATTTCTTGCGTTCTGTCGTATCCTTTTGATAATTCATCTATCCGTAATTGATTAATATCAAAACCTAATACTGAGTATTTTTTTCCAAATTCAACAGCAAGAGGCAAACCGACATAACCAAGGCCAATGATAGCGATTTTTATATTTTCAGACTGTGGAATTTCGTACATGTGTATAAAACTAATGGGATTTTAATAGTGATAATTTACAGTCAATTATTGGATAATCCTTAGAATTGTTATACAAAGGTAACGCTCATTAAGTAAAGTATCCAAAATACCGTCTATTTTTATTAGTGGTTTTATTCCATACTTATTAATGAACAAATTAAGAATCAGTACCCCCATTAACCTCTTCTACTTCTCCTTATTCGTCTTTGCTTTTAACCTGTTGGCAATAGTCGCTGATCACATCAATTAACATCATAATTGAACGATTACTTAGGGTAGCGTAAGCGTAGCTCAGCCGTAGCGTATCCGTAGCGTATGCGTATCGTATCCGTATCAGTCGATATACGGCCAATCTAAAATAACTACTTTTTGGCTATCTTCATCGTTGTTTCAAAGTACCTATCGTAGTCTTTGTACAAGGAAAAAACTTGTACTTTACGGTATTGTCTCGAATCAAAATAAAACCAAATAGATTTTCTTATATTTTTTATTAAATTCGGGAAAACTATCCAAGAAAATCAAATATTTTGAACTCAACGTTAACAACCAATCCTACCCGCTGGGGCATACTTGCCTGCGGAAATATAGCCACAAAGTTTGCTGATGATTTAGTCGCTCATGTACCTGATGCGGTTGTATATGCAGTTGCCTCACGTGATATTTCAAAAGCTCAAGCTTTTGGCGAACGATACAATGCCACAAAAACCTTCGGAAGTTACCAAGAATTAGTAGATTGTCCCGAAGTTGATGTCATTTATATTGCCTCTCCTCACGCTCAACATCACGGACATACATTATTGTGTCTGGAAGCAGGAAAGCCAGTTTTATGCGAAAAAGCATTTGCCATTAATACCTCAATGGTAAAAGAGATGATTGCGAAATCAAAAGAGAAAAACTTATTTTTGATGGAAGCAATTTGGACGAGATTTCACCCGACGATTGCCAAAACGTTGGAAATTATCCATGCTGGACAAATTGGAAATATCGTTCACATTGTGGCAGATTTTGGCTTTTTAGCCAATTATGATGAAAATGCTCGCCTTTTCAATCCAGCACTTACCGGTGGTTCTTTGTATGATATTGGTATCTATCCATTATTTATCAGCAAATTATTGTTAGGAAATCCGAAGGAAATCAAAGCAGTTGCAACGCTTGCTCCTACGGGTGTGGATATGAATACTTCAATGGCCTTGAGTTATGAAAGTGGAGCAACAGCATCCCTTTTTTCAACTTTTGCGGCTAACACGGATACGACTTGTACCATTTACGGAACAAAGGGGAAAATTTTCTTACATAGTCGCTTCCACGAAACAAAAGGTATGACCTTGGAAATTGAAGGTGAAGAACCACAAATTTTTGAAACCGAAAGATTAGGTTGGGGGTATTCTTACGAAATTGAAGAAGTACAACGATGTTTAAAATTGGGGTGGACTGAAAGTGATAAATTACCTTTACAATTTAGCCTTGAACTCATGGAATTACTCTGTGAAGTTCGTCGTCAAATTGGCGTTGTTTATCCTCAAGAATTATAATTTTTTAGATTTTACGCTTACACAAAAAATGCTCTGAACGAATTCAGAGCATTTTTTATTAACATCGCCTACAAAAAATTTAAAGATGGTTTTCTAAATACTTAATACAAAGCGTTCAAAGCAATTTTATCATAACTTGAGAAAGGAACATTACTACCCGCACAAGAAATCATAAATGAGGCATTATCAATCGTTGATGGCGTTCCTGGAATTAAGATTGCCCCTATTCCTGCCGAACCTTCATTTCCACCACCACAAACCCGAGCCATATAATCGGTATGACGAAAACCGATGCAATGCCCAACTTCGTGCGTCAATACGGTTGCCACAAAACCCAAACTTGGGCTACTTCCAAAAGTTGATGGTTTCATTTTGATTGTTCCATAAGGATTTCCCGATGACGTAGGAAAACCTCCCGAGCCTAATACACCAGAGGGTAACGTTTCATCTTTGGTAATATTGATATTTGCGGTTCCACTCGTTACTCTCTGGAATGTTATTAACAAACTTTGAGAGTTATAACGAGCAATCATTTCGTCGGTTCCTTGCACAAAAATAGTTGATAAAGTGGTAGCGACTTTCACTTTAATAACCCTTGGCAAACCTGTAACTAATTGAGTAGTACGATATTGCTCTTCTTTGGGAGCTGATTTATCGTACATTAATGCTCCTTTTGCTAAATCTTGGTCGGTTAAAATAATATCATTCTCGACCAAGTAGCCTTCTGCAATTTTCGAAGCATTATCTGGATTAAAACCCAGTGCTTTAATTTTAGCGGCAGTTTCTTTTGAAATAGTTTCTTGTTTGGGAGTAACTGAGGGCTGACTTACATCCGAACATGAAGTAAAAATAACAGTTCCTAAAATTAAGGTAGCGGTAAATAATTTAAGGTTCATAATCATTATTGGGTTTTAAAATATGGAGTTTGCGATATTACATTTTGAAAAAGCAAAGACATTTCACCTCTGTTGAAAGCTGATTTCAAAGAGCCAGTAGATGACCAGTAAATATTTTAAGGATAACTAATTAAGGAAGACTGCGGATAATGTTGTTTGAAGACAACTAAAGCAAGTTATGGTTTTACTGAATTATAACCAAATATTTAAGGAAATATTTTTAATTAAATTTTATTGATAACGCAAAAAATAGGAATTAATCGTCTAAATTTTGATTTCTTAGAAAGTAACATGTACCACCTGATGTGAAATCGCAGTAGTATTCTGCCAACATTATTTTAAACAACACTTAAAAATATAAACATTATTGCCCTTTTTGGGAAACGCCTCAATTACTTCAAAGCCAATTTGTGTTAAAAGTTCTGATAATTCATCTTCGGTAAAAAGCCTTCTTCCACAACCTTCATGAATATCACCTGCTGAAATAGCAATGACTTCTTCAATAAATAAGATTCCATCATTTTTAAGGATAGCCAAAATGTCTTGTAGAATTAATGCGGGATGAGAAAATTCGTGCAGAGAATTAATTATTAAGACTTTGTCAAAGGTATTTTGAGGCAGATTGGTAGTTTTTTGAGTTCCAATGGTAGGAATGAATTTTCCTACAATTGTCTTTTTCAACAATTTCTGATAATACTGAACACCGTAATCTATTTCTTCTTGATTACAGTTTTGTTCATCAATATCTTGCAAATAAAATGTTAGATTATCTACCTGCGAAGCAAACCAAATTTCCCAAACGCCACTACTCGCCCCAACGGAGGCAACGGTTTCATTTTCTTTGAATTGATAGGTTTGGAGGGAGTTTTGCATTGGGGCTATCAGGACTTCTGAAAAGATTATTTTTATACATTAGATTAAAACTGGTATCCTATTAAAAAGCTTAATCTATTCGTTGGAGATACTAAACTAAGATACTCTGACATTCCTGTTCCTCTTTCATTTCTTATTTCGAAATTAATTTTCTTATATTTTACTCCTAATCCGATTATGTAACCTTGTTCATAGTTAGAACTCTCTTTGATGGGGTCAAGAATTTCGGTTCTGTTTGTTGCAAATAACCTTGATTTCTTTTCAAGCAATCTGTCATGTTTAATTGCCCATCCATTTGATAAACCAGCGTTAACATAAACATCAGCTTTGCCAATAAAGAGCTTATAACGAAACATATTTACTAACTTTAAATAGGCGTAATCAAGCTTAATGTCATAAGTTGAATATTTCTCTTCATAATCATATTCCATAAAATAGCCTTGTGTTTTGAAAGAATCATATACAAGCTCATTATGAAGTGACCACCTTTTTTGATTTCTCGGAAAAACAATATCAAAATAAACTCCACCCATTGGGTTGATAGATCGGTTAAAACCTCCATTTACTAATTCTGGGAAAATTCTTCCTTCAAATTTTATGTTAAATATTGACACTCCTGCCAACGCCCCAAACTCAAATACTACCTTCTCTGTTTGTTTTTGATATTTCGATGTACTTTCAGAAGTTTTATAGTAATACTCAAAAAGATTTTTGAGACTTTTTGTGGTGTATTCTGTAACCTTCAGTTTTGGTTGTAGATTAGGCATATCATGCAAATACATTGATAACTGACTTAAATAAGTGGCATTTTCTATAATTTTTGTTTGCTCTTCAGTATTTCTCAAATATCTTTTGTATATCAGCAACTCAAAAGTACCATTAGTTTTTATGTAAAATTGTTCTCGTATTTGTTCTGTTTTGTATGAATAAAGAGACTTGTTTCCTCTAAAAATTGCTTCTAAAAAGACACTATCTGTCTTCATATCTAACTCTTTTAGTGTTGTCAAATCAATTGTACTATTACTACTAAGTTCTATTTGCACAACACCACTTTCATAATAATCTCCATTAACACCAAATCCAAGAATACTTGATGGCTTCAAAGAAAGTTTTTTATTGGAATTAATCTTTTGAAAAGTAATTCTATTAGGATTTTTATCCCAGTTTTTATAGTCAATAAATCCATTTAAGGTATCTCCATTCGTTGTTGTAACAAATCCTTTAATAAAGTTTTCTTGTGAATAAACATGTTGAATAAAGAAAAAACAAAATACTATAAATGTAAAAGTCTTAATTGTTCTTGGAGTGGTCATAAGGTATAATTTATTTGGTAGTACATACTCTTTATAGTAGAAATAATAAATGAAAACGATTGTAAAATATTCCTGTAACAAAATATTATATAATCGTTTTCATCATTCTAATTTAAAATTTCTATTTAATTCTTAGCTCCCTGCACAGCATTTGGTTTTGCTTGCTGTTGCATTGGATTTGGTTGCGAAGGACGTGTTTGTTTAAATACTTGAAAACGTGTTGGTTCTTCTGGTTCACGAGGAAAAACATTCGTCTTGGTATCAATATCTGCCGTTTCGTAGAAGGGGTCAAGCGTCCATTTTACTACTTTTTTATCGGTCGGAATTACTTTCTTGATTTCCTTGTCATTCAAACGCCAGATTTCAGCGGGAATTCTGATTACTTCGTCTGTTCCATCTTCATAATTCATTTTGATAATAACTGGACTTGGTAAACCTCCTACGTTTTTCAGATTCACGACGTAGAAATTTTTATTAGATTCTACCAATTTCTTTTCGTCTTCAGCCAAACCTGACATTGCTTGGTCAAAACGTTTTTTATCGGCTTCTGACGTAGCAAATTTATCGTAAGTATTATAAAAATCTCTCATGTCAGGGTTTTCCTCCACTACCGTTTTGGGAATATCTTTTTTGTTACGAATGTTACTCATCGTCTGGCGTTTAGCTTCTGATTCTGCCTTGGCTTTTTCATTTTTCTTTTCTGGTGAAAGATTATCAATACCAAACCATTCTACTGTTTCTAAAGATAAATCAACGGGTTCAACTCCGTAAAACCAACCTTTCCAAAACCAGTCTAAATCTACTCCCGAAGCATCTTCCATCGTACGGAAAAAATCTTGTGGCGTTGGATGTTTGAATGCCCAACGACGAGCGTATTCTTTGAAAGCTGCATCAAATAATTCACGTCCCATTACTGTTTCACGTAGAATGCTCAAAGCTGCGGCTGGTTTAGAATAAGCATTTGGGCCAAACGCCATAATATTATCCGAACTTGACATAATTGGCACTTGTTGAGTTTTATCTGTACGCATATAGCCAACGATATTTTGCGGGTCCCCACGAGTTTCAAAATCTCTATCCCACTCTTTTTCAGCGAGTTCCTCACAGAAGGTATTCAAGCCTTCATCCATCCACGACCATTGACGTTCATCTGAATTGACAATCATTGGGAAGAAATTATGTCCCACTTCGTGAATTACCACGCCAATCAAAAAACCTTTTGTTCCTTCCGAATACGTTCCGTCTGCTTCTGGTCTTGCACCATTAAAAGCAATCATCGGATATTCCATTCCACCTACTGGTCCGTGAATAGATTGAGCCACAGGATACGGATAAGCGATGGTATGTTTTGAATATGAACGTAAAGTATGTGCTACCAACATCGTTGAATATTGCCCCCAAAGTGGATTTGCTTCTTTCGGATACGCTGACATTGCCCATACTTTTTTACCCTCAATATCCACTTGCATGGCATCCCAAAGGAATTTTCTTGAACCCGCAAAAGCAAAGTCACGCACATTTTGAGCTGCAAAAGACCATGTTTTTTTGCCTGACGGCTTCGCTTTTTCGGCTACTGTAGCTTCTTCCTGCGTAACAATCATTACGGGACGGGTAGCAGTTTTAGCAGTTTCTAAACGCTTCAATTGTGCCGCAGAAAGAACCTGAGCCGCATTTTGCAATTCGCCAGTACCCATTACCACAAAATCATTAGGAGCCGTAATTGACACTTTATAATCACCGAAAGGAACGGTAAATTCACCTTGTCCCAAAAATTGTTTGTGTTGCCAACCGTTTACGTCATCGTACACGCACATCCGTGGAAACCACTGAGCAAGTTCGTACAAATAATTTCCATCTTTTTGGAAAAACTCATAGCCACTTCTGGCTCTTGTAGCCACAGCATCCGTAATATTAAAACTCCAATCAACTGAAAATGAGAAGTTTTGCCCCGTTTTTAAAGGCGTTGGCAAATCAACTCGCATCATCGTTTCATTGATGGTAAATTTTAAAGCATTACCCGCACGGTCTTTTACTGAAATGATTTTATAACCGTATTCTTTACCTGCCAAAACATTAGATGAAGCATTTAGACGAGCAAATGACGTTCCTTTATCGCTTAACGAAGAAGTAGATGTTGTTTGAGCAATGCCTCCTTTTTTGAAATTATTTTGGTCTAATTGTAACCATAAATAACGAAGTTCATCGGGCGAAAAGTTTTTGTACGTAATTACTTCCGATGCCGTCATCGACTGATTTTGGTCGTCTAATTCAGCCTTAATATCATAATCAGCACGGTTTTGCCAATAGTCCTTTCCTGGAGCCCCCGAAGCCGCTCGGTATGAGTTTGGCGTTGGCAAAACTGAACCCATTTGTTCGAAGCGGGTATTGCCATTATACTGGTTATTAGGCTGTTGAGCCAACAGATTGGAGCTTTTTATTGTCAAAAATATAAAAAGCAGTAATAGAATTTTACGAGTCATTTTTAGCTATTTTGATGATTTTGAAATGTATTTAAGCTATGAAGTTAGTCAAAAAACAAAATAGCTCCTTATTATTTCGTACAATTCTAATTAAAAATTGATGAGTGGTAGCCTTGAAAGTGCAGATTGGAGATTTATCGGCTCATTTTGACAAAACATCACACTAAATGTAGAAAATTCAAAAATTGTACTTGTTACTTAGGAAGTAATTCTAATAAACTATCCGCCAATTGAGCCGCTATGAGATTTCGATTAAACTCTTGGATGAATTTTGCTCTATCAATTGGCTGTGGTTGAAACAATTCTAAAGACTGAATAAAATCTTGTACTTGACTCGGCTGAAAAAGAATAGTATCGCTTAAATTCTCTGCTAAGAATTCCCTTGCATAGCCATTCACGCCCGCAATGATGGGTTTATTAGTCGCTCCGTATTCGAAAATTTTAGATGGCAAAACTTTTTCAAATGCCTTATAATTATTTAGATGAAGAAATAAAAAATCGCTATCTCGATAGTGTTTGAGCAATTCTTTGCGTTTTACCATGCGAATGAGCTCGACATTATTAATCTTTAATTCACCTATTTTGTTAACTAATTTCTGCTTCGTTCCTCCATCTCCAATGATTTTGAAAATATATTTTCCCTGCAAAGCCTTTGCTACTTCTGGAATAATTTTCTCTAAACCTTGCCCTTCACCAATATTCCCTGCGTAAGTGATAATTTTAGGATTATTCGTTGATTTTTGCTCAAAATTATTGACTAAAAACATATCATCAATTCCATTAGTCAAAAAAGTAGTCTTTCCCGTAAAATATGGAAATGAGTCTTTAAATCCCGCTGAAACTAAGTTGAGATGAGTTGCTGATTGAATGGTATATTTCTCAATTTTTTGAATAATCGGAGATAAAAATGCCTTGAGAACCCTACTTTTAAACACTTCTTTAATACTATCCGATAAAATATCTCTCAAATCAAGAAAAAGAGGCATCTGCTTTTGATTCGCAATTTTTGCCGCTAAAAAACCCGTAAATAAACGAGCAGAACTGGCATAAATCAAATCGTATTTTTGGTGCTTTA
>JAZKDE010000026.1:49591-61122 GCA_040387735.1 Bacteroidota bacterium
AGTATGCCCCAAAAGCAATAATTTGACCCAAGAATCCACCGTTATGCTTAGGCATGGAAATTCTTTGAATAAGGACATTTTCATGTTTTTCGTATTGAGCAGCCTCAAATCGCCCTTCTCGATAACGGTTGGGCATTGCGGAGATGACTTCTATGGTAGAATGAGCATCTAATTTATCTCGTAGGGTTGCTACTAAAGCAGTACTTCTGAATGAACCCGCACAAAAGTCTGGTTCATAATAAAATGTTAGAACAAGGATTTTCAAGGTGATTGAAGAATTTTAAAGTCGTAGATAGATAATTTTCAAAAAACAAAGTTATCACTTTTGACTTCACTTTTTTATTAAACTCCTCAATAAAATAATATTCTCCTTCAACAATTTCAACTTCGGGGCTAAAAATCAGTTCTCCTGTATTAGTTTTAACCCTACTACCAATGATTTCTATGTCAATCGTTGGATGAAAATGCAAATATGCTTTTTGGGTATATTTTGTCTTTCCAACAATTTTATCTTCAATCAAAATTCGGGTTTCATTCGTCGTAAAACTCCTTTCATGTATTACCCCCAATCGTTGAAAACCATTATGTGAAGCAGTAATTTGAGATTCGCTTTCGAATAAAATTCGACATTTTGCCCTCCGAGCAATCCTAAAACTTTCCCAAATTTCTGATTGCTCAAAATCACCAATTTGTACCGTATTATGAGCTGAAGTTGAGCGTTCAACTTGTCTTTGGGTCGTATTTTCGTAAGTCGATGTTCCTGTATCCACAATAAATGGTTTTCCATTGACATAAAGTACGAAATTAAAAATGTCGCTGTGCGAGTGTGCGGGCAAATAATTTGGCGAAACTTCTCCCACATTTATCAACAATTCATAATTATTGTGCTCAATTTTTCGATAATTACTTTCCGACAAATCAATCTTTTGAACATGAAGATTTAAGCGATGAGCATATTGTAATATTTGCAAAGTAGTCGGAGCAACATTCTTTGCAGCATCATTCATTAATGGAATATCACCATTTTTAAAAGTGATAATTTGAAGAAAGTCAAGCATTTTTTTGGCGTATTCTAAGATACTTTTCTCAATCTGCAAGCCATGAAAATTGTTATTATTTTGTATCAAATTCAAACAATCCAACATCCGAAAAAGTATAATTTGGTGATACATCGGCGAACGTTCAAAATGTCCGCCATCAGCCAAAATTTGTTCTGAAAATTCTTGCTCAAAGATTTGGTTCGCTACCTTCAAGAATTGCTCATTTTGAAAATAATACGCTCCAAACAAGAATGAAAAGGCATTTTCGAGCAAATGATTACCCATGATATGATACTCAATATTATCCGCCAAACGAAAGTACTGAGCCAGTAGAAAAGCATTTATTTCATCATCTTGAATTTGATATTTATTCAAAAATTTTATCCAATTTATGCCTCGTAATGACATTGGATAAGCTTCCAAACCAGTTTTGAGCGGTGGAGAAGCATTTATAAATGCTCGAATGAGGCTAATTCCTTGACTTTTCGTAAGATTTTCTTGGTTCAGAAAATCAAAATAATTGAGGTTATACGCCCACAATTTTCCGTAAGTTTTCTCATCATTCCAATTGATTTGATTGATTGGAAAAACCTGTGCTTGATTCAATAAACAGAAACGATTTTCATCAGGAAAATAGCTTTGATTACTTATAATGGAAGGTTTTAACGTTATTGAATAACTTGGAGCAGAAACAAATTGTGGATATTGAAACCCAATATTCTTCCTAAATACTAACCTTATTTTGTAGAAAATTCGGTAGTAAATCTGAATCGGACGTAGATGAATGATGGTGTAGAAATACAACGAAAAAAATTTCATTATGGTAGAATTCATACATTTTAGGCTTATCTATTTAAGAATTAATCCTAATGTAAACACATAATTGATAAAACTCTATTAATTAATTTGCAATATAGTATCAAAGCTCAATTTATGTCTTTGAAAATAACTTGAGAAATATGACTTTCGTATTTATTCAAGGTTTGCACAGTGACATTTACAATATCACTAAATTGAGTTGTTAAATTTTTAGCATCCTCAAAAAAACCATCAACAAAATTTTGTCCAATATGCCACATATAAAAAAGCCCAATTTCTCTCCACGCATTATCTAAATCTTCAACAAATTGAGTTTCAAAATGAGAATCACAAAATTCTGAGAGAAAATCGATTCTCATTTGATATGATTTACCTTTTAGATATGTTATTTCTTCTTTTATTATTTTTGTTTTCATCATTTATAAATTTCTACCAGTCAGACTAAAACACAGGAAAGATTCCCATATTACGGATGCGGAAAGAAAATATAACTTACCCAAATTGCTGTGATAATACTCACCAAATCAGCCGTAAGTCCAGCCCAAAGCGTATAACGAGTTTGCTTAATACCCACCGAGCCAAAATATAAAGCTAATACATAAAAAATGGTATCAGAAGAACCTTGAAAAACACAAGAAAGTCGCCCAGCAAATGAATCTGGACCAGAGACTTGCATGGTGCTAATCATCATTGCTCTTGAACCACCCCCACTCAATGGATGCATCAAAGCCGTTGGCAAAGCATCTGTAAAAGCAGTATCAATTCCCATAAATGCCACGCCTTGTTTGATAACCCCAACAATTAAATCCAACGTCCCTGCATTACGTAAACAACTGATTGCAACCAACATAGCTACTAAATATGGAATGATTTTTATTGAAGTTTCAAAGCCTCCTTTCGCTCCTTCAATGAAAGCATCAAAAATATCAACCTTTTTCCAAACTGCTCCTAAAATAAAGGCCAATACAAAACCGTAAAGAATTACATTACTCACAATTTTGGAAGTAGCCTGAACTTCCTCTTGGGGTATATTAGAAAAGTACCAAAGCACAAAACCTACAAAAGCCGTAATTCCACCCAACCAAGACAAAACAACTTTATCTAAAAGATTAATTTTTTGCTTAATTGCTACAAATATTAACCCCGTTAAAGTAGCAAAATACGTTGCAATCAAACAAGGAATAAATATATCAGAAGGGTCGGCAGCTTTGTAAATAGAACGCTGTGCCATGATACTTAGAGGAATTAACACAGGCCCCGCCGAATGTAATACTAAAAACATGATTTGAGCATTAGAAGCGACTTCTTTGTTAGGATTTAACTCCTGTAAACTTTGCATGGCTTTCAGTCCAAAGGGCGTTGCAGCATTATCCAAGCCCAACATATTCGCCGAAAAATTCATAATCATTTGTCCACTCGCAGGATGATTGGGAGGAACTTCTGGAAAAAGTCGATTGAAAAAAGGCCCTACAATTCTCGCCAAAAAACCAATTGCTCCCGCTTTTTCACCAATCGTTAATAATCCCATAAAAAAGGTCATTACACCTGCCAAAGGCAAGGCAATTTTCATCACAGCAATCTCTGCAGAATCGAACATTCCGTCCACTATTACCTTGAAAATTTCAGTTTTTTGTTCCGCAGGTATATCAGGATTTGCCCATTTTATGAGGGCTGTAATAAAGGCAGCCACAAAAAATAGCACCCACATGGCCGAAAGCGGACTTTGTTTTTTAAGCGTTAAAAAGTTGTACAGTTTTTGGGAAAAGTTTTCCATTGATTTAGTGGAGTTCGTCAGTTTTTATAAATTACTGACTAAATTTATATCAGTATTTCTTACTATAAGACCTAAGTTATGAAAAAAATATCATTGATTTCAGTTTTATCCGTGTTTTTGCTTTCATTTATTTCCATTCAAAAAGCAAAAACAAAAGCCCCGAAAACGAATCAAGCCTGTGAATATGAGCAGAATATGCGAGAACAAGGATTAGTAAATATTCAAGAAGTTGACCCCTCTATTTTGGTTGAATTGAAATACTCAACGACTGATAATTTCGTCGGAAAAGACGTTTATGGTTGCATTATACAATGTTTTTTGCAAAAGCGTCCCGCAGAAATGCTGAGCAATGCCAGCGATATACTCAAAAAAAAACATCCCAATTATCGACTATTAATTTACGATGGTGGAAGACCGCTCAGTATTCAGCGAATATTATGGAATTCTCTTCCGCAGTATTCCCCCCGAGAAAGATCTAAATACGTAGCAAATCCATCCGCTGAAGGCTCAATTCATAGTTATGGAAGTGCAGTAGATTTAACCATTGCCACCGTAGAGGGTATTCCTTTAGATATGGGTACAAAATATGATTATTTTGGGGAATTGGCATATCCTGTAAAAGAGTCTTATTTTCTAAAAACCAAGAAGCTTACTGACAAACAAGTAGCTAATCGTCAGCTACTTAGGTCTATTATGAAGTCTGTCGGTTATATGCCAATCAATTATGAATGGTGGCATTTCAATGCTGTTTCCAGACAAACGGCTAAAGCTAATTATAAGGTTATCCAATAATTATATTGTACGGTATTATGATAAAAGTGTCCGAAAACGGACACTTTTTGTTTTATATAACAATCGTAAATCACTGAATAACAATAACTTAAAAAATACGGACGCTAATTTGCAATTCATTTGGAATGATAAACGGACATGGTTTGAAAACACTATTTCTTCTGTTGTAATACTTGAACCCTTTGTCGTTCACCACTTACCAAATATTTCCATTTATCCTTTGGAGATAGCCGTTTATCCCAAACTTTTTTAAATCAAAAATTATCATTCGTAACATTGAACCATCAAATGAAAAACAACATGAATCGTTTCCTATTATTCGCCCTCATTATTACCTGTTTAGCCTTCCAAACGAAAGCTCAAAATGCTGTACAAGCAAGCGGTAATGAAACACGATTGAATTTACAAGAAGCCGTTAATATCGCTCTTAAAAATAATATTTCGGTTAAACAAAGCGAAAATCAAGTATTACTAAATAGTTTACAACTACAACAGTCAAGATTCAATCAATTGCCTAATGCCAGTGGTAATATTAACGAATCATTCAATTTTGGACGTAGTTTAGACCCATTTACAAACACTTTCGTCGATAGGAATATCAATTATAATCAGCTAAGCTTAGGTGGGAATGTTACTATTTTTAATGGTTATCAGTTAAAAAATACAATTGCTCAAAATGATTTGTTATTAAAAGCAACTCAACTCGACTTACAAGCAATGAAAGAAAATATTTCGTTGCAAGTTGTTTTGGCATATTTAAACATCATGAACGCCGAAGATCAATTAGCAATTTCTAAGACTCAAACAGGAATTACGCAATTACAAATTGATAGAACTGATAAATTAGTAAAAGCAGGGTCATTGGCACAATCAAACTTGTTTGATTTGAAAGCTCAATTAGCTACCGAAGAAACAACTGTTATCAATAATCAAAGCACTTTAGATTTAGCCAAACTGTCACTTTTACAGTTATTAAATGATAAAAATATTACTGAAGTGAAGGTTGATAGAATCTCAATACCAACACCATCAACATCTGGATATGATGCCACAATCGGCAAAATCTACGAGGTTGCACAAGAAAGCCAACCAGCTATCAAAGCGGCCGACATACGCATTAAAGGGGCTGATAAAGGAATAGAAATTGCAAGAGCAGGTTTTTTACCTATCATCACTGGAAACGCTAATTTTGGAGCAAATCAATCTAACGCACAGAAAGATTACACCGTTAAATCTGTTACATCTGACCAAAATTTAGGCGTTGTTAAATTTCAAGGTCAGGATATTCCCCTAATTGTCACGACAACAAATAATATACCAGTCGAAAATGGAACAACTGGTTATTTCAAACAAATTGGAAACACTTTTAACTACGGTTTTGGTATCAATGCAAGCATCCCAATTTTTAGTAAATTTGCCAATAAGAGCAATGTTTCAAGAGCCAAAATTCAGAAAGAAAATGCTAACTTAAACGCTCAACAAGCCCGTTTAACATTAAGACAAAATATTGAACAAGCCTACACAAACTTAAATAATTCGGCTAAAAGATATGATGCACTTACTATTCAAGTTGCTGCTTTAGAAGAATCTTTTAGAGCTGCTGATAGCCGTTTTAACGCAGGAGCAATAGATTTTGTGAGTTATAGTTTACAAAAAACTAATCTCGACAAAGCAAAAGGGAATCTCGTGCAGGCAAAATATGACTTTATTTTTAGAACTAAAATTTTAGATTATTATCAAAATAAACCGCTTACATTTTAATTGAGTGATTGAGTGAATTAGTGATTTATCATAATCGTTCTTATTTCCCCACATTCACTAACTCACTCAATCACTAAATCACAACTAATTATGGCAAAGAAATCTTCAAATAAAATCTGGTGGATACTCGGGGGCGTGGTTGTCCTTTTAGCTGGCGGCTTAGGCATCGCTAAACAAAAAGGGCTTATCGGAAAAGAGCCTTCTACGGAAGTTGAGTTCACTAAAGCAAAAAAAGCCGACATTATTGAGCGGGTATCAGCTTCTGGAAAAATTCAGCCTGAAATTGAAGTTAAGCTTTCGCCAGACGTTTCGGGTGAAATTGTGGGTTTGTATGTCAACGAAGGGGATTCTGTAAAAGCAGGGCAATTATTGCTTAAAATTAAGCCCGATAATTACGAATCTTTATTGGCTCGTGCGGAAGCTCAAGTTAATTCGTCAAAAGCATCAGTTGAACAATCAAAAGCGATTCAATCACAATCTGAATCTCGTTTGTTGAAAGCAAAAACTGACTACGACCGTAACAAAAGATTACACGATGATAAAGTAATTTCAGATGCTGATTTCGACCAGTTTAATTCGCAATATTTGGTTGCGAAACAAGATGTTGAATCGGCAAAAGCCAATGTTCAATCAGCCGCATTCAACGTAAAAAGTTCCGAAGCTGCATTGAAAGAGGCACGTGCCAATTTGACAAAAACAACTATTTATGCCCCACAAAGTGGAACAGTTTCAAAACTAAATGTTGAACTGGGAGAACGTGTCGTGGGAACATCTCAAATGGCTGGTACAGAATTACTTAGAATTGCCAATTTGAATAAAATGGAAGTACGAGTAAATGTTAATGAAAACGATATTACCCGTGTTTCAATGAACGATACCGTAATCATTGACGTAGATTCTTACAGTGCTTCTGGACGTAAATTTAAGGGGGTTGTTTATGAAATTGCGAGTTCTGCCAATGGATTAGGGGGAACATCAGCGGCTGCGGTTTCTACTGATGCGGTTACAGAATTTGAAGTAAAAATCAGAATTTTACGTAAATCTTATTCTGATTTAATCGTAGGGAAACGTTCATACCCATTGAAACCGGGAATGACTGCTTCAGTAGAAATCATTACAGACCGCCGAAATGGCGTTTTATCAGTGCCTCTTGCTTCAGTAACAACCCGTGACCCTTCACTTAAAACCGATGAAGGTGATAAAAAAGAAGGAGAAGCAGACAATAATCAAGAGCCAGAAAAAGTTATTAAGAAAGAGAAGATCAAAGAAGTAGTCTTTGTGATGGATAAAGATAACAAGGCAAAATTGAGAGAAGTAAAAACAGGTATTTCTGATTTTGAAAACATCGAAATTTTGTCAGGTTTAACAGACGGCGAAACCATTATTTCAGGTCCGTATATTACAGTTTCCAAGAAATTAAAAGAAGGGGAATTAGTAGCGAAGAAGAAAAAAGAAGAGAAGAAAAAATAAGATAATAATAAATTAGTTTGGTTTAGGGTTTATAAAAAAGCCGTCTCAGAATATCTGGGGACGGCTTTTTTGTGTTAGTAGCAGCTACGTATAAAAGGGACTGATATTTTATACGTGTGCGATCTATCCCACCAATTCCTTTAAATCTTCATCATTCAATTGTTTACGAACATCTGCCATCAAAAGAAAGCGGGTATAAAGTTTGTCTAATTCTGGCTTTTCAAAATCGAAACCAATCAATTGCAAACGGTGACGAAGAGCTGCACGTCCCGAACGAGAAGTTAAAACAATAGCGGATGAAGGAACCCCAACATCTTCTGGTCGCATTATCTCGTAGTTTTCGGAGTGCTTCAAGAAACCATCCTGATGAATTCCAGATGAATGAGCAAAAGCATTTGCACCCACAATTGCCTTATTTGCCTGCACTGGCATTCCCATTAAACCTGATACGAATGTCGAGAATGGATACAAGTGCTGTGCATTAATTCCAGTATGAAAACCTAAATCTTTATGAACATTCAAAATCATAGCAATTTCCTCCAAAGAAGTATTTCCTGCACGCTCACCAATACCATTAATCGTTACCTCAACCTGTCTTGCTCCTGCTTGAATTCCCGCAATAGTATTCGCAGTAGCAAGTCCTAAATCATTATGATTATGCATTGAAATGGTCGCCTTATGAATATTTGGTACATTTTCAAACAAATAATTAATGCGTTGGAACATTTGATTTGGCAATAAATAACCCGTAGTATCGGGTAAATTAACCACCGTTGCTCCTGCATTAATTACCGCCTCAGTCAATTGAGCCAAGAATACCAAATCTGCACGACCAGCATCTTCGGCAAAAAACTCAACATCCTCTACAAATGATTTTGCGTATTTGACGGCCCAAATACCACGTTCAATCATTTCTTCACGAGTAGAATTGAATTTGTATTTAATGTGCGTATCTGACGAACCTAAACCTGTATGAATACGTGGATATTTAGCGTGTTTTAAAGCTGCTGCAGCCGCATCAATATCTTCTTTCTTAGCACGAGTCAGACCACAAACAGTTGCATTTTTTACCAACTTACTTATTTCTTCAACCGACCGAAAATCTCCTGGTGAAGAAATTGGAAAACCTGCTTCAATAATATCTACCCCCAAAAGTTCCAGTTGTTCCGCAACTTGCAATTTTTCTTCCGTATTTAACTGACAACCTGGTACTTGCTCTCCATCACGTAAAGTAGTATCGAATATTTGTATTTTCTGACTCATGATATGTGTTATTGTTTTATTCTAAGTCAAAAATACACTTGTCTATCAGAAAAAACAAATTTAGATTATCTTCAATTTAGATTTAAATTCCAAATTAATTCATATAATAAGCATTTTTAGAATAAAAATCTAAAAATAATATAAATAACAGAATACACATCTAAATTTATAATTATGTTAGAATAAATATTTTTCGAAAAACTTATAACATAATTGTATAATTCAAAGATTTACTTTAAAGAATGAAGAAATTAACATATCTCCTGTTAATCTAAAGACTACTAAGAAATCCATCAAATATAGTTTGGTCTCTATACATTAATTACACAGTCTACCAACACTCCGTGTGGACGGAAAACCACCACGACTATGTACCCGCCCAAAACCTTAAAGTAGGTGATACTTTCCTTGATGGCAAAGGAGCAACACTCCGTTTGGATAGCCTTGTCATTAAGCCATATACTACCCTGACGGTTTATAATTTTGAGGTAAATAACCTTCATAATTATTACGTGGGTACACAAGAGCTTTGGCTGGTGGTACGCCAGGACGATATCTAAATGACTTTAACCAAGCCTTGAATGTATATCCAGCATTGAAAAATATGGAATATGAAGTGAACGGACGATTTGTTTACAAAACTGATGCTAATGGAAATGTTTCTGAAATGACTGATAAAAACATTCAATATCCTACTCCTGTCAGAGAAAGAAACCTTACAGAGGAAACTACCAATTCCAAAAAGAAAGGCAGTAAATCTACTGATGCTGGTGGACATATTGCCTCCAATGAAGCAAATGGACCAAGCGAACAAATTAATTATTGGCCTATTGATGGTCCTTCAAATAGTGGTGGAGCTTGGAGAAATATGGAACGAGAAATCAAAAGGCTTACCAACCCAACAGGAACTTTTAAAATTATTTATAAAGTAAAAAGCTTCACAGGTGGAAGACCTGACAAATTTGAAGTTGACTTATATAATGGAACTACTTTTGTACAACGATTTAACATTGATAACTAATGATAGACTATAATGAAATTTTAAACATACTTCGTAATGATTCTTCAATTACAGATAAAAGTAAAGAATTGATTTATGAAATATTTTTTGTAGGAGAAAAGTTAAAAACAAATACTTTATGGTACGGTAATGATTATCAGACTGATAAAAAAATAGCACCTAATTCAGAAGTATATGATATCCTAATTTCTTTTTTGGAAAAAAAATATCAAGAAGAAATAAACAACGAAGTAAACCGATGGAATACTTTTACCCTTAAAATTCAACCAAATGGTCAATGTAATTCTATTTATTGGTACGATTTAGATACAGATAAATATTATAAGTTACAAAGTGCAAAAGATTTCCCTCATGCGGCGGCAACAAATTTGGTAAATTATCATTTTTTTGATATAAAATTTAAAAGAAAGTTTACCCATATTCATTGGACGATGGAAGTGAAAAACGGAGAAGCCTTCTTTGAAGTTTATTCTATCAATAAAAAAAATCAACAACTACTCATAGATATAAGTGTAAATGGAACACAACTCTATCTGGTAGAGGGCAAAAATTTATATTTTGAGGGATTTTGGAAATATAAATTATTAGAACATTACGAAGTAACCCACAATGGCATTCTAAAAGACGTTTGGAAACCTTGGAATAAGATAGTTATCAATATTCCGCCCAACGGCTATTTGAATGAAAAAGAAGACATTGAATATTATTTAGACGATGTAAAATTAGAAAAAGACTTTTTTCTGAGAGGTTATTGATATTTAAAAACATGAAATCACCCCTATCACTATTTACCTTATCCATCTGTTTTGTCCTAATGTTCAGTTGTGGAAAAACAGATTCGGTTGAGCCGACGGCAGATAATATCTTATTGAAAACAGACTGCCTAACTGAAACTTCGGAGGTAGCCTATAAAGACCAATCGACTCTCAACACAGATGGTTTTGTACCGATAAACGCTATTATACCTCAGATGGTAAGTTTAAAGAAAATCGTTATGCTGTTTTGATCTACGACCCCAAAACAGGCAATGGACTCGATTTAAAAAATGCCTATTTCAATAATAAGGCTTTCCAAGCCGCCGCAAATGGACAGTTTCAACTAACCGACACCGAAGAAAACAAAAATGCCAACTGGCGTTTTATACTCCCAGATGACATAGCATTGGAGATTTGCACCAGTCAATTTCCAAAACTCTTGAATCTGTCAGCTATTCCCAAACCTACGGCAGGCAAAGATTTGCAGTTTGACATAGACATCAGTGCCAACAAAGCCGATTTTGTGGACATGTCAGAGAATATTTTTTTTAGCTTTGGTAATTTTGAGGGGCTTGGCAACGTCAGTACCGATAAAATCTCGCTCAGTTTCAGCAGTTCCGCCCTCAACTATGCCATTGGAAGATACCAAGTTTTTCAAGCAAACGAGCCTACAACTATACGCATATACGCACAGGTAAGAGTTTAATCACAACCGTGAAAGGCAAAAAGATAGCTGTATATGTCAATACGGTTTCAGTAGCAAAGTTTCCGTTGTCAGCCACAGTTACGTATTATCAAAATCCTTTAAACGCAAAAAATCCCTTCTAACTTTGATT
>JAZKDE010000027.1:0-17533 GCA_040387735.1 Bacteroidota bacterium
TAAAAAAGGCGACTTCAATAATCCCATTCACTTGCAGTCAAATCCAGATTCTGAAACGGGATTAAATTCGCTCGCCATTCAAGGATTATTCGTTGACCGAGATAATAATGTGTGGATTGGTACGTGGGAAGCAGGTTTGAATGTCCATTATCGGAGACAAAATAAGTTTGCTCTTTATCGTCATAAAATCAATTCTACCCAAAGCCTTCTGCGAGATAAAGTCAATTCTATTCTTTGCGAAGACAATAATTTGGTTTGGATTGGTACAAATAATGGCTTTTCACTTTTGGATAGACGAACCAATACATTTAAACATTTTGTAAATGACCCTTCAACTTCGGCTGTTCGTAACAATAACGACGTTAATTATTTGTACAAAGATAAAGATGGCGATTTGATTGTTTTGACGTGGGGCGTTGGCTTGAAAATCCTGAAAAAAGGGAATAGTGGTTTTTCAACAACCTTTCGTTATGTTGTTGATGGTTATTCTCCGAATTTGACTTGTGTGTTAGATTCAAAAGTTACCAATAAAATGTGGGTTGGAACGCAAGATTTAGGCTTACTAACTTTTGATAAACAAACGGGAAAATATTCGCCTGTTCAAGAACTTAATAAAAAGGGAATTTTATCGGAACGACACATTAATTCCATTTTAGAGGATAGTAATGGACTTTTATGGATTGGTTCTTTCAACAGTGGAATATTCACTTATGACCCTAAAACGCATAAAATAGAGCATTTTCAACAGTCTGACGAAGAAGGAAGTATTAAAGGAAATCACGTTTTTCAAATTTTTGAAGATTCACAAAAACGAATTTGGGTAGCCACTAATGGCGGAGGATTTTGTTTGTATCAGCCCAATACCCGTACTTTCAAAACTTGGACTATATTCGATGGTTTGCCAAATAATACCGTAAAAGGTATTATGGAAGATAAGCATCATAATCTGTGGTTGGCGACTAATGAGGGGCTTTCTAACTTCATTATTCAGAGTAATTCTTTTAAAAATTATTCAAAAGCAGACGGTTTACAAGGCTCAGAATTTGTGATAAACTCATATTCTCAAAATAAAGCTGGTGAAATGTTTTTTGGTGGTACAGGCGGAATGAACGTTTTTCATCCTGATAGTTTGACTGAAAGTAACAGTGTGCCTCCCGTGTATATTACGGGGGTAAAACTTTTCAATAAACCCGTAAGTGTTGGACAAAAAGACTCTCCGTTGCAAGAAGATATTTTGGAAACAGAGGAAATGACTTTCAATGCAAATCAAAATGTATTTTCGATTGAATATACTGCTTTGGATTTTCAACAACTCAAAAATAATCAATACGCTTATATTTTGGAAGGTTTTGATCACGATTGGAATAATGTCGGGACGCAAAGAATTGCCAGTTATACTAACCTAAACCCTGGTGAATACACGTTTTGGGTAAAAGCCAGTAATAATGATGGCGTTTGGAATAACCAAATGGCCACCATTAAAATCATTATTTTACCCCCTTGGTACAAAACATGGTGGGCATTTTGTTTCTATGCTATCATCATTATTGGAGGGATTTATGCTCTTCGTCGAGTGATTCAAGTGCGTGAACGATTTAGTTCTGACCTTAAATTGCAGGAAAGAGAAAAACAACAAATTCAAGAATTAGACCGACTCAAAACCAACTTTTTTACCAATATTTCGCACGAATTCAGAACGCCTTTGACGTTCAACGTAAGAGAGCCGAATCCATTTATCGAAATGCTAAACAGTTACAAAAACTAATTAATCAATTATTGGATTTGTCGAAATTGGAAGCAGGCAGACTTTCTCCCGAAATTACGCAAAGCGACTTGGTTGAATTTGTTGAAAAAATAACACAGACTTTCCAAGATTTAGCGGTTCATAAAAATATTTCGCTCAATTTTACTTCGCCCCAAAGCCAATTAATGGCCTATTTTGATGGTGATATTGTCGAAAAAATCGTTACAAATTTACTTTCAAATGCCTTTAAATTTTCGAAAGAAGAGGGGGCAATTGATGTGTTTGTTTCGGTAAATCCCGCTGATAACGAGAAAGTTATCATTAAAGTAAGTGATAGTGGTATTGGTATTGCAACGCAATATTTGAGCAATATTTTCAATCGTTTTTACCAAGTTCAAGATTCTAATCAACCGCAAGTAATTGGTACGGGTGTTGGTTTGGCTTTATGTAAAGAATTAGTAGAATTGCACCGAGGAGAAATTTTAGTGAGTAGTAGAGTTGGTCACGGAACTACATTTTCGGTTCATTTACCTATTTCCAAAAAAGCCTTTAATATTCAATGGATTCGAGAAAATATCACGATTAATCCCGAGCAGGATTTATCGTTCAAAAATGTTCACCAAACGTCTAAGAATCAAGAATTATCCCAAACTTCCGCCGATGCTTCGATATTATTAATTGCTGAAGATAATGAAGATTTACGGGCGTATATCAAGGATATTTTTATCGAAAACTTTCAAATTATTGAAGCAAGTAACGGAAAAGAAGCCTTAATGCTGGCTCAACAAAACTTGCCTGATTTGATAATTTCCGACTGGATGATGCCACTAATGACTGGCGTTGAACTTTGCGAAAATGTGAAAACGAATCCGAAAACGAGTCATATTCCTGTGGTGATTTTGACTTCAAGAAATAGCAATGAAAGTAAACAAACGGGTTTGGAAACGGGAGCGGATGACTATATTACCAAGCCATTTAATGCTAACTTATTGGAGATTCGGGTAAAAAATATCTTAGAAAATCGGAAGAAATTAAGGGAATTATTCAGTAAATCGGCAAAATTAAAACCGAAAGATATTACGCTTAATTCGTCAGATGAGCATTTTTTAGAGCGTGCTATCAAAATTATTGAAGAGAATATTGGCAATACATCGCTTGATATTCAGTTTTTAGAAGAAGAATTAAAAATGAGTAATATGCAGCTTTACAGAAAACTGAAAAGTTTAACAAATCTTTCGGGTAATGAATTTATTAAAAATATTCGTTTGAAAAAAGCTGCTCAATTACTTGAAACTGAGAATTATAGCGTTTCCGAAATTGCTTATAAAGTTGGGTTCAATGATCCCTCTTATTTCGCCAGAATATTCAAAAAAGAATACGGAAAAGCTCCTTCCGAATACGTGGAAAAGACTTTTGGCGTTTGAGTAAATAAATAAGATAATTAACATCATAACTTACAAAATTTTGAAAAAAACAATTCTTATCATCGCTTTAAGTTTTCAATTTATATTACCCAGTATAGGGCAAAATCACGATCATGATTCTACTTTTCGAAAAGCACCTTTGACGCATTATATTGCTCCCTTAGTTTTGATTGGTGGAGGATTAGTACTTAATAATCAAACTATTAAAAATAAACAAATCACTTTTCATAACGAGAATTTCAAAGATTTTCACAGTACTTTAGATGATTATATTCAATTTGCCCCCCACGCTGCGGTGTTCGGTTTAGATTGGATTGGCGTAAAAAGTAAGCACGGTTTTACAGACAAAGTAGGTTTAATGTTTGTGGGAGGAGTGATTACTTTGGGAGTAGTTACTGTTTTGAAAGATGCAACTCATCAACTTCGTCCCGATGGTTCTACGGAGAATTCTTTCCCTTCTGGCCATACGGCAAATGCCTTTTTTGGGGCAACTATATTGGCAGAAGAATATGCCGACCAAAGTATTTTATACACAATTGGAGGGTATTCCGTGGCAACGGCAACGGGTGTTCTTAGAGTTTTAAATAATCGCCATTGGGCATCAGATGTGTTGGTAGGAGCGGGAGTTGGGATTATTTCTGGAAAGTTAGCCTATATTATTTATCCTTGGCTGAAAAAGGCAATCGGTAGAAAAGAGAAAAATAGTAACATCAGTTTTGTGCCGATGTACGATGGGAGAACGATGGGTGGAAATCTAATAGTGGGATTTTAGAATACTATCAATGAATACAAAAAAGCCGATTAGGGGTTCCTAATCGGCTTTTTTGTATTATTCCTCGCTTTTCCCTTTACGTGACTGCAACAAACCTTTAGTAATCAGTTCGTTATTCTTCCAAGCTTTCTTTTCTATTTTTAATTTCGCTTTGTCGTCATCGTTAATGGTTTGTAAATCAGATAAATCTGGACAGCCAGCATCTACCCAAGCCGTAAACCAAAAATCCGAAACGGTATTGGTTGCTTCCAATAAACGACTATTGACTGTGTTTCCTAATTTTTCAGCGTAAGCCTTCGCAAATTCCCCCGAGTAATTTTTACGCATTGCACCAAATCGTTCCGAACGTTTAAATTTTCGCTCGTCTGTAAAACCTTCCGAGGCCTTTATTTCGTCCGCAAGAACTCTATCCAACATCGCTTTAGATTCTCTAACTTTCACCCAAATCGTGGCCAAAGGGTCTTTAATGTATTTTGCTTTATGCTTTTGATGAAGGTTATAGCTTTCAATGTTCATTTCTGGAACAGTACTTTCCCAAAGCGAATGAAGTCCTCGTTGATTACTCAATTGCCCATCATAATTAATCGTTGTGTGTAAAGGAACGTGAGCATCCGCAATGTAATGTCCCAAATCAGCAGAATAATACAAAATGCTGTCTTTTAGTTTATTACGAAAGGCATTGGTTAATTTTGTCTGCAATTTCATCACTTCCCAAGTAACCGTTCCGTATTTTTTGAGAGTATCGGCTGAATATTTTTTTACGGCATCGTCCCATTTTTGTGGCATTGAATCCAAAGAATTTTTACCAAAAATTGGGGCATCAATATCAATAAAATGCTTGGTAGCTTCCGACGGGTCATCTTTACGTCTAACATCTGGTCGAACGGAATTATAAATCAAATAATCTGAATTTTTGAAGAAAAAGATTTGAAGTTTTTTGGGAAGCGAATAAATAGCAAGTTGATGAATGGTTTTATGGGCAAGAAATCCCCAAGAGCAACATCCAAAAATAAGAATAATAGCGGTTAACTTTAAAAAAAACGGATTTGAATATTTCATATTACAGTTGTGGTTGTATTTTAAATATTGTTTATGTGTGTTGATGAAAATATAATTATTAAAGGGATAATTCAAAGTAAACTACTGTTTCTAAGGGATTGAAAACGTATGGTTTTGTTTCTGTAAAACCCATTGAACGGTACATTTTTACGGCTTCTTTCAAAGTAGATAATGTGTCTAATTTCATGGTTTTGTAACCAGCATTTTTGGCAAATTGTATTAGTTCTTCGACCAATAGTTTTCCTATTTTCTTGCCTCTCGCAATGGGTTTTACGTATAAGCGTTTCATTTCACACACGCCATTAGCAATGGGTTTCAAAGCGACACAGCCTTGAACTTCATTAGCTTCTTTCGCTAAAATAATACAGCCTTTGGGGGGAGTATAAACTTCATGGAGCATTTGCAATTCTTTTTCAAAACCCTGAAAACACAAATCTACTTGCAAAAAATCAGCGTATTCAAGAAAGATACTTCTTACTTCTTCTAATTCTTCGGGTTGGTATTTTACGTAATGTAATTGCATAATCTAAATAATATTTTTGAATATTCAAAGATTGGAAATCTCTTTCAAAAACATAGAATTACTTTTGAGTATGAATTTACAAGAAATATTTCAAAACATCATTGCGGATGATTCGCTCCATGCTCAATTTTTAAATACATTGTCGCTCATGGAAAATACTGGAGCCAGAAAAATATCGGCTTCTGAACATAAAACGAAGGTATCGTACCTCATTCTTAAACACGCTTGTGAAGAAGCCAGACACGCTTTTTACTTGAAAAAGCAGATTCAAAAAGTAGCTGATTTGGATGATTTTCCAACTTATGAAAATGCTTATCTTTTAGCTCCTTTTGCCAGTTATACTTATTTGCACAGTCTTGATATTCAGGTTTGTAGGTATCTTAAACAAACGTTGAAACTATCAGGTGAGGATTTAAAATACGCCGCTTATTTATTGGTAACTTATTCAATCGAAGTTCGTGCGGATGAACTCTATCCAATTTACCAAGATGCTCTTGACGAAGCAAAATCAAAAGTGAATGTGAAGTCAATTATTGTGGAAGAAGAAGGGCATTTGGCAGAGATGATTACGCAGCTAAAAACCTTCTCGGAAGACTGGCAGAACCATGCAGAAAAAGCCTGTGAAATTGAAAAAACGCTTTTCGATAAATGGACTATTGGATTGGCTGAAGAGTTACAGAGAAAAGGGTAATGAAAAAGTAAAAAAAGATAAAAAAATAAGGGTAAAAGATGGAAAAGATAAAATGTTAAGATGCAGATAAAAATTGTAGTGTGACGAAAAGATTAAGAAAAAGATATTCTTGGTTACCTCTTTCCATTTTAACCTTATTTACCTTTCTTTCCTCAATACTGCCAACTAATCTGTAAGTTTGTAGTAAAAACTGTCAATCTGACAGATAAATAGAAATGGCAAAACTTTTGAACATAATAGACAAGTACAAAAACAAAGCGAAAAGTGCATTGAAAATGGAAAATAAAGACGAATTAACCGTAGAGGAACAAATAATCAATCAAGAAACTGACAATGTTTCAGAAAATACGATAGAAATACCGACAGAACCAGTTCCAGAGTTGTCAGAAACAGAAAAATTACAAGCTGAATTATATGAATTGAAAGATAAATATTTACGTCTTTATTCAGATTTTGATAATTTCCGTAAGCGTACAGCTAAGGAAAAGTTAGAAATGATTCATTCTGCTTCAGAAAAAGTAATTGTGGATATTTTGCCCGTTCTTGACGATATCGAAAGAGCTACTGCAAATGCTAAAGAAGGCGAAATATCAGAAGGTATTCACTTGATTTTTAATAAATTAAGTAATACGTTGACTTCAAAAGGCTTAAAGCCAATGAATGCTAGAGGAGAGGTTTTTAACGCTGATTTACACGAAGCGATTACTCAATTTCCCGCTCCAACGGAGAAAGAAAAAGGAAAAGTCTTTGACGTAGTTGAAAATGGATATTATTTGAATGACAAAGTGATTCGCTTTGCTAAAGTAGTAGTAGCAAGTTAGTTATTAGAGAACAGATTATAGATAACAGATTGAGAGGGTATTTTTAGAGAATTAATCATTCTCTAATCTCTATTCTCTAAATAATTTTATGGCAAAAAGAGATTATTACGAAGTATTAGAGGTTACAAAATCTGCTTCAGAAGAAGAAATAAAGAAGGCTTATCGTAAGATGGCCATTAAATATCACCCTGACAAAAATCCGGGAGACAAACCCGCTGAGGAAAAGTTTAAAGAAGCTGCCGAAGCGTATGAGGTACTTTCTGATGCAAAGAAGAAAGCACAATATGACCGTTTTGGACACGCTGGTATGGGCGGTGCCGCAGGTGGCGGTGGCTACGGTGGTCAGGGGATGAACATGGATGATATTTTCAGTCAATTTGGCAATATCTTCGGTGATGAAAGTCCATTCGGTAGTTTCTTCGGTGGTGGTGGCGGCGGAGGTCAGCAACAACGTAGAATGAGAAAAGGCTCTGACCTGAGAATTAAACTCAAATTAAATCTTGAGGAAGTTGCCAATGGCGTTGAGAAAAAAATTAAAGTAAAACGTCACGTAACCTGTAAGTCTTGTAGTGGAAATGGTGCTAAAAATGGTACTGAATTGTCCACTTGTCAAACTTGTGGTGGGGCCGGACAAGTTCGTAGAGTTCAACAGACGATGTTGGGACAAATGGTGACAACTTCACCTTGTCCGACTTGTAATGGCGAAGGCAAACAAATCAAAACTCGCTGTGAGGCTTGTTTTGGTGAAGGACGTGTATTGGAAGAAGAAATTATCCCAATCAAAATTCCTGCTGGTGTTGCCGATAGTATGCAATTGTCAATGTCTGGAAAAGGTAATGTTCCACCACGTGGAGGTGTTGCGGGTGACTTGTTGATTGTCATCGAAGAAGAACCAGATGAGGTGTTGCATCGAGACGGAACAAATGTAATTTATGACCTTCATTTAAACTTTGCGGATGCTGCTTTAGGAACAACCGTTGAAGTACCAACTATTGGAGGGAAAGCTCGAATTACCATTGAAGCGGGTACGCAATCGGGTAAAATTTTACGTTTGAAAGGAAAAGGTATTAAGGAATTGAACGGTTATGGCGTAGGTGATGAGCTTATTCACGTAAACCTTTGGACTCCAAAAAGTTTGACGAAGGAAGAAACGGAAATGTTGGAAAAAATGCGAGATTTGCCAAATTTCCATCCAAAACCAAACAAGAATGACAAGAACTTCTTTGAGAAAATGAAAGACTTTTTCAATTAGAATAATGTGTCACATAAAATGATAAATTTCAAAATGCCCTCGACTAATTTAGTTGAGGGCATTTTGTTTTAATTCTTCAATCAAATTGAAACTAACTGCTTTATTTTGCGTTATGTATTTGGAAAACACAATGTCCAATTCAAATCCATTTACAAAATGAAAAAATTACTTTTATTAGCAACTTTTGCCCTTACTGCTTTTATTAGCAATGCTCAGCATGACATGAGCAAAGACAAAGCTAAAATGCCTTCGCCTCCAGCAACTGCTTCGGCAACGATTGGTGGAACAACCTTAACAATTGATTATCACCAACCAGCCGTAAAAGGACGTAACGTATGGGCGGGTGATCTTGCTCCTTACGGAAAAGTTTGGCGTACTGGTGCCAATGACGCTACGACTTTTGAAGTAAGTAAAGATGTAACCATTAACGGAAAAGCCTTAAAAGCGGGGAAATACGCACTTTTTACAATTCCTGGAGAAAAAGAATGGACGATTATTTTCAACAAGACTTCAAAGCAATGGGGAGCTTATTCTTATAAAGAAGCTGACGATGTTTTGAGAGTAACTGCTAAACCAGAAGCTAATGAAATGATGGAACGTTTTACGATCAATGCTGAAAATTCTGGAAAAGTTACCTTGGCTTGGGATAAAATTAAAGTGCCTTTTACTGTTAAGTAATTGCCTGTAAATCAATATATTACTTTAGAAAAGTCGTTTGGATAATTTCAGACGACTTTTTGTTTTATGAGATTGCCAAAAATACTTCGTAAAGTTTTATTCCCTCCTTAAATTTTACTAATTTCACGTATTCCCAATTCCAATTTTAAAGACTATTTTTATTATCAATCACCGAAAACGGCATGATTTTAGGACATTATCAATCATAGTCCTAACTCTTACGAATATGAAAAATCTACTTTTAGTAGCTTTTGTAATCCTTACAAATTCTGTTTTTGCTCAAACATTTATGGCACAAACTGACCCGCCAGTTTTGGGTAAAGTTTGTCCAGAATTTACCATGTCAGTTATCACGCACAATGGTAGCGAAAAGAATATAGCCCTCAGTGAACTTCGTGGAAAAGTGGTTATTATAGAATTTTGGGCTACTTATTGTGCACCTTGTATTCCTTCCATGAAACATTTTGATAAACTTCAAGCCCAGTTTGGAAGTGCGGTTAAATTTATTGCTGTTTCAGAAGAAAATAGGGATAAAGTTGATGCTTTTATTGCCAAGCGTGGATTTAAAAATATTACTTTTGCGATGGATTGGGGACGAAAATTAAATGATATGTTTTATCATCATTTTATCCCTCATACAGTAGTCATTGACCAAAATGGTGTAGTTCAAGCCTTTACTTCACCCGAAGAAATTGATGAATTTGTGTTGGCAAAAATGGTAAATCATGAACCTGTAACTCTAACTATGAAGCACGAATATCAAGAATCATCGTACTCTCAATCATCGTCAGGAACTCAGCAAAATATCGAGACAATTATTGTCAATAAACCCAAAAATCAGACTTTTAAAGTTGAACTTTCAAATTATAAAGTAGGTTTAACTTCTGAATTTATTAAAGAATCAGCCTCGGAATATCGTTTTGTAAATTGTCCATTGACGTTGATTTATCAAATCTTGTACGACCAAAAAAGTAGCAGAGTAATTTTAGATGTAAACGACCTAACAAAATATACTTTCGACCACCAAAATCTTTATTGTCTCGACTTAAATGTTCCAGATTTTATTGGTAAAACTGTAAAGGAAGTTGGATTACAGCAATTAGAAGCTCTTTTTCCATTGAAATCTAAAATTGAAAATAAAAATTTGAAAGTTTTTACCATTCAAAAGTCAGATTTGATTGGAGCAATTGCTAGTAAAGACAGTATTAATATTGTTCAGAAAGGTTTAACTATTAAAGACTTGATGAATTATTTTGAGAGTAATCCGCAATTGGTCGATAACTTGCCCGTTTTGAATGAATCGGGCTTGCCAGATAACACAGTAATTGACTTAGATTGGTTTCAAAATTATTCAGATTCAGTAGAAAATCGTCTTCGTACGCTTGGGTTACATGGAGAAGTAAAAATGTTGGATATTCCTTGTCTGATACTTTATGAACAGAGTTTTGTGAGTAAAAATGAGTAAAGCATCAGTAGTACTTTAAAAATGAGCGTTTTTTTGTAAAAATTGCCTTAAATTAGATTTTTAAATTTCACTTTAATTGTTTGATAGTGAGTTAATTATAAAATACCAATAATCAATATTCAATAACCAATAATACCCAATTTGCAAATAATTGCTTAGGGTTCCTTATCTTTACCACAATAATCAATTTTACGTTTAATATGAAAAAAGTCTTAATTGCCGAAGATAGCTCAGTTATCCAAAATCTCGCAAAGAAAATATTGGAGTTTCAAAACTTTGAGATACATTCTGTAAAAAATGGTCAACAAGTCTTAGATGCTCTTGAAAAAGAAGATTTTGATATTCTTTTGCTTGACATAAATATGCCTGTAATGGATGGGATGGAATGTGCTAAAGCTGTGCGTAATTTGAAAGATGAGAAAAAAGCAAAATTGCCAATGATTGCTATTACTGGTAATGCCCGCAACTATTCGATGGAAGATTTCAAAGAAGCTGGTTTCGACGATATGTTGGCTAAACCTCTCAATTTTGATGCACTCGTGGCACAAGTAAAAGCCTTAACAGAGTAATTTTTAGGTATGAGGTATTAGGTCGCAGGTATTAGATTTTATTTCTTCTATATAGTGCCTAACACTTACTATCTCATACCTACTACCTAAAAAACAAATGCAAATCACCTTTTTAGGCACTGGTACATCGCAGGGCGTTCCCGTAATTGCCTGTGGGTGCGAGGTTTGCCAATCCCTTGATTTTAGAGATAAAAGACTACGTGTTTCTATTCATATTGCGGTGGATGGAAAGAGTTTTGTCGTTGACACTGGCCCCGATTTTCGTCAGCAAATGTTGCGTGAACGGGTTAAAGAATTGGATGCTGTTTTATTCACCCACGAACACAAAGACCACACCGCTGGACTTGATGATGTACGAGCATATAATTTTTCCCAAAAGCGAGATATGCCCATTTATGGTCGGAAACACGTTTTGGAGCAAATCAAGCAAGAATTTTATTACGCTTTTGCTGAAGTAAAATATCCAGGAACTCCCCAAATTACCCTTAATGAAATTCAAAATGTGCCTTTTCAAATTGAAGGAGTACATTTCACGCCTATTGAGGTTATGCACATGAATTTGCCTGTTTTCGGTTTTCGGATAAAAGATTTCACCTATATTACGGATGTGAATTTCATTTCGGATGCAGAAATTGACAAGATAAAAGGTTCTAAAGTAGTGGTAATGGGAGCTTTGCGAAGAGAAAAACATCTTTCACATTATACTTTGTCGGAAGCAGTTGAAGTTTTAGAAAAAATTGCTCCTGAACAAGCATATCTTACGCACATAAGTCACCAAATGGGACTTCACCGAGAGGTGGAGGAAGAATTACCTTCTTTCATTAAATTGGCTTATGATGGTTTAGCTTTAACCTTAGACTAAAGTTTTATTTTGTGTAAAATAGTAAGTCTAAGAATATTTCTATCAAAAAAATCTTTTCCTGTGATGCGTTGCTGATACCAATGTAAATACCCTATTTCTACCGAAAAATTCTTGGATAAAACCTTATCCAGACCTAAATAAACACGATTTTGGTCGAAATGATTATAGATAATTTCTCCTCCAAAATTGACCATTAATTCATCTGCAATTTTTAAATTCACGGGTGTTCTGCTTTCCGATTTACTCAAATTGATAATCAATTGTGGACGATAGCGGAAACGAAAGTTGAAATCTGAACCCTCTAAAAGCTCTGTTCCATTATTTTTTCGAATAAAACGTTCATCCAATCTAAAACGGTGGGACAATGTCACTCTTTTTCCTAATGATTGACTTTGGGTTATTTCCTGAAAAGGTCTAATTTCGGGTATAACCAAAGTAGTGGTTGCGTCGGGAAATTGAGGACTTTGTTGGGAATAGGTAATACCAGCAGCAATGTCAAAATTTGGAGCAATTTTGTAATGGATATGAGAATGGGCAATAACGTGATGAAGTCGGCTATTGTCCATAAATCTTCGCATATCAACTTCGTTGTGCCAAGCCCATTTTGAATTTAAAGAAAGTTGATTGTAATAGCGAGTCCAATAAAGGTTTTGATTGGAAATGTTAGCCTGACCAAATAATTGGCTATAAATTAGAAATGTGAAAATTAAAAAGTAGTATCTCGTCATAAAAATCTATTAATTGAATAGATTCACAAATATCCTAAAAATTTAGCAAATAGTAATACATACTTTGGTCAGTTTCTAAATCGTTACCGACATACTAAAGTCTGTGTTACTAAAAGTTCAACATTGTGATTGATACGCTTTTTGATTAGTTTTGATGCTTAATTACAATCTTTAACCATAAATTTTATGAGAAAAATTATTTACTGTTTCCTGCTATCAGGAATGTTATTTTCTTGTTCTGATAAGAAAGTCTCTGAAAATACGCAAGATTCAACTAAAATAGTGTCAAAAGACTCAAGTAATTCATCTGTACAATCTTCGAAAGTGATGTTTCTCGAAGATGTTTTGCAATGCGTTGATTTAAAGGGGCTTGAATCTAAATATGGTGCTGCAAATATTCAAAAAGAGGCAGTTCTACAAACAGGTGATGGAGATTTTAAGGTTACAAAACTTTTTCCGAATACGCCTAAAGAAGTAGAGATTTATTGGAAAGACGGTGAAGATTATAAGAAGATTCAAGATGCAGTAGTAAAAGGAGGTTTTAGTAAAACAAGTGATGTTGCTCCTACATCTATTTGGGAATCTAAAGAAGGTTTGAGATTAGGTATGAAAATGTCGGAAGTAATAGCATTAAATGGAAAAAACTTCACGATTACAGGTTTAGGTTGGGATTTAGGCGGAAATATAGTTAGTTGGGAAGGCGGCAAGTTGAATAATAAAAATATTTCGGTGCGTTTTAATGACTATTCAACTAATAATGGGGGACTTTCTGAAACCGAATACAATTCAATTTCTGGAGATAGGGAGTTTGATACTCAGCACTCAGCTATTGTGAAATTAAATCCAACGGTTGATGAACTATCAGTTTATCTAAAGCCTGAAATAGATACAGAGTTAGGTAAAAAGTTAACAAAAGAGGTTGAAAAAAAACAAATTCCGAGATAATTAATAAATAATTTGTGATTGAGTTCAAAATGACTCAATCACAAATTGTAACTATTGTAGTTTCGTGTTTTCCAAATGCCTTGTGGCATCTCGCTTGGTTTTCTTATCCAGATTTTTTTGTAAAGCTACGGTTAAATCGATGCCTGTTTGATTGGCCAAACAAATCAGAACGAATAATACATCCGCCATTTCATCGCCTAAATCTTTCGCTTTATCGGATTCTTTTTCGGATTGTTCTCCATAACGACGGGCAATTATTCGAGCAACTTCACCTACTTCTTCGGTTAGCATTGCCATGTTTGTTAATTCATTAAAATACCGAACGCCAATGGTTTTAATCCATTCATCAACGGTTTTCTGAGCTTCTTCTATGGTCATTTTTGATTCAAAGTCTTGTTAAAATAACTACCCATAAACCCACCAAATAAGCATGGGAAGGGAGAAATGTAAGTTATAAATTGGAATATATTATTGCTTTTGGGTGTGATACCCAATAATTTGATTATAAAAAATCCCGCAAAAATGCTACAAACAAGTTGAATCGCTGTAATCCAACCTTTTTGTGGTTGAAGGTAGCCAAGCGTAATAGCAGAAATAAAAATTATTAGTAAAGGAATGTGAACAACACTGCTATTGATGTTTATTGCAATGATGATTGCTGCTGCAATTAAGGCAAAAATTGTGTTACGAATCATACTCTATTTTTGGAATCTATCGTGATTGTTACGGGACCATCATTTATTAATGCTATTTTCATATCTGCTCCAAATTCTCCCGTTTGAATCGTTTTTCCTAAATCTTTTTCTAACTGAAAAATCATTTTTTCGTATAATGGAATTGCAATTTCTGGACGAGCAGCTTCCATGAAACTCGGACGGTTTCCCTTTTTTGTACTTGAATAAAGGGTAAATTGACTGATTAACAGGATATTCCCATCAATAGTTGCTAAATCAAGATTCATTTTACCTTCATTATCGGAGAAAATTCTTATGCTTGTAATTTTCTTGGAAAGCCATTCCATATCTTCTGCTGTGTCGGTGTGGGTGATTCCCAATAGCACGAGTAAACCCGATTGGATTTCTCCTTTGACTATTCCGTTGATTTTTACGGAGGCTTCTGAAACTCGCTGAATTACTGCAATCATAGAATGGTCTTAAAATTTTTACATCAATAAATATACAATCAATAAATAAACGCCATAACCCAAAAGATCGTTAGTTGTAGTAATAAATGGGCCTGAGGCAATGGCTGGATTGATGTCAAATTTATTTAAAACTAAGGGCGTTAAAGTTCCCATAAAAGAGGCTAATAATACCACCGAAAATATAGATAATGCGATGGTCAATGATAACTGTACATTTACGCTATCAACGACTAATGAACCTGCAAAAGCGAACATCCCCGCAATGATTGCATTGAAAAAAGCTACTTTCAAAACCTTCCAAAGACGTTCACTCAATGATAAATCTATACCTGATTTATCCGCTAAACTTTGTACAATAATGGATGAAGACTGAACACCAACGTTTCCACCCGTTGAACCAATTAAGGGAATAAAAAAGGCCACCGCAGGGATTTTGGTCAATAAATCTTCAAAGTTATGAATCAACCTTGCCGCAAAAAAACTGCCTACCATACCGCCCAATAACCATGGTAAACGTGAACGAACCAAAAGCCAAACGCTATCATCCTCCTCCACGTCTTCCGAAATACCAGTCATGGCTTGTACATCTTCTTGGGCTGATTCGGTGATAAAATCGACCACGTCATCAATTGTAATTCTGCCCAATAAACGCCCTTGAATATTTACGACGGGTACGGCATCAAGGTCATATTTTTGCATCACATCGGCAACTTCTTCACCTTTGGCGGTTGTCTTTACCGAGACAATATCTTCATCATAAATATCGGCTACTTTTGAACCTCTTTTCGCCAAAATAATCTTTTTCAATGAAACTCGCCCTTTCAGAATCGTTTCATCATCAACGACATAAACGGAATATACATTTTCAACGCTTTCTGCTTGCCGTCTAATTTCTTCAATACATTCGGTAATAGATTGCTTAATGTTGATTTTGATTAACTCTTTTTGCATCAATCCACCCGCAGAATCTTCATCGTAGTGCATCAAATCGTTCACAAATCGAGCTTGTTCTTTGTCTTTCAATAAACCAATAATATCTTCCGAAATATCCTTTGGTTGTTCGTTCAGAATATCAACGGCATCGTCCGAATCCAATAAATCAATGTATTCAGCGATTTCTTTGGGCGAGAAATTTTTAAGAAACTTTTTACGGTCGTCAGTATCAAGATTGGTAATAATTTCAGCCCCCAATTTTTTATCCAATAACCTAACCAAATAATGGGATTCTTCACCGCTCAACTCGTACAAAATATTGGTTATATCAGCAGGGTATAACTCTTCCATTTCAGTCTTGATAAAATCATTATCTTCTTGACTGATAGCCGTTTGTATTTTTTCAAGATACTCTTTTGTTAGTTCAAAAGGCGTTAACTCGAAGGGTTGATTGTTGTTTAATTCCATAAATATAAATTGTTGTTAATGAAGGTTTTGGATAGTTAATAAGCGGTTCAGATATTTTGGTCTGAAATTTCGGGAACGTCTGCACTCATCAATTTTACTTCGCCAGCCATTTTTGTTAATTCCAAAAAGTCCGCCACGCTCAACTGTTCTGCTCGCTTGCTCATATAAGGATTATCGGGTAACTGTAAGGCTTTCAGTGCATTACGAAGAGTCTTTCTTCGTTGATTAAAGCCCATTTTTACGACTGCTTTAAACAAACTTTCTGAAACGCCTAAATCTGTAACATTATTACGCTTCAAGCGAATTACGCCCGAATTTACCTTTGGTGGTGGTGAAAATACTTCTGGCCCCAAAGAAAAACAATATTCGATATCGTAAAAAGCTTGTAATAATACGCTCAATATTCCATAGTCTTTATTTCCTGGTTTTGAGGCAATTCTTACGGCTACTTCTTTCTGAAACATCCCCGCTACTTCGGGTACTAAGTCTTTGTAATCTAAGACTTTAAATAAAATTTGAGATGAAATATTATACGGAAAATTACCCACAATTCCGAATTTTTGTCCTTTGAAAAATGTCTCCAAATTCAGGTGCAAAAAATCCGCCGAATGAATTCTTCCCTTTAATTGGGGATAATGAATATGCAAATAATCAACTGATTCACGGTCGAGTTCAACTACATCAGTTTGATATTCAGTATGTTGTAATAAATATTGCGTCAAAACGCCCATGCCAGGACCAATTTCTAAAACTTGGTCATAATCGCCGTGTCTCGACATTAAATCTGCGATACTTTTTGCCGCATCCAAATCCCGAAGGAAGTGCTGCCCTAAACTCTTTTTTGCTCTTACGTCCATTTCTTGAATGAGTGAATGATAGAATGAGCGAATGAGTGATTATTTTCGATGAATAAATTATCTCTTCAGTTCACAAACTCATATACTTTTTCTTTTATGCTTTAAAATTACGCTGAATTTTGTAGTTTTAGAGTATGAAGGGGTTAAAATAGCAACGAAATATATTCCGTTAATACTCCAACATTCATTCACTATATCATTCATTCATTGAAATATGCGTTGGTCACATAAAACAAAGGAAGATTTAATTATCGAAATCCGTCATCTCAAAAAGGAGTTACGAGTATTGGAAGTTAATGAAAGAGAAGGCGAAATGCCACTTTCTATGGCTTCTGAATTAGAAAAAACGGTTGAAAATCTCAACTTGGTTGGAATCGTTTTGGAAGATAATGGCACAATTGTATTTTGTAATGCCTTTGCTCTCAAGATGTTGGGGTATAGTGCGGATGAATTGGTGGGCAAAAATTTCTTTGATGTTATTGTTCCTATTGAGGATAGGGAGCAGCGGATTAAATCTTTCAAAGATGCAATGGATAAGGGAGGTTTGTTTGACCAAAAAGAGCGTACAATGCTTACGAAGTCGAACCAAATTCGTTTT
>JAZKDE010000027.1:17543-61113 GCA_040387735.1 Bacteroidota bacterium
GGAACTCAATTCTACAATTTTCAATGATGCAACCGAAGAGGTTCGTTATCTGACCGTTATCGGTGAGGATGTTACTGAGCGACGAAAAGTTTCGGAAGCTCTTTCTCGTTCCAATGCTCAACTACAAGATTTAATTAATAATACTTCCGATTTAATTCAGATTATCAGTATTTCTGGGCGATTTTTGTATGTCAACAAAGCGTGGCTCGAAAATACAGGTTATGAGTCGGACGAATTGGCGAGTTTAAGATTGAAAGATATTCTTCATCCAGATTTTGCGGAAGAAGCTCTTTTGAAGTTTGATAAAATTAAAAACGGAGAAAAAATCGCCGATGTAGAAGTTGTTTTCCGAAGAAAAGACGGACGACGATTATACCTTTCTGGTTCGGTAAACTGCCGATATGAAAAAGATGTTCCAACGGCTTTTCGTTGTATTTTTCACAATTCAACTGCCAAAGTTCGGGCGGAACGCTCTTCAAATTTATACGCCAGTATTGCTCAAGCAACGATTCGCTCCACAAATTTGGACGATTTGTACGTCAATATTCACGAAGAATTGGGCAAAGTAATTGATGTGAAAAACTTTTTTATCGCTCAATACGATTCTGATAAATCTTACCTTTATTTTCCGTATTACATCGACGAATATTTTGATAGTCGTGTTCATTTTACCAAAAGAAAATTGGGAAATGGCTTGACTGAATACGCCATTGCAGCCAATAAACCGCTGATTCTCCGTGACGAAGATATTTATAAATTAGCCGAAGAAAAAACGATTTACCTCTATGGAGTAGTACCAAAAGTAATGATTTGTGTGCCTTTACGCATTGGAAATCGAGTTACGGGGATTATTGGTTTAAAATCTTATGAGCGTCAAAATAAATATGAACAGCGAGATTTAGTTCTGTTGGATTTCATTTCTGGACAAGTTGCTCTTGCAATTGCTCGTAAACAAGCCGAGGATATGCTCGCTCGTGAGACGGCCCGTTTAACCGCTATTATTGAAGGAAGTTCACATTTAATGTGGTCGGTGAACCGCAGAATGCTTTTGACTTCTTTTAATCAAGAATATGCTCAACTCATTGAAAATCAATTGGGTGTAAAAGCACAATTGACGCTTAGTACCGAAAAAATGGGTTTCAGAATGGTGTCTCAAACAGACCGTAGGGTTTTAGAAGACAAATATAAATCTGCTTTTAAAGGTGAACAACAGCATTTTGAGGTACAATTGGATTCGCCCGATGGAGAAGAAAAATGGGTGGAAGTTTACCTCAACCCAATCCTAAATAATGGAAATATTGAAGAAGTTTCGGGTATTGGTCGTGATATTACCGATTTGAAAAAATATCAACAGGATATTGTAAAAGCAAAAGAGGAAGCCGAGCGTTCTTTGAAAGTGAAAGAGCGTTTTTTAGCGAATATGAGTCACGAAATCCGCACGCCAATGAACGGAGTGATTGGGATGATTGATTTGATGATTGACACGCCGCTCAACGAAGAACAAAAAGATTACGTTCAAACCATCAAAAAATCTTCGGAGACGCTTTTACACATTCTGAATGATATTTTAGATTTAGCAAAAATTGAGGCTGGGAAAATGGCTCTTCACGAAGCTCCGTTGGTTTTTAAAGATGTTTTTGACCGTCTTCAAGCATTGTTTTCACAATTAGCGATTGTTAAAAACAATAAAATTATCTGTGAATTTGACGAAAACCTTCCCGAATTTGTCATTGCGGATGAAACTCGTTTACTTCAAATTCTTTCAAATTTTACCTCAAATGCTTTGAAGTTTACCGAAAATGGAACGGTAATCATTAAAGCAAATTTGGTGGAAAAAAGAGGCAAATTTAATCGGATAAAAGTAGAAGTTACCGATTCTGGTATTGGAATTACGGAAGAAAATTTAAAAATTCTTTTCAATGCTTTCCAACAAGTGGATAATTCTACTAAAAAATCTTTTGGTGGAACGGGTTTAGGTTTGGCAATTTCTAAAGAATTATGTCGAATGATGAAAGGAGAAGTGGGCGTACATTCTGAATGGGGAAAAGGTTCTACTTTCTGGTTTACCATCGAAATTAAACAAACCGACATCAGTCCGATGATGGCGAAAAAAGATGAACCAGCTTACCAAGTTGTTAATCATTTTCAAGAATATCATCCTTATTTATTGGTAGTGGATGACAATGCGACCAACCGAAAAGTAGCGAGTGAAATTCTAAGAAAATCGGGTTGTGAAGTTATTACGGCAGATTCTGGACAAAAAGCCATTGATTTAGTCAAGGCTTCTATTTTGGAAAAACCATTTGATATTATTTTTATGGATATTCAAATGCCAGAAATGGATGGAGTGGAAACTACTCAACATTTGCGGGATTTGAAGGTTAGTTTGCCGCCAATTATTGCCATGACAGCTTATGCGATGAAAGAAGATCGTGACCGTTTTTTGGCAAATGGCATGAATGATTATGTTCCAAAACCAATTCGAGCCGAGATATTAGTGAGAAAAGTTGCGGAGTGGGTTAGTAAAAAAACGGTAGTCGCAGTTCAGCAATTCAATAAAGAATCTTCAGCCATTAATAATCAAAAAGCATCCACAAAACCAGTAACAATTACTGAGGTGCAGGAATCTAAACAACAATTGATTCCAGAAAATTTACATATTCTTGATGCCGAAATTATTAGACAATTATCCGATAGTGTTGGTGGAGATATGAGTTTTGTTTCCTCAATCCTCGAAGGTTTTGAAGAAGAAGCTACCGAGCAAATTAACAATGCGATTGAAGGCTATAAAACTAATAATTGTAAGCAAGTACAAGGAGAGTTACATACGTTAAAAGGTAATGCTGGAACGTTAGGAGCCATGCGTTTGCACGAAATCACCAGAATAATTGAGGAGAAAGCGAAACACTGTGATTTCCAATTATTTGAAAAAGAGGTTCTAATTTTGCAGGAAGAATTTGAAAAATTCAAAAAAGAATTGGTAAAAATGGGGGAGGGGTAATACGGAGAAAAGGGTTTTAAAAGCTAAAATAAGTTAAAGGCAAACATCAACAAGTTCAAAAACAGTGTAAAGTATTTGGTGGGAAATTGAACTTGAAAAGTTAGAATACAATAAACTCTAAAGCGTTGTGGAGCAGTGCGCCGCCCCGCCCCACAACATACGAATTTAACTTTGGCGGATTTTTCAACTAAAATGAGGGTATAACATGGCGGTGTTATACCCCGTATTACTACGGTTCGGTGGCGGTTCGCCGTAGCCTCATGTCAGTAGTTTGGGAATATTTAATATTGTTGAACTAAACCCCGATGTGTAACAGAAATAATACAACACTGCTACTGACAGAATCTTTCGATGTTTATAAATAATACATCATAAAATACAATAGTAAGGAATTCTTAATACACTCGATACACTCGTTTGTGTAATCCTGCGTAAAAATTATCAATTAATCTTAATTCTACAAGCAATTCATGGATAATTTTATGTTAAGCGTATCTATATGAATTTAATATAAATAAATTATTAAACTTAAATATTGTAAGTATTTGATATTCAGTGTTTTAAATTTAATATGCGTATTCGTCAATAATACATGATATATTATAAAAAAAGAAATATTAAATTTCCTGTTTAGAAAACTATATTAAAATCAATCATTTCATAAATCAATAAATAATGAAAATCACTACTCGAATTCAATTAATGCTCATGATGTTTCTGATGTTTTGTACGTGGGGAGCGTGGTACGGACAAATGGGCAAGTACCTTTTTACAACTTTAAAAGCTTCTGGCGACCAAATTGGTAGTGCTTATGCTACTTTTTCTATTGCTTCAATATTTGCTCCGTTTTTTGTGGGAATGATTGCTGACCGCTATTTTTCTGCTCAGAAGGTAATGGGTATTTTGAATTTATTGGGAGCCGTTATTTTATATTTCTTAATTCAGAATCAAGACCCTGATACTTTCTTTTGGTATATTTTAGCTTATACAATCACTTTTGCTCCTAATTTGGCATTATCAAGTTCAATTGCCATGAACCAAATGAAAGACCCAGGCAAAGAGTTTCCTGCCATTCGAGTTTTAGGAACAATTGCTTGGATTGTAGTAACTAATATTATCGGTTTTTACGGGTTTGGTGATAAAGTGACTATTTTCCAAATTGCCATGTTTACGTCGATTGCTTGGGGACTTTTTGCTTTTACTTTGCCTGATACGCCTCCTAAAGCAACAGGGCCTGCTACTATTTCTCAAATCTTGGGAACGGATGCTTTTGTACTTTTCAAAGATCGTTCATTCTTGATTTTCTTTATATCATCGGTATTGGTTTGTATTCCCTTGGCATTCTATTACGCTCATGCAAACTTGTCGCTCACAGAATCTAACATGACCAATGTTGAGAATAAAATGTCGCTTGGACAAGCATCTGAGGTACTTTTTATGTTACTTATTCCTTTTGCTTTACAAAAATTTGGCATTAAAAAAATGCTTATTGTAGGTTTAGTAGCGTGGATTGTCCGATTCTTATGTTTTGGAAATGGTGATGGCATTTCTTCAGAATGGATCTTGTATTTGGCCATTATCTTACACGGGGTTTGCTACGATTTCTTCTTTGTAACAGGACAAATTTATACTGATAACAAGGCAGGTGATAAAATTAAAAATTCGGCTCAAGGACTCATTACATTGGCAACTTATGGCGTTGGAATGGGAATTGGCTCTAAAATTTCGGGACTCGTTCTCGAAAAATATACTCTCCAAGATGCTGCTGGTGCAGTAACAGGTCATAATTGGAATGGCGTTTGGATGGTGCCTGCGGGTATTGCGGCTGTGGTATTGGTATTGTTCGTTATATTTTTTAATGATAATAAGAAAAGTGCTTAGGCAATTTATTCCATTTTACTTGAACCATAATTTGTGTGTTTCCATAATTACGGTTCAAGTAAAATATCAACTTCTGAATTCAGAAACCTGAATTTTCTTGACTCATTGCTCTTCGTTAAACGTTAATTTTATGGCAAAAGTTTGTATTCTTGGTGGTGGCTTTATCGGGCGTTTCTATGCCGATTCATTGCACGGACAACGTGGACGTGACCGTGTACAAGTGGTTTACGCTCGTCGTGAGGAAACTGCTCAACGTTTTGCCGCCGATTACGCTATTCCACATTTTACTACTTCGATGGAGGAGGCAATCGCTCATTCTGAAACTGAAGTAGTTGTCATTGCTCTGCCAAATCATATTCATGAGGAGGCAGTTATGCTTTGTGTAAAATATAAAAAAGCAGTTTTATGTACAAAACCACTTGGAAGAACTGCCGAAGAAGCTTTACGTATAACCAAAGCGTGTGAAGAAGCGGGTGTTTTTGGAGGATATTTAGAAGATCTTTGTTATACTCCTAAATTTTTAAAGTCATTGCAGAGTGTAAAAAATGGGACTATCGGTAGAATTTTATGGGCAAAATCTCGTGAAACTCATCCTGGTCCGCATTCGGATTGGTTTTGGAATATTGAAATGGCAGGTGGTGGAGCTATTCTTGATTTAGGTTGTCATTGTATTGAAATTGCTCGAAATTTTATTGGAAAGGATATTAGACCCGTTGAAGTGATGTGTTGGGCGGATACCCAAGTAAAACCTATTGATGCTGAAGACCATGCGATTGGTTTGGTGAAATACGAAAACGGGGCAATTGGTCAATTTGAAGTCTCTTGGACATTTAGAGGTGGTATGGATTTGAGGGATGAAGTAATGGGAACTGAAGGGACAATTTGGGTAAATACTTTCTTGAGAACGGGTTTTGAAATGTTTACAACAGGAAAAGGAGATGGTGGATATGTGGCCGAAAAAGCCGAATCTGCCACTGGTTGGCTTTTTCCAGTTGGTGATGAAGCTCACGAGTTAGGTTATACCAATATGTTCACCGATATGTTTAATGCCATCGAAGAAGGACGCAGCCCGCAAGAAAGTTTTTATGATGGATATGTTGTCAATGCGATTATTGATGCAGCTTATAAATCTGCTAAAACGAAATTATGGGAACCTGTTAATTTACCAGAGTGGCGTGGACAAGTGGATGTTAAGAAGCCTTCCGTTTATCAAGAATACGATGCTGACCATTGGCTTATTAAGAAAGAATTATTGCCAAATGGCGACGAGAAGGTAATTTTGAAGAAAAAAATAACAGGCGAAATTATTGAAATTGAAAAGCTAAATCTTAAATAAATTGTTGAAAAATATTTGTCTTGTGCGGGTAATTAATTTTCTTAATAGCCGCCACTATCAGTTTCAACCAATTCCCCTACACAAGATAAATATTGATTTATATTCTTTATTTTATTAGATATTTGAGTCATCTTGGGCTTGATGTTCAGTATTTTTTACTTCTGGAATAACTGCTATTTGTTCTATTAGTTCGGTTAATCTCAAATCAGACGACCTCAGTTTAAAAACATTATCCATCAGTCTCACACCCTTCAAACTGTCGTATTCGGGGGCAAGTTCAATAATCTTTTGTCTCCAATTATTGGGAAGGAATTCCTTACAGGCTTTAATTCTACTTTTTAGAATATCAGACGTTTTTTTTAAGTCTTTTAGCGGCATATAGTGATAAAATAATTATATTTGTGTTCGACATATTCTGTTAGACACAAAATGGATATTAGGTATATATTGTGTGTTTAATAATCAAACTAACTTTAAAGGCAATAAAAATAAGTGTGTATTTTGAATTGAATTTACTCTAAATATTGTTTTAGCATGAAGAGTATTTTCTGTACAAAACTATAATTTTATGAGTATAACTCAAAATAAAATTAAGTAAATTATTGAAGTTTATTTTCAATATTAAGAAATAGCTTAGTTAGGGAATAAATTTCTTTACGATAGGTAAATATATGAATCGGATTGAAGATAAAATTAGAGTATTAGTAGCTGAAAAAGGTATAACATTGCTACAATTAGCCACCCAATCAGATATTACGGAGGCTACTTTGCACGCAATCTTGAATAGGAATGATGCAAAATATTCCCAATTAAGTAGAATTGCAGAAACATTAGAGGTAAGTGTCTCTTACATTGTGGGAGAAACCACTATCAAAAATATTTCAGTTGTTCAAGAGCCACAAACGGGTTACGTCGCAATTAAAGCGGATGAAGTGATAGAGATGCAAAAGCAAATTATTGAATTGCAAAGTAAATTATTGAATAGAGAGGCTTCAAATAATTAGAAAATTTCTCATAATAATAAAAAAGCTCAAAGATTGTAACTCAATTTTTGAGCTTTTTTATTAGCGGTTAAACCTGTTTTTTAATTTTAAAAGTGGCGTTTCGATAAATCGGAATGAGAATTCGCAAACGATAATCGTTAACAATACTGCGGATGGGTAAAGGAGAAGATTAAAATTAAGTGGGCTAATATTTTTACCCAAAAAATAGTGAATAGTATTTACACAAAGCACAATAACTGCGGGGTGATAAATGTATATTCCGTAGGAAATTTTGCCCAGATAATGAATGACTTTTTGCTCTAAATAAATAAGAGAATTTGGGTTTTGCGAAACATTGAGAATGAAAAAACAAAAGAATACTCCGTAAAACTCCATATTGAAACCTGGCACGTGAAAGCCCGTTCCTAACATCAAAGCCAAAATAGAATACCCAATTACTTGAACGTCTTTTCGGAATAATACAGCTAATATTTTCTTTTTCTCTGCGAAAATTAAATAAGCTCCAATTCCGCCAATCATCATCGTTAATATTCGAAATTGACTAAAAAATAACTCAGTTCCTTCTTGGATTTTCTGCTTGGTTATTTCATCTATATTGCTGATTTTGAAGATGTAAAGCCAAATTATTCCTAAGATTGTTAGAAAAATAGTAAGCAATTTAAAGAATGTTTTTAATGGGTTTTTGCTTTTGATAATCCAAGGCCAAATAGCGTAAAATTGCTCTTCCACACCCACCGACCACGTTTGAGCACACAAATAAGGCGAGCGGAAAAAGACAAAACCAATATTGGGTAAAAACAATAAAAAGAAAGGTAATCTTTTGAAAAAATCGGCATCAAAATAATACTGGTCACGAAGTGGCTCATTGAAAATAGGAATTACTGGAAAAACGAAAAATCCCAATAACACAATGATAAAATAAAGCGGCCAGATTCGGAGGATTCGTCGAATGTAGAAATCTTTCGTTGAGATATCACCCCTACGTTGCTTCTCGCTCAATAAAAGGTAAGTTATCAAAAAACCACTCAAAACGAAAAATAATCCAACGCCTAATTTTCCCATATTTTTGATGAAAAAATTACCGTAATTGTTCTCTAAACCCATCAAATATTTTATTTGTTCGGTATGGTGTATCAACACAGAAAAAGCAGCAATGAAACGTACTCCGTTGAGATTTGGGAAATAAACAGGTTTATGTGGGCTTTGCATTCGTTAGTTATGAGTATCCTTATGGTTTACAAAATTACGCTTCGTAACTTTGATTTCAAATACAACTCGCAACTCAATGGAAAAACAAAAGAATAATCCTTTACACGGAGTAACATTAGAAGCCATTTTAAATCACTTAGTGGCTTATTATGGTTGGGAAGATTTGGGCAGTCGGATAGAAATTAAATGTTTTAATATTGACCCAAGTATTAAATCAAGTTTGACTTTTCTAAGAAAAACGCCTTGGGCGAGAGAAAGAGTAGAAGGTTTGTACTTAAAAAGCTTAAGAGACATTGCGAAAGCGGAGAAGGGAAAAATAATAGAGTAAAGAGTATAGTTTAGAGCGTTAAATGTCAACGTTTTTTTTCGTACTCTAAAATCTATACTCTAATCTCGTTTTACAATATTCTAAGTCCCAAGGTCAATTGCCATAGATTGCCTTTTTGGGAAAAATTGATGTTGTTTAAAGAGTTTACTCCTGCGACTTCAGAAAGGCTACCTTCGTAACGTAAATCTACCGATAACGAGCCAATATCGAGTCCACCACCCGCTTGATAACCATACGAAGCGTTCTTGAAAGAATCACCTATATTACTGGCATATTGTTTTAGGGCTTCGTCTAAACCTTTACTCGAAACGGTGAAAGATGCCATTGGACCAGCGTTTAGACGTAAAGGACCTAATTTAAAACCCACTAATAAAGGCACATCAATACTGGTATAATCAATGGCAACGGTCTGAGCATTAGTTGATCCACTTTTTAAGATATTGATATTCCCTCCTTTTGCCGAAAAAATTAATTCGGGCTGAATAAAAATTTTACTACCAATGCGGGCATAAATACCACCAACGTATCCCGTTTTAGTATCCAAACTTTGTTGTAAATTATCGCCAAATGACTGAGATTTAAAGTCAGTTTTTAATTGTGAAAAATTTACACCTCCACGAATTCCCAATGAAAATTGAGAATAAGATACGTTCATTTTCGCAAATGCTAAAACGAAGAGAAAGGCTAACAATTTTTTGTTCATATTGTTTCTGTTTTTATTTGTTGGCAAGATAACGTGATTATACGGCATGACTGTATCCGATTACTCAATAATTTGATATAATTTAGTATCAGGAGATTTTAGGCGTTAGATTTTAGGAGGTAGTTTGCAGAAAAAATTTTGAAACTGTTTAAACTTTCTCTGTTGGTATAAATTAAATCCGATCTTTTAAGATCTAATCCGAGTGTCGGTCGCCCCAAAAACAAAACCTATTATAATGGCTAAAGTAAAAACATCATTTTTCTGTCAGAATTGTGGACACCAAGCACCAAAATGGTTGGGAAAATGTCCTTCTTGTGGAGAATGGAATACATTTGTAGAAGAAGTTGTCCAAAAAGATGAACCTACCAAAGGCTCTTGGAAAGTCTCAACTTCCTTGAAAGTTGCGTCAAAACCACGTGCAATTCAAGAAATAAACTTTGAAGAACAACCTCGAATTCTGACCAAAGATGCCGAATTAAATCGTGTTTTGGGCGGAGGAATCGTCTTGGGGTCGATGGTGTTAATTGGTGGAGAACCTGGCATTGGAAAATCAACCTTGATGCTTCAAATTGCTTTGATGCTGGATAATTATCGGGTTTTATACGTTTCGGGGGAAGAATCTGAGCAGCAAATCAAAATGCGGGCGGAACGTTTAGAAAATAAAAGTGATAATTGTTTCATTTTGACGGAGACTCAGACACAAAATATTTTTAAACAAATTGAAGAATTTGAACCTGATATTCTCATCATTGATTCAATCCAAACCTTACAGTCGTCTTTTGTAGAATCAGGAGCGGGAAGTGTCTCGCAGGTGAAAGAATGCTCGGCTGAATTGATGAAATTTGCCAAAGAATCGGGAACGCCTGTCTTCATGATTGGACACATTACGAAGGATGGTTCATTGGCTGGTCCAAAGGTTTTAGAACACATGGTGGATACCGTTTTGCAATTTGAAGGCGACCGTCATTTGGCGTACAGAATATTGAGAACTACCAAGAATCGTTTCGGAAGTACTTCAGAATTAGGTATTTACGAAATGTTGAATTCGGGATTAAGAGAAGTGTCCAATCCTTCTGAAATCTTGATTTCGCAAAGAGATGAAGATTTTTCCGGTATTACTATAGGAGCAATGTTGGAAGGAAATCGTCCGCTTTTAATTGAAACGCAGTCTTTGGTTTCTATCGCAACTTACGGAACGCCACAACGAAGTTCAACGGGTTTTGATGCTAAACGTTTGAATATGTTATTGGCCGTTTTGGAAAAAAGAGGGGGCTTTCGTTTGGGAAATCAAGACGTATTTTTGAACATTGCGGGTGGCTTAAAAGTAGAAGACCCAGCGGTAGATTTGGCAGTTTGTGCTTCCATCGTTTCTTCTTACGAAGATTTGAGTATCCCGTCCACAATATGCTTTGCGGCAGAAGTTGGTCTGGGCGGAGAAATCAGAGCGGTAAACCGCATCGAACAAAGAATTTCGGAAGCTGAAAAATTAGGCTTCAAAGAAATATGGATTTCGAAATATAATGCAAAAGGATTAGATACCAGTAATTATAAAATCAAAGTAAGAATGGCGGGGATGTTGGATGATGTATTTATGCAGATTCTACGGAAGTAGAGAGTAAAATTGGAATAGCGAAGGTTACAAATCTAACGGTAAATCAGGCTTAGCAACAAATAAATCTCAAAACTCTTTGTCTTTAGGTTTGTTGAAAGATGATAAGTCTATCATTTCTAATTTTACATTATAGCACAATCATGAGCAATAAATTTCTAACTGCCGAATGGAATAATCTCATTATGGCAAATTATGTTATTGATCCCAAAATCCTTCTGCCATATCTTCCTCCCAAAACCGAGCTTGATTTCTTTAATGGAGTTTGTTACGTAAGCTTGATTGGATTTATGTTCGAGAAAACTAAAATATTGGGTATCAGTTTTCCTTTTCACGTCAATTTTGAGGAAGTTAATTTGCGGTTTTACGTACGGGTGAAAGAAAACGGGGTTTGGAAAAGAGGTGCTGTTTTTATCAAAGAAATTGTACCAAAACCTGCTATAACCATCGTGGCTAATACTTTGTACCGAGAAAAATACGTCACATTACCTATGAAACATTTTCACAACGAAATTGGGGATGAAATCAATCTCGGTTATCATTGGAAATACAAAGGTATTTGGAATAAACTTGAAGCTACAACGGAAAAAAAACACGCTCCAATGATTGAGGGAAGCAAAGAACAATTCATTGCGGAACATTATTGGGGATACTCAAAATATAGCGATACTACCACGTTTGAGTACGGTGTTCAACATCCATCTTGGCAAATTCATCAGGTGAAAAGTTATCACGTGGAATGTGATTTTGAGAAATTATACGGAAAGCAATTTTCTTTTTTGAATGAAATTGAACCCGATAGTGTATTTATGGCAAAAGGTTCTCCGATAAGTATTTTACACAAGAAAAATCTGTAGGTTTTAATTTTGTCCACAATATGCTTTGCGGCAGAAGTTGGTCTGGGCGGAGAAATCAGAGCGGTAAACCGCATCGAACAAAGAATTTCGGAAGCTGAAAAATTAGGCTTCAAAGAAATATGGATTTCGAAATATAATGCAAAAGGATTAGATACCAGTAATTATAAAATCAAAGTAAGAATGGCGGGGATGTTGGATGATGTATTTATGCAGATTTTGCGGAAGAAGCAAAAAAGACGAATTAGGAATTATAAGTGATGAATTATATAGAGCTGATTATCAATGATTTACAAATTTTTAAAATGATATTTTAGTTTGCCGATTACTTAGATTTTAAATAATTCTCAAGTGAGAATCAAATTCTTTATCTACCTTCTCGAAAGTTTTAAACTTTCGAGAAGGTATTTGCTCAATTATTTGACCATGAAAAGTAGATATACTGTAATCCTTCATAGTATTTTGATACTTAATATATCATGTAATAAAGAACGTAAAACTACTAATGTTAATGTGTTAGAAGTTAGACAAATATCTCCTCATAGAATTGAGAAGACATCTTTGTATGATGATGGGAACATAAAATATAAATTGCAATTTTTTAATGGTATCATAGATGGAATTAGCGAAGAATACTATCCTAATGGACGTATCAAATTTCGAACTTTTTGGAAAAAAGGTAAGCAAAGTTTTATTTATGAAAAATATGCTGATGATGGAACACCTTTGAATGAAAATAGAACAGTAAGAATAGATAAAATTGGTAGTTTTAAGACAAAACAATTTAATAGACAAGTAAGAATTTTTTTATCTGATACAACCCAAAATGTAGTCATGTTTATTTGTGACTATAAGGATAATTTCATTGAAGGGAAATCAATTATAATACCCGTTGAAAATGGAATAGGTACTATTGCTTTTGTACCACTAAAAAAAGAAGCTAAAATAAAAGGGGTTATTAGAATAATTAGAGATAAAAACATTTTTGAAAAATCGTATCCTTTTGAGTTTTTACCTTAACAACAAAATAAATTTAACAAATCAAACCACTATCAAAATGGACAGTATGTATTTCTTTTATCTAATTATCGTCGTGTTGGCGTTTGGGATTAATATTTATTTATCAACCAGAAGCCCAAAAGTAGATGGTGGACAGTCGGGCGTTGCTCCTGTGGTACAAATGGTCATAGCGATTCCTATTTTATTGGGTAGTTCTTTTATTTTCTTTCTTCTACATAATACCGAAGTAGCCAAAGACCTTCCTTCGATTTTCATTTTGTTACCTTTTATCTTAGAAATTGCCTATTTTACTTTCACGAAAGACATTTTTGCAATTTTCAGTTCAGATTTTGGAGGAACACTTATTCGTTCTTATGTTTTTTCTATTGGCTTGGCAACCCTCATTGGGTATGTTTTGTATTTGATTTTTTAATACTAAAGAAGTTTATTGAGTTTACAAGCAATTTTTGCTGAATATTTTGGGTCACTACTTTTCCAAAAACTACTACCATCGGCTTTATGATAGGCAAATTTTAGCGTTGCGTTCATTTCATCATTTTGCCAAGAACTTGGAGTACTATCAAATAATGTGAAGTTTGGCAGTATCCTTTTCTTTTCATCAACTGGACTAAAATGGAGGGAGAATTGATGATAATTATCTTCAATTACGTGTCCCGAAACGGTATATTCTTCTACTCCCAATCTGCTTTTTACGCTTGCAGTCCCATCAAAAATATTATTTAAATTTCTTGAAATTCCTCGTCTACGTTTTTTAAAAGTAAAGGCTTTTTCCCAACGTTCTTCATTCGTTGTGGGTTCTATAATCGTTAAATCTAAATATTTTTTTACGCCATCTGGGTCAGTAAAATCGCCTTTCCATTTACCTACGAGCAGTTTTTCGTTTGTATTTTGACTATATGCCCAAGGACTTTGATAGAGGTCGTACCAATAACTGCCGTAATATTTTACCAAGATAATTCCCAACCAAAAAATAATCAATCCAATAATAACGAATATAACCTTACTTCTATTTTTCATAGTATGCCGTTTTGTTGATTGAATTTACAGAAAATTAGGGTAAAATGGAGCTTGCCTTCTTGGCAAATTCAAATCTTTTCCAATTTCTACTCAGTCTTTGTACCGCTATTTGTATTTTTGTTGAAAAAACAGGATATAAATTAATAATGGCGAGACCTTCTAACAACCCTAACGATAAATCAAAAGCTAAAAAAGGTGAAACACCCCTTGCCAAACAATACAACCAAATTAAGGCAAAATATCCAGGAGCTTTGTTGTTGTTTCGAGTGGGAGATTTTTACGAAACTTTCGGGGAAGATGCCGTTCGTGCATCTAAAATTTTAAATATTACGCTTACTCGCAGAAATAACGGTAATGCAGATGACCATTTGGCGGGTTTCCCTCATCATTCTTTGGATAATTATCTGCCTCGACTGGTGCGTGCAGGCGAGCGAGTGGCAATTTGTGACCAATTGGAAGACCCCGCAACGGCGAAAGGAATTGTAAAAAGAGGCGTTACAGAATTGGTTACACCTGGCGTTTCATACAACGATAATGTGTTGGATACGAAGCAAAATAATTATTTGGCTTCGGTTAGTTTTTCTTCGTTTTCAAAGGATGTTTTGGGCGTTGCTTTCTTGGATATTTCGACGGGGGAATTTCTTTGCTCACAGGGAAATATAGCGTATATCGAGAAATTATTGCAGAGTTTTTCACCTTCTGAAGTACTGTATTGCAAGAAAAATAGACAAGATTTTACTAATCTTTTTGGCGATAAATTCAATACTTTCGGTTTGGATGATTGGGCTTTTAAACACGAATTTACGTATCCTTTATTGACTAATCACTTTAAAACCAATTCATTAAAGGGTTTTGGGATTGAATCTTTGACCGAAGGAATTATTGCGGCGGGAGTGATAATGCACTATTTGTCGGAGACGGAACATAAGCAAGTTGGACATATTTCTCGCATCAATCGTTTGGAGGAGGAGAAATACGTTTGGTTGGATAAATTTACCATTCGAAATTTAGAATTGGTTTCGGCACAACAGGAGGGAGGAATTCCTCTGATTCAGATTCTTGACCAAACCATGACTCCGATGGGGGCGAGATTATTGCGTAAATGGTTAGTGTTACCGCTCAAAGAAAAATCGCTGATTCAGGAGCGTTTAAATACCGTTTCGTACTTTAAAGAAAATGAAGAATTAAGGGAATCGTTGGAGTCTCATTTAAAACAAATTGGTGATTTAGAGCGACTTATCTCTAAAGTTGCCGTTCGTAGAATTAATCCACGGGAATTATTGGCTCTGAAAAAAGCACTTTTACATATCGAACCAATTCGTTGGCAATTAATCAATGGAAAACCTTTGGAAATTGTGGGCGGATTGCGGTCGGAAGTTGATAAGCAGTTATCGGTCAACCCTAAACAAGTATCAGAAATTAGTAGTGAAGATTTTTTGAATGAGGTTCTAAATCCCGAATATAAGAGTCAAAAGTCAGAAGTTGAAAGCCTCAAGGTTGAAGAAAGCAAAGATGATATTAAAAAATCAGCAATAGAAAATAGTAGCGACCACCGTCCAAAATCTGAAATTCTAAATAAATACGCTGACCAACTCAATCCTTGTCAGTTTTTATTGGATAAAATTCAGCGAGAATTGCGGGATGATTTGCCACTTTTGAGCAATCAAGGAGGGATGATTCGTCAGGGAATTGATGAAGATTTAGACCGACTTTTGGGTATTGCCTACACGGGAAAAGACTTTTTGATGCAAATTCAAAATCGTGAAATTGAGCGTACAGGGATTACTTCTTTGAAAATTTCGTTCAATAGAGTTTTTGGATATTATTTAGAAGTGACTAATTCTCACAAAGACAAAGTTCCCGAAGATTGGATTCGTAAACAAACGCTTGTAAATGCCGAAAGATACATTACGCCAGAGTTGAAGGAATACGAAGAAACTATTTTGGGAGCGGAAGATAAAATCAACGTAATTGAGCAGAGAATTTTTAATGAATTAGTCAACGCTGCGAATGATTATGTTCATCAAATTCAGCAAAATGCCAAGATTATTGCGGTGCTGGACGTACTGACTAATTTTGCCAAAATTGCCGAAAAAAATAATTACTCAAAACCTCAAGTGTCTGATGATAAGGTGCTTAATGTGAAAAATGGGCGACATCCAGTTATTGAACAACGGTTGCCTTTGGGTGAAAAATACGTTCCAAATGACTTATATTTGGACGATGTATCACAGCAAATTATCATCATTACTGGACCAAATATGGCTGGTAAATCTGCCCTTTTGCGTCAGACTGCTTTGGTCGTCTTAATGGCTCAAATAGGCTGTTTTGTCCCGGCAACGGAGGCTCAAATTGGTATTGTTGACAAGGTTTTTACCCGGGTTGGAGCGAGCGATAATCTATCGAAAGGGGAATCTACTTTTATGGTAGAAATGACTGAAACGGCCAGTATTTTGAACAACCTTTCCGACAGAAGCCTTGTCTTAATGGATGAAATTGGTCGTGGAACGAGTACTTACGACGGTGTTTCTATTGCTTGGGCAATTGCCGAATTTTTGCATAACCATTCGAATCATCGCCCCAAAACCCTTTTTGCGACGCATTATCACGAGTTGAACGAGTTAGCGAATGATTTTCCGAGAATCAAAAACTTCAATGTATCCGTTAAAGAAATTAATGGGAAGGTAATTTTCATGCGTAAATTACAAGAAGGTGGTTCTGAACATAGTTTTGGTATTCACGTGGCTCAATTGGCTGGAATTCCCCAAAATGTTGTCTATCGGGCGAGTGAAATTTTGGTTGAATTAGAGAAAAATCGTTCAAAAGAACAACATCGCCAAACGATTAAAGAAATGCCAAAACAGAATTTTCAAATGGCATTATTTGGGGCGGAGAAAGACCCTAAATTTGAAAAAGTAGAAAACTTGTTGAAAAACTTGGACATCAATACCATGTCTCCAATTGAAGCGTTATTGAAGTTGAATGAAGTGAAACGAGTCTTTGACGAAAAATCGTAAATCCGCCCAATAATTACCTATAAACCCATGAAAAAATTTAACGCACTTTTTTTGATTTTATTAGTTTGTACGTCTATCAAGGGCCAGCGTTATTTCGCTACAACCTTTGATAAACTTCCCCAAAATTATCAATTGTATCCTCGAAACACCCAAAATGAGGCTCTTGTGCCTATTTCTGGGAAAATTGAAGAAACGGGTTGGGACTATTTTTCCGTGCAAATTTTTCGAAATAAACAACAAGTGGGTTATCAAAAAGCATTGGTTATTTACACCAATTCAATTGGAAAGTTCGCTTTTTCATCGGTAAAAATAAAAGCCGAAAAGGCAGAATATGATTTCAAAATTTATGCGGTTAGAGGCAAAGATTCATTAAATATTACCAATCGGGAAAATATTGTTTCGGGGGACGTTTATGTGATTTCTGGACAATCCAATGCCACGTGTTTTTTTCAAGATACCCGTACAAACGAATATTGCCGAACCTTTGGTAAAACGATGGGAACAAGTGGCATTTCTGCTGGTAGTCCTGCCGATACACTTTGGAGTTTATCAAATCAAGATGCTTATAATCAAGGTGTTGGATATATGGGTTTTGAGTTTCAACAAGTTGTCGTAGAAAAATATGGTATTCCAACTTGTCTTATAAATGGAGGATTTCACAATTCTTCAATGTTGCAACACGCAACCCGAAATGTCAATAATCCTGCTGATTTGACGACTGGTTACGGAAGAATGTTGTATCGTTTACAAAAAGCAGGAATTGACCAATCTATTAAGGCGTTTATTTATCGCCAGGGCGAGTCTGAAGCCTACGGAGAAGGCTCTGATTGGGGAGGTAATTTTGATATTTACTATAAAAATCTCAAAACCGATTTACCTTCAATTAAGCAAATTTATCTTTTTCAAATTGATATTATTGGTTACACTCAACTTCCTCAAGCTCCGCAAATACGAGATATTCAGCGAAGAGAAGTAGATAAATATCCTGATATTCAAGTCGTTGCATCTGTGGGAACAGCTGGTTTTGATGGACTACATTACACAACAGATGGTTATAAACAAAATGCTCAGGAGTTTGCTCGGTTGATTGGAAGAGATTTTTATGGCTCCACGGACACGGATAATATTAATGCTCCCAATATCCGAAAAGTGTATTATTCCAAGAAGGATAAAACTGAAATTACCTTAGTATTCGACCAAAATCAAGAGTTATCCTTTACTGAACAAATCCGAAGCTTTGAGATGAAAAATCAGTTTTATCTGGATGGTAAAAATGGCGTTGTTAGCACAAATATAGCTTCTGGAAATCAAGTTGTCCTGAAACTAAACAATGCTTCATCAGCCTCTTTAATTTCGTATTTACCTCCCTTTATTCTCAATAGTAGTCCAGATTTTCCTTACATAAATCCCTACATAATTAATAAACGTGGTTTAAGAGCATTGACTTTTCATGAAGTTAAAATTGATTCTTACGAGTCTAATTTACCCGTTCCAGTCGTAACTTTTTCTAAGGCTCCTCAAAGTCTTCAATTATATCCACGTAATGCAAAAAATGAAGCTTTAGTGACCATTAATGGTAAAGTAGAAACGACCGATTATAATGCTTTATCGCTGTTAGTTTCTCGAAATAATTCCAATGTAAAATATTATAAAACAACGTTGAATTATAGCAATAATTCGGCTTTGTTTTCCTTCTCATATACTATTAAAGCTGAATTAGCCAATTATAATTTTAAACTATATGCCATCAAAGGTGCTGATTCTGTGTTGGTTACTTCCCGTGAAAACGTTGTGGCGGGAGATGTTTTTGTGATAAATGGACAGTCAAATGCTTTGTCTTGGGGTGTTACGAATACTTTTCCAAATTATGATTATCGGAATGATTTTTGTCGAACTTTTGGAAAAACTCAAATTAATAATTCGTTCATTACGACGAGTGATACAACCTGGGCTTACTCTAATGTCAGCAAACCTTTTGTAGGTGTTTGGGGAATAGAATTACAGAAAAATATTGTTGAAAAATACGGAATTCCAACGTGCTTTTTAAATGAAGCCGTTAATGGTTCTGCTATTACCGAACATACCATTCGAGATGCTTCAAATCCCAGCAATATTGCCAATATTTACGGAAGATTATTGTACCGAGCCAAGAAAGCAGGCCTTGCTGATAATATCAAAGGATTCTTTTTTTGGCAAGGAGAAGCAGAAGCGTTTGATAAGCCTTTGACTTGGAAAGACGAGTTTAATAAATTGTACAATTTCTGGAAAATAGATTATCCATCTGTTGGTAAATTCTATATTTTTCAAATCAACATTGTAGGAGCTCCCATTATTGAAGCGGGAGAATTGCGAGATTTTCAGCGACAAATTAAGAAAAATTACGCCAAAACCGAAATTGTTGGAAGCATTGGAAACTCGGGGTATGATGGAACACACTATACTGTCGACGGATATAAAAAAGTTGCCAACGAAGTCTTTAGATTGGTAGCGAGGGATTTTTACGGAGCAAGCGATACTGTACAAATCACTTCACCCAATGTACAGAAAATCTATTATTCTACGCTTGCAAAAGATGAAATAACAATCTTATTTGAAGATTCTCAAAAGATGATTTGGACGGCTGATTCTTCTTACAAACAAGATGATGGAACGCTCAGAAAGTATTTGATGAAAGATTATATTTATCTGAATAATGCAACCGATAAAGTGCTTTCGGGCCGAGCTGAAAACAATAAAATTGTCTTAAAAACTTCTGGATTTGCTGGTAATCAGAGTCTTACCTATTTGCCCCCCTATTTCCCAATGAATTATTCCGTTGATTTACGGGGTATTTTTGGTGGTCCTTTCTTCAAAAATGAAAGAGGAATGTCTGCTTTTTCTTTTTATAAACAAACCATCAGCGATCCACTTAACTCGCCCACACTTTCTGCTAAAGTAAAAACGGCTACTTCCATCGAATTAACTTGGAAAGAGGTAAATGAAGCTACTTCTTATATCTTGGAAATCAAAGATTTGAAGACTGAAAGTTACAGTATTGTTAAGGTTTTGCCCAAAGGAACATTAATTTTTGTTAGCGATAATTTATTGGGTAGTACCAGTTATACATTTAGGATTAGAGCAGTAGCTACCAATGTAGAATCTGAATATTCGAGTGTACAAATTCAAACTCCGAAGGCATTAGATACACCCAAAGTTACAGGAATTAGTACTTATGTTGATGCAATTAAAATATCTTGGAATGCCGTTCCTGATGCTGTTAATTACATCATTGAAAGAAAAAATATTGCTACAAATGCTTACGAACAAGTAACCAAAGTGGCTTCAACGGTTTTGGACTATCAAGATAAATCGCTGGTTGCAAACACTTTATACGATTATCGGGTGAAAGCAATTGGAACATTTACAGAATCAGTTTTTGGTGAAGTGAGCGTGAAAACTTTGGATTTTTTGCAAGGTGGGGATATTGCTGTTACAATTATTTATTATAATTCCTTAAAAATTGACTGGAAAGCAGTTCCAAATGCTACGTATTATATTTTAGAGCGTAAGGTTGGGCTTTTGGATTTTCGTAATTGGGGAACTTTTGAATCGGCAGTTCTATCATTTACTGATAAAGAATTACTGCCCAATACCGTTTATACTTATCGGGTGAAAGCACTCAGTGATAAAAGTGAATCTCCATTTGTGGTGGCCGATGGTAAAACGCCCGCAATGCTTTCAAATCCTGAATTGACGGTAATTGCTACGTCTTTTGATGCTACTAAAATTTCGTGGAAACCTTTAGCTAATGCAACACAATATATTTTAGAAAGGAAGGCTTTAGAAACTGATAATTATAAAGAATTGGTAAAATTAGATGCTTCAAAAACGGAATATGCAGACACGCAATTGAAAGAGAAAACAACGTATTTCTATCGTTTAAAAGCCTACGGAGATAAAACGGAATCAGAGTTTGTACTTGGTAAGACTTTAACGGCAACCATTTTGCAGACCGAAGATGAAATTTTGCAAGGATTTAATATTTTTCCAAATCCCTCGCATACTGAAGTGACGCTTAGATTTAAACAGGCAATGAGTGGTCGAATAAGTATTGTAGATTTGCGGGGAGTAGAATATTTTCAAGAAGAAATTCGTAAGTTAAATGAATTGATAATTCCTTTAACTACTTATCAGCGAGGAATTTACTTGATTAATTTTAAAAATGAAGAGGGAAGTTTTATTAAGAAATTAGTGGTGGAATAAGCCTTATTTTCTACTTATTTCGTAACCCAAATTTTAGTTTCCAAACTGAATTTTGGGTTACGAATTAGTAATTTACCTCCATCAAAAATAATCCTTGTGCAGGAACGGCTCTTCCCGCATTTTTTCTGTTTTTTGAAAGAACTATTTGTTCAAAATCTAAAATGGAAATTTTACCAGTTCCAACTTCCAAAAGTGTCCCCACAATGGCCCGTACCATTCCTCTTAAAAAGCGATTTGCTTTGATATGAAAGACTAATGAGTTATCCGACGTAATTTCCCAGCGAGCTTCTGAAATAGTGCAGTTAAAAGTAAAAACTTGCGTATTTACTTTGCTAAAACACTCAAAATCAATATGTTTAAAAAGGACTTGACAGGCTTGATTCATTTTGTCAATATCTAAATCACCACTAAATTCGTAAGCTAATCCTTGTTGAAATGGGTTTTTCTTCCGTGAAATATGGTATTCGTATTTTCGTGAAGTGGCTTCAAATCGACAGTGATAATCATCGGCAACGGCATAAATTTGGCTGATTGAAATATCAAAAGGTAAAATTCTATTCATTCTGAAAACTAAATTTTCAATGTCTAAATTTTCATTTTCTACTTCAAAATGAGCCATTTGTTGCATCGCATGAACACCAGTATCCGTGCGACTACTCCCCGCAATTTCAGTTTTCTTTTTGAGTAAAGTACTAAGTGCTTTTTCTATTATTTCTTGAACCGTTACTGCATTATTTTGAATTTGCCAACCGCAGTAATTTGTACCCTTGTAGGCACATTCTATAAAATATCTCATTTGATAATGATGAATAATATCTTTTTACATACTAAAAATGGTAATCTGCAACAAATAGTTAACATTTGTCAAGATTTTTGCTATTTTTGTGAATGATAACTTATCTTTCTTAGATTAGTAATCAAATAATAGCAAGAAGCAATATAGCAAAAAAGCCAGATTTTTATCTGGCTTTTTTCTTTTTGTAACCATGTAACTAAGGCAGAAAATAGTATTTGCTTTTTATATTATTTACACGGTTAAAATTTGGTTGATTTATTTCATATTATGATAAACGTTCTGAACGTCATCGTCTTCCTCTAAACGCTCGATGAGTTTTTCGACATCAGCTATTTGTTCTTCGGTTAATTCTTTTGTGTCATTTGGAATGCGTTCAAAATCAGCACCTTGTAATTCAAACCCTTTTTCTTCCAACACTTTCTGAAGCGAGCCATAAGCGGTAAATTCACCGTAAATATTGATTTGATTACTCTCTAAATCCAAGAAAACTTCATCTGCACCGAAGTCAATCAATTCAAATTCTAATTCTTCAACGTCTAAATCAGCCGTTTTCGCAATTTTAAAAACACACTTACGGTCAAAGATAAAATCCAACATTCCAGTTGTACCAATTGTACCACCACATTTAGTGAAGTGACTTCTAATATTGGCAATACTACGGTTGGTATTATCGGTGGTACATTCAACTAAAAGTGCAATTCCATGAGCAGCGTATCCTTCGTAAACGATTTCTTTATAATCCTCTTGGTCTTTAGAAGAAGCCTTTTTAATAGCACGTTCAACGTTATCTTTGGGCATATTGACTGCTTTCGCATTCTGAATAATTGCTCTCAAACGTGAATTTGAACTCGGATCTGGTCCTCCTGATTTTACTGCAATGACAATATCTTTACCAATTTTGGTAAATGTCTTTGCCATTTGTCCCCATCTTTTAAATTTTCTTGCTTTTCTAAATTCAAATGCTCTTCCCATTGCTTGGTTATTCTTTATTGGTTATCTGATATGAGTAGAAATGTATTAATTTTCTAATAATCAGCAACTTGAATGTTGTTTGTACTTGTTTTTTGTGATAATTAAGATTGTGTTTTAAATCTTAGAATATTTTTTCGTAAAATCAGATTATAAATCCCTGAACATACACTCCCACAAAGTTATAGATTAATACTTTTTTACGCAAAGTGTGTATCAACAAAAAAGCCCACAATACTGTGAGCTTTTAAATATATTCTTATAAATGACCAAATGCTTGTCTATTTCCAACCATCATCCGATTTTGGTTTTACGTTAGCGGTTGATTTTTTTGGAGCGGCTTTAGCGGGTGCTGTTGCGACGGTTGGTGAAGACATTCCCATGCCTTTTACCTGAGCGTCTAAATCGGCACGACTAAATACACGACTTACAATTCTCCATTCGTTACCGAATTTTAACATACTTAATAAGTCTATATATTTGAAATCGCCAAATTGCAATTCTACGGTTGCTAAAGCTGAAACTCCAATATAAGAGTATGCCACTAATTTTGTAGAGCCTCCTTTGGTCTGAATACCACCTGCGGGCATTGATGCCACAAATTTAGCTACTGGAATATCCTGAATTGCTCCTGCTGCACTGACAGTTCTGAGTATTGCAGTTGGGTGAAATGCTTGGTTTAATAGAGCGGCATCACCTTTGAGTACTCCATTGAGATAATTATTAACACATAGTTTTACGGCTTCATCTTCCGACTGTGCTTTGGCAGTCATCATACTTGCCGAAATAAAAAACAAAAAGAGGATAATTCTGGAAATCTTCATGGCTGATTGTTTTTAGGTTTTATGCCTAAAATTAGTATTTTTTTGTGGTTTAACGATTTATTGTAAATTTTATTATTGAAATAATTGTGAATTAGTGAGTTGTGATTTAAAGGTAGTTTAACAATTATTCACAACTTATAACTAAATCATTCTCCTTCTAATTCTTCAGGCAGACCTTCTCCGCTCATAAAATACCATGCTTTATCAGGATATAAAATTGATTGAGCTACTTTAATTCGTCCGAGAGCATGATTGGCAACGTTTTGAAGAATAATTATCGAAGAATTATCACGATTGTTGTGCATATAATAATTCTTGAAACCGTGCCACCAACCCGTGTGGAATGTCAACCAAGAACCGTCGTCTAAAATTTGTAGTCGCCAGCCAAAACCATAATTTTTAGTTATCATATTTCTGAAATTATGGGCGGGTCTGAAAGCTTCATTCAAAGTACTCATTTTGACTAATTTCTCCGAATTCAATGCCATATCCCATTTAAACAAGTCTTCCACGGTTGAATAAACACCTTTATCACCCGTTGCACCGTCTAAATGGTCGAATGGAACTTGCCAATAACCTCTTCGCCGTGGCGTATAACCCGTGGCTGCACTGGCAATTAAATCTAATTTTGTGGGGTCATAAATGAAACTCCGAGACATTCCTGCGGGTGCAAAAAGGTTCTTTTGGGCGTATTCTCTAAAGCTCATTCCCGATAATTTTTCAACGATATAAGCCAATAAAACATAATTGGAGTTATTATAATTGAAACGGGTATTTGGGTTATAATTGATGCCAGGTTTGTATTGAGCAAATAAATTTACAACTTGCTCATTTGTCATCGGAAAGTGCTTATTTACCACTCTATCCAAGCAATAAACATAATTTGGAATTCCTGAACAATGCGTCAATAAACTTCTAATTGTGATTGATGTATCGTAAGGAAAACTTGGAATATGCTTGTAAACGGGGTCGTCGTAATTGATTAAACCTTTTTCGTGTAATTGCATAATAGCAACCGCCGTAAACTGTTTCGAGACAGAAGCTAATTGAAATTGCGTTTGTGTCGTATTCGTATCTTTCTTTGAAAAACTCGAATATCCAAAGGCATTTTTATAAATGATTTTGCCGTATTGAGAAACCAAAACTGCTCCGTTGAAACCATTAAGTTTATGTAATTTCTTGAAAAATGTGTCTAATTTAATGGCTTTCCTATTGGCAACTTTTGCGTCGTAAAGTCTCGAAATGCTATCATTATGATTCGCAATATTCGTGGAAGGTTCTTCAGAAAGTTGTCGAGGTTGGTGTGAGCAAGCGACTACACCCAAGCCGAAAAAGAAGCTAAAGGATAAAATGTATTTGGTAATTTTCAAAAGTATCACGTTTTTATTTTAAGGATTATGAGTACTCAAAGTGGTTGTCTTTATAACGCTAATTTAAGGCATGAATTTGATTTATGCCAATCTGTTTTTAATTTTAGCTACATACTTTCACAATCAAAAAATGTCAAAACGCTATAAAATACAAAATACCAATCTCGGTACGTCACCTGGTACGCTCACTTATGTGGGTGAAGAAGTAGATTTTGAAACCAAAGTTTATTGGACTGAGTATAACGCTGAATTTTATAAAACGTATAATTTTCCTAAGCTATCCGATTTTAATCTCGAATTAGCTTCTGACCGTACTTATTGGCTAAATATTGATGGTATTCACGAAGCTAAAGTGATTGAAACGGTTGGGAAGATATTTGATTTACATCCGCTGGTGATGGAAGATATTTTGAATACGCAGCAAAAACCCAAATTTGAATATTACGATGATGAGCAGCTTTTCGTAACCTTCAAAATGATTGAATTTAATCCTTACACCCGAGAAATAGAAGTTGAACACCTAAGTTTTATTTTGGGAGAAGGTTTTGTGATTTCTTTTCAAGAAGAGAGAACCCGAGATATTTTTGACCCGATTATTCAACGGTTGAAAACTTCGGCGGGTAAAACCCGTAAGAATGGAGCGGATTATTTATTGTACGCTTTGATTGATTTAGTGGTTGATAATTATTTTGTGGTCTTAGAGAAAGTTGCCGAAAATATGGAATTACTCGAGGAGGATGTTATGAAAAGTGCCAAACAAAAATCGCTGACTGAACTCTACGGAATTAAACGAGAATTGACTTTGATGCGAAAAGTGGTTTTCCCACTCCGTGAAATGCTTTTTAATCTTATCCGTGAGGAAGCTCCGCTTATTACGCCCAATACTGCTTTATACCTTCGAGATGTACACGACCACGTTACGCAAGTGTTGGAAACGGTTGATTCCTACCGAGAATTAGTCGCTTCATTGATGGATTTATACCTTTCTCAAGCCAGTAATCGGATGAATAATGTGATGAAAGTGTTGACGGTAATTTCAGTAATTTTTATGCCTCTGACATTTGTGGCGGGTATTTACGGAATGAATTTCGATAATATGCCCGAACTTCACTGGCGATACGGTTATTATTCTGTCTGGGGATTTATGATTATACTGGTCGTTACGATGTTGATTTATTTTAGGAAAAAGGATTGGTTGTGATGATAAGTAATTGATTTTAAGTAAGACAAATGTGTTGACTGAGTTGCTAATCTAAATTAATATCATGAAAAGTGAAAATCTTAAAGTACGAATAGCCGTAATCTTTTTGGGCTTGTTTTCTTTAAATCTATTTGTGGGAAATATTTTAGCGAATAATCCTCCCATTAATTTAGTCCGACAACCGTATTTGCAATCGGTAACTCAACATAGTATAATCATCCGTTGGCGAACCGATATTCCGACGGATACTAAAGTTAGTTACGGACAAACAATTGCTTACGGAAATACAATTTCTAATGCTAATTTAGCAACTGAGCATGAAGTTTTGATTTCTACATTACAGCATTCTACCAAATATTTCTATAAAATTGGAACTACTACCCAGGATTTGCAGGGAGATGCTAATAATTATTTTTCGACTTCAAAACCCGCTAATGCTCCTCAAAATAGCTTTAGTGTATGGGTTACGGGGGATTTTGGCGTAGGAAATGCCAATCAAATTAGTGTTAAGGATTCCTACAAAAACTACGTAGGAACTACTCCTGCTGATTTTTGGATTTGGCTTGGTGATAATGCTTACGGTTCGGGTTCTGATTTGGAATATACCACTAATACTTTTAATCAATACCCTGAGATTCTTAAAAATACCCCTTTTTATCCTTCTATTGGAAATCATGATTATGGAAATGTAAACTATTTATCCCCCGAAGCTTTAAGTTCTAATTTCCCGTATTTCAATCAATTTTCGCTTCCTTCTAACGCCGAAGCTGGCGGTGTTCCGTCTGGCACCGAAAAATACTATTCATATAATTACGGTGATGTTCATTTTATTGTTTTAGATAGTTTTGGGTCATACAATGTCAGTACGAGTCCAATGTATTTGTGGCTAAAAAGTGACCTCGAAGCAAATTTGCAAAAGTGGACAATTTGTTATTTTCATCACCCCCCTTATACGAAAGGAACGCACAATAGCGATTTAGAAATTGAATCATTTAGTATGAGGCAAAACATCATTCCTTTACTTGAATCCAAGAATGTAGATTTAGTTTTATCGGGGCATAGTCATGTATATGAACGTACTTTTTTAATCAATGGACATTATGATGTGGCCAATACTTTCACGAATGCCATGAAAAAGGATGCTTCGGGTGGAAATATGAGTCCATATTATTCAAAAAATACCAGTGTGAGTAGTACGGTTTATGCCGTTTGTGGCAATTCTGGGCAGGGTGGAGTAGTTGCTACGGCTTCATCTTGGCCTCATCAAGCCATGTTTTCTTATGATAAAACACTTTTTGGTTCGATGATTTTGAATATTCAGAAAGATACGCTTTCGGCCAAATTTCTTACTTCTACAGGAGTTATTTCTGATAGTTTCAAAATTGTGAAAAACAATAACTGCTCATGCCTAAATATGGCCGAAACACAAGCCTCAGGTTTATGGAATCAAACATCATCTTGGCTTTGCGGAGTTGTGCCAACGGCTCTCACCAATGTATTCATTCAACCACAACACGTCATTACGGTTCCTTATCATTCAACGGCAGAAGCTAAAAAAATATTCATGAATGGGCAATTAATCAATCAAGGACTGGTAAAGTTAGGATTTTGAGTAAAATACTTTTTTTAGGTTTATGACCTTATTTTAAAACTTGATTTTTAGAAAAAGATATACTTTTAGCATTATTGACTATTTAATGAAACCTGTTTTTAGTATTTTTTACTTTTCTATAATTTATTGACATCAAAATTTAACCGAACACTTGGAATAATGCAATAAAAAAACTTTATATTTCAATAAAATATTTTTTTAACCAAAGTCAGTTTGAAAAATAGGTAGTTTTAGATTAAAAATTGTAAAACTGCTTATATCTGCCTTCAAATTCAGAATTCAAAATAAAAAAGTTACTGTTATTCTGAATAATACCATCAAATTTCAACTTTTTATGTTTTTACCCTAAAAGGGTAAGTGCTTGATTCTTAATAACTTTTGTGCAATTTTTGCGTATCTATTATGTGAAAACAGAAAGATTCTGAAACAAAATCACAAGAGCATCTAAGAAAATGGTTAATATACTCAATTCAATATTTTTAATCTCGGGTAAGCATGGCGTTTACACGGGAGTTCCGCCAAGTGTAATGGCTGGTTTTGTTGTCGTATCGACAATCTTATTAGTATTAGGCGTTTTTCTTTTCCAGAAGCGTCGTGCTTGGTATCAACATTCACAGCTTACGCAGGGCGAAATTGTGGAAGTTAGTAAACGTTACGACCGTAGCGATAGACGTGGACAACACCCTATATTTTTTCCAGTAGTTTCATTCATCGTGAATGGAAGACAATTTAAAATTGAAGCCGATAAAGGAATGTCAATGTTGAGTCAAATTGGACAAACAATGCAGGTTCGTTATAATCCTGAAAATCCTTATGAATCAGCATTGGGAGAAAGTAGCATTCCGGGAATTAAGCCATCAGTATTCTTTGCCTTAGGTGTAGGTCTATTGGCAGCGAGTTTAATATTGATGCTCAAATAAAAGAATATCCAAAAACAATCATATAAAAAAAGCGTAAATTATTTTACGCTTTTTTTTGTGCAATAATTTGCAATGTTATAGGATTTCTACTCCTCTATTGCGAAATCCTTTTAAAAGTTCATCCGACGGATTTAGGCTGGTAACAAGATAGTCCAAATCCGAAAAATTACACACTTTATAGTTCTCTTCACGATTAATTTTTTCCTCCAAAACACAAGTAACAGTCTTCCTTGAAATATGCATCATTTTCTGTTTCAGAATAGATTCTTCGTAATGTCTTATTGCCAAACCAGACTCAATACTGATGCTGTTTGTTCCCATAAAATATAAGTCAGCTTGAATGTGTTCTAAGTCTTGAATTGTCTTACTACCAATGGTAATTTGGTATCTTTTATAGAAAGAACCACCCAATAAAATAACCTCTACTTTTGGGTGTTCTGCAAGCACAGTTGCCAGATGGGGATTGTTAGTTACTACGGTAATTTCCAGATTCTTAGGAAGTTGTTCTGCAATGTAAAAATTTGTAGTACCACCATCCATTAAAATGATTTTATTATTTTCAATCAGCTTTAATGCTTTTTTGGCAATGGTTACAAACTCCGTATTTACGATGCCCAAACCTTTGCTGGGTTTCATCAAAAGATAAGAATGAGCGATGGCTCCCCCGTGAACTTTCTTTAAAAGCCCTCTGTCTTCTAACTCAATTACATCTCTGCGTACACTGTCGTAGGATACATTTAAAATTTGTCCTAAATCAACTAAGGTTACTTTTTTATCCGTTCCTAATTTTTCTAAAATTAGTTGTTGGCGTTCTTCTTTTAACATTTTCAGATAATTAATTGAGAGTACAATTTTTTATAAAAATATTTACAAATTATTTTGCAAATATTTGCAAAATAATTTGTAAAATACAAAAAAGTTTGCATAAATTTGTATCGTAATCATTAACCATTTTTATAGTTAGTTAATTTATAAAGAATACGAGTACATTTTATTAGTTGAACGAGCGTTTAAATAATAAAAATTGTGTTTTGAAAGGTTGAAATCGAAAGGGTACGACGTTTAAGTTTGTACTCTTTTTTTTATTTATATAGGTATTAGCAATCTATAATGCCCTGCACAAGATTATTTTACTACAAAGATAATCTCCTATTCCGTTTCGTATTTACCTTTGCGTCTGCAATTTAATTCATAATTTTTCAAATAGTATAATGGAATATAGAATAGAAAAAGACACAATGGGTAAGGTGCAAGTACCTGCCAATGTTTATTGGGGTGCTCAAACCCAACGTTCAATCATGAATTTCCCAATCGCCCAGGACATTAACAAAATGCCAAAGGAGATTATTCGTGCATTTGCTTACCTTAAAAAAGCCGCCGCTATCACTAATTTTGAAGCAGGAGTGTTACCAGAAGATAAAAAAAATCTTATTGGATTGGTTTGTGATGAAATTTTAGCAGGAAAATTAGACGACCAATTCCCATTGGTAGTTTGGCAAACAGGTTCGGGTACGCAGTCTAATATGAACTGTAACGAAGTTGTTGCGTACAGAGCTCATGTATTGAACGGTGGAAATTTGATGGACGATGTAAAATACGTTCATCCAAATGATGACGTTAATAAATCTCAGTCTTCAAATGATACTTTTCCAACGGCAATGCACATTGCAGCGTACAAAATTTTGTTGGAAGTAACCATTCCTGGAATTACGAAGTTGAGAAATACATTGGATGCAAAAGCAAAGGAATTCAAAAATGTCGTAAAAATTGGTCGTACTCACTTTATGGATGCAACCCCTTTGACACTTGGACAGGAATTTTCTGGGTATGTTTCTCAGCTTGACCACGGTTTGCGAGCTATCAATCACACATTGGCTCACCTTTCAGAATTAGCATTGGGTGGAACTGCGGTTGGAACCGGAATTAATACGCCAAAAGGTTATTCAGAAAATGTAGCGGCTCATATTGCTACTTTGACAGGTTTGCCTTTTATCACTGCCGAAAATAAATTTGAAGCATTAGCGGCTCACGATGCTATTGTAGAAGCTCACGGAGCGTTGAAAACCGTTGCGGTAAGCATGATGAAAATCGGAAATGATATTCGTATGTTATCGTCGGGTCCACGTTCTGGGATTGGTGAAATTCATATTCCTGATAATGAGCCAGGTTCGTCTATTATGCCAGGAAAAGTAAACCCTACGCAATGCGAGGCAATGACGATGGTTGCGGCTCAGGTAATGGGTAATGATGTAACAATTGGTATTGGTGGTTCAATGGGACATTTTGAATTGAATGTTTTCAAACCAGTAATGATTTTTAACTTCTTGCATTCTGCTCGCCTGATTGGTGATGTTTGTGTTTCATTCAACGATAAATGTGCTGAAGGAATTCAACCACTATACGCAAATATTCAAAAGCACGTAAACAACTCATTGATGTTGGTAACAGCTTTAAATACGAAAATTGGCTATTATAAATCAGCCGAAATTGCTCAAACTGCTCACAAAAATGGCTCTACGTTGAAAGAAACAGCGATTGCCTTGGGATACTTAACGGCAGAAGAATTTGATGCTTGGGTGAAACCAGAAGAAATGGTTGGCGAAATTTAGGATCACCAAACTTCGATAAGTAAGTATTAAAAAGGGTCAAGGAAATGAATTCCTTGACCCTTTTTATTTAGCTGTCTATACCTTGTTCATGTTCATAATGAATAACTTCCAGTTTTCGACCTTTGATAATCTTACGAAATTTCGCTTGTGTCATGCGATGTTCACGTTCAAATCCTGCGTGATAAAAAGCTCTTATAAATAATGCTAAAACTAATGGAACAGTATCAAATGAATATTGAATGATGTAAAAAAGTCCCATCGCAATCATTAATCCAACCAGAATAAAATAGTATCCATACCAATAATCAACAACTCCTTTTTTCTCTGAAAGTAAGAAAATAATGGGTAAATGAAGTGGTAAAGCCCAAAGTAGATTTTTATTATAAGCGGTCACATCGTGGTCAGTTCCAAACCACAAATACAGTAATACCCAACCCAAAATACCCATTAATCCAAATAGAACTTTGTCATATAAGTACCCTTTTCTGCGTTTTTTCCAGTCTGTAAAGGTAGCATATATCGTAAATAATAAAACCAAAAGAAACCAAAAACGTGGTGTTAGGAAAAAAGATGGTTCATCGTCAACGGGAGTTGTTGGGTATAAATTCTGCGTGCTTTTTACGAAATAATAAACGTGATGGTTTGACATTCTTTTGGCTGCCGCCATACTTTTTTGTAAATTTTCTGGTAAATAGCAAGCCTCAAATTGTAGTATTCTTTTATCAGCGGGAGCTCCTAAAGCGGCATTCATCCCCACTGCTGCCCAATAATGGTGTTTGCGTTGTAAACACTTATTCATCCACTGACGATACGTGCTGTCATTCATCGCTGGTAAATTGTGTAAATGTACACTATCTGTACAAGCCAACATCAGAGCATCACGAATGCGAGTAGAGCAATTGTCGTAGAAAAATTTATACATATAATTTCTCGTTTGAGGATTATTGTAGGTCTTTTCTAAGTTATCATAAATCAATTGTTTTTGACCAATGCCCAAACTCATAACTTGCTCGGTCATATTTCGATTATGCTTTTGATAATATTCTTGATAAGCATACAACGGAGCGTAAGACATTTGATAGGGCAATTGTCCACGAACAAATTTCCAGTAAAAATTCTCTGTATTGTAATCATAACCCCCAAAATTATAGGCTTTGTCTATGCCATTTGAAGGGTCATAAATCCACAGAAGTGTGTGTCCAAAAGAATCGTTTAGTTCATCACCGGGGGCTACCGTTATGAGACTAACTTTGGTGCTTTCGGAAAGTTTTTGAGCGTATAAAGTAGTTTGAAAGAGAAGCAGTAATATGCTTAAAGTAATAAATTTTGGTATAAAGTTTAGGTATTTCATGAATTAGATATGGCTTTGTGTTATTTACACCACTAAAATAACAATTTTTAGTCTTTTCCAGCCACAATAATGACAATTTCTCCTTTTATTGTGTTCGGATTTAATTGATAATGCGTTAAGATTTCTAATAAAGTTCCTCTTCTATTTTCTTCAAATATTTTTGTTAATTCACGAGAAACACACGCTTGTCGGTCTGTGCCAAGGTATTCTCCTAATTGTTCAAGTGTTTTTAGTAAACGGTGCGGCGATTCATAAAAAATGATAGTTCGCTCTTCTTCTACTAAATTTTTCAAACGGGTTTGTCGTCCTTTTTTATGCGGAAGAAATCCTTCAAAAGTAAAGCGGTCAGCGGGTAAACCCGAATTCACCAAAGCAGGTACAAAAGCCGTTGCTCCTGGCAAACACTCCACTTCTACTCCTTGCTTGAGGCATTCTCTTACCAATAAAAAACCAGGGTCAGAAATGGCAGGAGTTCCTGCATCAGAAACTAATGCCAAAACTTTTCCTTCTTTCAATAATTTGATAATTCCCTGCGTTCCGTGATGCTCGTTGTGGGCATGATGGGCGTATAAAGGCTTATTGATGCCTAAATGTTTGAGTAAAACACCAGAATTCCGAGTGTCTTCGGCCAAAATAGCATCAACTGATTGCAGGACTTTAATGGCCCTCAGCGTAATATCATCAAGATTGCCAATGGGCGTGGGTACTAAATAAAGTTTCATTTTAATAATTTATCAATCGCAGCGGCAAGTTTTACGTCTTTTTCCGTTACGATATTTCCTGCATCGTGCGTATTGAGTTCGATATTTACGGTATTATAAACATTTGACCACCATGGATGATGATCATGCTTTTCGGCTAAAATGGCAACTCTGGTCATAAAACCAAAGGCTTCCGAAAAGTCATTGAACTCAAAAGTTCTCTTCAGTTTATTGTCTTCTTCTTTCCACATGATACTTTAGATTAATTTGTTAAATGAATTTTTAAGCGAAATGGCTTAAAATATTTTAAAATTATATTACAAACAATTAAAATTTATCTGGTTAGTGGTAACAATTATTGAAGTGGTTTGATTTGAATTTTCTAAAATTACGCCGTTTTGAGTCATTTTACAACAAATAAAAATCCGCAGGAAATCTTTTGTGCTTTAGAATTCCTGCGGATGGATATATTTATTGAGATTTTACTTTTTCTGAGTTGCCATTTTTATCGCATCAACTTCTGCTTGTTTGTAGATTGAACCGTCGGTCCTGAAAATATCATGAAACCATAACTTAGGCTCTTCACCGTTAGGTAATGGTTCGTCCCAAGCGTAAATTGTATTGGTTTTTCCTTTCACAAGTCCCCAATTAATTGCTCCAACTTTATATTTTGCAAAAACGGGTAAACACGTTTCAAATGTACTTTTGTGTTTACGAGCCATGTATTCTGTACAAATGACTGGACGTTTGTACGTTTCTTGAAAACCTTTAATTGCTTTTTCAAGATTTTCGGGAGTGCTATAATTATGGAACGTAATTACGTCTGAATTGTTCAGCATAAATTCATTACTCATCGGGTGGTCGTGCCACCAACCCGCTGTAATCGGCTGTGAAGGTTTCGCCGCTCTTGCCCATTCAAACGATTTTTTCAATAAAGGCATGACGGCATCCATATAACCCGAATTTGATGGTTCATTGAAAATATCCCAAATTATTACTCGGTTGTCATTGGCGAATGCTCCGATAATTCCTTTAGTATAATCTTCCAATTTTCCCCAAGTTCTCGAGTCAAATAGCATTTTTGTTCCTGGACATCTCGCCCATCCCGAATTATGGATTCCGATTTTAGGCTCCATTTGTTTGCCTGCTTTTGGGTCGTCATTCCAACATGAATCATACAAAACAAACATAATTTTAATGTGATGTTTATCCGCAATCGTAAGAAATTCGTTAATTCTTTTTAGAAAACCGGCTTTGTCTGTTTCGTACGGAATATTATGTAAAAAAACTCTCATAATATTCATGCCCAAACCTTCCGCCCAACCCAATTCACGGTCAATTGTAACGGGATCAAAAGTCTCGGCTTGCCACATTTCAAGTTCATTAATGGCAGTACTTGGAATGAAATTCGCTCCGACCAAAAGTGGTTGTTTAGCATACCAATTATTTGCTTTTTCAGTCGTCCAACGTTGGGCATTTGCTTGTAAAGCACTGATTAATAAGCATAATACAATAATTTTTTTCATTAGTTGAGTATTTGAAATTGTTGAAAAGATGTATGGAAGTTATTCTTTTGAAGGATAATGTCCATATATTTCTGAATAGAGAATCTTTGCATCAAAAATTATTTTGTTCAAAGATTAATATAAAATTTATCTAAACTGTCATTCTTTACATTTGTAATGAATTTCGCTTAAATTTCTCAGTTGTTCTGCTGCTCTTTCGGGCGTAATATCTCTCTGTGGATTTGCCAATAATTCGTAGCCAACCATGAATTTTTTAACCGTTGCCGAACGTAATAACGGAGGAAAAAAATGAATATGCCAATGCCAACCTTCCGGATTTTCGGCTTGAGTGGGTGCTTGGTGAATCCCCGCTGAATAGGGAAATGAAGTACTAAAAAGATTGTCGTAGCGAGTTGTCAGTCGTCTAACAATATCGGCTAAATCGTCTTTCTCATTTTCGGTCATTTCTGAAATATACGGCATTGGTCTTTTAGGAATCAAAAGGGTTTCAAATGGCCAAATTGCCCAAAAAGGAACAACAACTAAGAAATTATCATTTTCAAGGACAATTCGCTCTTTTTCAGTTAATTCCAATTGAACATAGTCTTCTAAAAGTGTTTTTTTATAGGTCCTGAAATAGACTTTTTGATTTTTAGTTTCTTTTATAATTTCTACTGGAATATTGCTCGAAGCCCAAATTTGCCCGTGCGGATGCGGATTGGAACAGCCCATAATTTCGCCCTTATTTTCAAAAATCTGAACGTAATTTATTTCTTTTCGCTGACGAAAATCTTCAAATTCTGAAATCCAAGTATCTACTACTTTTCGAATTTCGGGTGTTTTCATTTCTGCCAAAGTCAAATCATGACGGGGCGAAAAACAAATAACTCTACATTCCCCTTTTACACTTTCGGCTTTCAATAAATTATGCTTCTTGATTTCTCCACTGGGTACATCCGACTGCAATGCGGCAAAGTCATTTTGAAAAACGTAAGTGTCTGAATAATCTGGATTTACTTCGCCATTTGCCCGTGTATTTTCCGCACATAAATAGCAAGAAGGGTCATGTTGCGGACGAGAATCTTTGACAATATCTTCTGTTTTGCCTTGCCACGGACGTTTGGTACGGTGCGGAGAAACCATAACCCAGTCGCCTGTGAGTGGATTTTGTCTGATATGAGAATGTTCGTTAAAATCGAAAGTCATGTTTTTAGAGAATAATTGATAGAGAATAATTAATAGAGAATCACTATTTTCTACTAATTATACTGAAAATATTTATGGCATTTTAATCCAAGGATACGGGGTGATTTATTGATTATCAAAATGTTAGTCTGTTCGATTTTCCCTTATAATGCAATTATCTCCGTTCCGTTTGCCGTGACAACGCTGTACATTTTTAGTTTTACGCCAGTTTCTTGTTCATAACTGACTGATAGTTTGGCATATAGGTCATCAATTGCATCGGCTTTAATCAAATTTATCGTGCAACCTCCGAAACCTCCGCCCATCATTCTCGAACCCAAAACGGATGGTTCGTGCCAAACTGCATCTACCAAAAAGTCTAATTCTTTACAACTTACTTCGTATAAATGGCGTAAACCTTCGTGAGTTGCGGTCATGTTTATACCAAAATCTTGAAGATTTCCTACTTGCAAATCTTCGCAAGCCGTAAGCATTCGTTGGTTTTCTTCAATAACGTATTGACAACGATTATAAACCACAGGATTTAATTGACTCCGACTCGACTGTAACCAAGCGGAAGGAACTTGACTTAAATTCTGAACTGATTTGTCAAAGTGTTTTCTGAAAAAAGCTAAACCTTCTTCACATTGCAAGCGACGTACATTGTACTCAGAATCCACTAAATTGTGTTTTACACCCGTATCAAAAAGTACAATTTTATAGTCACCAAGATTTAATGGAAAGTATTGATAATCAAGTGTTTCACAGTTTAATTGTAAAACATGATTTTCTTTTCCGTGAATACTGGCAAACATATCCATAATGCCACATTTTACGCCAATAAATTCATTTTCAGCTTGTTGGACTAATAAAGCAAGTTCCTTTCTATTCAAACCTAAACCATTCATTTCATTAATGGCAAAAGCCACTGCACTTTCCAAAGCGGCCGAAGATGACAATCCAGAACCGATTGGAATATCACCCGCCAAAATGCAATTAAAGGGAAGAACTGATAAGCCTCTTTTGTGAAATTGCTCAACAACTCCCAAAATGTAATCCGCCCAACGATGCTGAGGAAGTGGTTTGAAAACACCAAAACGGATGTCAACCGAATCGTCAAAATCTATTGAAATCCATTTGCCCGTTTCTGCATTAGAAGGAGCAATTGCCAAATAAGTAGATTTATCAATGGCAGCAGGAAGCACCAAACCGCCGTTATAATCAACGTGTTCACCGATTAGATTAACTCTTCCAGATGACCTAACGAGAGTTGGTTCTGTACTGAAATGATCAATATAACGTTGTTTTATTTTTTCTGGAAGTGGATTCATTATCAATTAAAAATATATAATTTTATGATTGGGAGAAATCGTTTTTTTACCTAAGAATGTTTTCTGATTTGATTATACAAAGTTTTTTAAAATTTCAGAGGAATAAAAATAGTAAAAATTCTGAAAAAGATAGATAATTTTATGGTTAATAGTTTTTCAATAATCCTACCACAAACCCAACAGGCCACCTTAGCCCTGCACCCTTTGTGCCAATCGCTTTATTTAACCGAAATGGGGTTTCAATCGAAGGCTTTTTCAGAAGATAGGGAACGACAAAAAGATACCCAACAATACATCTTGATTTACTGCACCGAAGGCGAAGGGTGGTATCGTGTTCTGAATCAAACATATCAGGTTGTAGCTAATCAATTTTTTATTTTGCCAGCTTACTGCTCGCACAGTTACGCCCCTAATCCAGAAAATCCTTGGACAATTTATTGGCTACATTTCTTTGGGACAAATGCACGGTCGATGGTAAATTTTCTACACGGTGAAAATCAGTACGCCCCTGTTGATATTAAATTTTCAGAGAATAGGATTCAATTATTCAGAGAAATATTCAGTTACGCCGAACAAACGCAGGAAATTAATCACCTAATTTATGCCTGCAATTATTTGAATCACCTATTAATTTCCTTCAAAACATTGGACAAAGAAAATAACCTGCGAAGTGAAGGAGTGGAGAGAGTTATCAAAATGATGAAAGATAATCTGGGAAGGATATTTAAACTCGCTGATTTTGTGGAGGTTTCGGGTTTGTCTGCTTCGCATTTTTCGGCAATTTTCAAAGCTGAACTGAATCAATCCCCTATGAGCTATTTTAATTTCTTGAAAATTCAACAAGCGTGTCAGTTATTGAAAAATACCAATTATTCCGTCAAGAAAATTGCGTTGGAAGTAGGCTTTGATGATTCATATCATTTTGCTCGCATTTTTGAGAACACCATGAGTATTGCCCCAGGAAGATTTCGGAAGAGGAAGTAGGCGTAAAAAAGAAAGTCCAATCATTGGAAAATGATTGGACTTTAGTAGAGAGTATAATAACTAAGCCCCCTCGACCTTTTTTTCTAAACAACAAAATTGTGTTTAACAATACTATTTTGTTTAGTAATTTTTCCCTCTTTTTAAAATTTAAAACAATGATATGTAAATATTTTCAGATTTTGAATTGTTACTATGAAAAACAGGGAATAATAGAGGAAATGTTGTGACTTATAGCAGTTTGTGTTGATACTATTTTTAAAATAAACTACTAAATTTGTAGATTTTATAGACTTTGATTTTTGTTTAAATTCATAAATTGTGATGCGGTCGGTTAAACGATATATTGAAATGATGAATAAAAAATATCATTAAACATCAATTCTAAATTTTGCATTTTTATCGAGGTATTAGTTTGAAGTTTAGGGTTTTAATGAAGGTTTGATGGATTTTATAGTGAAGAGAATATCAAAAAAATAGAACTTTTAGTAGTACTATTTCAAAGTTGTTTATATTTAAGTATTGGGAAGGATAATTAAGGTAGTAATTTTGTGAAATCTGATTATAGAAGCTTTACTGAAAATATTTATGGTATTTGCTATTTGTAAAAGTAATTTGATAAAGTAAAATAAGAGAAATTAGATATTAAGTATGATACAAAATGAATTTAAACGGTTTTCTTTTTCAGGGCATGAATCTTTTCAATGTCGAAATCTTTGGCTAAAAAAGGGCTATGATTTCGTAAAAAAAGGAAAATCATTCACAGATGAAGATGCTGTTGTTGAATTGGGAGTAGGTAAAAATATGGTTTCTTCAATTCGCTACTGGATGAAAGCGTTTGATATTTTAGACACTGATGATAAACTAACAATACTTGCACATAAATTATTAGCTGACGATGGCTGGGACCCATTCTTGGAAGATGAGGCAAGTCTATGGTTATTACACTACCATTTAGTGACATCAGGCTATGCAACTACTTATAATTTACTTTTCAATGAACTAAGAAGGGAAAAAATTGAGTTTAGTAAAGAGGCATTTACATCTTTTGTATTAAGAAAGGCTGAAACACAAAATGCGTCTGTTAATAAAAATACAATAAATGCTGACTTTGAAGTAATGCTAAAGCTTTACAATCGAACAAATGCACAAAGCAACGACAAGGAAGATGGTTTTTCTGGTCTTTTGGCAGAGTTAGAAATCATGCGTAACTTTAATAGAAGTGAACACGAATATTATGTAATAGAGACAAACAAAAAAAAACAAATTTCCTATCATTTAATTTTGTACGGAATTTTGAAAAGTTCAGGTTCTTCTCTATCTGTGAATTTTTCCGCAATAGACCAAGATTATAATAGTGTTGGGAGCGTATTTGCAATAAACCGTTCTGGGTTAATTATTAAAATTGATGAAATTACAAGTGATGTTAATTATGAGAATGAAATCATTTTTAGCGACCAAGCAGGAATAAAAGAATTACAATTTCGCTCACGTCCAGAGCCAATTACCATTTTAGAACAATATTATTCATCTGTTTATGCAGGATAAAAATTATAACGTTTCAGTTAACATTATACGGGATTATGACCGTGAACTAACTTATTATCGTACACCGAATGCCGAACGAGTTGTGAATCAATTGGTGAATGATTTTAAAAAAGGTGTCCGTTCATTCACTATTATTGGGTCGTATGGTACAGGTAAATCATCCTTATTATGGGCTTTTCAGCAGAGTTTAAACAAGAAAAATAGAGACCTATTTGAAGTAAATTTAATTAGTAATCCAAAGGTTCAGTTTGTAAACTTCATTGGAGAATATAAATCAATGATAGATACATTTTCTGATGCTTTTGGAGTAATAAATACTCAAGACCAACAGAAATACATACTCTCTGAGATATTTAATCAGTACCATGATTTAGGTAAAAATAGTGGAAATCCTCTTCTAATATTAGTCATTGATGAATTCGGAAAGTTTTTAGAATATGCTGTAAAGAACGAACCTGAAAAAGAACTATATTTTATTCAACAATTAGCCGAATTTGTAAATAATCCTGATTATAATATCTGTTTGATTACAACAATACACCAAAGTTTTGATGCTTACGGAAATGGTCTCGACCGAACACAAAAGCAAGAGTGGATAAAAGTAAAGGGAAGGTTTCAAGAAATTACCTTTAATGAGCCTGTCGAGCAATTATTATATTTAGCTTCTCAACATATTAATGCTCAACAAACAGTCAATTCTGAAGAGATTATTTACAATGCTTTACAAATTGCAAGAGAAACAAAAGCATTTAGATTTGAAAAAAAAATTGAGGATGAGCAAAATATTGCATCTAAACTATTCCCATTAGAGATAATGTCTGCCAATGCTTTGACTCTTTGTCTTCAAAAGTATGGGCAAAATGAAAGGTCTCTTTTTTCATTTTTAGCGTCACAGGATTATACAGGTATCAGTCATTTTAAGACTTCAGAAGCAAAGCCATTTTATCATGTCGCCAAAGTATATGACTATATGATTCACAACTTTCACTCTTTTCTTAATTCAAAGGATAATCCAGATTACACAAATTGGGCTGGTATTAAAATTGCCTTGGAAAAAGTAGAAGGATTTTATAGAGATGATATTGAGATATATCGTGACTTGATTAAAACAATTGGTCTCTTAGGTATGACAACGTCCAGGGGGGCAATCCTTAACGACAGTTTTTTAACTGAATATGGTCGTATTTGCCTGAGAATCAAAAATGTTACACCATACATTGATTCTCTTGTTCATAAAAAAGTAATTGTTAAAAGAGAGTATAATAGAAGATATGTTTTATTGGACGGTACAGACCTTGATATTAACTTAGCTATTATTGAAGCAGGGAGTAAAGTTGAGAAAATTACAGACATCACGACTTTATTGAAAAGATATTATAATCTATCGCCAGTACTTGCTAAGATGTACTCTTTTCATTACGGCACTCCACGTCTATTTGATTATATAATTTCTGAATTACCCACGCATAAAGAGCCAAAAGAAGAAATAGATGGTTTTATAAATTTAATTTTTAATGAGTCTCTATCTCTTGATGAAGTAAAAGAACATTCTAAAATAGAAGAAGAAGCTATCATTTATGGGTTTTATACAAACGTAAATACAATAAAGGAGCTACTTTTTGAAATCCAGAAAATACAAAAAGTTATTGAAGAAAATACTGAGGATAACACAGCGATAAAAGAGCTTAATTCTATCAAAGCTTATAGTGAACAGTTGCTAAATAATTCCATTTTGGATGCTTTCTTTACCCAAGATGTTACTTGGATTTTTAAAGGATATGAACATAAAATTTCTAATAGAAAAGAGTTCAATAAATTTCTTTCGCAAGTTTGTATTGAAATATACCCGAAAACTCCTGTATTTAAAAATGAGTTGGTGAATAAGCATAAGATTTCAGGGTCGATTCATACTGCGAAAAAATATTTTACTAATCAATTAATTAATTGTTGGAATTTACCTAATCTTGGATTTGATGCTGAGCATTTTCCGCCTCAAAAGATGATTTATTTGACTCTAATAAAGGAAAATGGATTAGAGTTACACTCTGGAGAGAGTAATTTTATATCAGAAGTTTCAAAAGAATCTACATTTAGAGAGCTTTGGGAGTATTGTAATAGTTTTTTGCATAAGTCTCGAAATAGTTCAAGAAAAGTGTCGGAGTTGATGGAGCTACTAACAAAACGACCATTTAAGCTAAAGCAAGGTTTAATTGATTTTTGGGTAATAACTTATCTGTTTACTAAGCGTAACGATTTTGCACTTTTTGGAGATGGAGTATATATCCCTGATATTTCAAAGGATATATTAGATTTAATAATGAAAGCTCCTCATAGATACGAAATTAAAGCGTTTGATTTGGAAGGTGTCAAATTAGATTTATTTAATCGTTATCGAATATTAATAAATAAAGGGACAGAGGATAGATTAAGTAACGATTTATTCATCGAAACTATTAAACCATTTATTGTTTTTTTTAGCGAATTACCTTTTTATGCTAAAAATACGAAACGGTTAAATAAAGAGACTATTACAATTAGAGAGACTATTGCTAAATCAAAAGACCCAGAAAAAACCTTCTTTGAAGACTTCCCTATAGCATTAGGATATTCTATTGAATCTCTTCAATCTTCAGAAGATAGCTTAGAAAATTATGCAAACCGCCTACAAGAAGCAATTCGAGAGATGAGGGTATCTTTCAGTGAATTAGTTGCAAGATTTGAAAATATGATTTTAGCTGATTTTATAGGAAAAACAATACCATTTGAAGATTATAGGAAACAACTTCAAGATAGGTATAAGAACCTTCATAAATCATTATTATTAACAAATCAGAAAACGTTTATACAACGGATTGATTCTCCATTAGATGACCAAACTATGTGGCTTAGCTCAATAGCACAAGCACTGACAGGTAAATCATTAGATATGTTCAGAGATGAGGACGAGGTATTACTCCATGACCGATTTAAGCGAATGATTTTGGATTTAGATACTTTAACAACCATTTCTAAAACAGATATAGATAACGAAAAAGAAGAAATGATAAGTCTGGAGATTAGTTCATTTGTGGATGGTGTTAAGAAGAGTTTAGTTCGTTTTCCAAAAAGTAAACAACCACAAATAACAAAAATGGAGGGAACTATCAGGGAACAGTTATCAGGAGATAATTCAATGGATATTGCCGCACTTACTAATCTTTTAAAAGAACTTTTAAATAAATGAGCAATGTAAGACACGTTTTAGGGATTTCGGGAGGGAAAGATAGTGCAGCCCTTTCCTTATATATGAAAGATAAATATCCAGACATGGATATTGAATATTATACTTGTGACACTGGAAAAGAATTGAGCGAAACTTATGAACTAATAGAAAAACTTAATTCTGTTTTAGGTAAAACAATTATTCAAAAGAAAGCAGCTGATGGAAGTAACCTTGACCCGTTTGA
>JAZKDE010000027.1:61123-70435 GCA_040387735.1 Bacteroidota bacterium
TCTAATTCAAGATGGTGTACTAAAAAGTTGAAACTTGACCCTTTTGAAGAGTTTGTTGGCGATGACCCTGTAATTTCTTATGTTGGCATTCGTGGTGATGAAGACCGAGAGGGTTATATCTCTAAAAAAACTAATATTCAATCTATTTTTCCATTTAGAAAGAATATTTGGAGTGAAGATGTTGTAGTTAAAGTTTTATCGAAAGCTAACTTAGAAAATATTCTAAATATTTTTGCTTCATTATCTATCAAATCAGAACGATTTGAAGAGATTTTAGCCCAACCAATCTCGTTTAATTTCACTCAAGTTCAGAAATTAAACCTTTTATTAGATTGTGATGTAAAAGCCTTTAATAAATTGACCTTTGCTTATTTGAAAACTACAGATTATCCACTTTCTAAAGTCGATTATTTCCCGCTTGTTGATAATGATGAAGTTTTAGTTAGAGATGATATTTTCAAAATCTTGAAAGATAGTGGGGTAGGTGTACCAGCTTATTACAATGAAATTGAGTTTGAGGTAAATGGTAAAAAAGGTAAATATGCTCGTTCTCGTTCGGGGTGCTATTTCTGTTTTTTTCAGCAAAAAATAGAATGGATTTGGCTATATGAACAACATCCAGAAAAATTTGCGATGGCAATGGAATATGAGAAGGAAGGCTATACTTGGAATCAAGATGAAACACTTTCTGAAATTATTGCTCCTGCACGTATGGAACAAATAAAAGAAGGATTTATTAAACGTATCGCACGAAATAAGCTAAATACAAAGTCTCCCTACCTGATTGACATTTTAAGTGATGCTGAGAGCGAAGGGTGTGCAAGTTGTTTTATTTAAAAATATGAAAATAGAAGTTGTAGAATGGTCAATTGATGACCTAATCCAAAAAGAGGTAGTAATAAACCCAAAACCTCAGTACCAAAGAACATCTGTTTGGAGTCAAACCAAAAAACAATTATTGATAGATTCTATACTTAGAGGGTATGATTTACCTAAATTTTATCTCAGAGAAACACCTAATGATTTACATTTCGAGTATGAAGTAACAGACGGGCAACAAAGAATGAGAGCTATTTGGGAATATTTTAACCCCATAACAAGTTATGGACTTAGTGATTACACCATAGGTAGTGATAGTATGAGAGGGGTGAAAATTGATAAATTAAGAACGTCAAACATTGATTTATATAATCAATTTTTAAATTTCAAATTAAATATTGCAATTATTAAGGATGCAACACAAGAAGAAATTAGAACATTATTTGCACGACTACAAATGGGAGAACGGCTAAATCCTGTTGAATTACGTCATGCGATTTCGAGTAATCTTGGCAATGTTATTGTATCAACAGTAGAAACACATCAGTTTTTTAAAGATTCAAAAATTTCTGAAGCAAGATACAAGCATCAGGATTATCTTGACAATGCTTTAACTGCATCATATTATGACTGCCAAAAAAATGTGGGAGCAATAGAAATGAAACTCCTATATTCAGAGTTAGCCAATGCTACAATTCCTTCTATGCAACCTATGATGCTTGTTTGTCAGAAAGTTCTTAATTGGATGTTGAGCATTAATCAGTACAAAAAAGGTATATTTAAAAATAAGTGGACATTTGTTGATACTTTTTACCTTTTGTATAAAAATCACAGTACTATCAGCACTATACACCCTCAACCTATTGCAGAAGGTCTTTCACTGTTTGAAACAAAAAGGAAAAAACACAATAAAGTACCTGAATTATTAATTGACGATAAAGGGAGTTTAGCATATGATAAAGATATGTATGATTATATTGTGGCTTTTAAGAATGGAGGTTCGGAAAAAAATAATTTGAGGATTAGGCATAGAGTTTTTAACAACTATTTTCTCAAACAACAATACATAGAGACAAATAATTAATTTATGATAACTATACCACCAAAACTAAAAACCGCATACTTAGACGGTTCTTTTGGAATATTTGTAGGTGCTGGATTATCTCAAGGAGCAGGATTACCAAATTGGGAAACGCTTTTATTAGAGTTAATTTCTCATGCTCAGGAAAATGATATGTTATCTGATGCAAAAGAAGCTGATTTACTTAAACTTGTAAAAGATTCATCAAAGTACCTGTTAGTAGCGGAAGAATTGAGAGAAGTTTTAAATACAGACTTACAAAAATTTATTAAGAAACGTTTTGATGATGATTCCATTGAACCTACAGAAGTAACAAAAAAAACAATACGGCTTAAATCAAAATTCATAATTACAACAAATTATGATACTCTAATGGAAAATTCTTATATTAAAGTACATTCAAAAATGCCCAACGTACTGACATATAGAGATGCTGCAACAATAAATTATAATATTCTTTCCAATATACCATTTATACTAAAAGCTCATGGTGATGCCAAACGAGCTCCAAACGAAATAATTCTAACAGAGAAAGACTATAGGAGTATCATTTTTAAAGAAAGCGGTTATCAAAGTGTACTTCATGTTTTATTTTCAACATCAAGTATCTTATTTTTGGGAGCTTCGTTAAAAGACCCAGAACTAAATTTAGTTTTGAGTTATATCCATAACATTTTTCATGGTGGCGGACCAAGTCACTTTGCTCTAATAAATTCAAATGAAGTTACAAGTGTTGAGAAAGATAGATGGAGAAAAGACTACAATATTAATATAATCACTTATGACCCACACGACAATCATAAAGAGGTAGAAAATTTGATAGATGCTTTGATATTATTAGATGAAACTCGAACGCTCTGATATTGAATTTCCGCTTTGGCGAAAAAAAGTAGATACTTCTTTATTCAAAGATGCTGCAACGCCACTTCCTAAATTCTTATGGAGAATGTGGAATATTGATTCGTTATTTAATTTATGTAGAGATAAAAATAATTCAGATAGCAAGGTTATCATATTCTATGAAAAGAAAGAATACATTGGTCGTATTATTTATTCTTCTACAAAGAATATGTACAGGCTATTTTTTGAGAAGGAATTAGGAGAGATTTTAAAAGACGTTTTCTTAATGAGTTATATGATGTATAATCCATTAGTAATTGAACAGGCAGTTATGATGAAAATTGAGCAGCTGTGGATAAGTGTCAGAGGTGTGCAAATATAATTAAAGAGTTTGATTTTGTGGTGTTTCCAAAGTTTTCTTTCTCATAGATTCACCCTTTAACTCAATTCTGTGAGCATGATGCAATAACCTATCCATCAGGGCATCCGCAATGGTGGGTTCAGCGATATAATCATACCACTTGGCAATGGGCATTTGAGCGGTTATGATGGTGGTATGTTTTCCATGTCTATCCTCAATGATTTGCATAATAGCTCCCCTTGAATAAGAGTCTAATGGTTGTAAGCCCCAGTCGTCTAAGATTACAACCTGCATTTTCTCGATACGTGCCAGTTCTTTGACGTATGAGCCATCGGCTTTGGCAAGGTGAAGTCTTTGCAAGAGTTTAGGAAGTGAAAAATAGCCTACACGTAAACCCATTTGACAAGCTTGATAACCTAAAGCGGTGGCGATGAAACTCTTTCCACAACCTGTTGCCCCTGTAATGAGGATATTCTCAGCTTTTTTAGCGAAAGATAAATCGGTGAGTCGGTGGAATAAGTCTTTGCTCAGATTACGTTCTGGGGAAAGCGTAATTTCTTCCAAAGAAGCCTGATAACGGAACTGAGCTTGTTTAATACCAGCCAATGTTTTCCGATTTTTTCGATAAAGCTCTTCTGCTTCCAACAACTGAGTCAGTAATTGCTCGGAAGCAGGTTGTTTATCAATGGGTAAAAGACGAATGGCTTCAAAGGCTTGTGCCATTCCAACTAATTTGAGTTCTCGCATTTGAGCGAGTGTTGCATTTTGATTCATATTTATTTTTGTAATTAATTGATAATGAGTATTTTAATTAAGTTATGTGGTGGCAATATTATTGGTAAGCCTGAGCTCCTCGTAAATTTTCATGTTGAATAATTACAGTAGGGGGAATGATTTCATGGTGCAAATCAAGTCTATCAAGTTCACGGTCGAGAATAGACTTAATGAGGGTATAAGAAAGTGAGTTATAGCCCAAAGCTCGCTCACAAGCCCTTTCCATACGCTCATAGCTGACTTTTTTAGCCATTGATAATAGACCTGCATAAGTTCGGGCGGCGTTCCGCTTAAAAGCTTGGGCAGGGTATGTTCTTTGATGGAGTAATTGGGAAAATGCCAAATGAGTATTCTCACCAATTTTAAGCGATTCACTTTCAAAAAATGCCACTGACCAGTTCATCATATACTGATGCTGTGGGGGTAAATGTTCTTTGACAGTTGTATAATGATGCTTTGCGATGATTCTCTCGTGGCAAGCAACTCGTTTATAATTATGGTAAATCTCAACACTGGTGGTAGTATAAATGAATTTTACCCTTTCTCCAATGAGTTGATAGGGAACGGAATAATAGTGTTTGTCCTCTGAAAGTAGAACATGACAGTCTGGGTGGACTTTGGCCACCCCGTAAAATTGAAGTTGGTAACGAGTATTAGGCAAAGATTGAAGTGTTTGCTTTTCAATTGATTCAAAGCGACTCCTTCGAGAATAATCCTTACCCTGAAATAAGGCTTGATTATGGGTCTCCAGTAAGGGTTTAATTGCAGCGTTGAGAGCTTCAAGGCAATAAAATGTTTGGTTCCGAAGAGGGGCATAAATACGTTCGTAAGCTAAATGGACAGCATTTTCCACCAGAGCCTTGTCTTTGGGTTTACCACTACGAGTTGGAAAAATACAGGTTTGGTAATGAGCCGCAAAGTGTTCTAAACTTTCGTTAATTATGGGGTCGTAACGGTGAGCTTTGACAACGGCCGTCTTCATATTATCTGGAATGATAGCTTGAGGAACACCACCAAAGAAGGTAAGTGCATCCGCCAAAACAGACAAAAAATCAGCTTTTCTTTGAGTGTGGCTGGCTTTTACAAAAGTTAACTGGCTACACGCTAAAATGGCCACGAAGACTTCAACCGCAGTTTTTTGGCCTGTTTGAGCATCGGTAATATAGAGTCTATCGCCTGCCCAATCGACAAAAAGTTTCTCTCCAGCTTTATGCTCCAAACGCATAACAACTTGTTGATTCTTTTGCCATTGGCGAAAAAGACTACAAAATTGGCTGAATTGAAGACCATTGGGATATTCTTGGCGATACTCCAGCCAGAGACGTTGGCGGCTTACACCAGTCCGAGAAAGTTCAGATTCAAAAGTCTTGAATCGTTCAAAAAGCACTTTGTGGGATTCCTTAGTAGATTCGGGTTTAACACTAATAAAACGAAAGAGAGCCTCGTCTGTCCAGGATAAAGCATCAGAAAGTGGGTTAACATGTTGGATAAAGCTGTCCAAGTAATGCCTAACCGTGTTGCGGGCAATACCCAAACCTCGGGCTATTTCACTACGGGATGTACCTTGTAAATGTAATTGAATAATACGTCTGATTTGAAACATTGCTTTAGTCTTGTTAGCCATAATTGTCTCGACTGCGGCAGTAGTTTTACGCAATCAATAACAAAAATGAAAAACTCAGACAACTTATCCACAACTGCTCAATTTGGATCGGAAATACCCGATTAATTTAAATCGTTGGTACCTGCTCAATTTCATCGGAATATTCAATATGAGAAGTATAGAACAAGATTTAAGAAAAAATAAAGTAGAATACCAAGATGTTGATATAGAGGAAGAAATTCCTTTTTGGGAATTCTTAGACATTGAGTTTGATTATGAGAACAAGATTTTTAAGTTCAAGGCTCATTATAAACAGAAACCTACATACATCGAATTATTTAAAGAGTTAGTAAAGTCTCATACACTCAAAAAAATTGACGATGAGCTTAACAATAAACCACCATTTCGTTTTACAAAAGGAGATTGGAAAAGTAGAAATAACCTTGTCCAGCAAATTGATAGCAAAAGCGTGATTTATAATTTGATTGATACTCAAAATCAAAAAATATATATTGGTGAAGCAGAAAGTTTAATTAAACGACTTAACCAAGACAGAGAGGAAATTAAAAACTGGAATTTTTATCGTTTTGATACCCTACCAGAAGGGTTATCTAAGCAACAAAGAGTTGCCATAGAACGACTAATTATACGAACATTCGCTTCATTTTTTGAAAATACTAAGGGCATTTCATCAATGAAGGTTTCTGATTACGTTTTGTCTAATAAAAAAATAGATAGTTAGTGCAGTTTTTTAAATGAAGTCATCTTGACTTTCGAGTCGTATTAGGTAAAATGAAAAAGGCTGCTGACATTTGTTTTGCGAACCATACCAAAGCAACCTTTTTTATTTTCACATAATACTGTCCAAAAGTCAAGATGACTTCAATATTAAGCTTAGACCAAATCGCTTAAAATATCCACAAATAAATACTGCGAATTATCCAATTCTCCTCTATCAAATTTGTTTTTAAGGTAATCTAATCCTCCGTAAGCATATTCTTCAATAAAAGTAATGATTTTCCGTACAACATCAGTAAGGTCTTTTTCTTCCATATCTTCCAAATCGTTCCAATCAAAACCTATTTCATCAGACCTACTGAAAATAGTTAACAATAGAAAATCAATAAGAGGTGAAGCACTTTTCCATCCAGCTATATCGACAAACTTTTTGGCATTACTACCTGAGACTAACTCTATTCTACTTCCAATTTTAAGCCCAACATAAAATGCGAAAACATACAATTCATATAAAGGCCCAAATTGAGAAAATTCACCTTTACCTTGCTTATTAGCCAGTTTTTCAAACAGGTATTCAACCGATACTGAATACTTTGGTGCCTTTTTTAAGATGATTTCTCTAAATTCACTACTTGTCATTATTTTATTTTTTTAAGTTTGGTATATACTTCCACTTGCTTAGAATTCTTGGGAATCTGATTTAGGTATATTGTACTTACACTAACATTTTTTAGAAGTTCATTACCTAATTTATTGAGCTTATTTTCAGACTCCGAATCATAAAGGTCTTTTATTAGGATAATACTTTGCGGGAATACCTTCTCAGTCTCCTCAAAAAAACCTTTAATAAATCCTTGTCCAAATGCCGATAAAGGAGCATCAGCTAATAAAGGATATAAATAACCATAGGGATTTACTGAAATTATAGCCATTAGTACCGCTAATACTTTCATACGTTGAAATCCTTCTGAAGCACCGCCTACTTCATTCCCTGCTTCATCAACGTAGTTAAAGTCTATAGTTCCTCTTGGATTTTTTTCAAATTTTAATATCCCTCCAGCTAATTCATTATATTTAATAAGATTTCGAAAATGCTTATTTGCCTCTTCTTCCAACTTAGAAATCATATTATCGAAAACTCTCAGCTTTGTTCGCTGAGCAGCATTCCTTATGTCAGTAGAAATATCTAAATGGATTTCATATTCCTTGGGCGTATCTTGAGGCCTCATCCTACTTAATTCACTCTCGTCTTTTCTTATGTTTTCAGTGAGTGATTCTATACGATTTTTTGATTTAATAATATCTTCTTCTGCTTTTTGCAATCGAGATAAAGCTCCTTTGTATTGAGCCATTATTTGTCTTACATCAATCATGTTGTCTTCGTCTCCAATTATCAAATGCGATCTGTCGTCCCTAAGACCTTTAATTTTATCTTTTATCTTAGTGATTCGTTCGAGAAGTTCTTGCTCTTTTTCTCTAGTTCGATGAATTGAATTTTGAATTGCTCCAATTCGACCAACATATGATTGAGCACCAAGTTGAATTTCACCAAAAAAATCATTTAGGTCATTTTTGAAAATATCAACCGTTTTGTTCTGTCCAGATCCTTTTCGATTCAGTAAACTCAATATATGCTTCCACGGCTCAGTATCTTTTTTTGCGTCACGGTTACATACATAACAGTGTTCCCTTTCAATCATAGTTTGTAATGTAACTGTGTCTGGCGAATCAGGTGGCAGAAGATTAATTTGATTACTATTTTCACTTAATACGGCGACTTTCTTTATCGTTCTTATCTCTCTATAATTATTTAGTTTTTCTTTAAAGTTAGAAACCTCATTTTCACAGCCCATTGCAATCCAAGCAAAATTCCCATCAAAGAAACGTTCGTTAAGTTTTTCTACAAGACGGTCGTACTCCTCTTTAATTTCTTTAAGTTTAGCATTTTGCTCTTTTAATTTGTCATCGAAAACCTTTCTTGATTCAGCATTTTCATTCAAACTTTCAAGCTTATCAACCTCATTTTTATTTTCTGTATACGAATGCTCATATGATTTGAGTCTTTCAGATTCAATGTCAAGTGAGTTTTTTCTCACATTCTTTTCATCTAATTTTCTTCGATAGCTTTGAGATGCCGCATCATTTGAAGCTACACTTTCATTAAGGTCTTTTTCTGCTCTTTCAGCTACATATTTTGTTATTTTCTCTAATTCATCATATTTATTGATATCAGTTAAAGTCTTAACAGCTCTGTTTAAACTATCTGCCTGATTGAAGTCTATAAGTTTATCTATTTCTTCTCCTTGGAAGAGTGAATATTCTCTTAGATTGGGCTGTATTAACTTATCAAGAATTCTTCTTTGCTCATCTTCGTCATATACTTCATGAAATTCGAGTAGAGCTATATCTTTTTTTGAAACTTCTAATCCTTTAAAAAATACTTGCCAATCTGAATTATCTATTAGCGAGGCATTCGCTTTTGACTTTTTAATTCTAAAACCTTTACAAATACGATATCTAAATCGATTATCACTAAACTCAAGTGCTACATTGCATTCAATTAAATCATTAACGGCAGCTTCATATTTTGCTTTGTCTGAACATATTTTAACAGCCTGATTTTTGATATTTTTTCTTAACTTAGTATCAGAATCAAGGATTTCATCGTAGAAAAGCCATAGAAATCCATTAAAGAATTTTGACTTTCCGCCACCATTATCTGCAACTACGATATTTACTCCTTTTGAGAACTCATAGGTGTTATTTTCAAATGAACCGTAGTAATTAAAAAAGTTTTGAAACGATATCTGATTTATGATAGATGCCATAATTATTTAATTAGATTTTTGACTTTATTATAAACTGTTACATCACCATGTACTTCAACCATTTTTGCTCTGATGATAACAGCTAAATACTCAATTACTTTATTTTCGTAAGGAGGTGAAAGCTTAGCTTTCTTTATCATGTCCTCATTTATATTGTATTTTAAAGATAATTCTTTATCTCTTAAAATTTCTTTTAGCAGTTTGTCAATCATTTTCTAATGTATTTATTAAAACATCTAAATCTAAGTCATATCTATCACAAATATCT
>JAZKDE010000027.1:70445-98796 GCA_040387735.1 Bacteroidota bacterium
GTCTGACTTGCAGCTACAGCTTGGTTAGAGGTATTTACAGCAATATCTGATGAATATCACAAATATCTTGCAGAACGTCTTTAGAATCATAAAAATTCATTGAAAGGCTAGCAAAGTATGCTACCCTTATTAATTCATTTCTTACCATATTTCGTTCGATACGGTAAAGATTTTCATTATCATAACTAGCGACTGGAGCTACAATCATATCATATATATATGCAAAATTTTTATCAGGATGATTGCGAAGTAAACGCCCTCTCCTTTGAATGTATTCCCTAGGATTTCCTGTACTACTAGCAAAAACTCCTACTTCAGCCCTTGGAATATCAACCCCTTCATCTAACATTTTCATTGCTAGCAACATATCTATTTTCCCTTCTGAAAAGCCTCGTAATTTATTTTTTTGGTCTTCTGTTTCTGATGTATAAGTGCTAGCTCGAAGGCTTGGATTTACTTCTTGTGCAGCTTTCAAATATTGGTATACAAATTTGTTAGCTATATCCTCACTGTTTTCATCTTCTTCCTTACTCGAACCCACTGGAACATAAGTAAAAACAAATTTCATTTTACCATTTTTACCCAACTCTTTAAGAATTTCTTTAAATGCAGGTATTTTCCTTCTAGCTTGATGGATAATTGTTTTTCTTCGTAATAGTAACTTTTCAACAATTGGAGAATCTTTAAATTTGCCTAGTTTAAAATCAAAAAACTTATACAGGGCATTGGATATATCAATGTAGTTCTCTTTCTCATCTTCATCTAAATGCACAATTTTGGGATAATAAAAATAGTCTGTCAATCTCCCCTCTTTCATTGCCCTTTTCATCCCGAAATTGTAACAAAATGGTGGTTGGTCATTGAAAAACTCACATATTGCATTAGTTCCCATAGGGTCATACTTTCTATTGGGAGTCGCACTAAGTCCTATTCTTTTTGGAATTGTCAAAGTTGACATTACTTCCTTAATCTGATTTGCCCCCATATTGTGTGCCTCGTCCGCTATCAAAATAAAATTATTCTGAATCTTCACGAAATACTTTAAAAATCTATCAGAAGCGAAGCTGGCATAAGTAGAAATAATTACAACATCTTTTCTCAAGCCTGCTTTAAAGTTTGATACATAATTTGGAATAAGTTTCATTCCATCATATCCTCCCCCAATTACTATTATATTTGAAAAATTGAATGAAGAAACTTCCTCAATCCATTGTTCCAATAAAGCTTTTGACGGAACAAGAATAATAGCATAATAACTATTTGACTTCTTGTATTCATTCAACAGGCAATTAAGAGAAGTGATTGTTTTACCTGTACCAGTAGCCATTGCAAATATCCCTTTTTTGTTATTTGCAACCCAATTATTATAAGCGTCTATCTGATACTGTCTTGGTCCTTCTTTAGGAAATCGAGGTAGAGACTCTAATTCTTCTAATTTTTCCAGTTTCTTTTGGGCTTTTTTGATGGAGGTTATTAATTTTTCATTTATTGGTAATAGTTGTTTTTTTTCGACGAGATATTTTTCTTGAGTTAACAGTTCATTTATTTCCTTGTCTCCAAACTCTCGTTTGATTGCTGTTAGAGTTTCATCAATACTTAGATATTCGACAAAATCAGCTTTTTCCTCAAAAATATTGTTAAAATACTCTGTCTGTGAATTAAGCCACTTATTAGACCTTCCATTCTCCCACGACATGAAGCAATCAAGTTCTTCAAGATTTTCAAGTAAACCATAAGCCGTAAAATTACACGAAGCCTTGAATCCCACTTTATTTTCACCATCACTAAAAATACCTGATTTGTAATGAGCAAGCCCTTTCTTATTTTTAGGTTGTATGATTTTAACTTGAATTCGCTCATTTGCTATTAACCATGCGAAGCATTCAAAGAAATGTTGACCATATTCATCCAATGTATTTTTGAGACTTTTTATGTCATCCAGTTTAAAAATAGGCAATGATACGTCTCCTTGTTGTCCTCTTTTTATAGCCTCTCTATCTTGTTCAGATAGGACATTATTAATAATTACCCTCATTATGCCACCTGAACAAAGGAAATTAGCAAATCCAATAGATAAAACGTTAATTGCGGCAGAACTAAAATACCCCAATAACAAATCAAATGAATTACTATTACACAAAGAATCTATATAAAATTGTAGAGGTTCATTGATACTTCCTGTTTTATAAGCTCTGTCATCAGACCAATTAACTGTTTTCAGCATATTATTCACTCTTTATAAATAGGTTTATTATTTTTACAAACTCTTTTATTTCACTCAATGTATTCATTTTACCAAGGGATATTCTTAAACTTCCCAAAGACTCTTCATTACTTAATCCCATCGAATTTAATACATGAGATGGCTGAATCAATGCTGATGTGCAGGCAGAGCCGTTGCTAACCGCAACATTTTTCTGTTTATCTATGAAGAAATTTGCGTCAAAATTTGGCAGATAAATGTTTGTTGTATTAAATATTCTTTCCTTTAGGTTTCCATTTATAAATGAACCAGTTATCTTCAATAATTCAGTTTCTAAATAATTTCTTAAATTGATGATATTTTCAGCATCAATGACCATTTCTTTCAAGGCAATTTCACAAGCTTTGCCAAATCCAATTATTGCTGGTACATTACTTGTACCACTTCTTAATCCAAATTCATGCCCACCTCCATGTAATTGAGAAAGAAGCTTAATGCCCTTTTTTACAAAAAGCCCACCAATACCTCTTGCACCATAGAATTTGTGAGAAGAGAAACTAAGTAAATCAATATCCAAATTAAAAACATCAATTGGTATCTTACCGACAGCTTGAGTCGCATCAGTAAAGAATAATGAACCATTTTGGTGTGTCAAATTTATGATGTCTCTAATTGGTTGAATCACTCCTGTTTCATTATTTACCCACATAATAGCAACTAAGATTGTATCTGATTTTAGGGTATTTCTAAAAGTATCCATATTTATTACCCCGTCCTTCTCAACAGGTAAATATGTCACATCAAACCCAATTTGTTCAAGATAACTACACGTATCTAACACCGCTTTATGTTCAGTTTGACACGTAATTATATGCTTGCCTTTGTGTTGATGAGCGAGGGCAATGCCTTTTAAGGCTAAATTAATACTCTCTGTTGCCCCTGATGTAAAAATAATTTCTGAAGGAGTTGCTTCTATTAGCGATGCGACTTGTTCTCGGGCATTCGCTACAGCTTTGTGTATATATCTGCCAAAGCTATGTACGCTTGATGGATTTGCGAAGTAGTCTGTAAAAAAAGGAAGCATTTCTGCAATAACCCTTTTGTCAATGGGTGTAGTGGCATTATTATCTAAATATATAATATTATTAGTGTCCAAGTGGTAAGTGTTATTTATCGTTAACTTTTATTCAAATTTAGTTAAATAATTAATGTTTTGAGGTTAAATCATTTGTAATGACATAACTTTTACCAATTATTTAATGTTAAGGATACTATCTCCAAAACTCTTATCTTTACTATGCCAAAATTTGCAATGCGTTATAGGATAAAGCGATAGGTAAGAAATGTGGACAAACGTGGTTCTTCGTCAATTTTGGTGAAAAGTAAAATTTCAGGTTAATTCTATTTTTTATAATCTCCAGTACTGGCACAATTTATATTTTACGCATGATAATTATATTGTGCGAATCAAATATTCTGAAACAGAATTAAGTTTTTACCAAAATTGACGAAGAACCTCAGATAGATGCAGGAATATACAGTTCCAACCGTCAGAATATTTTACTCATACTTAAACTGATAATCTTTTGTCTTTATGATGGGTAAGTGAACACCCAAAAGAAGTATTTGGTAACAATAAAGACCTCCGTATTGATGTCCAAAATAGTTATTATCTTCTAATTCTCTATCTGTTGAGTAATACCCAATTAAAAACAAGGGTCATATTCATTTGGTAAATATGATGATGAAAATTCCATGTGTTGTTTAATTTTTGACCTTTCTCTTAATTGTATTTCTCACTGCATCTATTCCAATTAATCTTCTGATAATCAATATTTTACCAAGTTTAAAAAGTACCACGAATTCAAAATACTGATTATTGTTTTCTGTGTGGGTATAGAAACGAATTGAATCAGTAATTTTTACAATGACCCAATTTTCCTCTGGTGGTGCTTTTTCCACTATTTTCACCTTACCCCAAGAACAATTATTTAATGTCCCCCAGAGCATATCCCAATCTGTTTCTAATATGCCTTCATCAGTGACTCTATAATGTTGTAAAGATTCACCTAATGATTTCGTCTGGTAGTGTTGTCGTTCCAAACGTTTTCTATCTTTTCTGAAATAGGTAATATTGAAGCGTTTATCGTAATGGTATCAAACATTCCCATTATTAAAATTTGCTTTAAATTGTTTAAAAATCAACATCTACTTAAATTATCAAAAGCAAAAGAGTTTTGAATTTTAAACCTTAAAATTTGAGCGTAAAAACAGAATTTTGAATCTTGATTAATCACATTCGGAGTTTTTACAAATTCTCATTATCGGCTTCCTTTTCAAGCTACATTAGTTTTACAGACCAATACCATTACGGCACGAGCAATTGACTTTTCTTTCGATGTTGAATATCTTTATATTTCGGTCAAAATGTTGAATTCATCTAATTCATCTTGTAATGCCTCAATGCGTGTTTCTAATTCTATCACTAAATCATCTCTTTGTTTGACTTTAAGCACTGACTCATAGCCTTGTAGCATTTCATCGTAACTGTGGTCTTTCGATAAGCCATCTTTAATGTCAAGGTGTTTGTAAAACTGTGCAAGTCCTTTCAATTCACTTAGTTCAAAGATTTTTGAGTAAATCACGGTATTTGCCTGTGCAAGTCGAGTCTTCAAAGACACAAGTTCTTGCACCTTAGCCATGAGTTGTTCTTGTGTTTCTGCGACATCATAAGGGCGTGGATTGCCAGTGAAGACTGAATTGTACTCTTCAATCCTTTCTCGAAGCATTTTCAATTCTGCCACGATTTTGTTTTTTTGTTTAAGTGCCTTTGTAATTTTCATTTTGAACTAATTTTATCTGTGAAGAAGTAAAATAAAAAACCCGAACTTTTTGGGTTCGGGTTGTATAATCATTTGATGAATTCTATTGGAATCAGCAAAGGTCAAACCACACCCAAATATCTCTGAACTGTTTAGTACAGAATTGACAATCGGAAATATGGTTGCGTTGAATTTGCATTTTTTTTGTTTGTGCAAAGATAGTATTTTTTTTAAATGTTAATCAAGAGAATCTTGATATTTATTTTTAAGAGCTTTGAAATCAGTAGGTTAGTTCATAATATGGAAACCTTTGATTAACTGCATAATACAGATTTTTTGTTACATCAAACTCAATTTATTCAAGATATTGACACATGAGTACTGCGTTTAAATTGGTTCTTCGTCAATTTTGGTGAAATAGTAATTCTTAAATTAATTCCTTTTTTTATAATCTAAAATCCTGCCAGAAATTCACTTAAAACAACGCATATCCCAAGGTCAAGGCAATTCTATTGATTGTATTATTGATGTAAGTTTTTTGCTCTCCCGAATTTGTTTTCACGTAAGATAAATTCATATTTATCTTTTTTATCTTAAATCCAACCCCGACTTTATACCCATACATTGCATAATTACGAATCAAATTAACATATTCGGTATTATTTAGAGGAGTCTCGAATACTCCTCCTGCCAAAACATAAAAATCTTTTTCAGAATCTTTATTCTTGTAAAACGAATATTGAGGGGCAATAGAAATTCCCAAATAATTATTCTTTTTGTTTGAAAATACAAAAGAACTTTGTTGAACCTCATTGAAGATATGATACATTAAATCAAGTTTTACTGCCACCTTTCGTCTATTGGAAGGTAATTCTAAAAGCCACCCTACACCCAATGAAGTGACAATATTTCCCGAATTGCTGAAAGAAGGACTTCCATAGGGGGCGTATTCTGAAAGGTATGAGTATTGTCCTACTCCAATTTGAAAATAAAGATTGCTGCCTAATATCTCTTTCATGGTAGTCTCCTTTGCCTGTTTGTCTCCAAAAAATGCGTTATATTCTAAAATAACAGGCTTCAAAGATGCTTCGGAATAATTATAGTTAAATTTTTTCTGGTTAAGTAAGGAGCAATCTTGACACAAATCTGCTAACTGGTCATTATAAATATTTTGCTTAACTATAACCTTCGTACCTTTAATTTCATCAAAGAAATCATGTTTAATTAATTCTTCGATAGGTTCATTTAATTTTTCTATAAAAAAATGGTCTTTGCCGTTGGCATCTTTAAAAGCATACAAACTAATTTTACCCTTTATCAATTGCTTAAGTACAATCGTTGTATCTGAAATAACAATACGTTCACTCGTTAAAAGTAAAGAATTATAATCGTATGGTGTAATATCAAGGGAGGTTGTTTTTTTGAGGTAAATAGATTTATTTTCTATGCCAAAACTTCGCAATTCTGCAATGATATTGTACATTTTAGCTTGGCTTCCATTCGCCATAAATAGAATTTTTGTCGGGTTTTTGCTCCACTGTTTATCATCTATTTTTCCACGCATCGTATCACCAGTTTGGTTAATAATGTAACCAGAAACAAAGTTTTTTTGAGCAATAATTGAAGTGTGAACTAAGGTATTAATTAGGGTGAGAATAAGGGTTTTTTTCAAGGAATTTAAGTTTTTTTGAGCGAATAGATTAAAAAATTGCCTGTGTTGTGCAATTTATATGCAAAAGTGGTCGAACAAATATGTAAGTATTTTGAGATTAGAAATCTCGAATAGCGTTTGAATATCTTAATTATTAAAATTTCGCCTTTCTTGGTGATTTCATCAACAAAACGGACGGTAGCTTGTCGGTGAAAATACCAAGAAAGGCGAAAAAATACCATTTATCAAATTAAATAATTATTATTGTATCAGAAAACTTAGTTTATCCATAACGGTACTGCATTGTTTTAACAATTCACCCGTATAAATTAAGTTTTCATTTACTGTTTTTAAGTGAAAATACAATTTTATCGTTGTCACGTTTCGGACGTTTAAGCGGGGGATTTACTTTTGCATCTTGCCACAACGATTTTATTGATAAATAGTGCGAAAATAAATAGCCGATTTTATACGAGTGTTTACGTCTCTTCTTTTCTTATAAACTCGTCTATGTTTCTTTTCTGAGATTTTGTTTCTTAATATGAGTTTTTGAAATAGAAAATCTTTGTTTTTTGTGATTTACTGATATATCTGATTCGTAAAAGTAAACGACCATTTTTGTAAACTATTTATACAGTTTTAATGGATATTTTTTCAAAAAATCGTAATGGAAATATTGTCAAAAATGCCAAACTATTCCCGTAGCATATGACCTATTTTTTAGGATAAAGTAATCCAGAATAAATATCTTTATCTTTTCTGTTTATTCTATTATTTGCTTTATCCCAGATTAATAAATTTTTATTTTTAGTCAGCCATAAATGCCATTTACTTAAAGTCTTCTCATCAATTACCTTAATCGCTAAATAATTTTGTTGCCTTTCTGCGTATATGTCAGTAATTTTTTCTAAAATATCCACAGAGTTTTCAAACTCAAAGAGAGTTTTATCATTGCCTTTATCTGGTTCACTCAAATATTCTTTTTTAGATTTTAATTCGCTATTAATTCTTTTAAATTGTTTTTGAATAAAAAAATTAATGTTACTGGCTTTTACTTGTGCAGATGTATCTATTTTACAAAACAACAACGAGCAACTTACGATTACAATCAATAGTTTTTTCATTTTTGATATACTTTGGTTACATTGTTCCTGTTTAAACTAATAATTGTACCATTTTTGTAAACTATTCATACAGTTTTAAACGATATTTTTTCAAAAAATCGTTATGGAAATATTGTAAAAAATGCCAAACTATTTCAGCAGCATACGACGCTTATTAATCAAAATAAAAGGAATTACTCCATAATTTTTTTCATGAATTTGCGAATATTTATTCCTACTTATTCTAATATATTTAAGTTTATTTCTAATGAAAGGTAAATATTTATTAATTGATAATGGTACACTTTTAGAGCTATCCGTCAAGATATTATCATTAAAAAATCTAATATTTTCGTTTAAAGATTTTAAGTCTAATCTTAAAATATTAGTGTCTATTAATTTTCCATATTTGTTTATTGTTAGATGAACATAGATTTTACCGTATTCGATACTCCTACAAATAGAATCTGGAATGATAATAGTTTTATTTTTTATAGAAAAACTAAAAGGGTTATTTTTTTCTATTACTTGTGAAGATGAAGTAACAGAGTTTATAACCATTATTAAGAATAACAAAATGCTATTTTTCATATTATTTAAGTATTGGAGAAAATTGTTTAATTATCGGATTTGTTGAAATCGGTTTAACAGGAAAATTTGCATATAATCCTTGTGGTCGTGTTGGTGTAATTGGATTAGATGCAGAACCAGTTTTAAAATTATTAATTGCTGATTCATAATTTTTTTGGTCAAAACCCTTGAAAAGTAACGAATTCATAGCCTTTTCATAAATTTGACCACTATTTGTATCATTACCAAAAACACCCCCATACATTCCATTTTCATAATTAACGGTAACTCCCGCTCCAAAAATATATGCTTCTACTTCTTTGTTAATTGAAGCTCCAAATTCCCCATGTTCATTTTGATACCCATGGAAAAGTTCATGAGAAAGTACATCTAATTTTTTAATGTCACTAAGTCTCCCTCCTACTAAATTTCCAGCCGCTATTGTGCCGCCCATGGATACTTCTGATGAATTTGGTTTAAAAGAAGCTGTACCGCCACTATCAGTCACCTTATTAACAAAGTTAAATGTGTTCTTAGATTTTGTTAAATCAGTAAGTACTGTTGAACCCATTTCTGTCTTATTCATCATGTTAAGAAATTTTGTAATATTACTTACAAAAGCATCCTTTCCTTTGTATGCTTTCCCATCTTCATTGTACAATTTCCCATTATCATATCTTACTCTTTGATTATCTCCAAATGAAATCCATACTTCTTTACCGTCGGGGTCTGTGTACCTTAGTGGGTTGTTTAAAACATAACTATATGGACTAAAATCAAGATACTTATCAGCCATTGGGTCAATCTGTGTCCAACGCCCTATCTGTGAATCAAGCCCTCTAAATTTCGCCAGATAAATATTTGTCTCGTTTTGCTTTTCAATTCCGTTAAATTTAAAGTTTGATATTTTAGAACTATTTACGTATTTACTTGTCCAGTTTTCAACCCCAAAGGGTTCATAATCCTGTGCTTGCGTAATTTTTGCAATGTCCGCAGAATCCTTAAATACTACCCTTAAATTTCCCAAATAGTCAGTCATATTATACTCATAAATGCCATTTGAAATCCGTCCTTCATCGTGAGCAATTTGATATAAAACGTTATTTTCATAAATCAAATTACTCACATAATCAGTCGTTATTCCATCTGAGGTTACTTTTCTCAATTTATTGCCGTTTGCATCGTATTTATATTCAACCCATTTAGTATTCGTAAAAGTAATTTTCTTAGGCAGTTTCAAATAATTATACTCAATCGAAGAAATACCTTTGTTCAAATCCTTTTTCAAACTACCATCTGCCAAATAATCATAATCATTGCCAGAAGTATTACCGTCTCTAAAATCACCCGTGTTTAGATTTCCAGTGATGGCATCACTTACTGAAGTCAATTTATTTGAATTATTTGGGTAAGTATAGCTTAGTTTGTCAATATAGTTAAAAGTGTTGGTTTGGCTCATTCCTTTTCGCCAAAGTGACTTTATATTTCCATTTCCATCATAAGTCATATTTTCCAATGAATAATTTTCATTCGGTTTTCCACCCGTGAAACTTGCCCCAAGAATCCTTGAACTGCCATCGTAAGAATAATCGTAAGTACGAATTAAATTATCAACAGCACTCAACCATTTTTGACTGGCAATATTTCCGTCAAAATAGCCCGAACTACCTTCTTCATAAGACAATTTGAAACTAAATAAATCGCCATTGCTGAGAACTGGATTATTATTTGCATCTAAATTTATTCCTCTCAAACCTCGAATATGCCATTTATAGTCAACACTCTGCAAATCACTCGAAACCGTATTAGGGTTTACATTACCCATTTGTAAAGTACCAAAATTCTTTAAAATACCTTTGTCTAACAACGTTCCTGCGGTGACGGTCTGACCGCTTGGAATGGTTAACGTATGTCCCGTATTTATCGTAACTTTATCCGTAATCGTGGGTAAATATCCCCCTTGCCAAGTGCTGCTATTCGTCCAGTTTCCCGTTAAGGAACTCACCACGGCAGTACCCGCAGGTCGGAGGATTTTTGCCTTCATTCTACCGATTAAATCGTACTGATATTTCGCCACATTTTGAGAAATACCGTCTTTAGTGTGCCTAAAAGCCGTTTTTCTGCCGATGTGGTCGTAATCGTACTCATACAATTCCACTATATCCGCCATCCCCGTTTTCTTGTGGGTGATTCTCATTTTTAAGACCTCATTATTGAAACGATATTGATACTCCATTCTATCTATACCTCCCAAATGATTTTGGGCAAAGCTCTCGATAACACGCCCCTTGTAATCGTAATAATTTACGAATTTATACCACGCATTCGTCTCTAAATTTCTAATCAGCGTTCCCGTTAGCATCCCTTTGGCGTTTGCCTGAGCATGAAAAGCGTAAGCACTTTTAAACCCATAGCCCCCCGTTGTATCAATTTGCGAATAATCATCGTAGTACATCACTATTTTAATATCACTATCCACGGGTGTATAAGCACTCGGGAACGAAGTATTGGTGTAACCGTAAAGCCCACCCGTGCCGATAGTTTCGTAACTTTGCCCCGCATAACCCTCAATATTTGCTTGGATAGTTTGGCGGCTACTCGCTCCGACGTTTTGGATTAACCCTTTCATTATCGGACGATTTAAGGCATCGTATTTGGTCATTTTCCAATATCGGGTTGAATCAGCATCGTCATTTTCCAAAATTAAATTATCTCGTTTATCGTAACAATAGCGAGTCCATCCTGCCCCAGGCGTATGCTTTTCTACCAATCTTGAACGGGCGTTGTCGTAGTGATAAGCGTACATTCCTTCTTTAAAAATCGCATCGTTTTCCGTAAAACTCCTTAGTTGCTCCGTATTCGTGCCAAACTGTTTATTGATTTCTGAGGGCAGACAGTAAGTAAGCCGATTTAAGTCGTCGTAAATAAAATTAGTGACACTGTAATTAAACGTACCAATGTCCAACTGTTGCAGTTTGTACACCACTCTGCCCAAACGGTCTTTTAATTCAATCGTTTTTGCTCCTCTTTCGCTCGTTACTTGTGAATGTATGAGCGTATTGCCTGTCAGCGTATCGGAACTTACACCCGTTGAGCCGATTTTGAAACCTAAAAATCCACGACCAGCGGTAAGGTAGTCATACGCCACAAATTTATTGGCCGTCCGCCACGCTTGCCCCGCCCCAAAAGCCTGCAAAGGACGATTCAAAGGGGATTCTTCGTAAATAGTTTCAGAATAAGGGTTATTATCATTATCATAAAAAGTCTTCGCTAAACTTTGAAAATTCGTATTGGGTACGCCCGTATTCACATCCGAAGGCGTGGGTAAATAACTCAGTTTCGGACGGCTCTGATTATCAAAGACGGTCGTTCCTAAGAGTATATCTTTGCTTTTGTCGGGACTGCCTTTAAACAAAACTTGTTGCGTAGATTTTCCCAAACCGTCTATATAGGCGATGCTTACCGTGTTGTTATTAGTGACCGAATCTAAGGTTGTTTGGGCATTCCTTGCCGTGAAAGTCGCTACGTAATTACTGCTTTTAGGCAAGGCAAGCGTTAAACCCGTGGGCGTATTTTGTCCCCGATAATGATAAAACATTCGCTTCAATTGATGTGATTGGGCATCTTGAACCGAACTTAGGCGACTAAATGCGTCATACGTATAGGTCATGCCGTATGTAGTTGGGGCAATAACACTACTGAGTCCCACCAAAGGTTTGTAGTCAAAACTCGTTGTTTGGGCAATGCCGAAACCAGAGCCTTTGACCATCGTTTTTAATAAATCTCTTTTGCCAATGTCAGTTGTACCAAACCAAGTAAAGGTAGAAGTAATGCCATTACGTTCTGTTACCGATGAAATTAAGGCATCATTAGTATATTGAAAACTCGCTTCTTGGGTGAGCGTTCCCCCTGCGTATTGGGTTTCAATCGTGCTTGGAGCGAAGAAACTGCTATTGAATTGATTATAATTAGTTCGTTTTTTCATTAAGAAATCGAAACTACTATTGCCTACTTTACGCACATATTCCGACTGTTCAATGACCATACCCGACTGATTTTTCAAGAGCATTCCCGCATAGATGGAGTCAGTCGAAAAATCGTGGGGATATTTCATTTCCGTTTTCAAGGTGTCGCCTAAACTGTTAATGGTTTTGGTGAGTGAGGGCATGAAATTCTGATTATTGTATTCAAACCATTTGGGTATTTTCACGACATCAGTACCGTTGGTATGATAGACTTTTTCTTCCGTAAAATCCGTAAAAAACCAATCTGTTGGTGTGCGGTAGGCATTAATGAAATAAACGTCCAATAATCTATCCGCAGGAACGACCGCCAAGCGTAAACCCGTTGAGAATTTAAACAAACTTTGAGTAGGGTTAATGTCTAAAACGTGGTGAGAACTGTCCGCTTTGAGGGAAATATTCGTAGCACTTAATTCTCGGTTCGTAAGAGTAAGTCCTTCTTTCCAATCTTGCATATAAGTTGCCACCGTCGGAAACTTAAAGTTAGTTTGGTAACTCGCAACGGGGGTAAAAGTATGGACTGATTTGCCATGTTCGCCCGTTGCTCCATAGGTTACTTCCACCCTTGTATAACCTACCGTAGCCCCTTGAGTATTGATTAAAGGGTAGGTACTTTCTCCAGAAAGTAAAATTCCAGAGCTAACACAAGAGTTACCTTGAAAGTAGGTAAACTCCCCGTAGTAAGGAATCGTACCAATGGATGCACTCGAATGCGTTGAACCTTCTTGCGAATAGTGATAATTTTTCAAATTTACTATGTTGGCATTTTCATCGTAATCCGTAATTTTTTTAATGCGTAAACCGCCTACGGGAACATCAGAGCTAATGGCTTGTTGCCATGTGATGCGAACATTAGTTTCGTCCAAAGCAGGGTCGTAACTACCGTTATAAAAACCTCTAAGGGTATATGTGCCATTGGGTAAAAAGCCTGTAAAAAAAGTTTGTGAGCTTATGTCGATGGTGGTGAAGGCAGGATTAGTTGAAGTAAGTTTAAATTGAACCTTATCAAAACCAGTTCCTAACAAAGAACCGAGAGCCGTAAAATCAGCCAATATACCCCCTTGACAGGAATTTCTGCAAAATACACCCTGATTGATAGTGAAAGTAACGATAGGGTAAAAGCCATTAACGGCATCGTAAGTGCAAGTTTTTTGCTGAGTTGTGGCTTCTTCATTTAAACAATTAGTAGAGTTGCACGTGGCTTGATAATAACGGTTTGCTTCAAATTCAAATGCTGAATACCCTCCCGTTGGATAGGTAACTTTTTTAATTTGATTAAGGGTAATATTTGTGGGAGATGTTTCCCGAATATTAGCACCAATAACCTCCCATTTTAGATTGTAAGGATTTTGATATTTATACTGAGGGATTAAATTATCGTTAGCCGTTGCTCCGTTGTAATAGCCCCAATGGTCTTGTGCATAAGAACGAGTGGAAGGTAAAATGCCCGCATAGGATTCATATTCAAAGATGTGGGGAGGCAATGAATCATTATCGGTAATACCAAAACTTTTGAGACTATCCAAACGTAAACGTCCCGTAAAATTGCTTGTTCCACAGGTAGCATCATTTGCTTGCTGATTGCCAAAATAGGAATGATAAAGTTGGGTTGCCTTTATCCTTTGGTTATTGGCATCATTGAGAATGATTTTTTGTAGAGTTTTACCGCTCCCTCCATTGTCACAACGATTATTGGTACTTCTTTGGAAAGTTATTTTACCGTTACGAAAGATAATTTCAGAGACTTTGGCACTAATAGTGGTTACAGTAGTTTGACAATTATTATTGAATGGACTTGCACCACCACACCCAGAAATAAGGATATATCGTTTCGATGAGCCATTGGTAGTCATAGAAACGGTTTCGGGTAAATAGTTAATTGTAATGATATTGGTTGGGTCAGTCGGACTGACGATTTGGGTCAAATGCCAAGCAGTAGGAGCATTCGGAATTATTCCCGCTCCTGTGACGGAACTGCTACAATTTGATACTACTGAGGTAGTAATTTCACTTGTACCGAAAACGTATTTAATGCCTTCTTCGGTGGTGATTGTCCAAGAAGAAAAATCGAAATTATGTTCTATTTTTAGGTTTTGACGGGGAACGGTATAAAAAATGCCATCCGCTCTGTTATAGACAAATTTTCCTGAATATTTTCCGAAATTAAAATTGAATAAATCTGCTTCGGTATCAATGGGGTCGGTTGCTGTGTAATCATTTTTGAACTGGTTCACCTCCGTTGGGTGACTTCCATCTTGATACCAGTCATTAATATTATCCAGATTATACGAAATGCCAATAAAGCCATTGGTTAATTCATCTGCTTTACTGCCACGAATCGTGCGAGTTATCGTACCCAAGCCGACCAATGAAATACTTAATCCTGTCCACGGAGCAACTTCTTCTACTTTTACTCCGCCTCCGTGATAAGAGAGAGAAAGGTCTAATCCTATATCTTTCTGCTTGATTTGATAAAGCGGAATGGGAATAGAAGCTACACCAGAACCAAGCGATACAGGATTATTGCCATACGTTCCCAAAGCAGCGGCTTCTGGTGTGGCAGGAATCAAACTGGCAACGTAGCTATTATTTTGGAAATTGGTATTATTAAGCGAATCTTTTAGGTCTTTTTTGGAAACCAAATATTTTAAAGTTCGGTAACGGGGCGTATCGGGGCTTTTTTGTCCGTAGATGAATGCACTTGAAAATGCAAAGAGAGTAACAAAAAGTGTTCTGTAAATTTTGGATAGAGCGATAGAATTACAGAAATGCAGGTAGTAGTTTTTTTTCATGGCAACTTTATTTATGTATAGTGAAGAGATTATCAAACATTTTGGGCGTAAAAATAGCATGAACAGTACATTTTTGTAATCTGTGGAGTCGAAGTCTTGTACACAAAACGCCACGCTGTATGTGGCGTTTTATACCTTATTGTCTGTGTACTTAATTTTGACTTTTCTATCACAGGAATTTTAGTTAAAATGCAATTGATATTTTTCTGCTTTTATTTCAAATTCAATGATAATGTTAATGAAAGATTTTTGATTTGACAGACACTTTGGTCATCTTTTGAAAGGGAATTCGCAAAATACTGTAAAACTACGTAATGCCATAGGGTAATTCTACGTGCTATAATTGATTAAACGGTAAGCTCTTTTTTAAGAATATATTGATATTTTTTTAATTATTCCATCGCTTTAACTTTGGCATGGGGTAGCTGGGTGCTTTTTAGGAATATCTTTTACCTCTTTAGGTTTTTTATACAAGAGCTGCCCTTTTTGCTTATTGGCATCTTGAGAAATATCATTAAACTTGTTAGAACTTCTTTCATGTTTGATTTTAAATGACCTTGTAGTAGTAGAGACAACCGTTTTATTAAAAAATAGCGTGAACGCTACCTTGTACTCGCAATCTGAGGCTCTGGTAAACCCTTATAGCAAAGCAAAGTAACGTCACGCTGTACGTGACGTTTTGAACTTTACTCCCTGCTATAATAACCAATTGAAGTTTACCAGACTTTCAGATTACAGGAATTTCAGTTTTAAAACGCAAAATATTTTTTTGTTTTTATTTCAAATTCGGAACAATGTTAGAGGTAGTTTTTTAATTAGCCAAAAAAATAACTATTTTTTTGTATTAATGGACTGAAATTAGGTAAATCCAAATAATGAACTTTATCAAGTAATGAACTTTATATGGATTAGATTTGCAATTTACTTTGTGGTTCTTTTAATAGTCCACTTCTGCGGAGTGCGTTTACAACTTTTCTCTCATCGGCTTTAGAATAACAATTAACATATCTGTCGTTGTTTATTCCTAAAAGTATTTTTAACTCATCTGTTCCCCAGCCTTGTTCATTTCGGAGATAATCGGCAATGGTTTTTCGTCCAGCCTTGACAGAAATTCTTTCCGCTAATTTTTGAGGAAATTCTAACTCATCCGCAATTATTTTCAAGACAGCATTCATTTTTGAATTTGTCTTAATTGGTAAATTTTCCCAGCCGTTGTATTTTTTCAGTATCTCGATAACTTCATCAAAATAAGGAACTTTTGCTATGACTTCTGTTTTTACACGTTCATTATGTAGCCACATATTTCCATCAATTCCTTTTCTTTCGTATTTTTTATGTTCATGGACTATATTTTTTAAGTCCTGATAATGAAAACCTGTTCGACAAAAAACAATGAAAACATCTGCAACTTCCTGTCTCAGTTTTGATTTGAATTTATGGTTTTTAAGTTGCTCAAATTGCTCTTGTGAGAGATAAATAAGTTCGCCTTGTTTAGGCTCACTTAGTGTGACACATTCTAAAGGGTCTTCAAAAATTAACTTTCTTTTTTTTGCCCATTTTGAAACTTGTTTTACTACCTGACAACGTTTGTGTGCTGTAATCTCTTGGAATTTAGCCACACCAATCAAATAATTTCGATAAGATTGTAAATAATGCTCTTCAAATCTTTCAATGAGAATATGCTCCATTTTTTTTGCAATCAGAAAGTTGGATAAACAACTACGAACATTTTGATATTTAACTTTTGTTCCTTTAGCTAAATTTTTATTTTCGTTAATGTCATTTAGGTACATATCAAAAACTCGAAGAACAGTAAAGTTTTCATCTTTATTAATAAAAGCGTTTTTGAGTTGATGAACTTTAAATGGCACTTTTCTTCTAATGAAATCATTATAGATTCCCATAACTTGCGTTTCGAGGTTAGCAAGTTGCTCATTTTTAAAAGAATAATTAGGGTCGTCAGAAGTGACTCGTTTTTTTTCTATATCCCAATGGATTTTTAATATTTCAATACCAGTCGATGGTAATTCAACCATCACAGTATTGTATGTGAGCCTTGGCAGTATTGTGCAATACTCTGGTCTGGCACATGAATGGCGAATAAAAGTAATATTCATTCTGTGTACGTTTTTTTTATAAGACATTTTAAATTTATTTCGTTTAAATGGAACAAGACTATTTAAAGAATAAACTTAAATGATTGTTTAAGATATAAAAAGGGAAAAATGAAATAAGAAAAAAAGAAGGATATAGTGCCACCACGATTATTGAATGCCACTATTACTGCCACCGTAATTTTAAAAAGGGAGGAGTTTGAGCTAAAGTGTGATTGGGATGCGTAGGAAAAGAAAAAAGAACTGATGTTTATCAGTTCTTTCGGCTAAAATTAACATAATGTAGAGAGTGAGGGATTCGAACCCCCGGACCTGTAACAGTCAACAGTTTTCAAGACTGCCGCAATCGACCACTCTGCCAACTCTCTTTGTGATTGATGATGCAAAATTAGTGTTTTCTTTCTTTCCGTACAAATCTGAAGAGAAAATATTTTTTAACAACTTGGTCATTTGGCTTTCCAAACGCTGATTATCAGATAGATAAATTTGTAAAAACTTTTTAATAATTTATTTCGTATATAGAATATGAGGTAGATTTTGGGGATTTAATTTAAATTTCACCCTTTTTAGAAGGAATTTAGTACCTAATTTTCATTATTCATTAAATCACAAAACAACAATAAAATGAAACCATTAGCATTAGTGCTGTCGATTGGCTTATTAATTTTTGCTTGTAGCGGATATGCTCAACAAGACAAGCCTCGAAAATTTGAAGTGACCAAAACTGAGATGGAGTGGAAAAAGCAACTCACGCCCGACCAATATGTGGTAACTCGCCAGAAAGGAACTGAGCGGCCATACACAGGTGAATATTGGGATAACCACGAAAAAGGGAAGTATCAGTGTATTTGTTGTAAATTAGATTTATTCAGTTCTGATACAAAATTTGAGTCTGGAACAGGGTGGCCTTCATTTTGGAGTCCAATTAATAAACAAAATGTGCTGGTAGCGACGGACAATAGTCACGGAATGGTAAGAGATGAAGTAGAATGTAGCCGTTGTGGTGCTCATTTGGGTCACGTTTTTGATGATGGGCCAAAGCCAACAGGTAAACGTTATTGCATGAATTCTGCTTCTTTGAGCTTTGTTAAGAAATAATTGATTTAGACCCAATTTTATAATTTTTTAGCAGTCAAAAAGTTTAGAGTTGATTCAGTATATTACCCTCATAACGGGTTTATTGTCCCTAAACTTTTTGACGCTCAAACTTTTTAACTCTCTAACTTCTTTAACTCATCAAACTTTTATCGTAAATTGTCGCTTATTTTCGATAGATAAATAAGTGAATAATGGACAAAATAAAACAACTCATTAAAAATCTTTCTATTACTCTCAAAACAGCCCTGCTGAATGTTCTACATTGGCTTTGGGTAAAATTTGACATTTTATTAGTGAAAGTCTTAGGAGAGGAGAAGGTTGCGACACTTTATAAGCAACTTGACCTGATTAAAACCAACTATTGGGATGCAAAGCAAAAGGTATCTAATGCAGTTGAAGAACGAATAGATAAGGACTCCTTTTATTATAGCACTATTAAAAAACTATGGAAAACCTTTGCGTGGATAGTATGTTTGGGTTTTTTCTACTTGTTCTGTATTCAGACTAATTTTTTATGGCTCACTGGTGAAATGCCTTCGGTTGGTGAATTGCAAAACCCCAAACTTTCGCAATCTTCTGAAATTTACTCTGCTGATAATGTTTTAATGGGAAAATTTTTCTTGGAAAATCGTACACCCGTTAAAAATTATAAAGACCTTTCTCCATATTTAGTTAAAGCATTGGTTGCTACGGAAGATTCACGTTTTTACCAACATTCGGGAATTGATTTTAGAGCTTTGTTTGGCGTAGCCGCTGGTGTTGTGACGGGTGCAAGTGAACGGGGTGGAGGAAGTACAATTACCCAACAATTAGCTAAAAATCTCTTCAAGACTCGTAAGAAAGAAGGCGTTACTAAAAAGGGACTGTTAGGATATGTTCCTGGTTTTAAAACGTTGGTTATCAAAACGAAAGAATGGCTGACTGCCATAAAATTAGAGCGTTATTATACTAAAGAAGAAATCATTATGTGGTATTTGAACACGGTTGATTTTGGTAGTAATTCTTATGGTATTAAAGTGGCAGCAAAGACTTATTTTAATACTTCACCCGATAGCTTAAATGTACAAGAAGCGGCGGTTTTGGTAGGAATGCAAAAGGCGACTAATACTTATAATCCTCGCAGAAATTATGATAAATCCTTAAATCGTAGAAATACCGTTTTGTCACGAATGGTGAAAGCTAATTATTTGCCGAAGGTAGCGTATGATTCGTTGATAAAATTGCCAATTGTTTTGAGAATTAACGAAGAAACGCCTTACGATGGAACGAGTAATTACTTTAAATCTGCCGTTGCTAAAGCTTTAGAAAAGTGGGCGGACACCAGTGATGTTGAATTGGATTTATACCGAGATGGTTTGAAAATTAGAACGACGATTGATTCTCGTATGCAAACTTATGCGGAGACTTCCGTGCAAGAAGGAATGAGGGTTTTGCAGAAAACTTTTGATAATCATTGGTCGGGAAAAAATCCTTGGTCGGATGAAAAAGGCGTTGAAATACCTGGATTTATTGACACTGTTGCTAAACGAACAAGTTATTATAAATCGTTGGCCGTAAAGTATAAAAACAATCAGGATTCTATTTGGTATTACATGAAGAATGTTAAGAGAAAAATGTGGGTTTATTCACGAAATGGTAAAGGAGAAGAGCAAATGACTATGAGTGCCTATGACTCAATTGTTTATTATAAGCGTTTTCTTCAATCGGGAATGATGTCCATGGATCCATTCACAGGGCATATTAAAGCCTGGGTTGGAGGGCTTGATTTTCAGTATTTTAAGTATGACCATGTAAGTCAAGGTCGTCGCCAGCCTGGTTCAACTTTCAAGCCATTTGTTTACACCACTGCGATTGATGGCCCCAAAAATATGTCACCTTGTACCCAAATTACCGACGAACCTTTTGAGATTGAAATTGAAGAAAAAGGAGAAAAGAAAATTTGGCGACCACATAATGCTGACGGACGTTTTAGTTATTCTACGATGTCTTTACGACGAGCAATGGCACGTTCTATCAACTCTTGTGCGGCTTGGTTGACGAATGAAGTTGGACCTGATTCTGTGGTTTATTATGCTCATGAAATGGGGATAAAAAGCCCACTTTCTGCTGTTGCTTCGATTGGACTTGGGTCAAATGATGTAACGCTTTTTGAAATGGTGGGAGCTTACGGGTGTTTTCTGAACGAAGGAATTTACACCGAACCAATGTTAGTCGTGGAAATCCAAGACCGTAATGGAAATGTAATTCATACTTTTGAACCACAGCGTCACCAAGCAATTAGAAAAGAATCGTCTCAATTGATGCGTTATATGTTGGAAGGTGGACTGGAAGAACAAGGCGGAACGTCACAAAACTTATGGTCATTCAAGGATTTATTTGAAGGAAAAGATAAATATAAATCAAGATTTGCGGGAAAAACGGGAACAACCTCAAATCACTCCGATGGTTGGTATATGGGACTTACCAGTAATTTAGTGACTGGAACTTGGGTTGGTGGTGATGACCGCTCGATTCACTTCCGAAGCGGGGCTTATGGCGAAGGCTCAAAAACGGCTTTACCACTTTTTGGACGGTATATGTCCAAAATCATTAAGGACCCAACTTTGGAAGCCTATCATCCCGTACCGTTTGAAAAACTTGACCCTAAAAGAATTACTAAGGAATTTAACTGTACCGCAGTTTTCACGCCTCGAACGGATACGCTTTACTATGATAGCACTTTTGTCGGTTCGGATACTTTAGCACCACCAGTTAGACCAGCGAATGAGGCGAAACCTGATACATCGACTGGAAAACAATAAATAGCACTAACCATGAATAAAGAACAGATATCGTTATATTTTCAAGAACTACAAGACCAAATTTGTAAGGCTTTAGAAAAAGCCGACGGAAGTGGAAAATTCCACGAAGATAATTGGCAGCGTGAGGGTGGTGGAGGCGGTAGAAGCCGTGTTATCCAAGAAGGTAAAGTGATTGAAAAGGGTGGTGTAATGTTCTCGGCAGTTTGGGGAGATTTACACGAGAAAATGCTGGCTTCGATGGGATTAACCGAAAAAGTCGATTTCTTCGCTACTGGTGTATCTATTGTATTACACCCCAAAAGTCCACTCGTACCCATTATTCACATGAATGTTAGGTATTTTGAAATGTCGAATGGTACTTTTTGGTTTGGTGGGGGAATAGATTTAACGCCTCATTTTGTTGTTGAAGAAGATGCTCGCTGGTTTCACCAATATTTGAAAAAGGTTTGTGATAAGCATAATCAAAACTATTATCCTAAATTCAAGACTTGGGCGGATGATTATTTCTTCAATACGCACAGAAATGAAACTCGTGGCGTTGGAGGAATATTTTTTGATTATCAGAAAACGGATGAAACTCGTAATAAAGAACAGTTATTTGCCTTCGTAAAGGAAATAGGGGAGTCTTTCGCTCCAATTTATACCCATTTCATGAAGAAAAACAAGGATTTACCTTTCACCGAAAGAGAGAAAACCTTCCAAATGCTCCGCCGTGGCCGATACGTAGAGTTTAATTTAGTTCACGATAGAGGAACAAAATTTGGCCTTGAAACCAACGGTAGAACAGAATCAATCTTAATGTCGATGCCTCCTGTTGCGAATTGGGTTTATAATTTTCAGCCCGAAGAAGGTTCGGAAGAAGAGAAAACTTTATCACTCCTGAAAAAAGGAATTGATTGGGTTTAAGCCCCCAATAGGAATTTAAATTACGGCATATTATTTGTAAAAGGAGAAGATAGACATTTACTATCTTCTCCTTTTTTTATGCTCGGAAAGATTCCTTACTTATGAAACGATTGTTTATACTACTAATTTTAAATATACCATTTTGTCTAAAAGCTCAAGATTTAAACCTGAAAGGCTTTAGTCCAAATTATTATCAGACTGGTAATGTTGCGGGAAATTTGGGGTATAATCTTAATGTTTCTTCAATTTCCTCATTGTCGGAGACAGTCAATAATAAAGAATTTCCGGGGGGGCAATTACATTTTGTGGCTCAATTATTATTGATTCAAAAAATTAATAAGCACTTGACCACAGGCATTGGTTATGGTTATGGAAATCATAATATTTTTGGACTGAAAGAAACCGAAAATCGGTATTTGGGACAAGTTGGTTATTTGCATAATCTTGGAAAACTATCCATTAATCACCGTTTACGATATGAGTATCGTATGCCAATAAACCTAAAGACAACGATAAAAGATGATGCGTCAATTTTGCGTTATTAGACGTATTTTACACTTCCATTTTATAATCCCAAAGAAACAAAGACCGGTTTCTATTTATCGGCTTCTAATGAGGCTTTTTTGTATCTGAAAGGAGCTACTAATGGCCCCGTAAGTGCTAAAAATGGTGTGTATGAAATGTCAAATTTATCGGAAGATTGGGTACACGTGGCGGGCGGATATAATTTGGGCAAAGCACGAGTGGAGTTGGGGTATTGTTTTCAAGCCTTAATTAGAGATAAACAATTGGATGTTAGATATTTAAATTTAGCCCAAATCAATGTATATGTCAATCTTAATTGGGCAGATTTACAGTCTTGGTGGTATTTGTAGATTATTTTTAATACACTGAATGCCTTGTTAATTAAGTTTTATAACTTTGGGGAAGTTCCCAAAATAAGCTATTTTGCAATTTTAAGGACTAATAATTACTTAGTTAACGATTGTACTGATAGTTTTTTGAGAGGTTTATTATTGAGTAGCACTGAAAATGTAATACTCAATAAAGCCTCTTTTCTTATTTTTTAGTTACACTTGATATTTGCCTTTACTTTCTCAATTTTCCTACATATATTTACATATTAAATCATGATATTGTTATATAAATTTAATTAATTTCTACGATAATACTTCCTATTCTCCTCAATAAGTACCAGTCTTTTCCTGAAGTTTTAGTAAAACATTTGCCAATTATTTATCTATGTTTATCCGTTGTGAATTTATTTCTGGATAATATTTGATTTACGATACCGCTGGTGAGTGTATAAATTCCCTACTTTCAATAAACAACGTTTATAATTATTTCTATTATGCTTTTAACGTTAGTTCATTTCCGAATATTTGAATGTGTTGTGTAGATTTTCTACGTAAAACAAATTTCATAACTTACCAATAATAATCTTAAACTCATGAAAAAATTCTATTCTCGACTATTGTTGATAGTCTTTTTCTGCATTTCGTATTTTGCAATGTATTCGCAAACCGTAATTAACCCATTAGTTTCAAGTAGTAATCCGAAACTACACTTCGGACTTTCTGAATTGGTTCGATTAAATTCAACCAATACCAATTTCAATGAAACTAATGTTGCTAATTTTTCACTTTTGGCATTTAAGAACAATAACACAAAGGTTAAAGTTGATGTTATTTCGAAAGGTAATGGCGATATTCTTTATGAAGAATTGACAAAATTGGGAATAGAAATTATCGCTCGTCAACAAAACTTTATCACTTGTTGGGCAGAAATTAGCCAGATTAATACCTATTTGAGTAGAGCTCCCAGTATTGTTACAATGCGTTCATGGCTCAAACCGATGAATAATTCGGGGCCTGTTCTGTCGCAGGGTGATGCTGCTCAACGCTCAAACCTTGCCCGTGTTTTAGGGGTCAATGGTACTGGTGTAAAAGTTGGAGTTCTTTCTGATAGTTATAATAATTTAGGCGGGGCTAACGCAGGAGTTACTGCTGGGGAATTACCTGGCAATACCAACCCTCAGGGTTTTATAACGCCAATTACCGTTTTGTCGGATATTGCCAGCGGTGGTACTGATGAAGGCCGAGCAATGATAGAAATTGTGCATGATGTGGCCCCGGGAGCTCAATTGTATTTTTATACAGCCTTTAATTCAGAAGCTGATTTTGCCGCAGGAATTCGTGCCTTAGCTGATGCAGGTTGTAAAGTAATTATTGATGATGTTTTTTATTTTGACGAACCATTTTTTCAAGATGGTATTGTGGCTCAGGCGGTTGATTACGCCGTGAATGTAAAAGGAGCAACCTATTTTTCATCGGCGGGTAATCAGGCTAATCAGTCTTATGAAGCCCCTTTTCAAGCATCTACTTATGAACCTATTGCAGGGGAAACAGCTCATAACTTTGGTACAGCGGATGCTCCAATTTATTTTCTTCCTATTAGAGCTACAAGTACGAATGGTTTTAGATTGGGGTTTCAATGGGATGAACCTTACCTTTCTGCGGGCAATGAGTCGCCAGGCTCGGCATCGGATTTAAATATTTACATTGCCAATTTCAATAGCACTACGAATGTTTATACCTTAGCAGCAGGTAGTTTTGGTGATAATATAAACCAAGATCCATTTGAATTTACTTCTTTGTCTGGTGTAGCAACAAGATATATTTTAATCACGAAGAAATCGGGACCCGACCCAACTCGAATTAGATTTACTAATTTTTCGGGGGTAAATTGGACAACCTCAACTCCGCCTACCGTCGTGGGGATAAAGGCAGGAGCAAATGCAGGGCACTCAAATTCTGTTGGTGCCATTGCTTGTGCCGCAGCGAGTTATGATAAAACGCCCGCTTTTGGTGTAAATCCACCCACGGTAGAATCTTTTTCGTCGAAAGGAGGTACAAAAATTATGTTCTCTAAATTTGGGGTTCGTTTGCCAGCACCCGTAGATCGTTTTAAGCCTGAAATTACAGCCCCTGATAATGCAAATACTTCATTCTTTTTTGCTGGTTATGATTACGAACCTGATGGGAAACCCAATTTTGCGGGTACATCTGCTGCTGCTCCACATGCAGGAGCAGTTGCAGCATTAATGCTGCAAGGAAATCCATTACTGACTCCCGCTCAAATAAAAACTGCTTTGATAAATTCGTGTACGGATATGGATGACCCAACCACAGACGGATTTGATACTGGGTTTGACTACGGTACAGGGAATGGTTTAATAAAAGCTGATGCCGCTGTTCAGGCAACTATTAATCCCAATTGTGCTTCTGCAGTTATTACTACTACTCGTTCCACTACTTTTTGTCAAGGAGATTCGGTTATTTTTAATGCCAGTATAGGAACAGATTATACGTATCAATGGCGAAAAAATGGCGTAAATATCAGTGGAGCAAATCAAGCTCAATACATTGCCAGAGTTTCAGGTAATTATTCCGTAACAATCACTCATTTGGAGTGTACCGTTTATTCTGAACCAATAACTGTGGTAACGAATGTTGGAACTTTACCGCCTAATACTATTAGTAAAGCTATCCTTTTGGGAACAACAATTACCGAAGGAAATGGCTTACAAGCATCAGGTACTTGTCTTGATTCCAGTCCAAGTACGATTACTTGGTGGGATGCCATCTCAGGAGGAACGCAAGTTGGAACAGGAATTGAATTTATTCCAACGAATACCGCTGTGGGAGTTTATACGTATTATGCTCAAGTGAGTTGTAATGGAGGAGTTGGTTGTAATACCAGTGTTCGCAAAGCAGCTACTCTTACTATAACGGACGTACCTGTAGCCACAGGAGCAAATCTTTGTTTGGGATATTCGGTAAACCTTACTGCCACGGGTTGTTTAGGGGTAGGGTTAGTCTTGAAATGGTATCAAACTGCGGATAATGTAGAGATAATAATGCCTGTTTCTCCAACAATTTCAACGCAATATTATGCTAAATGTCAACAAACTATTGATGCTACTGTTACGCTGAGTGGAAAAAGTAATGATGTAACCGTTACGGTAAATCCAGTAACGGGAGTAACGCCATCCGCTGGTAGTAATTCTCCTATTTGTGCAGGTAATACCCTCAATTTAACCTCTGATGGTGGTACTTCTTACGCTTGGACTGGTCCAAATTCTTTTTCATCATCACTTCAAAATCCAACTATTGCAAATGCCACTATTACTGCCACTGGTACTTATAGTGTTGTGGTAACTAACGAAAATGGTTGTACTGCTATGGCAACGGTAGAAGTAACGGTTAATCCAATCCCTACTGCTACGGCAAGTAGTAATTCTCCGATTTGTTCGGGTGTAACCTTAAATTTAGCGGCAAGTGGCGGGGAATTTTATGCTTGGACTGGTCCAAATTCTTTCACTTCTACTGATCAAAATCCAAGTATTGCCTTGACAACATCTGCAGCTTTGGGAGTCTATACTGTTACAGTGAGTAGTTCAGGTTGTTTTGCTACCGCTACAACTATCGTTTCATTAAGTAATGCACCTGCTCGGTTGTATGTAAGTAGAACCGCTAATGGAGCAGACACTGGACTTTCGTGGGCAGATGCCTATCCAAGCTTGCAAGCTGCATTAAATTATGCGTGTAATAATAACTTAACGGAAATTTGGGTTGCAAAAGGGACTTATAAGCCTGCGAGTTTTAATGGAAATCAGACTCTATCGTTTAATATTCCATCTGGAGTAAAAGTTTATGGAGGCTTTGCAGGAACAGAAAATAGTTTGATTGATAGAGATTTGACGTTAATTCATACCACCAATTTGACTACGTTAAATGGTGATTTGAATGGTAATGATGGCGTCAACTTTGCCAATATTACAGATAATAGTTTTAATGTTGTAAAGTTTAGTAATGCCACCCCTTCTACTCTATTAGAAGGTTTTACAATTAGTGGAGGGAATGGATACAATGCAGGGGGAGGGGTAAGTAATGGAGCTGAGAGTAGCCCGCAAATTGTAAATTGCATAATTAAAAATAATGCAGCAACGGGTACATCTCTGGATCAGCAAAGTACAACTCTTAGTACAAGTGGAGTAGGAATTACAGTGACAACTTATGGAGGACAGACATTTACTCCTGCAATTTCGGGTTTACTTACCAAAGCAGATGTCAATCTTTTTTGTAGTTCTTGTACGGGAACAACCCCAAATCTGATTTTATCAGTTAGGCAAACGAGTGGAGGTTTGCCAACTGGAGCAGATCTTGCGACTGCAACAATTACGGGTTTTAGTAGTGGAGCAGGAGGGTATTTTTCTGCCATCTTTAATACCCCTGCTAATCTTACAGCAGGAACCGTTTACGCTTTAGTTATTCACCCAGTATCAAATCCATCAGCGGGCATATACGCATTTACTCGAAGTACTGCCAGTGTTTATGCAGGAGGGATGCGTGTCTCAAGTTCCAATAGTGGTTCAACTTGGAGTTCAACAACAAATGATGCAGGTTTTCATGTTTATATCTCTAATCCTGCTATTGCAAATGGAGGAGGTATCAACAATAATGGAACATTATCGCTTATAAATTCATTGGTAATTGGTAATGCTGCAAATAGTGGAGGAGCTATTTATAACTCGCATAATTTAACTATTACGAATTCAACTTTTAGTGGTAATATTTCTCCAAACGGTGGTGGAGCCATTGCAAATAATGGTGAATCAAGTGTGGTAATGCTTACGAATAATGTATTTTTCGGAAACACGAATTCATTTGCTAATGCAGGAGGGAATCTAACGGCTTCGTACAGTTTGTTTGACGATATGACTAATGTAACTGACGCAGGTAATAATTTGTCAACTGTTGCTGCACCGTTTATTTCATCGACCGATTTCCATTTGAATTGTGGTTCTAATGCTATTAATAAGGGAAATAATGCGGCAACTGGTCTAATTGGAATAACGAAGGATATTGAAGGTAATGCTCGTATTTATAATAGTGAATTAGTAGATATGGGGGCGTATGAATTCCAAGGAAGTCTTGTATACAATGCCAATAATAATTCGCCAATTTGTGAAGGGACAACTTTAACTTTAACGTCTAATAATGGAGGTACTTATGCTTGGTCTGGGCCTAATTCATTCACCTCTACCGAGCAAAATCCAACTATTGTTGAATCTTCTACTGCGGCATCGGGCATTTATACTTTAATTGTAACGATTAATGGGGGGTGTACAACCAGTGCAACAACTTCAGTTATTGTCAATGCTCTTCCAATTGCCACGGCCAGTAGTAATTCACCCATTTGTGCGG
>JAZKDE010000028.1:0-7684 GCA_040387735.1 Bacteroidota bacterium
TTTGATGCAACGATTGAGATTTTTGAGAAATTGATGTGTTTGTTACATCCGTATATGCCATTTATTACCGAAGAAATTTGGCAAGCTTTGGCACAACGCAACGAAGGCGAAAGTATTTGTAGAACAGAATTCCCAACGGGCGGAAACGTAAATACGGAGCTTTTAGCCAGTTTTGATGTAATGTTTGAATTAGTATCAAAAATCCGTGAGACACGCAATGCCAAACAACTTTCTCCGAAAATTGCTTTGCCATTAGCCATCAAAACGGAGAATAAAGGACGTTACGAAAACATCGAATCCATTATTGAAAAATTGGCGAACACAGAAACAATTAGTTACGTCTCCGACAAAGTGGATGGAGCTTTGTCATTCGTAGTAAAATCTGACGAATTCTTTATTACGCTTGAAGGAGAAATCGACGTTGAAGCAGAATTAGAAGCCGCTCAAAAGGATTTGGAATACAATTTAGGTTTCAAAAAGGCGACCGAAGCCAAATTGGCCAACGAGCGTTTTGTAGCCAATGCCAAACCAGAATTAGTAGAAAGAGAACGCCAAAAATTAGCCGATGCCGAGTCAAAAATTAAGGCTTTGGAAGAGAGCATTTTCCGTCTAAAAAAATAGATTAGTAACACAGACTTTGGTCTATAAATCAATTAATATCTACAGATTAAAGTCTGTGTTACATTTTAGTCAATGAAAATATCAGGTTTCACATTTGTTAGAAATGCCATAAAATTCGACTATCCCGTAGTCGAGGCAATCATGTCTATCCTTCCACTTTGCGATGAAGTAGTGGTGGCGGTTGGGAATTCGGAAGATGAAACTTTAGCTCTTATTCAGTCCATTAATTCGCCAAAAATAAAAATCATTGAAACTATTTGGGATGATTCTATGCGAAAAGATGGAATTGTCTTGGCTCTCGAAACCGATAAAGCATTAGCAGCGGTTGCAAAAGATGCTGATTGGTGCTTTTATATTCAGGGCGATGAAGTGGTTCACGAACAATATTTACCCGTCATTAAGCAAGCAATGGAAGAGCATTTATCCAATCCGGCGGTAGAAGGACTTTTATTCAAATACCAACATTTTTACGGCTCTTATAATTATGTTGGCGACGCTCATTGGTGGTATCGTCGGGAAATTAGGGTGATTCGGAACACAGGAAAAGTTGCTTCTTATAAAGATGCACAAGGCTTCAGAACAACTGATAATCAGAAACTTAACGTAAAATTAATTGATGCCTATATTTATCATTACGGTTGGGTTAAACCTCCCGAAAAGCAAAAAGAGAAGATTAAAGATTTCAATAAATATTGGCATGATGGCGAAGAATTGGAAGGAATCAGAGAAAAAGCTGATAATTTCGACTATTCTCAAGTAGATTCTTTAGCAATTTTTACAGGTACGCATCCGCAGGTAATGCAAGCTCGCATCGCCCGCATGAATTGGCTTTTTGACTTTGATATTAAAGAAAAAAAACTATCTACCAAACACCAAATTAAACTTTGGATTGAGAAATTGACGGGCAAACGTTTCGGGGAATATCGGAATTATCGAATTATTTGAGCTATCACAAAATCCATTCTCCTTTAGAAACCCACTGCACCTTCCCTCCTATTCTAATACTAAATTCAGTTTCGGAGATTTTTTGTCCGTCGTGGTATAAAATCGAAGGTCTCGGAATTTCGTAGCCTTGTTCTACCGAAATTTTTACGGAATCAGTTCCCAAAAAATTGGTCTTCAATAAATACCCCAACAAACATCCGTTGGCACTTCCTGTGGCTGAATCTTCTTTTAACATTCCATCTTCCAACAAAAACATCCGTCCATTCAACTGATTTTCAATCGAATACGTTTCTTTCGTAAACACGAAGAAATTCATAGATTTCCCCGATGGATGATTGGTTTTATACAATTCATGCTTTAATAAAAAGCCCAAAACTTTATCGGCATTTGGTTTCATATTTTGAATTGCCGAAAGACTTTTTACGGGAATAATCAAAAATGCCAATCCCGTAGAAACTTCTAAAATCGGGAATTCAGCGTACATATCCTCCAACTGTAATCCTAAAATATCTGCTAATTCATCGGTCTGATATTTTTTCCCAAAAATGGGGTTAATCTGTTGCATCCAAAGTTTATCTTCCACAAAATCAACAGGTATTTTACCTATGCCTAAATTCAAAGCGGTATAATTTACAGGTTGTTTTATTATCTGCTCACGAATCACAAAAGCCGTTCCCAAAGTCGGATGCCCCGCAAAAGGAATTTCTTGCTCCGTCGTAAAAATACGGACATCGTAACCTCCTGTTGTTGAAGTTTCAGTATTGACAAAAGTAGTTTCGGCAAAGTTGATTTCTTTGGCAATGGCTAACATTGTTTCCGAAGCAAGCGAATTATCGTGTTCAAAAACGGCTAATTGATTGCCTTGATATTTATTTTCAGCGAATACATCGACGATGTAAAAAGGGAGGGTTTGCATGGAGCTTTAATAATTAGGTAGATATGGAATAACATTTAGCGAAATTTGATTTTGGATAGACAAAGAAGGGCATTGTCTATCCAAAATTTCTAAAACCTCCTCAAAGCCATTTCCGAAACCGTCTGACCAATTGACAACGAAGAAGTCGCCGCTGGTGATGGGGCGTTAAGAATATTGATTACTTTTTCGTCTTCGATGATTGAGAAATCGTCCAAAAGTCCGCCTGTACGGTCGCAAGCTTGGGCTCTTACACCCGCACCGCCTTCGATGAGGTCAGATTCTTGAATATCTGGAATTAATTCTTGTAAAGCTTTGGTAAATGCGGCTTTCGAGAAACTGCGGTACATTTCGCCCAAACCTGTCTCCCAATATTTTGCCGCCACTTTCTGGAATCCGCCCCAAGTAAGGGTTTCCCACAATTCTTTGGCATTGATGTCCATTTTCTTATAACCTTCTCTTCTGAATGCTAAAACAGCATTTGGTCCCGCCTCAATTCCTCCACGCATCATACGAGTAAAATGTACACCTAAGAACGGGAAATTCGGGTCTGGTACTGGATAAATAAGGTTTTTCACCAAATGATGTTTTTCGGGACGAATCTTGAAATACTCTCCACGAAAAGGTACAATTCTCACGTCAATTGGCTTATCCTGAGACATTTGAGCCACTTTATCAGAATATAATCCTGCACAATTAATCACCAATTTTGTTTCGTAAGTATTGTTTTCAGTTTTTATAATGGACAGGGAATGACCTTTTGTTACGCCTATCACCTTTTCGCCAAATTGCAAATCAGCTCCCAAATTACGTAACTTATCCGCCATGCGTTGACACACTACTTTATAATCCACAATACCTGTTTGGGGTACCCACATTCCTTCTACACACGCCACATAAGGTTCGTATTCCTTTACTTCGGCAGCAGATATTTTACGAATTCCTTCCAAGCCATTTTGCTGTCCACGCACGTAAAGATTATCCAATTGTTGGCGCTGTTCTTCTTTCGTTGCCACGACAACTTTCCCTGTAATTTCGTAAGGAATATTCTCTTGCTGACAAAATTCAATCAATTGATGATAACCCTGAATACAATTAGTCGCCTTCAATGAACCAGGTTTATAATATAGTCCAGAGTGAATTACGCCCGAGTTATTTCCAGTTTGATGAACTGCAACCTCCCGTTCTTTTTCGAGTACCAAAATCTTCATATCAGGGCGTTGCTCCTTGATTCTGAGGGCAGTAGCCAAGCCAACAATTCCTCCACCAATTACGACAATATCGTGTTGCATATTTCTTACTTTATGGTTATTTTAAACGCAAAGATACAAAAAAGCCCTGCAAGATTTTTTGAAATTTTGCAGGGCTTTCATATAAATTAAGCTTGTTGTACTCAGATTGTTATTTGCGAAAATGACGTAACTAACTCGGTTGTCGTTGCGGGTAATCCCAAAGATTGCATAGTTAATGCCCATAAAGCATCATCTCCAGCATCGGCTTTTTTAGCAGTTAGTGAGAAATTAAATTTGTCAGTCGCCAAAACAACAATGTCAAAAACCTGTCTTTTTCCTTTATCATCGGTCAATATCAGTTGTTTTTCGTCAGCTCCAAACTTCCACGTTCCATTAGTCACCCCACTTTTTGATTCTGACAAATAAGAGCCATCAACTTTGTAAGTTACCTTCGTAGTACTGAGGTCGGATGAAAGATTTATTGAATTTGACCTTGAAAATTGAACTTTTGTTTGTCCTCCACCTCTCAAAGTAACTTCGCTATATTGCCAAGAATGAGCCGTTAACAACAAAGAATTAGTAGATGGGGGCGTTTCTACAACTCCAGTTCCCTGACTTGGGCTTATTCTTTCATCACAACTTTGTAAAAAAGCAGTGGTAATTATCAGGCACATCAACAGTATATGTTTCATCGTTTCTTTCATTGAGATATTTACTTTATAAAGAAAATTTTCAGTAATTTGTTTTATAAATGGCAGTTAAGCAAAATTTTACTTAAAATTTAAACGAATAATACACCTTGAAATATATGTTTTTCGTTTGATTTTTAAAAATCAATTATCAAAAATCAGTCCTAAATTATGAAAAATATCTTCTTGCTCTACTTTTTTGTTTTTCTTTTCAATATTCAGAGCATCGTAGCCCAAAATAAAACACCCGAACCTATTAAAAAATACCAACTCCAAATCAGGGCTTACGACACTGAAACCCGAGATGAACTTGAAGGAACTTACATCAAATTATATAATTTGACCAAAAAAAAACTCGTAGATTCTGCCGTTGTAATGAATGGTTTCGCTACTTTTTTGCTTGAAAAAGGAAATAATTATGACGTTTTAGGGCAACGAAGCCGTTATATGAGTCGGCGGGGAAATTTCAATGCAGCTTGTTATTTGCAAGACCCCAAAAAGGTTTTTTGTGTATCAGGTATCAATATTGAAAATGTCACAAAACAGTCAAATGGTATTGATTTAGTAGAAGGTGCGATTGGACTGAAGAAAATTCACATGAATGATTCTTTCAAAATTGAGAATATTCGTTACGACCTCAATAAATGGGAAATTCGGCCAGATGCCGCCAAAGAATTGGACAATTTAGTCCAGATATTAAGAGATAATCCCAATATTGTAGTTGAATTAGGCTCTCATACGGATTCTCGGGCAAGCGATGAATATAACTTAAATCTTTCTCAAAAACGTGCCGAATCAGCAGTAGAATATATTGTCAAAAAGGGTAAAATTCCACAAAACAGAATTTCAGCGAAAGGTTATGGAGAATCAAAATTATTGAATAAATGTGATGATGGTGTAGCTTGTACAGAGCTGGAACATGCTATGAACCGCAGAACAGAAATCAGAATTACTGGGTATTTGGTAGATGGCGTACCTGTAGATTTGAAAGGCGGAACAGCAGTTTCGGGAGATAGAAATTGATTTTTGATGCTCGTAATTCGATGTTAGATATTTGGAAAAACCAATATCTAACATCGAATTACGAGCATCGAAAAATCACTCTCTTTCCATACTCCGTTTTACATCTTTCTCTTTGATAGAATCTCGTTTGTCGTAGAGCTTTTTACCTTTTGCTAAGGCAATTTCTACTTTGGCGAATCCCCGTTCAGAAATATACATACGAGTAGGAATTATCGTTAAACCCACGTCTTTCAAACTGTTTTGGAGTTTGCGTAATTCACGTTTGGTTAATAATAATTTTCTATCCTGCAAGGGGGCGTGGTTGTAATGCGTCCCTTCGTTATACTTAGAAATATTCATTTGGCGGATATACAACCCTTCCCCTAAGAACAAGCAATAAGCATCAGTCAAGTTGACTTTACCTTGACGAATGGACTTAATTTCTGTTCCCATTAGCATAATTCCAGCCGTATATTTTTCCAGAAAAGAATATTCGAAAGATGCCCTCCGATTTTTAATTTCTACGTGTTTTTCTATTTTCTCCTTTGCCATTTTTTATGTAGAGACAAGGTAATACCTTATCTTCGGTAGTGCAATTTTACATATATTAATTCAATAATTAGACAAAGAAGAGACAGGGCAATGCCTTGTCTCTACAATCTATAATCCCTATTTAGAGCTATAATTCGGTGCTTCTTTCGAGATTGAAATATCGTGAGGGTGACTTTCTTTCACACCTGCCGAAGTGATTTTTACGAATTGTGCTTTTTTCAAAGCATCAATTGAACCTGCTCCGCAATATCCCATCCCTGCTTTTAAGCCACCAACCATTTGATAAATAATTTCCGAAACTGAACCTTTAAACGGTACACGTCCAACAATTCCTTCGGGTACTAATTTTTTAATATCGTCTTCCGCATCTTGGAAATAACGGTCTTTTGAACCATCTTCCATTGCCTCCACAGAACCCATTCCACGATATGATTTAAACTTACGTCCTTCGTATAATACAACTTCACCTGGAGCTTCGTCAGTTCCTGCTAACATTGAACCCACCATGATTGAACTTGCACCACCAGCAATAGCTTTCACAATATCACCCGAGAAACGAATTCCACCATCAGCTACAATTGGCACATCTAAATCAGCCACGGCTTTGGCAGCTTCATAAACAGCTGATAATTGAGGCATTCCCACACCTGCAATGATACGAGTTGTACAAATACTTCCTGGTCCAACGCCAACTTTTACGGCATCGGCACCTGCTTCGGCTAATGCTCTTGCTCCTGCACCCGTTGCTACATTTCCGCACATTACTTCTAAACTTGGGAATGCTTTTTTCACTGATTTCAAAGCATCAATTACACCTTTTGAGTGTCCGTGAGCCGTATCAATACTTACAACGTCAACGCCAACACTTACCAATGCCGCCACACGGTCGAGTAAATCAGGTGTTACACCAACTGCCGCCCCAACTCTTAAACGTCCTAATGGGTCTTTACAAGCATTTGGGTGGCTTTTTCTTTTGATAATATCTTTGTAAGTTACCAATCCGATGAGTTTATATTCTGCATCTACGATTGGCAATTTTTCGATTTTATATTCTTGAAGGATAACTTCTGCATCATCTAAAGAAGTTCCTTTTTTAGCGGTGATTAGTTTCTCTGCAGTCATTACTTCCGTCACGGGGCGAGACATATCTCGCTGAAAACGTAAATCACGATTGGTTAAAATACCCACTAATTTTCCCGTATTATTGATGATAGGAATACCGCCAATTCTGGATTCTCGCATAATTTTTTGAGCATCTCCAATACTTTTATCTTCCGTTAAAGTAATTGGATCAATAATCATTCCCGACTCCGAACGTTTCACCTTTCTAACCTGTTCGGCTTGTTGAGCAATTGTCATATTTTTGTGAATAATTCCGATACCACCATTTTGAGCCATAGCAATGGCTAAATCAGCTTCAGTAACGGTATCCATTGCGGCAGAAAGAATTGGAATATTAAGAGTGATGTTCTTGGTCAGTCGTGTTTGAGTGGTAACTTCACGGGGAAGAACTTCAGAATAAGCGGGGAGGAGAAGCACGTCGTCATAAGTAAGGGCTTCAAAAAGGAACTTCGATGAGTCTAACATGGCAAATAGTGTTGATAGTGTTATTTGCAAGTCAAAGTTACTACCAATTTTGTACTTTTAAAAGATTTTGTACATAATAGTTGTTAAATGATTGTGAAATTCTGATAATATGCGATATTTTAGCTTTTTTTCTTTAATGTTTT
>JAZKDE010000028.1:7694-64156 GCA_040387735.1 Bacteroidota bacterium
ATAATGTGAGATTTCTCAAAGTTGATGGCCACAACCTTCTCCCGATAAAACGAGTCAAAGGCACGACATCTCTTTTCGTTTCTTTTCTTTCTCTTTGTTTTATTTTTCCAGGCATGTTCCTCCTTTTCATGTTTCTTTAAATTTTCTTTTTTTTACCTCTTTTTTCTTTCTCTCAAACAAAAAAACATGCCTTCTCTCAGCCCAAAATGGGTTCACCACTGAATATTACTGTGTATGCAGATGATTCTGCAAAAGCATATCAAATTGCAAAAATATCTTACAAAATTGCGGATTCATTAAATCTTATTTACAGTGATTATCTTGAAAACAGTGAGTTGAATTTATTGTCGAAAAAAGCGGATGCGGATTCATTCACCGTAGTTTCGCCTGCTTTATGGGATATTTTACGACAATCAGTTCGGGCATCTCAAAAAAGCAAGGGTGCTTATGATATTACAGTCGGGCAAATTGTAAAACTTTGGCGAAAAGCTCGAAAAGAGAAGTTACTCCCCGAAGAAAATCTTCTAAAAAAACAATTACAAACCGTTGGCTACCAATCTATTATTCTTGATTATACAACTCATTCCGTAAAACTCTTAAAACCAAATACCTTACTTGACTTGGGCGGAATTGCCAAAGGTTATGTAGCTCAGGCAATTGTTGATTTTTGTAAAAGTAAAGGCATAGAAAAGGTGTTGGTGGATGCGGGTGGAGATTTAGCGATGGCGGGGACAAACTGGAAAATTGGTGTAAATATTCCCAATTCGGAGGAATTGATGGAACGATACCTAATGTTACAAAATCAAGCCGTTGCCACTTCTGGAAATATGTATCAATTCGTAGAAATTAATGGCAAACGATATTCGCACATCGTAAATCCTCATACGGGTTTGGGCGTAACGCATCAACGAAATGTAACGGTTATCGCTCCCGACGGTGCAACGGCGGATTGGCTCGCTACAGCTTGCAGTGTTTTGTCGGTGAAAAAAGCCCTTCGTTTGATAAAATCTATGTCCAATTGCGAATTATTAATAACCGAAATCCAAAAAGGAAAGTTAAAAATGTGGCAATCTGAAGGTTTTGATGGCTATTTGCAGAAAAAATGAACCCGTTGATTTTTCTGTCCTCATATTAAGATTCAAGACTACAATCGTAAATCGAATGAATCGTAAATCGTAATTAATCTTTTTGTACTTTTGAACGCTTAAACATTATTTAGAAAATGAAAAAAAAAATCCTCCTCTTAATCCTTTTTTTAACGCAAAAATCAATCGCTCAAGATTTTAAACCTTACGAGCAACAAATCCCAAATACGACGGTAAAGTTCAAGATGATGCCTATTCCTGCGGGAGAATTTCTATTGGGAAGCCCCGAATCAGAAAAAGGACACGAAGCTGACGAAAGTCCGCAAGTGAAAGTAAAAATTGATCCTTTTTGGATGGAAGCAACCGAAGTTACTTACGATGAATACCAATTATTTTTTGAAGAAGAGCGTGACCCTGAACCCAAACCCGATGCCATCACTCGCCCGAGTCCACCGTACATAGATTTTACCTTGGGCATGGGGAAAGTAGGCGGATTTCCTGCCAATTCCATGCAACAATACGCCGCTTTGATGTACTGCAAATGGTTGTACTATAAAACGGGTTTTTTCTACCGATTACCCACCGAAGCGGAATGGGAATACGCTTGTAGAGCGGGCAGTAAAAGTCGTTTCTTTTTTGGCGAAAATCCCGCTGAATTGAGCAATTACGCATGGTTTAAAACCAATTCAGAAGAAAAATATCATCATGTAGCCGAGAAAAAACCAAACGCTTGGGGCTTGTACGATATGTTGGGAAATGTAGCAGAATGGACAATTGACCAATACGATGCGGAATTTTACAAAACCATTTCGGAAGGAAAAACGAATCCGTATAATGTAAAAGTTAAGCGTTATCCAAGCACAGTAAAAGGTGGAAATTACCAAAGCGAAGAAAACGAATTACGCAGTGCCGACCGCCTAAAATCTGACTTAATCTGGAACCGTCGTGACCCACAAATTCCAAAAAGTAAATGGTGGAATGCCGATTCTCCATTCGTGGGTTTTAGAGTAGTTCGCCCCGTGAAACAACCTACCAAAGAAGAAGTTTTAGCTTTTTTTGAGGGAGTGTTGAGGTAGAAATATAACAAGTATCTATATCAAACGTAAAATAATAAACAATGAAAAACCACATTTCTACATTCAGTAATTTGAGTTTAAAGTATTTTGTATTTGCCTTTTTTGTGGGGTTTGGGTTGCTGTTTTTTGGGTGTAAGCCGAAGGATATTGAGCCTGATTATGTCTCAATTCCTGATGTGAATTTTGAGAAAGAGTTAATTAAATTAGGTATTGACGATGTTCAAGACGGTAAAGTTTTAAGAGCAAATGTACTTAATATAGCTTCTTTATCTATAGCCGGCACGATGATTAAAGATTTAACTGGAATTGAAGAATTCGTTAATCTAAAAATATTAAATTGTTCTAATTTGCATCTAAGCAGTTTAGATATCAGTAAAAATACCGCTTTAACAATATTATACTGTAGCGAAGATGGATTAACAAGTTTAGATGTCACTAAAAATATAGTTTTAACGATATTAGACTGTAGAGGGAATCGGCTAAACAATTTAGATGTCAGTAAAAATATTTCTTTAACTGATTTGTACTGTAATTCTAATAATCAGTTAACCAGTTTGGATGTCAGTAAAAATACCGCTTTAACGAGTTTACGTTGCTCCTCTAATCAATTAACCAGTTTAGATGTCAGTAAAAATACCGTTTTAACAGAACTAAGTTGTAGTTCTAACAATATCCAAATTATCTGTGTAAATAACTTAAATCAAGTAACGTCAGGCTGGGAAAAAGATCCAATCGCCACCTACAAAGTCTGCCCATAAAAACATTTATCAAATTAAACCGTTATTTTTGAGCAACAAATCTTTTAAGATTATAGAAATAGTAGCAAATAAATCGGTCGTTGATTTACAAGCCAACGACCGATTTTAGCTTTTCAACATATATACAAAACTGTAATATTACCCATTTTCAAAGCGAAACAATGTTCAATTACTTAGAACCAACATACATTAAAAACTTTATCCAAACCGCCCTGCACGAAGATGTGGGCGATGGCGACCATACTTCACTTTCTACCATTCCAAGCACTGCCACGGGTCGGGCGAGGCTTTTGGTGAAAGATACGGGCATTTTGGCGGGTGTAGAATTAGCCAAAATGATTTTTGCCGAAGTTGACCCTAATTTGCAGGTAGAAACTATTTTACAGGACGGTGCATTTATCACAAAAGGCGAAATCGTTTTGACGGTGGCGGGTTCGTCGCAGTCAATTCTCAAAGCGGAACGCTTGGTGCTAAATTGTATGCAACGGATGTCGGGTATTGCTACTTACACGGCTTCGATGGTGAAATTGTTGGAAGGCACCAATACCAAATTATTGGACACTCGCAAGACAACGCCCAATTTTAGATTATGCGAAAAATGGGCTTGTAAAATTGGTGGAGCCGTCAATCACCGTTACGCTTTGTTTGATATGATTTTGATAAAAGATAATCACGTAGACTATGCGGGGGGCATCCATAATGCTATAAATCAGGCACTCGACTATTTAAAAACCACTGGGCGTGACTTACAGATAGAAATTGAAGTCAGAAATCTTGATGAATTACGTCAGGTTTTAGAAATTGGGAAAGTTGACCGCATCATGTTGGATAATTTCTCGTTTGAAAACTTACGAGAAGCCGTAAAAATGATTGACGGAAAATTTATGACCGAAGCATCGGGCGGAATCAACGAAACCACAATTCGTGAATATGCCGAATGTGGCGTAGATTATATTTCATGCGGAGCTTTGACACATCATGTGAATAGTTTAGATTTGAGTTTGAAAGCGTATTAAATGTAACCCGATGCTTCCGCATCGGAAAAGTATAAAAGCCGATGTGGAAACATCGGGCTACATATCATGAATTTATTAGAAGAATCACAACGAGTTGGCTACGTTAGCCGTTCAGTGCCTTTCAAGGGTGAAGATTTGAAAGAGCAAATCTTAAAATTGAAAAAAGAAAAAAATGCCGTGATTTTAGCTCACTATTATGTAGATGCTGAAATTCAGGACATTGCCGATTATTTGGGCGATAGTCTCGGATTGGCTCAAGCTGCCGAGAATACCGATGCGGATATGATTGTCTTCTGTGGTGTGCATTTTATGGGCGAAACGGCTAAAATCTTGAACCCGAATAAGAAGGTGGTTCTTCCAGATTTGAATGCGGGTTGTTCATTAGCAGATGCCGCTCCGAAAGAAGAATTTGCGGCTTTTAAAGCAAAATATCCTGATGCTGTTGTGGTAAGTTACATTAACTGTACTGCGGATATTAAGGCAATGACGGACATCATTTGTACCTCGTCAAATGCGGTAAAAGTGGTAGAGTCTATTCCTGCCGACAAACAAATTATCTTTGCTCCCGATGCTAATTTAGGACGTTACGTTGCCAAGAAAACAGGCCGTGATTTAATTCTTTGGGAAGGTGCTTGTATCGTTCACATTGATATTTCTTTGGAAAAACTCAAAAAAGCGAAAGAGGAAAACCCAAATGCCTTATTGATTGCTCACCCAGAATGTAAAGAAGTAATTTTGTCGCAAGCAGATTTTGTGGGTTCAACTACTGCCTTATTAAATTTCGTAAAAACATCTGATTGTCAAGAGTTTATCGTAGCAACAGAAGCGGGAATTTTGCATAAAATGAAAGAATCAGTACCCAATAAAAAACTGATTCCTGCCCCTGCTAATGAGAAAAATTCATGTGCGTGTTCTGAATGTCCATACATGAAAATGAACACGATGGAGAAATTATACAATGCCATGTTTTATGAATTACCTGAAATTCAAGTGGCAGAGGAAGTTCGTATTCCTGCTTTGAAGGCTTTGAAAGCAATGTTGGAAATTAGTAAATAGATGACGAAATACATCCTTTTGTTTGTCTGAAATATAAACAAAAGGATGTATTTCGTGAAATATCAAAATAAATAAACTCCTCCACCCTCTCCCACAGCAATGGCTTTTCCTTGAGAGTTTATCTTCAAATCGTTAAAAATGACGGCATCTGTCGTGGTAAATTTTGTCCATTTTTGCCCTGATTCTTCTATTTTGTAAAGTGCCGTTTTCCCTTCATTTTCCACAATCCCGTAACCCAAATTCTCATTTTGAAAAACGATTTTTTTGACGTTGCCAGTGACCAAAATTTTCAGATTTGTCCAAGTTGTTCCTGCATCAATTGTTTTCAGAAATATATTATTCTTCCCTCCAACAAAGGCTATTTTTTCATTTACCATAAATACAGAAAGTAAATCTTCGCTCACGGGTCTGAGGCGGTCGCTGTACTCAAAAGTACCATCTGCTTTAACCGTAATGATGTAAACATTTCCTAAATCTCCGACTAAAATTCCAATTTTATTCCTCAAAAAATGTAAATCGTTGGTGTAACCGTCGAGCGTCACATAATTATTATCGGTGGTTAAATTTGTCGTATTGACGGCATAAAGTTCCGTGTATTTTCGAGAATGAAAAGCATCAAAAATCAATTTTACCATAAACCCTTGCTGACTTTTCGGATATGTAACTTTCTGAATAGCATTGGATAATTGCGGAATTGTTGCCCAAGTTGCTCCGCCATCATTTGTTCCTAAAATGGTATTACCGCCAATAATTCCTACTTTTTCATCGTAAAAACTGACTACATTCATGAGTGGATTTAAGGGACTGTATGAAACCTCTGCCCAAGTTTTGCCCGTGTCCGTACTTTTAAAAAGATAACCTCGACCTGAATCATTTCCGAAGGCAAAAAGTGTTTGGTCATTGGAAAAACTTACCGAAATCAAATTTGCTTTTTTCATAATCGGGTCATTGAAAAAAGTACTTTTTTCGGTAGGAGTCGTTGGCGTTATGGGCGTAACAGTACCCTCTTTTTTCTCAGAGCAAGCCATCAAACTTATGCTCGAAAAAATAACAATTGATAAAATTTTAAGGGTTTTCATAATGATGTATTTTAGTAAAAATTGAGCCAGAAACGGCTCAATTTTCAAAATTAGCTATTTGCTATAAAGGGAGCTTGCTTGATAAATGTTTCATCCGATAACTGTTCGATGAGAAAATCTGCCAAACTGGTAGCACTTATTTTGTCTCCGAGACAATCTTTCAGACTTGTTTTAGTCTCACTTTTTTCCTCTGTTTGTTCGATTAATGGAAGTCGAACCAAAGTCCAATTAACGTTACTTTCTGATAAAATATGATATTCTAACTGTTTATCAGCCGTAGTTTTGGGGTAATTTTCGTACATCCAATCGGTGGCAAATTGCGTTTTTGGGCTTTTTTTATCGAAAGGCGTGTCCACATTCAAGCCCGTAATTACCACGTATCGCTGAATATCATATTCATTCATTGCACGAATAATATTTGTTGTAGCTTGACTAAAAATGGACATTTCACTGGCGGGTTGTCCCAAACCTAAGGTGCTAATAACGGCGTGACAATCTTTGACCAAAGACAATACGGAATCATAATCTTTTACATCTCCGTTTATTATTTGAATTAGTGTATTTTTTGGGATGAATTTTTCTGGATTTCTTAGGAGGACTTTAAGGCGGAAACCTCTTTGAAGTAATTGATTTACTAAATATTTACCAGATTTACCTGTGCCGCCGATGACAGCGATGGTTGTGTTTTGTTGCATGATTTCTTTACAAAATTAAAAATACTCTTTTAGGGTGTTTACGGAATTTAAACACAAAGTGGACCGCTATGAGAAGCCATCCGAAGAAATTTCAATATTTTATAAAGCAATTCTAATGAGACAAATGTACAAAATAAAAAGTCTTGTACAAGAAATATCGAATTTCTCGAAGAGCTATTCTCCAATAAAATCCTGTATATCAACTATTTACAAATTTTATTATTATTTCAACTTAGCGAATTACCTAATTTATAACAATTACATTTTCTTTGTAAAAAATCAAAAATAAATGGTAGAAATAAAAGAAATACAACCTTCCGACACGTGGGATTTACGCCATCGGGTAATGTGGGCGGATAAGCCTTTGAGCTATGTCCAGCTTTTAGAAGATGAAAATGGCAATCATTTTGGGGTTTTGCGAGACGGTAAAATACTTTCGGTCATTTCGCTCTTTGTGGAAAATGATACTGCTCAATTCCGCAAATTTGCTACCGAAATATCCGAGCAAGGCAAAGGATTTGGCTCAATATTACTCAAACATATTATTGAAGAATCCAGCAAGCGGAAAATAAAAACCCTTTGGTGCAATGCCCGCTTGACAGCTTATGAGTTTTATCAAAAATTCGGATTTAAAATAGTTTCTGAAATGTGGCTCAAAGATGGCCTTGAATATGTAAAAATGGCGAAGGACTTATGAATTGTTAGTCGTAAATATCTTAATTTTACATAAATCTTAATTTCCTCAGATGTTCAAATATTAATATTTGACGCACGAAGTTTGGCTATATTTTACTTCAACTGACAAAACATTCATCGAACATCTAATTTCAAACAGCAAAATCTTGAAACTTTCCTTAATCGTAGCCGTAGCAGAAAATAATGTTATTGGTCATAATAATCAGTTAATCTGGCATTTACCTAATGATTTAAAGCAATTTAGACGTCTCACAACGGGGCATTGTATCATCATGGGCCGCAAGACTTTTGATTCAATTGGAAAACCTTTACCGAATAGAACTTCAATTATTATTTCGAGAAATGCTGACTTCCAAATTGAAAATTGTTTTACGGTAAACTCTTTGGAAAAAGCCATTGAGAAAGCCCAAGAGCTTGAAAATGAGGAGACTTTTATCATTGGTGGAGCAGAAATTTATCGTTTATCTTTACCTTTGGTTGATAAAATTTACCTAACCGAGGTTCATTATCCATTTGAAGGAGATACTTTTTTTCCTGAAATTGATAAAACCATTTGGCAAGAAATCCATCGTGAAGACTTTCAAACTGACGAAAAACATCAATATCAATATTCTTTTGTAGAATTAGAAAGATGTTAAACAATAGATGTCAGAATTTAGCGGTTTGGTGAATTGCTTTGTTCTGGAAAAGTAGATACCAAACATTTGTAAGTGTTTTAGCACCTAAAACCAAAGGCTAATTTCAACGGAGTACTTTGACTAAAATAGGTGTTCCCTAACCTATAAACTAAACGCCAAACCTTAAAATAATGATAAAAATATCTGACCAAGCCATTGATATTCAAGCTTGTATAGACGCTGCTCAATCAGAAAGAGCAGGAGCAATTGATGTCTTTATCGGCACCGTTCGCAATCATAATAACGCTAAAGAAGTAGTACGTTTAGCATTTGAAACGTATGATATAATGGCAGTAAAAAAAATGGAAGAGCTGGCTAATCAAGCTCGTGAACGTTGGGATATTGAAAAAATCGTGATGATTCACCGCAAAGGAGTTTTACAAATTGGTGATGTTGCGGTGGTTATTGCAGTTTCAACGCCTCACCGGGTGGCATCTTTTGAAGCTTGTCAGTGGTTAATTGATACGCTCAAAACGGTTGTTCCTATCTGGAAAAAAGAGATTTATGAGAGTGGTGAAGAGTGGTTAGAAGCTCATGCGTGATATTGAGTAAGTAAAAATGTCCAACTATTAATAATTTTTAAAATCAAATTTATATTCAATTTACAGAATTACTCATCTTTTAGCGTTAAATTAATTACAATTCACTAAATCACAGATACCATAAATATCCTTACTAAATACCATAAAAAATGACTACTTGGCTGAAAAAAAATCTGGAAGGCGATTATCAAATCTGGACAGTTATTGCGGCACTGTCCATTATTAGTATCGTGGTGGTAGCGAGTGCTTCGGGGCGACTTGCCGTACAAAGCGACGGAAATGTATTTTTTCTGGTTATCAAACACACTATTTTTATGAGTGTGGGTTTAGGAGCCATGTGGGTTTTTCACCGTTTTGATTACCATAAATTTGCCGTATTTTCTAATATTGGCGTTCTTTTGTCAGTTGTATTACTCCTTTATGCTTATAAATTTGAGCATGGAATCAACAATGCCAACCGTTGGATTCACCTCGGAGGAATGACTTTTATGCCTTCTGATATTGCCAAATTATCGCTCATTACCAATCTGTCTTTTATGTTGGCAAAACGGCAACATCTTGAATATTCTTTCACGGATGTATTACCAATGACAATCAAAATTATCATTGTTTGTGGTTGTATTGCCCTAACCAACGTTTCGACATCGGCATTGTTATTTACTACTTGTTTTTTATTGATGTACATTGGTCGAGTACCGAGTAATTTTTTACTCATGACTTTCTTAGGAATCATTTTCATGGGTTTTGTTTTGGTGATGACTGGTACTGGAACTCGTATTGATACCGCCCGAAATCGTATTACCAATTTTGTGAGTGGACTAAAGGGGAAGAAAGACAAAAATGCTGACAAAGATACTGATTATCAGATAGAAAGAAGTTATTACGCCATTGCCAACGGTGGACTTACTGGCAAAGGCCCTGGAAAAAGTCAGCAAAGATACTTCCTAAGTGAGTCGGAATCTGACTTTATTTATGCTATCATCATTGAAGAATGGGGCATGATTGGTGGCTTATTTGTACTGTGTTTATACCTTTGGCTTTTATATCGAGGGATGAAAGCGGTGGATAGTTCGGGGCGAGCCTTCGGCGGATTACTCTCCGCTGGGCTGACGTTCAGTTTGGTTATTCAAGCGATGGTTCACATGGGTGTTGCCACGGGTTTAGGGCCAGTAACGGGACAACCTTTACCACTTTTGAGTATGGGAGGTAGCTCGCTTTTGTTCACAGGAGCGATGATTGGAATTATTATTTCGGTTAGTAAAGATAAAATTAAGGATTCGGTTTTATAACATCACAATATGCCAAAAGTCATTATATCAGGCGGCGGAACGGGCGGACACATTTATCCTGCCATTGCCATCGCCAACGCTTTGAGAGAAATTAATCCTGCCATTGAAGTGCTTTTTGTGGGTGCAGAAGGCAAAATGGAAATGGAAAAAGTCCCGAAAGCGGGATACAAAATCATCGGTTTGCCCATTGCAGGTATCAACCGTTCCAATCTTTTGGCGAATATCAGCTTTCCAAAAAAACTCATCTCAAGTTTAAGCGAAGCCCGAAGCATCATCAAGGACTTTAAGCCCGATGTAGCCGTTGGCGTGGGTGGTTATGCCTCTGGTCCTGTTCTATTAGCAGCATCCATGATGGGAGTTCCGTATTTAATCCAAGAGCAAAATTCCTATGCGGGTGTTACCAACAAATTCCTTTCGAAAAGTGCCGATAAAATTTGCGTAGCTTACCCAAATATGGAGGCGTTTTTCAAGAAAGAAAAAATAAAAATGACGGGAAATCCTGTCAGAAAAGATATTTTAGAAGTAAACTCAAAGCGTTCAAAAGCTCTTGAACACTTTAGTTTGTCATCAAGCAAAAAAACGGTTTTGGTTATTGGCGGAAGCCAAGGAGCGAGAACTATCAATGAAGCTATTGACGCTGGACTTACCAATTTAGTCGGAGCGGGCTATCAAGTGGTTTGGCAAACGGGAAAATTGTACATCGACCGTGCCAAGACAACCGCCGAAGTCTTTGAAGGTCAAGTATTTGTATCTGATTTTATTTATGAAATGGATTTAGCTTACGCCGTTGCTGATGTGGTAGTTTCACGTGCAGGAGCCTTGTCTGTTTCAGAATTATGTTTGGCGGCAAAACCATCCATTTTAGTACCATTACCAACCGCAGCCGAAGACCACCAAACCATGAATGCTATGAGTTTGGTGAAAAACGATGCCGCTATTTTAGTAAAAGACGTTACCGCTCGTGAAGATTTGGTAAAAGCTACCATTGCTCTACTACAAAACCCTGAAAAACAGGCACTTCTCAGTAAAAATATCCACGAATTAGCCAAACCTGAAGCCGCCAGAGAAATTGCGGAAGAGGTTTTAAAATTGATAAAGTAATCGTTTTTATCATTCAAAAAAAAATCCCACAAATGCAACGGTAATGCCTTATAAACCATAGAAAAGCCGCAAATTTTGATAATTTGCGGCTTTTTTTATTAAAATTATATTCTTTAAAAATCTTCATCCAAAGAAAATGCCATTGTTTCTTTCTCCGACATAACACCTGATTTTTGGTATTCAGCCACACGTTTCTCGAAGAAATTGGTCTTTCCTTGCAACGAAATCATTTCCATAAAGTCAAATGGATTGGTTGCGTTGTATTGTTTCTGTAAGCCCAAAGCAACTAATAAACGGTCGGCAACAAACTCAATATATTGGCACATCAATTCTGCATTCATTCCAATTAGAGAAACAGGTAAAGCATCGGTAACAAATTCTTTTTCAATGGTTACCGCATCAAGAATAATGCTGTAAATATCATTCGGGTCTAATTGATTTTTTACATGGTCGGTATATAGGAGACAAGCGAAGTCGCAGTGAAGTCCTTCATCTCTCGAAATCAATTCGTTAGAGAATGATAAACCTGGCATTAAACCACGTTTTTTCAGCCAGAAAATTGAACAAAATGAACCCGAAAAGAAGATTCCTTCTACGGCAGCAAAAGCGATTAAACGTTCAGCAAAATTACCTTTTTCAATCCAACGTAAAGCCCAGTCTGCTTTTTTCTTTACGCACGGGATAGTATCTACGGCACGTAACATTTTATCTTTTTCAACTGGATTTTTGATGTATGTATCAATCAATAATGAATACGTTTCAGAGTGGATATTTTCCATCATAATCTGAAAACCATAGAAACATTTAGCCTCAGCGTATTGCACTTCCGAAAGGAAATTAACCGCTAAATTCTCATTCACGATACCATCAGAAGCCGCAAAAAATGCCAATACGTGCGAAATAAAGTGTTTTTCACCGTCATTTAAGCGATTATCCCAATCGTTCAAATCTTGCGAAAGGTCTATTTCTTCTGCTGTCCAGAAAGACGCCTCAGCTTTTTTATAGAACTGCCAAATATCATTTTGCTTGATAGGAAATAGCACGAAGCGATTGGGGTCTTCTACTAAAAGGGGTTCTACCTGTGGAGTATTTGTCATGTTTTAAGAATGATTGTAGTTCTAAAACTGATATTCGTGGAAGATGTGAATGTTACATTCAATATCCGATTTTAAAAAATCGTGCTGCACCTAAATTGATTATCAGACTTGAAAACTAATTATTAAATTTTAAACTTACTTTGTATAAATCAGAATAACAAAATTACAAATTTGAAGGCGAATTAGCCTGTATTTTTAATGAAGTAATCAGGATTTTTTATAAACTGCTAATTTCCAAGACAAACGAAAGTCTGAGAAAGTGTTTCTATTAAGACAATTGCGTGGAGTGCTGTGACTTATCAAGAATGTTACAACTTGAGAAGTCAAATTGTTTTGTTCTTTGAAGATTTATTGTCAAATTTAGAAATCAATTCTATCAATAACTAATGAATCTCTTTGATTTTTAGAAGTTTAGTAAAATAAAAAAACATTCTCACAATAAACATTTTTTCTTCTAACAATTCTCAATAAACTATTAAAATGAAACAAGATTTTTCGGGTAAAGTTGCCATGATAACTGGAGCGGCTTCGGGTTTGGGGAGAGCTACGGCTTTGCTATTTGCGGCTCACGGAGCTAAAGTTGTCGTGTCGGATGTTGCCATTGTGGGCGGACAAGAAACCGTTAAAATGATTCAAGACCAAGGTGGCGAAGCTACTTTCATCGAATGCGACGTAACCAATGAAGTATCAGTTAACAATCTGATAACCAAAACAGTAGACACATATACACGTTTAGACTACGGCATTAATAACGCTGGTATTGGTGGACTTTGGACGGCTACACACAAATATCCAACTGATAACTTTGAAAAAGTAATGTCGGTAAATACAACGGGCGTTTTTATGTGTATGCGGGCGGAGCTACAAGTAATGACCCAGCAAGGTTCGGGGTCAATTGTCAATGTAGCATCGGTGGCAGGTTTATCGGGTTTTCCGAATAATGTGGCCTATTCTGCCAGTAAACACGCTGTGGTTGGTATGACGAAATCAGCGGGTTTAGAGTACGCAAAAAAAGGAATTAGAGTCAATGCAGTATGTCCCGTATTTACTATTACTCCTTTAGTTACAGGAATGTTTGACGTAATTGGAGATGACATGAAAGACAAGTTAGAATCAGCAATTCCAATGAAACGTTTTGGTCAACCCGAAGAAATAGCCGAAGCAATTGTCTGGCTGTGTTCAGATTCAGCTTCATTCATCACGGCACATGCTTTACCTATTGATGGCGGTATGGTAGCTGGGTGATTTTTTGAGGAATGATAGAATTATTCTCCAGTATTAAAAACCTTCATACCAATTTCTGAAAATACCTTGAAATAAAAAATAGGGCTAAACCCACTGGATTTAGCCCTATTTTTTATTTCTATGCTAAGTTTACACGTCAATCTTCGCATATTTAGCATTTTTCTCAATAAAATCACGTCTTGGTGGTACTTCGTCACCCATTAACATTGAGAATAAATGGTCTGCTTCTACTGCTGATTCAATGGTTACTTGTTTCAAGGTACGAGTATCTGGATTCATCGTAGTTTCCCACAATTGTTCAGCGTTCATTTCTCCAAGACCTTTATAACGTTGAATACCTACTAAATCTTCACGTCCGCCACCTGCTAAGCGTTTTACTGCCACTTCACGTTGTGCTTCTGTCCAACAATATTCCATTTGCTGTCCTTTTTTCACTTGGTAAAGTGGAGGTTGAGCAATGTAGATATAACCGCTGTCTAACAAATCTTTCATATAACGGAAGAAGAACGTAAGGATTAGGGTTCTAATGTGAGAACCATCCACGTCCGCATCCGTCATGATGATTACTTTATGGTAACGCAATTTATCGGTATTCAATGCTCTTTCGTCGCCATCTCTTCCGAAACTTACGCCCAAAGCCGTAATCATATTCTTGATTTCTTCGCTTTCGTAAATTTTGTATTCTTGAGCCTTTTCAACGTTTAAAATCTTACCTCTCAATGGTAAAATTGCTTGGTAAGCACGATTACGACCTTGTTTTGCCGTTCCACCCGCTGAGTCCCCTTCTACTAAGTACAATTCACAAACTTTGGGGTCATTGTCTGAACAGTCAGCTAATTTTCCTGGAAGTGAATTACCACCCAAAATGGTTTTACGCTGAACCATTTCACGTGCTTTACGAGCAGCGTGACGAGCTTGAGCTGCCAAAATCACTTTCGCTACAATCTGACGAGCTTCTTTCGGGTGTTCTTCTAACCAAGATTCTAACATATCTGACATCGCCGAAGATACCGCTCCTGAAACTTCACCGTTACCTAATTTGGTTTTGGTCTGTCCTTCAAATTGTGGCTCAGCCACTTTCACCGAAATTACGGCTGTCAATCCTTCACGGAAGTCATCACCTACGATGTCAATTTTTAATTTATCTAATGCTCCTGATTTATCAGCGTAGTTTTTCAAAGTACGAGTCAACGCACCACGGAAACCCGCTACGTGTGTACCACCTTCGATAGTATTGATGTTGTTTACATACGATACTACGTTTTCAGAATACGAGGTATTGTACATCATCGCAACTTGAACTGGAACGCCATTTTTATCGCCTTCCATGTAAATTGGAGCGTCGATAATTTTTTCACGGGTTGCATCCAAATACAATACGAATTCACTCAAACCGCCTTGTGAGAAAAATATATCCCCTTTTGGCTCGCCTTTATCATCCAATTCACGAAGGTCAGTCAAATTGATGGTGATACCTGCATTCAAGAATGAAAGTTCACGCAAACGACCTGCTACAGTTTCGTATTTGTATTCTGTAATGGTAAAAATAGATTCGTCTGGCTTGAAAGTAACGGTTGTTCCGTGACGTTGTGTTGTACCAATTTCTCTTACAGCATACTGAGGAATACCGATTTTATATTCTTGTTCAAATACTTTTCCTTCACGATAAACGGTAACTTTCAAATCTGTTGAAAGAGCATTTACGCAGGATACCCCCACACCGTGCAAACCACCTGATACTTTATAAGTGTCTTTATCGAACTTACCACCAGCGTGGAGTACGGTCATTACAACTTCCAAAGCTGACTTTTTCTCTTTTGTGTGCATTCCCGTTGGAATACCACGTCCGTTATCTTCTACGGTAATTGAATTATCGGTATTGATGGTAACGCTGATGGTATCGCAATGACCCGCCAAGGCTTCATCAATTGAGTTATCGACAACTTCCCAAATAAGGTGGTGAAGACCTTTAAAGCCCGTATCTCCAATATACATGGACGGACGTTTACGCACGGCTTCCAAGCCTTCGAGGACCTGGATATTATCGGCGTCATAATTTGCTCTACTGTTTTCTTCTGGTTCTTGAAATTCTGACATATCTTTTGATTGCGGATTGTTGCTTGTAGCATTCAGATTAAGTTTTCTTATGCTCTAAAAGCAAAACCTATTTGCATTATTATACTTTTCGGAGATTGTTATAAAAGTAGATTCAAAATCAATAAACAGCGTTATTTGCTTTGAAAAAGTAAAAATACAAAAAATCCCTTGTACGAACTAACGTTTGTGGATTTTTGAGGGAAATTTGAGCCTAAAAATGGGTATTTTTCAACATTTAGTATTTCGATATTTTATGCCTCATTTTTAGACTTTTAGATTTCGTTAAAATCAGTACCTTTGTAAAGGTTTAACGTTTTTTTTTCAACGAGCAATTAAACCTTTATTCTCTTTTAAACTCTCAATCAGACAAGTACCAAATGAAAATAAGCGTAGTCATCATTACGCTCAATGAAGAACGAATCATTGAGCGTACTCTGAAGGCCATTCATTCGTGGGTGGACGAGATTATTGTAGTGGATTCGGGTAGTACCGACCGAACCCTTGAGATTGCTCAGCAATACAAATGCAAAACTATGTATCGCAAATTTGATGGTGATGGCCCACAAAAATATTTTGGTGTAAATCAAACCGTTAATGATTGGGTTTTTGTACTCGATGCCGACGAAGAAGTTACACCCGAATTAAGAGATGAAATAGAGAAAACGCTTTCTAACCCAAATGATTATAACGGCTTTTATGTGCCCATTTCATTGATTTTCTTGGGGCGTTTGATGCGTTATGGAGCAGAATACAAAATGCCTCATCTACGGTTATTCAACAAAAAATTTGGCAATTTTAACGATAAATTCGTACACGGAGGAGCAGTCGTTGAAGGTCAATTAGCGACCTTCAATAACCATGTTCTGCATTACAGTTATAAAGACCTCCACGATTATCTACAACGACTAAATTATTATACCACCCGAACCGCCCAAATGATGTACGATTCGGGTAAAAAAGGCTCAATATTACAAGTGCTTTTTCGTTTTCCAGTTACATTTTTGAAGGAATATTTCCTTCGGAAAAATTTTTTAAATGGCTACCAAGGTTTTGTTTGGTCTATTCTTTCAGCGATGTATCCAGTAATAAAATACGCAAAACTGCGAGAATTGAGATTGCCCAGTAAAGCATTATTGAATGAAAATAAGCATAGTTATCATCACGCTTAACTCAGAAAACACCCTTTACAAGGTTTTAGAGGCGGTTAGTTGGGCGGATGAAATCGTAATTGTAGATTCGGGAAGTACCGATAAAACAATTGAAATTGCCACCCAATTCGGAGCAAAAATCGTGTATAAAGAATTTGAAGGCTATGGTTTACAAAAACGTTTTGCTGTCGAACAAGCTACCAACGATTGGGTTCTTTGTTTAGACGATGACGAAATGGTTACCTCAGAATTGAGAGAGGAAATATTCAATATTCCACGTAAAAATGCTGATTGTCATGGCTTTTTCATTCCTATTTCTTTGTGTTTTTTAGGGCGTGTCCTTCGTTTTGGTGGTGAATATAAAGTGCTACGTCTTCGACTTTTTGATAGGAAAAAAGGAAACTGGGATTTATCAAAGGTTCACGAGAAAGTGATAATTGATGGCACCGTTTGTAAACTCAATCATCAAATTTTACATTACAGTTACAGTAGTCTTGCCGATTATTTTACAAAATTTAACCGCTATACTTCCTATGCGGCCGAAGATTTGGCCAAGGCAGGAAAACAAGGCTCAATGTTCAGCGTTATTACCAGATTTCCGATAACATTCTTGAAAATTTACTTACTCCGTGGAGCAATTTTAGATGGCTATCCAGGTTTTGTTTGGGCTATTCTTTCCGCCATGTATCCTGTGGTAAAATACGCAAAATTACGAGAAATGAATTCAAGTTTTGCGAATTAATAGAACTTTACCACTGCCAATTATCCAAAAAGTAAACCTTCAATCATTCCAAATAAATGATATTTTTCATCGCCCTCTTTTTACTCATTGCTCTCATATATTTTATTATCCAATACAGTTTTCTGATTCCTACAAAAAAAGGAATTCCTGTTTTGATGTATCATAAAATTCATGAAACCGAAAAAGATATGCTGACGGTTTCTACGGAAGATTTCGAGAAACAACTCAAATTTCTCAAAGACAATGATTATCAAGCAATTACTACAAAAGAAGTGCTCAACTTTTTAGATAATAAACAAGCACTTCCCCCAAATCCTGTGCTCATCACTTTTGATGATGGCTATGTCAGTAATCTTGAATTGGCGTATCCTTTACTCCAAAAATATCATTTAAAAGCTACTATTTTTCTGCCGACTTCTTACTTGGGTGGTATGAGTTCTTGGTACGGAGACGGTTCGGCATTAATGACTTATGAGCAACTAAAATCGCTCAATTCTTCAGTGATAGAATTTGGTTTACATTCGCATAAACACCAGAATTTCAAACACTTAGCCTTGGAAGAAATGCGAGAGGAATTATTAACCAATATGCAAACCTTAACCGAGAACGGTATTGATTACACGCCTACTTTTGCGTATCCGTATGGAGGCAGACCCAAGAAAAAAGAAGTCTTAAACGCCATGAAAAAGATGTTTACAGAAATTGGTATTAAAGCGGCTTTCAGAATTGGAAATAAGGTAAATTCATTCAAATCCAAAGATAAATTTGAGTTAAAACGCATTGATATTCAAGGAAATGACTCATTTTGGTCATTCAAAACAAAGCTTCAAAAAGGAAGAGTTAAATTATTTTAGTTCTTAGCAAAATTGAAAATTCTCGAAATAAATACCGAATCTTCTTGGCGTGGTGGCGAACGTCAAACGTATCTCAATATGGTAGGTTTGCGAGACGCAGGCGTACAAATTTCATTATTGGCAAAAGCAGAAGGCGAGCTATCCAAAAAATCGCAACAAGCTAATTTTCAAACTTATGAGATTAAAAATCGTTGGGAAGGATTGAAATTTTTAGCCAAAAATGGAAGCAATTTTGACGTTATTCACGCTCAAACTTCCAAAGCCCAATTATTAGCCATTTTAACCAAACCTTTTCACGGAAAACCTGTCGTTTATAGTCGGCGAGTGAATTTCCCGATAAAAGGATTCATGACAAAGTTAAAGTATTATTTTACGGATAAGGTGGTAGCAATTACCGAAATTGTCAAACAGAGCTTAGAAGATTTTGGTATAAAAAATGTCTGTGTCATTACAGATATAGTTGAAAATCAAATAATTAATTCTAAAAAAGCCAAAGATTTCATTTTAGAAAATGGCTGGCAAAATAAAAAAATAATTGCAACTGTTGCCGCTTTCACCGAAGAAAAAGACCCTCAAACTTTGGTTCAAGCAATTGCTATTTTAAGTAAACTCCGAGATGATTTTGTATTCTTGCATTTTGGCGAAGGCAAATTAAAGGCAGTTATTGAAGAAAATATTAATTCACTGAAAATCAATAATTTGTATAAATTTGTCGGTTATCACGATAATATTCAAGATTTCTATTCGGTCTTTGATATTTTCGTTTTGACTTCCCAACAAGAAGGTTTGGGCAGTAGTATTTTAGATGCGTTTATCAATCGAGTTCCCGTGGTGGCAACCAAGGCAGGGGGTATTACTGAAACTGTTATGAATCAGGGTTTACTTTGTGAAGTTGGCGATAGTAAAACCATTGCAGAATCTATTCATAGATTATTGAATGATGGGCAATTACGGAAAGATTTTACCGAAAAAGCCTATCAAATTGCCGTCACAAAACACAGCACTGAGAGCGTCTCAAAGGCGTACTTAAAGGTCTTTTCTGAATTATTGTCATAAATTTTGTGTTTCTTTGTTTGGTCATTTAAACTTCACTATCTGTATGAATCCGATTCGAGAATATGTTGAAGTACAACAAGGATATATGATTCATTTTCAACTTCGCTGATAATTTTCACGCTATGAGTGTGGAGAGAAGATTCTGGCATTGCAATAACTGATGACATTGTTGATAAAACAGTTGAATTAACCCGAAAATATAAAATTAAAACACCCGATGCCATCATTGCGGCAACGGCTATCACTAAGCAACTTACACTAATTACCGATAACGACCGTAATTTTCTAAATATCAAAGACTTACGAGTTATTAATCCGAATAAAATCCATTGAAAACATACCTTCGCATTCTTGCTTACGCCCCGATTAAGGGCTATTTTTTCCCTTTTCTTTTGGCATCTGTCCTTTCCAGTATTTTTGGAATCTTGAATTTTGCTTTAATTCAGCCACTTTTAGAAGTATTATTTAGCGAAAAAGCCGTTACGCTGGTTGCTATGCCCGAATATTCTTTTTCTATCGAATATTTTGTAAATCTTTTCAATCATTATTTAACTACAATGGCTCTTGAAAAGGGTAAAATTCAAGCTCTTTGGTTTGTAGCGGGTGTAATTTTAGCTTCGGTATTTTTGGCAAATTTCTTTAAGTTTTTATCAACTTTAGTGATTGAAAAATTTAAAGGAAAAACCGTTATGGCAATTCGAAAGGCTGTTTTTGAAAAAACCTTGCACTTACATTTGGGCTTTTTCACGAACGAACGCAAAGGGAATTTAATCTCTTACATTACCACTGACGTACAAGAAATTGAAAACTCAGTTGGACGGGCATTTTCTGCTATTTTTAAAGAAATCTTCACTTTTATTGGGTTCTTTTTGGCACTTCTTTATCAATCTACCCAACTGACATTATTCTCTTTAATGGTGATTCCCGTTGCAGGAATTTTGATTACATCAATTACAAAAAAACTTCTATTGGACGCTCAAGAGGTACAGCAACGCCAAAGTAATTTGTTTACAATTTTAGATGAAACCCTCGGTGGAATGCGAGTTGTCAAAGGATTTAATGCGGAAAATTTTATCAAAAAACGTTTTGGCAATGAAAATCAGGGCTATTTCAGTTCGTGGTTACGTATGAGTTACCGCCAACAAGCTCAAGCTCCTTTGACTGAGTTTTTGGGTGTTTTGACGGTAACTGGCATTTTGGTTTACGGTGGTTCTTTGGTTTTGGGTGGTAATTCTACCATGTCGGCATCGGGTTTTATTACTTACATTATTTTGTTTTCGCAGGTAACTCGCCCCGCCAAGGAAATCGCTAATGCCGTGTCGGGAATCCAACGTGGCGTGGCAGCTTCTGAGCGTATTTTGGGAATGATTGATGCTCCGAATAATGTAAAAGATTTACCTCATTCATCTAAAATTCAAGCATTTAATCAAGAAATAGAGTTCAAAAACGTATCATTTGAGTACGAATCAGGGACAAAAGTTTTAGACAATGTTTCCCTAAAAATACAAAAAGGAAAAACCGTCGCTTTGGTAGGTTCATCGGGCGGTGGAAAATCAACCTTGGCTGATTTAGTGCCAAGATTTTATGACCCTACCGAAGGACAAATTTTGATTGACGGTCAAGACCTCCGTGAACTCAAACAAGAATCACTCCGTGAACTCATGGGTATTGTGACCCAAGAATCTATTTTATTCAATGATACTATCGCAAACAATATTGCCTTTGGAACGGAACATTCTGAAAGTGAAATAATGGAAGCTGCAAAAATTGCAAACGCCCATAATTTTATCCTCGAAACCCAAGATGGTTACCATACATTAATCGGCGACCGAGGTGGTAAGCTTTCGGGTGGACAACGCCAACGACTGAGCATTGCTCGAGCTATTTTAAAAAACCCTCCTATTTTGATTTTGGACGAAGCAACTTCGGCCTTGGATACCGAATCCGAAAAATTGGTACAAGAAGCCTTAGCAAATTTGATGAAAAATCGCACGACTTTGGTAATTGCTCACCGTTTAAGTACCATTCAGAATGCAGATGAAATATTGGTAATTCACCAAGGAAAAATCATCGAACGTGGTACGCATGAGTCTTTATTAAATATTGAGGACGGTTTTTATCGTAAATTAAGTACCATGCAAGGCTAATTTATTTAGCCTTTACGCCAAATAATAAACGCATTAAATTGAATGGTCGAATCAGGAAATGGTAAATAATTAAAGCCCCTAAAAACGTTCCAAACATTAAAATGAGCAGTTTTATTTGCCAAGCCATTCCCCAATTGGCGATGTAAAAACCAATGGCAACCGTAATTGTTTGGTGCAAAATATAAAACGGATAAACCGCTTCATTGGCGTATTTTAGGGTATTATTCGTAAAGTTGAGGAAATATTTAGCATAACCGCCAATGCAAAAAATGACTGAAAAAGCATTGATGCGAGTAATAATTCCTTCTACGAAAAATTCTAAATCTTCGTTTTGAATGGGAAAAATTGGCTTGAAAAGAAAAAGATAAATACTCGTACTAAATAGGATTGAAGCCCAAAGATATCCTTTTCGATAAATCTCCAAAATTTCCCAAAATTTCGGATTTTGTCCCATCACGTAGCCCATTAAAACCAACAAAAAACAATTGAGTAAATTCAGCCAATCATGAATTAGATTATGGGTTGTTGGTGAAATTGGGTCTAACATCCAGAACAAAATCATAAACGGTAAAGTGAGCCAATAGCTTCTAAGTGGATGAATAAAAATCTGATGGAATTTTGCTAAAAAACGTTGTCCTTTCGCTGATTTCAAGGCTAAAAAAATAGGAGTTCCTACCAACGAATACACGAATAAATAGACCACAAACCACAAGTGATGCCATGAAAAACTACCTTTTGGATAAGGAATAAAATCAAAAACGCTCGGGTAAAAAGCAGTATAAGAACCCGAAAATTGGTGGTACATTACTCGCTCAAAATAGATTTGGGGCGGAACAATAACAAACATTCCAAAAATTAGAGGTAAAAATAAACGCTTGGTTCGTTCACCAATAAAGCTCCAACCCGTGCGAGATTTTAGGGCAAAACTCATTCCCACACCCGAAATAAAAAAGAGCAATGAAAGTCTCCATTGGTTAAAAAATAGCATTGGATACTCCAACGATTCTACAATAACGTTGTTTTTGACGTGCCAACCCCAAGAAACGAAGAACATTCCTGAGTGATAAAAAATGAGGATTGCAAAGGCTAAGACTCTAATCCAGTCGATAAAATATTGTCTATTTTTTGACATTTTCTTTTGATTTTTTGTTCAGCAAAAGTAGCGTGTTGAATATCAAAAAAAGGCTTTGCTGATAGTGGAGACGTACTTTCCGATAATTCAGGACGTCATTGAGGGCTTAGTTTTTTCTAAACTGAGAAGGCGACACACCCGTAAATTTTTTAAAGGCGGAATTGAAAGCAGATTTTGAGTTATAGCCCACTTGCTCAGAAATTTCCTCAATTTTTACATTAGGGTTTTCTGTCAATAATTTTTGGGCTTCTTGAATTCGATATTGGGCCGTGAAATCAAAAAAGCTTTGCCCCAAACTTTCATTCAAAATTTGCGACAAATGATGCGGCGACACGGATAATTGTTTTGCCAAAGTAGGCATTGAAAACGAATCGTTCAAAAATGGCTTTTCAGTTTCCATTAAATACTTGATTTTAGCAAGCGTATTTTCTTGAATTTCGAAAGTTAAAGATGACTTTTCGTATTTTTTTGCTTCTTTATTTTCCTGAGTAAAGAAAGCTGAATTCTTGATAACATTAATGCTGATTAAATAAATTATTAGGGTCAAATGGGCCGCAATTAAGTGGTCACCAAGGTCATGCGGGAAGGTTTTTTTAAAAATTACGAATATCACCATGATAGAAATAAACCAAAAACTCATCCGTCTCGCCCACGCTAAAGTAATATTTTGATTGGAGAAAAAGGGCAGATTTTTCTCTTTAAATGTCGTCATTAATAACCAAATATTCGCCACGGAATAGATAATCATACTAATTAGAAAAAGCTCATTAGTATAGTCAGAGATGCGATAAACGGTATTATTCCACATTCCAGTGGGAGTAGGTAAATGTGGTAATTCTGGATAATACGCACTGATATAAGCATTGTATTTTTCAGGATAATCCGCAGGAAAAAAAACGACACTTTTATAAATCAAGTACAATAAAAATGGCAGAAAATGAAACCAATCCGATTTCTTAAAAGGCTTATTTAGGGTAATTCGTACATAGAGATAAAAGAGGGGTGCAAATAGGAAATTGGTAGGTTCGGCAAAATCAATGAGCCATACCATTTTAAACATCAGATTGGTATAGCAAAGCAATATTTCGGTCATCGAACATACAAAACCCAATAATAATAAGCCCAAACACACATTTGCTTGCCGATTTCCTTTTTTGCTAAAAATAAAAAAATAACCCAAAAACAACGCTTGCACAATGCCCAAAAACATTAGGCAAGCGAAGATGTCTATTTTAGGTGGGTATGTGATGGGCATTTCGTAATAATTTGGCAGCGAATCAGTTATCTTGCAATCTAATAATTCTACAAATCCTGGCTCAGACCCTACAATATCCTCAACTTAGCAAAGCTCAAAAGCAAAGTCTTCTCGCCAATTGTCCCTTCGAACTGAATGGTTGCTTTACGGTCGGTGCCGTTTACGTCTATCTTTTTTACTTTCCCAAAACCAAATTTTAAATGCTCAACTCGGTCGCCTTCCGCTAAGTTTTTGGTATCGCTCGGTGTAAAATCGGTGGAAGGTTTGTAGGTATTCCCCACTACGGCTGAACGAGTTGATGCTGGTCTTTGAATTAAATTAGCAATTGGCGTTTTGGTATCTGGCGTATTGAAATCGGGCATTTTTTGCTCACGATTCGACATTCTGACAAAACCTTGTGGCAAACGTTGGGTGTCTTCAACGGCACGACGAATATTCTTGGCAAACTGTAAATATTTGGGGTCGATTTCATCTAAGAAACGACTTGGCTCACAAGGTTTTAAGCGTCCCCATTGGTAACGAGTCTCGGCGTAAGACATCATTAACTTCTTTTCCGCACGGGTAATGGCTACGTAAAAAAGACGACGTTCTTCTTCTAAATCCGCCCGACTTTGTAGCATCATTTGGCTCGGAAAAAGGTCTTCTTCCATACCCACTACATATACATGATTAAACTCCAAACCCTTCGCCCCGTGAATCGTCATCATCGTCACTCGGTCATTGTCGCCATCGGGGTCATCTTGGTCGGCAGTGGTCATTAATGAAACATTTTGCAGGAAAGTATTCAAGTTTTTGTCCTCCACACCTTCATCTGGATTATCCACAAATTCTTTGATGGAGTTCAATAATTCCTGCACGTTTTCGTAGCGAGAAAGCCCTTCAACGGTTTTATCTTCGTGGAGTTCCTTCAATAATCCCGACGACTTTGCAATGTGCGATGCCACTTCATAAGCATCTTTTTTACCCGTTTCTACCATGATTTTGAACGACTTAATCAAGTCGGCAAAACCTTCGATGGTATCCGCAAAACGCCCAGCTTGGTATTGTTTGATATTTGAAACGACTTGCCAAATTGGAACTTGTTGTTCAGAGGCCGTAATCGTAATTTTGGCAATGGTTGTATCGCCAATACCTCGTTTGGGCAAATTGATAATGCGTTTGAAAGCCTCTTCGTCATTTTGATTTATCGTAAACCTAAAATATGCCAATAAATCCTTGATTTCACGACGCTGATAGAAAGAAAGTCCACCGATAATTCGGTATTTGATATTGAGTTTTCTGAGAGATTCCTCAAAAGTTCTCGATTGAGCGTTGGTTCGGTAAAGAATGGCAAAGTCCGTATTCCGAAGCCCTAAATTCATTTTCGACTCAAAAATATGTGTTGAAACCAAGCGACCTTCCTCATTATCCGAAGTCGCTTTTATCAACTCAATTAACGAACCTTCTTCATTTTCTGTGAAAACAGTTTTCTTTAACTGATTCTTGTTTTTAGCAATAATTGAATTGGCGGCTTCCACGATATTTTGGGTAGAACGATAGTTTTGTTCCAACTTAATCGTGGTCATATTTGGATAATCTTTCTCTAAATTCAAGATATTATCAATACTCGCACCACGGAAGGCGTAAATCGACTGAGCGTCGTCACCTACCACACAAAGATTGCGTGAAATATCAGATAACTTCTTGACAATCAAGTACTGAGAAACGTTTGTGTCTTGAAACTCATCCACCATTACGTACTTGAATTTCCGTTGGTATTTGTCCAAAACCGCAGGATGGTCACGGAAAAGCAGATTGGTATTGAACAGCAAATCGTCAAAATCCATCGCATTGGCTTGGAAACAACGGAGAGCGTAAATCTTGTAAATCTTACCCATTTCTGGCAATTTAGCCGCCGTGTCATCCGCCGCAATTACGGGATTATTGATGTACTCATCAGGGCCTATCAAACGGTTTTTTGCTCCCGAAATACGGTTAAAAACCACGTTTGGTTTGTAGATTTTATCGTCCAAACCACGTTCTTTCACAATACTTCTGATTAACGATTTTGAATCGTCAGTATCATAAATTGAGAAGTCAGAAGTATAACCCAAATGCTTTCCATCAAAACGGAGGATTTTGGCAAAAACCGAGTGAAAAGTACCCATCCAAAGGTTTTTGGCATCATTTCCGATAACTTTTTCAACTCGCTGACGCATTTCACCCGCTGCTTTATTGGTAAACGCCATTTTTGATAAGGTGAGCCGTGCGATAAGTCAGAACTCGTGTTTTTCCCGAACCCGCACCCGCAATAATCATCAACGGCCCGTTAATATGTTGTACCGCATCTTGTTGCGGTTGATTTAATCCTTGTAAATAATCCATTACTTTATTTTCTTGCCTATTCTTAGATAGTATATTTACAAAAGTACGAAAAAAAGGGTACTCTATCTTGCTAAACAATGCTAAAACAAACTTTCATTGCCCTCTTGACGAAATATACAAATGACCAAGATTTGATTACGGAATTATGGGCTGAAATCGAACGTAATTACTCTGACAAAAAAAGACATTATCATACTTTGAATCATTTGGAAAATTTATTGCAACAATTGACGGAGATAAAACCACAAATAAAAGATTGGGACGTGGTGCTTTTTTCACTGTATTATCATGATATTATTTACAATTCTTTGAAATCAGATAATGAACAAAAAAGTGCCGAATTAGCCGAAAATCGAATGAAATCCATCGGAATTTCGTTGGCAATAATAGAACGATGCAAAGCTCAAATAATGGCTACCAAAGCACATTTTATGAGTGAAAACGAAGATGCCAATTACTTTACCGATGCCGACCTTTCGGTTTTGGGGCAGTCTTGGGAAATGTATTCGGAATATTATCAAAACGTCAGAAAAGAATACGCCATTTATCCCGACTTGATTTATAATGCTGGTCGGAAGAAGGTTTTAAAGCACTTTTTGGCAATGGAACGAATTTTTAAAACTAATTATTTTTACCTTAAATTTGAAGCACAAGTAAGAGTGAATTTGGAAAAAGAGTTGGCATTTTTAACTCACTAATTCACAAATCACGCAATCACAAATAAAAATGGAAACCCGCAAAATAAGAGAAAACGAAAAAGAATTAATCACTTTTTTATTAGAAAGCCTGAATTTAGATTTGGCCGATTATCCCATCAATGAAGACGTTTTTGAATACGAAGGAGGAAAGATGGGAAGTATCAGCTTAAATAATAATACTGAAAATTACGTTGGCGATTTGATACAAGTTGAATACATCGACACCGACGATATTCCCGTACTTATTACGCTTACAGAAGACGACAAAGGTCAATTATTAGATTTAGATTTCTGGAAAACAGACTTTTCAAAACTCCTAAAATACCCTTCGGTGGAAGAGATTGTGTTTCGGGATTTCCCTGAATCAGAGGATGAAGTATTGTAAGTTTTAATTGCTAACTTTGTAAAAAAAGAACTCAATCCTAAACTATATTCGTAGCCCACTCACAGTATTTTTATATGTTTTTAAATAAAATTAAGTCTAAGCAATCAGGTATATTACTATACGGAATTACTCCCCCAAAATCTCATACTGAGCCAGAAAAGGTAAAAGAAATCGCTGAAAAGACTTTATCGAGACTACACTCGCTGGAAATTGATGCTTTGGTTGTGTACGACGTTCAGGATGAATCTGCCAGAACTGATGAAGAACGCCCGTTCCCTTTTTTGAGTGCCTTGGACCCATTTGAATTTGCCAAAGAGCATCTTCATTCCTTAGCAATTCCTAAAATCATTTACAGACCTGCAGGAAAATTCACGCAAGAAGAACTTTCTCAATGGCTTGAAAATTTGGTCGCTCATAATTTTTCTCCCGTTTTCGTGGGAGTTCCTGCACCTGATTTTCAACCAATTACAAGTTTACCCGAAGCGTACAAAATTTGGAATAAACACCAAGGTATTTCGGTAATTGGTGCAGTAACCATTCCCGAACGCCACGCCATATTGAATGACGAAGACCAACGAATTTTGGATAAAATGAGTCATGGCGTTTCTTATTTTATTTCTCAATGCGTATTCAATGTTGATTATGCCAAGAGCATGATTGATGCTTTAGAAGAAGGGTGTATTGCCCAAAATCAAGATTCGCCAACCATAATTTTTACTCTAACTGCCTGTGGATCAAAGAAAACACTTCATTTTATGGAGTGGTTAGGTATTCATATTCCTGAGACTTTGAAAGAAGAATTAATGGCATCCGAGAATATTTTGGAGCGTTCTGTAGAAGTTTGTATTGAAATTGCGGAAGAACTTATCACTTATTGTTCAGCCAAAAATATTCCTTTTGGATTTAATATTGAAAGTGTTGCCATTAGAAAAGATGAAATTGAAGCCTCGATTTCTATGGTTAACAAAATCAATGAAATGCTTAAAAATCAAGGAATTAGAAAATAATTTGACATTCTGAAAGACCATTCTGAAAGCCCCCAAGCTTTCAGAATGATCAAATATACAATAGTATTTTTCACAAACTACTCATTTCTGTCACCTCATCTCCTATCCTAATTTTCCCTTCTTGAATCACCTTACAATTAATTCCACCGTGTCCACGCATGGCATTAAAACCGCCTTTTCCAAGATTTTCTTCCATTCGACTACATGGAAAACAGAATCCTGTCATTTCAAGAACAACCTCCCCTATTTTAAATTGCTTACCTTTCAAGGCATTTAGATTAATACCTTTTACCACAATATTTCTACGAATGAGAGCAGGGTCAATACTTTCTTTACCAAGAAAAGACGCAATAGCCTTTAAATGTTCCGCTTGAATGAGTGTAACTTGGCGTTTACTATCCACATTTCCTTTATTAGAACGATCCCCAGTTAGTCCACCAATATTGGCGAACGTTTCTTCCAAAACCTCCATCGGCTGTCTTGATTTTGGCCGAACACCAATCCAAACTACCGTACCCGCTTGGGGAAAATTGCCAAATAAATCTTTAAAAGCAGTTTCTTCTGATGAAAATATCATGTGTTAATTTTTAAAATATTGATAAAATCAGTTACCGAATAACATCAACTCAATGTCATCAGGTGATAATTGCACCATTTTTTCGTATTGCAAGCCTATTTTTTTATCAAGGCAATTGAACTTGTATTTTGTGGGTCAACAATGGCAATGATTTTTCCCAATTTCAAGACATTTTGGGCATAATTTAACGTTGCCGAAGCAGCTTCATAACCATAACCTTTACCAATAGAATTTGGCAGAAATGCAAAACCAATATCAATATCCTCCAAAGAATCCCGTTTTACCATACCACACATTCCAATCGCTTCGTTACTTTCTTTTGTCACAACTAAATAAAACCCAAAACCGTGTTCTGCATAGCTTTTAAGATTGCCATTACGAAGGTAGTTTTCAGCTTCTTCAACAGTATGTACATTTCTATCGCCGATAAACTGTAACCATGCCGGCGTATTGACCAATTCAAGTAAAAAAGGAGCATCTTCAAGTGTGAATTTACGTAAGATTAACCTTTGGGTTTCAATAACTATTTCCATCGTGTTTTTAGGATTTTCTATCACTTTACAATTTAGTGATAGAAAACAATTTGGACAATAAAAAAGACAAGGGGTTATAATACCTTGTCTTTTTTATATCTAATTATCGTCAGATAAGATTCCTTCGGATAAGTTCAGTTATCATCTGTATCTTCATAGACGAGCATTTTATTACCAATTTATATTATCTGTTTATTCACAGATAACAAGAAAGATTTAAACTCAAGCTTAACATATTGTTTTCAAAAAAGCCCCCAATCCAAAAAGAATTGAGGGCTTTTAAAAAACTACTCGAAATTATTAAGCCCCGCAGGCTTCGCACCCATCTGGGTCATCAATTGAGCATTGCATATCCGACCAGTTTTGTTCTGGTACGTTGTCTAAACCAGCTACGGTGAGCGTGGCAGCTGAGGACTTCGCAACCGCTGCGTTTGCAGCATAGGCTTCGTAGTTCATCTCATGCTCTTGCACAACATTGGCTTGCTCAATTGCCACTTCGGCTTGTTTCTCGACAGTAAACTTGATGGCATCGGCGGCAGCTTTCGTTCTAAGATAATACATCCCAGTTTTCAAGCCTTTTTCCCATGCGTAGAAGTGCATCGAGGTTAGTTTTCCGAAGTTCGGGTCTTGAATATGTATATTCAATGACTGCGACTGACAGATGTATGCACCTCTATCAGCAGCCATTTCAATAATTACTTTTTGCTTAACTTCCCAAACTGTTTTGTACAACTCTTTCAAATTCTGAGGAATTTCATTGATGTTTTGTACTGAACCATTGGCAGAAATTAATTTATTTTTCATCGAATCATTCCACAAACCTAACTTCACTAAGTCACGAAGGAGGTGTTTGTTCACCACCGCAAATTCACCCGATAATACTCTACGAGCATAAATATTTGAAGTGTATGGTTCGAAACATTCGTTGTTACCTAAAATTTGTGAAGTCGAAGCAGTTGGCATTGGTGCCACTAACAATGAGTTACGAACACCGTGTTCCATCACTTTAGCCCGTAAAGCCTCCCAGTCCCAGCGTCCTGACTCTGGTTTTACGCCCCACATATCAAATTGGAATACACCTTGTGAAATCGGTGAACCAGCCCAAGTTTCGTAAGGACCTTCTTTAATTGACAATTCCATTGAAGCCTCCATTGAAGCGTAATAAATCGTCTCAAAAATGTCTTTATTCAACTGTTTTGCTTCTTCTGACTCAAACGGCATTCTCAACAAAATAAACGCATCTGCTAATCCCTGCACACCCAAACCAATTGGACGGTGACGCATATTTGAAGTACGTGCTTCATCAACTGGATAATAATTACGGTCGATGATTTTGTTTAAGTTCTTCGTCGCAACTTTGGTTACTCGGTATAATTCTTCGTGATCAAAAACCAAGAATCCTTTTGAATTCGTCTTTAGATATTTTGGCAATGCCAAAGAAGCCAAATTGCAAACGGCCACTTCGTCTTTTGAAGTATATTGAATAATTTCAGTACATAAGTTTGAAGACTTAATTGTACCCAAATTTTTCTGGTTTGACTTCTTATTAGCGTGGTCTTTAAATAACATATAAGGCGTACCCGTTTCAGTTTGAGATTCTAAAATTTCAAACCATAAATCTTGTGCCTTTACTACTTTGCGAGCCTTTCCTGCTAATTCGTAACTTGTATATAATTTCTCGAATTCGTCGCCGTAAGTATCTGCCATTCCTGGACATTCGTGCGGACAGAATAACGACCAAGTATCATTATCTTTTACTCTTTGCATGAATAAATCTGGAATCCAAAGAGCGTAGAACAAATCTCTTGCTCTCATTTCTTCTTTACCATGATTTTTCTTCAAAGATAAAAACTCGAAAATATCTGCGTGCCAAGGCTCAAGATAAACCGCAAATGAACCTTTTCTTTTTCCGCCACCTTGGTCAACGTAACGAGCGGTATCATTAAATACACGAAGCATCGGTACAATACCATTTGAAGTTCCGTTTGTTCCTTTAATGTAGGAACCCGTTGCACGAACATTGTGAATTGACAAACCAATTCCACCCGCCGACTGCGAAATCTTAGCACATTGTTTCAACGTATCATAAATCCCTTCGATTGAGTCATCCTGCATCGTTAATAAAAAGCAAGAAGACATTTGTGGTTTTGGCGTACCTGCATTGAATAAAGTAGGCGTTGCGTGCGTAAACCAACGTTCAGAAAGGAGATTATATGTTTCAATTACCGATTCAATTTCAGCTCCATGAATTCCCACTGCCACCCGCATAAGCATGTGTTGAGGACGTTCAACAATCTTTCCTTCTAATTTCAAAAGATAAGATTTCTCTAACGTTTTGAAACCAAAATAATCATATCCAAAATCACGATCATAGATAATTGCAGCGTCTAATTCGCCTGCGTGTTTCTTGATTACGTCATAAACTTCTTTGGATAACAATGCCGCATTTTCCCCTGTTTTAGGGTCTAAATAATTATACAAGCGTTTCATTGTCGCAGAAAATGATTTCTGCGTCTCTTTATGCAAATTAGAAATTGCAATCCTTGCCGCAAGTACCGCATAATCTGGGTGCTTGGTTGTCATCGAAGCGGCTGTTTCGGCAGCCAAATTGTCTAATTCACTCGTAGTTACTCCATCATAAAGTCCTGTAATAACTTTTTTTGCCACATCTAAGGGCTCAACAAAGTAAGGGTCGAGACTATAGCAAAGTTTTTCGATTCGGGCGGTAATCTTGTCAAACTTTACAGACTCACGTCTGCCATCTCTTTTGATAACGTACATAATACTCGGGTTGGGGGTAAAAGGATTGAAACTAAAAACAAAGGGCGGTATTCTGTAATGTTTTAAGTGGTTAAAAATATAACAACATGGTTTTGTTTAAACCAATTCACGGTATTCTTAAAAATCTTGGGACTATTTATCTGTTTAAATCCGTAGCGGTGAACGAATTATGTTTATTCAACAGAAAAATTTTAGACGACTAATTGGTGGTTCAGTTGATATGCACTTCAAAGATAACAATTTCTTAATCTATAAACAATGAAAAAAATCTGCTCGATTTATGTCCGAATATCTATTCTATTCGTAATGTACAATGCAACTTTAGGATAATCAGACCGATATGGGACATCTAACTTAGAATAATTATAAAGAATATTTTTTGAAAAATTTTGTGGATAACTTTTCTCGCAAAATAGGGAACTTTTAACACAAAAATAATTTTTGATAACCACAAAAAAAGTGTAATTTTGCAGTCCTTTTAGGAACAGTTATAAAAGTTGTAAAGTTCTATGGTTGAAGAAGTTTAATCATATTTAGTTACAATTCTACCCCAATCTTATAACTGTTTAGTTAAATGTTAGAATAGTACATTTTTACTTTTTTAATCCTTTAACTTTTTCAACTAACAAAGAGACGGCAGGGAATCGTCTCAGAAAAAAAACATCATGAAACCAGATATTCACCCAAGTTACAGACCAGTGGTTTTCCACGATTTGTCAGCTGATTACAAATTTTTGACGCAGTCTTGCGTAAACACTACTGAAACTACTGAATTCGAAGGGGCTTCTTACCCAGTATTCAAAATTGAAGTTTCTTCTCAATCACACCCTTTCTATACAGGTAAAAACGTATTACTTGATACTGCGGGTCGTGTTGATAAATTCTACAAGCGTTTCGGTGGTAAAAAAGAAGTTGCTGCTGAATAGTTTCTTCGTAAACTTGAATGTAGTACAACAAAAAAGCCTTTCAGAGAAATCTGGAAGGCTTTTTTGTTGTAAATAAAGAAAAATCTACTTTTCTAAATATATCTTAAATTCAGTTATTTTCTTTTCATGTCTCAATATCGAAGACTGAACACAGTTATTCAAATCAATTTCTGTCGTGTTCAAATACATATAATTGTCTTTGAAAGTTGGAAATACATTGAATACCTTAATTTTTTCCTGATTTCTAATCCATACAGAGATTGTATCAACAGATTCAGCGTATTTCAAAGAATTTTGAAAACTACCAGCAAATGTTAGACCTCTCACATTTGAGACAGGAGTTACGACTTCTTTTGAATTACATGAAATCAAAAAAAATAGTGTATTTAAGTAGATGATAAGATTTTTCATTTCATCTGAATATAGGAGATTTTATACCGTGTTGCTAATACAAAAAAGGAAGGTTGAAAGTTTTTTAACCTTAGAAAATAAATAATAAATTAAAACATTTATAATTATTTAATCGCATAGCCCAAAGATAGTGTTGTTAAAAAAGTTTCGTTTCGTAAGGTTAAACTACTAACATCAACAGCAACTGTTGCCGATATATTAAACATATAGCTTCCTACTAATCCAAATCTAAAATTATTTAAATCTTGAGTAAAACCTATTTCTGTTTTTCCACCATAATAAAGCGATTTATATTTGTAACCTACTTGATACAAATCGCCCTGAAGTTTTTTTGAACTGATTAAAAAATTAGCATAAGGTCCTGCTCCCGCAAAACATTCAATCCTGTTCTTTGAGTAGCCACCCTAAATGTAGTATTCAAATGAAGATAATCGCTATTCTCAGATATTTTATAATTGGGAGTACCAATAAGTCCATTATTGGTTTCATTTCCACCAATTTTCATATACCCAATTTGAGATGAAAATAGAACCATTTTGTTTGTTGAAAATCAATTCCTAACAAGGCTGAATAGTTTATATTTACGTCCTCTAAAATTTGAAGATTAGGATTGCTACGAAAGGAACTCACTGTTAAGCCATTATCAAATTTTAAATATGCAGGCTTGTTAATTTGTGCAGAGAGACTTTTTGTGGAAAATAAAAGAATAGCCAATAATAGGTTTTTGTGCATGATTTTTAGGTTTACAAGTACAACTGATATATAATTTGCGAACGATATAGGATGGATATTTATTATCTACAAATATCAAAAAGGATTGTTTAATCATCCAAGTTAGATTATAACTATTCATAAATATTAACACAGAAAACTAAAAACATATCCATTGAAGAGGATTTTAGCGTAATTTTACGGCAATATTTTACTCATTATCTCTCAATGAATTATATCCTCTTTGACGACCAAAATATTCGTCCTGCTTTATTGCCCTTAACTTTCACTCGTCCCGTTAGTGAAATTCGTATCGGGATTCAGACGATTACTGAAAAATGGGAAGATTTCTTGAAAACTTCCGTTTCTTTTGCTACCCAAGATTATTTACAGATAAAATACCCAATCACTCTTTCGGATGATAATATTTTTATCAACGGAGCGGTTTGTCCAAATGCTGAACTTCTCGGAGCAATCTCAAACTTGTCGGCGAATACTGTTCTTACAAATGGTGAAACAATTATTGCTTATCGTAGCAATCAATTAAATCCAGCATCTTTTGAGCAAGAAATAGCTTTTGAAAGAAATTATGTGGTTTTAAAACAATTAACCGATATTTTTACGAATAATGGTACGGAAATAAAAGCCGATTTTGATAGAATTACCAAAGGTCGAGTATCTCAACCAATCACCGATAGGTTCACCGCATTTTATAATGAATCTCAGATTTTTATTGAAGAAGGAGCCGACATCAAAGCTGCTGTTTTGGATGCTACCAACGGTTGTATTTATATAGGTAAAGATGCACGTATACAAGCAGGTGCGATGATTCAGGGGCCTTTTGTACTTGGTGAACATTCAGTCATCAACATGGGTGGAAAAATGCGTCCAAACACAACGATTGGCCCATTTTGTAAAGTAGGTGGAGAAATCAGTAATTCGGTCATGTTTGGCAATGCCAATAAAGGACACGAAGGATTTATGGGCAATGCCGTCATTGGCGAATGGTGCAATTGGGGAGCGGATACGAATAATTCCAACTTAAAAAACGATTATTCTAAAGTTGACTTGTGGAGTTATATAACCAATCGTTTTGAAAGTACAGGAATTCAATTTGCGGGACTCATCATGGGCGACCACTCTAAATGCGGTATCAACACGATGTTCAATACAGGAACGATTGTGGGGGTAAATTGTAATATTTTTGGGGCGGATTTTCAGCCTCGCCATATTCCATCATTTTCGTGGAGTGCGGGCAATACAGAGTTTAAAACGTATCACTTACGCAAAGCAAACCAAGTAGCAAAAGCGGTTTTGGAGCGTCGTGGAAAAGTTTTTGATGAAGTAGAGGAAGGCATTATGAAAGCTGTTTTTGATTTGACGAGATAAGTAGGATTTAGTTGTTTCGCTTAGTAAATTACATTCTATTCAATTATAAATAATGCTATTCAAAGATATTCCAGGCTTAGCGGCTCTTAAAAATACGTTAGTTCATTCTGTACAAGCCAATCACGTGGCTCACGCCCAACTTTTTCACGGTGGTGTGGGTAGTGCCAATTTGGCATTGGCTTGGGCTTACGCTACTTATATCAATTGTGAAGCAAGGGAAGAATCGGATGCTTGCGGGCGTTGTGCTTCGTGCGTGAAAATGGCAAAAATGGTTCACCCAGATATTCACCACATTTTTCCAACCCCCAGTGCTAAAGAAACTATCTTAGAGCTACTCCCAACTTGGCGAAAATTCTTGATTGAAAGTCCTTACCGAAGTTTGACTGACTGGTTGGAGTTTACGGGTGTAACGGGAAATAAACAAGGCATAATTCCAATAAAAGAGGGACATAATATCATCGAAAAAATCTCGTTGAAAGCCTTTGAAGCAGAATATAAAATCCTGATTATTTGGCAACCAGAATTGATGAATATTGAATCGGCGAATTCACTATTGAAAATTTTGGAAGAACCGCCCGCCAAAACGCTGTTTATTCTCGTATGTAACGATACCAATCGCTTATTGACAACTATTATTTCTCGAACGCAGCGGATTGTGATTCCGTCTTTTTCGGACGAAGAAACGATTCATTATCTTTCGGAAAAAGAAGGAGTTTCCTCCGAAAGAGCCAAACAAATAGCTTATCTTTCGGAAGGAAACTTATCCAAAGCCGTAGAATTAATAAACTATGAAGGCGAAGGGAAATACCAGTGGTTTTCTAACTGGATGCGGACGGCGTACAAGCCAGATTTGGCAACTTTGGTAAAATTGGCGGATGAGTTTGATGCTTTTCCGAAAGAATACCAGAAAGGAATGATGGAATACGGTTTGAATATTTTCAGAGATTTACTGCTCTGGAAAAATGGTGCGGAGGCATTGGTAAGGTTGGAAGGAGAAGAATTGACCTTCGTCCAAAATTTCTCAAAAGCCGTAAAAGCAAATGCCATTGAGTCAATTGTGAATGAATTAAGTAAAACATATTATTATTTAGAACGCAACGGACGAGCCAAGATTTTACATCTGGATTTATCGCTCAACATTGCCAGATTATTCAAAAAATGAGTATAATTAAATTAGGAACAAGAGGCTCAAAATTGGCCCTTTGGCAAGCATATTTTATCAAAGAAACCTTAGAAAGAGGTGGCTTAGAAGTTGAAATAGTCGTTATTAATACCAAAGGCGACCAAATTCTTGACCGTTCGCTATCGAAAATTGGTTCAAAAGGCGTTTTTACAGAGGAATTAGAAGAACAATTACGTTCGGGAGCAATTGATATTGCTCAACATTCTGCGAAAGATTTACAGTCGGAACTATCGGATGATTTGGAACTTATTGCTTTTACCGAACGTGAAAAAGTCAATGATGTATTGGTGAGTTACGATAAAAGTCTGACCTTGGAAAGTGGCAAACCGTTTGTAGTTGGTACTTCATCCACTCGTCGAATAGCAATGTTGAAACACTTTTTCCCACACATCAAAACCGTTGATATGCGTGGGAATCTGCAAACTCGCATGGGTAAACTCGAAAGTGGTGTGTGTGATGCCCTACTGCTTGCGTATGCGGGCGTACACCGAATGGGATACGAAGAACACATTGCCGAATTAATTTCTACCGAAAAATTCACACCAGCAGTTGGACAGGGTTCGGTGGCTTTGGAGTGTGCTGTGGCTTTAGATCCAGCTAAGAAAACGAAAATTCGTGAACTTTGTAATCACCCAGAAACAGAAAAACGGTTATTGACAGAACGAGCTTTTTTGAGACGTTTACAGGGTGGTTGTAGTATTCCAGTATTTGGTTTAGCATCGGTAGAAAGTGAACTGTTAGCAGAAACGAGAGAAGCTGAATTGCTTACGGATAACGACTCTTTGATAACTGTAACAGGCGGAATTATCAGTTTAGATGGGAAGGAAATCTTGAAAGAAACTGTGACGGGAAACAACCCAATTGAATTGGGAGAAGCCTTAGCCGAGAAAATTTTGAGTTTGGGTGGTGATAGAATTTTAGAAGAAATCAAAGCAAATTTATAAGATGAATAAGGACGATATTTTCAAAAAACTTCGTTTGGATATTGATAAAAAACTATTAATTATCAATGCACCTCAAGAATACCTTGACTTATTGGAAGGGATTTCTTTTGATACTGAATCTAAAGAAAATAATGTTTATGATTTCGTGCAAATATTTGGTTATCAACAAGATGAATTAGAAAATATCACAAAATTAGTTGAAAAATCGGGCAAGTACGATTGTTTATTTTGGGCTTGTTATCCGAAAGGAACGGGTAAAATCAAAAGTAATATCAAACGAGAAACAGTCTGGGATGCCTTTAGTTTAATTAATTTACAAGCAGTTTCGCAAATAGCCATTAATGAAACTTGGAGTGCCTTGCGGGGACGACCTCCTGAAAAAATCGGAAAATAGTTGATTTTTATTCGTTAATTAAGGAACATTGATAAAGTTTAAGTCAGAATAATCACTAAATTTATCAAAAAAATTATAAAAACTCATCATGGCACTAAATATTCCAAATCAACAAAGTATTCCTAATACACAAGAAAGCCGCTCGTCGGTAATTGAGAAAATAAAAGAACTTTTCGCCAGTCCACTTACCATTACAATTGTGGCATTGGCGTTCATTTTAGGTTACTTTTTTGAATGGTGGACAGTCGCTATTGCAGCGTTTATCGGTGGAGCTATTTTTGCCAAATCAAGTGGAGAAGCCTTTGCCAAAGGAACAACCGCCATATCTACTTTGTGGTTATTAGCGGCTTGGTATCAACACTTTTCTACGGCGGGTATTTTGTCGAACAAAATCGCTCAAATCCTTCCCGTTGGTGGAAATGTAGGATTACTGATTCTTATAACAATTTTTATTGGTGGAATCGTGGGTGGATTCGGGGCGATGAGCGGATTTTTATGCAGAGATATTATTAGGAAATAGCATTCCAAAAATAAATAATTTAGGCCCTTGATTTTGATGACAAAACCAAGGGCCTTTTTAGGTTTTACCCCCAGAGTCTGACTATATTTGTTAGAGATTAAACCGATTAATTGACATAAAATGCCTTTAGAAATAGAACGAAAATATTTGGTAAAACATGACCACTGGAATCAACTTCCAAAACCCCAAGGTAATTTTTATCGACAAGGTTACATTTTGAATGACCCCACAAAAACTGTTCGGGTCAGAGCAACCGAACAAGAAGGATTCATCACAATTAAAGGAACAGCGGATAATCCTGCCATAAAACCCGAGTATGAATATAAAATTCCAAGAACAGAAGCGATTGAGTTATTGGATGGTTTTACAGTAAATAATATCGAAAAGGTTCGCTACAAAATTGAGCATCAAGGAAAAATATGGGAAATTGATGTTTTTGATGGTACTAATCATGGTCTGATTGTAGCCGAAATAGAATTAAATGATGTTGACGAAGTCTTTGAAATTCCTTCGTGGATTGACCGTGAAGTAACTCATGAAGTGAAATACTTTAACGCAAAATTGTCCGTTTATCCTTTTAAAGATTGGGAATAACTCTTACCCGAGAAATCAATGTCAAACTTAGATAATATAGATTTACAGATTTTGAAGTTTCTCCAAGAAGATGCTTTGATGACTAACAAAGAGATTGCGGCACGGTTAAATATGACAACTACGCCCATTCATGAGCGAATTAAAAGGCTGGAAAAAGATAAAGTTATTGAGAAATATACCGCTATTCTCAATAAATCAAAGCTTGGAAAAAGTTTGGTAGTTTTGGTAGATGTAACGTTGAAAGAACACGCTGCGGTGTATCTGGAACAATTTGAGCAAGACGTTTTATTACTGCCCGAAGTGGTAGAATGTTATTGTATTTCGGGCGGTTCTGATTTTCTATTGAAGGTTTTAGTGAAGGATATGGATGAATATCGACACTTTATTCTCCACAAATTAGCGACACTTTCTAATATTGGCAATGCCCAAAGTAGATTTGTAGTCAACGAAATTAAAAGCCAAACGCCCGTGCCAATTTCTATATAAAGAGGAATGAAGAAGGAAAACTTATATTCCTTCTTCATTCCTCTTTTGTACTATTTTACCACGGGAGGTTCAGTAGTTTTCTTTCCAAAAACAGAGATGTTTACGTAACGTTTTGGAGCTAAACGAAAATCAATTAAAAGTTTGTCTAAATCTGCCAAAGAGCGATTAATATTAGAATAAAGCGAATCATCTTTTAATAATTTACCCATTGAACCTTGTCCGGCTTCAACACCTGCCATAATTCTTTGTAAGCCTTCCAGTGATTTTTGGGTTGTGGCGAGTGCTTTGCTAACTTTTAATGTATTTAGTGAATCGGCAATGGAGCTAAATTTTCCGATGAGTGGCTTTAAACTTCTTTCAGTTTCAATCAAATTACCCGAAAGAGCTTTCATATTAGCGGTGATTCCCGCTAAATTGGTTTTATTTTCGGCAATAGTAGTATTCAGTGAGGCTCCCAATGTTGAAACGGTGCGGTCAGAATTTCTAACTAAATTATTTACCGACGCACCCGTGGCTTCAAAACTTTTTGATACTACTCGTAGCGAAAGCGTTAAAGAATCTAAATTATGCAGTAAAGGTAAAGCTTGTTCTTTTATCAAATCCGAAATTCCCGTTTCACTTCCCGCCAATAATATACCGTCTTTTTCAATAATTTTACTGGCTTTTCCCATTTGCAAGCGGATAAGTTTTCCGCCCAATAATCCATCGGAAGATAAAATTGCTTTTGTTCCTTCAGGAAGCGGTAAATCTTTACGAATGGAAAGAGTAACCTTTACTTTATTGCCTTCAATGAGTTCTACCGTTTTTACTTGACCAACTTTCATTCCACTCAATGAGACTTGGTTGGCGGCTGTTAAACCTTCAACGTTATCATAAATAACGACGTATTTGTTTTCGGGAGAAAAGAAATCTTTTCCTTTAAGAAAGTTAAATCCTAAGTATAAAATTACGAATGTGCTAAGGGCAAGAATACCCACTTTGGTTTCTTTAGAGATGGTCATGTTTTTCAGGGAACAGGTAAACAATTAATAGTTATTGATGAATGAGTAACATAATTCTGAATTTCAGAAAAATTCTGTTGTTAACTGGTAACTATTTATTGATAGCTGCTATTAGTTTTCAATTTCTTCTTTGTACAATTTAAAAGCCTTAAAAACGGCTTCTGATACTTCTTCTTGACCTTCTTTGGAAGATAAATATTTCTCTTCTTTTCCATTTGTCAAGAATCCTGCCTCAATCAAAACGCTTGGCATGGCAGTTTCCCAAAGTACCAAAAAACCCGCTTGCTTAACACCAAAACTGGTTCTATTAGTTTGTTTTTTGAATTGTCTTTCTACTTTTTGGGCTAATTTTATGCTATTCATCATGAAAGCATTCTGATAATTAGCCATCATAATGTGTGCTAATGGCGAATTTGGATTAAAGCCATTGTAGGTTTTTTTATAATCCGTTTCTTGCAAAATTACAGAGTTCTCTCGTTTGGCTACGTCGAGGTTCTCATTCGTTTTATGTAACCCCATTGTGTACGTTTCCGTTCCAGCAAATTTTGAAGAAGGGTGAGCATTACAGTGAATTGAGATAAATAAATCAGCTTTATTGCGGTTGGCGATGGCCGAACGTTCATGCAGATTAACAAAAACGTCTTTCATCCGAGTATAAAGCACTCGCACGTCAGGATATTCTGCTTTGATTTTGTCACCCACTTCCAAAACAATTTTTAAAGCTATTTTCGACTCATTGTGATCTGCTCCGTGACAACCGGGGTCTTTGCCTCCATGCCCTGCATCCAGGACTACGGTTTTGAGCCGTGTTCTGACTGATGTAGGCGAGATTTTCTCCAGATTACTGATTGAATCTTGAAGGATTGTGAAACTTACAAGTCCACAAAAAGTAGTAATCAGTAAAAGACCTTTAACAAACTTTAACATTATTTTTCGGTGGGTACGTTATCTTCAAAAAGGAATGGGTTAATTTTGTATTGACAGTCGGCTTTTGGCAATCAGCAATTAAAACGTTACAATGTGTTTTAAGTTACTATTTCACAAAAAATGAATAATTATCATAGACTGAATACAAAATACTTCCACAAAGATAAAATTTAAAGACTTCTGAAAAAAGAACTTCACATATTGAGTATCGTAATTAGCTTACTTTTAGGGCTTTTGATTACTAATTACACCCATGCACAGCGTATTGTGAGTGGGCAAGCCGTTAAAAATCCTAAAAATAATCCTCCCATAATTACTAAAGGAGATACTATCAGAGCCGACAGCTTAACGAAAGTTGTCCCCGACTCTTTGAAAAAGAACAACGATTTACAATCAACCGTGATTTACTCTGCTACGGACTCAACCATTATGGATACCAAAAGTCAAGTGGTTTATCTGTACGGTGAAGCAAAAGTCACTTACGGCGATGTTGTTTTGGAGGCAGATTTCATCCAATTAAACTGGGAGAAAAACGAAGTTTTTGCCCGAGGAACAAAAGATTCAGTTGCCAATAAAACCAAAGGTAAACCTGTTTTCAAACAAGGTGGAGAGCCTTACGATGCCGATGAAATTAAATACAATTTCAAATCCAGAAAAGCCATTATCAAAGGTTTACTCACCAAACAGGGCGATGCTTACGTACAAGGAATCAGCGTAAAAAAAGATAATGAAGACAATTTGTATATCCGTAATGCTGTTTATACAACTTGTAATTTAGCTCATCCGCACTACAATATTAGAGCTTCCAGAATTAAAATGGTAGGCAAAAAGGAAATTGTGGCGGGACCTTTTCACTTTGAATTGAACGAACTGCCTTTGCCCATTGGTTTACCTTTTGGCTTTTTCCCTTACAAACCTCCTCAAGAAAACGGAACTTCGGGTGTAATTATGCCAAATTACGGAGAAGAACCACTCGGACGTGGTTTTTTCCTCCGTGAAGGCGGGTATTATTTTGCGATTAGTGAAAATATTGGCTTGCGTCTTACGGGTGAATTATATTCTAAAGGAAGTTACGGAATTACAGCTAATTCTCAATACGTGAAGCGTTATCGTTACGGTGGTTCATTTAATTTAACATTCCGAAATAGTAATAATGGTTTAGAAATTGACCGCCAAACCCGAAACGATTTTGGCGTGCAGTGGTCGCACTCTCCGCAGAGCCGAGGTAGTTCCAGTTTTTCAGCTTCAGTCAACATTCAGAGTAATTCAAATGCACAGTATAATAGCTTGACTTCGGCGAGTTATATTTCTACGGCACTGAATTCATCTATTCAATATTCAAAAAACTTTGGGCAAAATATTCGTACCAGCGTAAGTTTACAAGCCGACCAAAATACCATTACCAAGGCAGTTAATGTAAACAACAATTTTTCTTTTGGAATTAACCAATTCCAACCTTTCAAAAAGAAAAATGCCATTACAGAGCATTTTTGGGACGGTTTTCGACTGGGTTTAGACTTTAACGGTTCCATCGGTATTACCAACCAAGTAGCCTTGAATAACCGTGCCTATAACAGTTTGCCCTACAATGTAAACCGCCAAAAAGATACGCTTGATACAAATCCTAATAGCCCGTTAATTGTTGACCCAAGACTTGCGGTTAATCAAACGGCAAATTTAGCCCGTGATGGAGTTATACCTTTTAATTTTGATAATTTGGGACAATTCTTAAAAGATGCCAATTTCAAAATGACGTATTCGATTCCTTTGTCTCTACCAAATATCAAAATAGGAAAATATATTAACCTTACCCCAGGAATGAGTCTTTCTGGTAATGTTTATAAACGTAAATACAATTATAAATTTCTTAAACCTGGAGAAAGTTATGTAAACAGCGCAGGAAAAACGGTAAAATTCCTTCCTTATGCCAGCGATACCTTAGCCCAAAATGGCGTTGTTGATATAGATACAATAAGTAGCCCAAGTGCAGATTATCAATACTCTTTCTCAATGAGTATGAATACACGCTTGTACGGAACGATAAATTTCAACAAAGGGCGTTTGAAGGGAATCAGACATATTATGACTCCTTCAATCAGTATGAATTATACCCCTGATTTTACTGACCCTACTTATAATTTTTACCAGTATGTTCAAGTTAGTACAAAAGGAACGACAGAAGTCGATGGAAAAACGATACAAGGGTCTTTCCGTAGAATTTCAACTTTTGACCCACGCCAAACCAACTACGGAGCTCAGTCGGGTGGTATCAGTTTTAGTCTCTCGAATACTTTAGAGGCCAAAGTCAGAGCAAAATCTGATACAGCCGAAAAAGAGTTTGAGAAAATCACACTACTTGATAACTTCTCATTATCAAGCAATTACAATTTCTTTGCCCAACAATTTAAATTGTCTCCCATTTCCTTCTCGGCGACTTCTCGGGTTAAGAAATTTGATATTAATTTGAATGGTTCGCTTGACCCATACAAATATGTGCAAGATGGATCGTCATTGGTTGGAACACGCTTGGATGAATATACCGCTCCAAGTTTATCTAACCTTGGGTTTTCAATCGGGAAAAGTTTTCAACCTGCCTCTGCCAAAAGACAAAAACAAAATCCTGACCCTAACTCAAATCTTCAAGATGAGCAAGTCAAGCAGATTAACCGAAATATTAATGATTACGTTGATTGGTCGGTGCCGTGGCAGTTTCAGTTCAGTTATCAATATAATTTAAGCAAATTGGGCTTTGCTCCCGCAGTTATTGTCAGTGCCGTAACATTTAATGGGACATTAAAACTGACCGAAAAGTGGGATTTTAAACTTCAGTCGGGTTATGATTTTACGAATAAAGGGATTTCATTGACCAATATTAGTATTCACCGAGATTTGCATTGTTGGGAAGCTGCCTTCAACTGGACACCTGCCGCCAGTCCTTATTATGGACGTGCCAGTAGTTATTCCTTTGATTTGAGAGTAAAATCATCCCTTTTACAAGAATTAAAGCTTTCCCGAAGACGTAGTTTTTATGATAGAGGAGGTTTTTAGATTAGAGAAGATAATCTATTCCAAATAAAAAGCTCATCTTATTGCTTCCTACTGGTTGCAATGACATGAGCTTTTTATTCTTTAATGCAATAAAACTACCGAATAGGAATGACAACTTGCGTAGAATCCCACTGTAAAATCATATCCGCTCCATTTGGTTGTTCTGCAAAATCTATTTTAAATTGTTCGGCCGAACTATCTGCCTGTGACGAAGGAACTGGAACACTTAACACATTCTTTTTATCATCATAAGAAAGTCCCCATTGACCAACTTCCTGATTAATAATAACAGTCCAATTATTTTTTTCTGGAATTGTAAACAAGGTATAAGTTCCTGCTTTTAAAGACTTCCCTGCAATTTTCACATCTTTTGAAAACTTAATTACCGTGGCTTCATTTGCTCCAGTACGCCACCATTTTCCGTAAGGAACAAGTGCTTTATCTTTCTCTTCCCCAAAAATCAAACGACCTTTTTTAGAAGGTTGGCAATAATCTACTGTTACTTGTAAACCATTTCCATCAAATTCTGCCGTAGCTGAAGGGCTGAAAGATTTGGTATAGTAGAATCTAATAAACACAAAAACAGAGGCTAAAACTGCCAAAATAATGAGTACAATTCGTAAAATTTTCATTGTCTATGACCCCTTCTCACCCTCAGAAGGATTATTTTGATTAGTTTGTTTGAATACTTTGGGTTTATTTGTAAAAATACAGAAGTTTATGGTAGCTTCAAAATTAAATCAAGATACTGAAATTGGCTATTCTTTAGTACTTTACCTGTATTCCATGGTAATATTCTTGGGCTTCATAATCCTTCCTAAGCGGATGTCCCTCCCAATCTTCGGGTAAAAGAATTCGACGTAAATCGGGATGATTCGTAAAGTTTATTCCTACCAAATCAAAGGCTTCTCGCTCATGCCAATTGGCAGTTCGCCAGATATGGCTCACCGTTGGCACTTGCGGTAAAGGTTGATGGGCTTGATTACGAGGAAAAACAATTTTCAGCATCAATGAATGCTCATAGGGAATGGAATACAGATTATAAATAACTTCCATGGTCGCTTTTTCCACGCCATTATCCAGTCCAGTCAGGCAAGAAAGCATATCGAAATAGCATTCTTCATGCGTGTGTAAAAGAGTACATACCTCTGCAATTCGTTCCGTTGGTACGGTGATACATTGGTAATCAGCTTGGAGAATAATATCTTCACCGAGGGTTTTCGTCAAGATATTAATGAATTTTTCTAACAATTTGATTCGCTTTTAAGTAAGAGTAATTGCAAAAAATAACGTACCATATTTGGCGTTGTACGACCGATAAGGATACTTTTAAATTTACGATTTCCCTAAAATGAGATTCAATATTTTTTTATGCAACCGCAAACTCAGGCTTTTGATTTCTGGCTTCTTCTTCCTCCATCTCCAATAATGCCATCGGAGCAATTAAACTTTCGTTTCTAATTTTCTCTTGCAATTTCAAAAAACCGCCAATTAAGGCTTCTGGACGGGGTGGACAACCTGGAACATAGACATCTACAGGAATAATTCGGTCAACGCCTTTGACTACGTGGTAGCCGTGTTCCCAGTAAGGACCTCCGCAATTTGAACAACTTCCCATCGAAATAACATAACGTGGTTCGGGCATTTGTTCATAAAGACGACGAATACGGTCTGCCATTTTAAAAGTAACCGTTCCCGCTACAATCATTACGTCCGACTGCCGAGGCGAAGGTCTTGGGAAAACCCCAAAACGGTCTAAATCATAGCCAGAAGCCATTGTTTGCATCATTTCAATAGCACAGCAAGCCAAACCAAAACCCATCGGCCAAAGTGAACTCAACCTTGCCCAATTGATAAGGTCATCTACTTTGGTGATTACTACGCCACCTTCATTGAACTCTTGGTCTAATAAGCCTTGCATATCTTTCATTTCATTAGTGATTTGTGATTGAGTGTATTTATCACCTAATCACAAATCCTCAATCACTAATACTTTTTATTATCTAACTATTGTGACGTATCCAGTCAATACAGGGACGTCTGGACTCGGCTTTATGACGTAAAAATAGGAGCCAGCGGGTAGCCTTTCACCACTCTGGATACCATCAAAAGGACGAGATTGGTAAGCTCCCGAACCAATTGACGTAAATATTTCCCCTCCCCAACGATTAAAAATTTTGACTTCAATATCAGGATAATCATTAAATTCTCGATTTGTTTCCATAATTACCCAACTGTCATTTATGGTATCACTGTTGGGCGTAAATGCTGTCGGAATTTTCAGCTTTGAACGCACCGTTATTATAATTTTATCCGTTGCCGAACAACCACTTGGCGATGATACTTTTACCACGTATTCCGTTGTAATATCAGGGTTTGCTAAAGGTTGCGGAATACTCGGAGAACTTAAACTCGTTGCGGGAGTCCAAGTATATACAAATGGATTACCTGTACTTCCCACACTTTTTAGCCTGATGGTATCACCTCTAAAAATTGTAATATCATTCCCCAATTTCACCGAAGGCGTTAAATCTACAACAATTGTTTGTGAAGCATCTTTAGGACATCCCGCATTAGAAGTGTAGGTATATTTTATCGGAAATGAACCATAACCCGAAGCCGTTGGATCAAACTCATAGCCATTTTTGATACCCGCACCCGTAAAGACTCCGTTTGGTGAAACATAATTTGGCAAAACATAATTCCGTAAATCTATTTTAGCTGATTTAGTACTACAAACAGCATTTACTGGAGCGAAGGTAACCACAGGAATAGGGTTGACCGTAATAATTACAGGCGTTGGGGCAAAGTTGAAACAATAAGTATTTATGGTGCTTTCGGCTCTTAATCCGTAAGTTCCAGAAGTAGTAATATCTATTTCGGGAGCAGTTAAAATATCAGCACTATTTTTTACCCAAATGTATTTCACATCCGTTTCAAGTGGGTTAGCTCTTAACTTGACACTTTCGCCCTGACAAATGGATATTTTGTTGGTCACATTCACAATTGTCGGATTTGGAGTTGGTGTGATAATTACTTCTTTTTGGGCTTTGTAAGTACACTTTGCTCCTGTTAATTGCGTGACTTTTACACTGTATTTTCCTGAAACTGAAACTCCAGTAAATTGTCCAATAATTCCCGTCATCAATACGTTATTATTAAACCATTCTCTCTTAAATCCAGCCAATACTGCCCCCGAAGAGTTTTGTGTAATGGTCAATACAACTGGTACATCCGCACTACAAATGGTGCTATCCGCAACGCTCAATAGTACATTTTCTCCCGCTTGAGGGTTTACATCAGTATTAAGTGAAGTTTCTGTACCCACACATCCCGTTGATGTTCGTGTTACGGTATAAGTACCCGCATCAGCATAGAGTACTTCTAATTGGTATTTTGTCGCTCCAGGAATTACTACGCCATTTTTTTTCCAAACGTAGGTAAATGTAGCATTGTATGGCGTTTCTAAAATTCGATATGAACCCTCACAAATTACCACACTTGGCAAATGAGCTGGACCTTCGCCACTTAGATAAATATTGGGCTTGGTTGGGGTACAATTTTCAACTACAATTTCAAAATCCATGCGGTTCAAGCCAATTTGTGTACCTCCTCTGAATTCTCGACATTCTACTACAACTAAATATTTCCCTACTTGGGTGGGCGTACCCGACAAAACACCCGCAGCATTCAATGTTACTCCCCCTGTAATTGGATTTACCGCAGAAAAACCTCCATTCCAAACTACGGCTTGATAAGTATTAAAACTGGTATTACGTGGGTCGGGCGAATGTTGTTTCCCCGCTATAGTAGAATATTGTGGTGCTGAAAATGGGTCAACTAATCTGTAACTTAATGTATTGCCATCCACGTCGTTTGCTCCTAAATCAAAGGAGAAAGATTGTCCTTTACAAGCAACAAGTCCCTTATTTAATTTGAAAACGGGAGAAGAATTATCGGTAACATTCAAAGGTGGGAATTCCAAATAAAGTGTCATTCCTTGCGTTGCATTAGCATTAGTTGTTACATTCCTATTACCATCTTGCCACGCAATGTAATAGCCACCCGCATTATTATACAATGATTTATCAAGAGTAACATCACTTGAATAAACGATTTTGGTAGTGGAAAGGGTGATAGAAGAAACACACTCTTGATTATCATAAGTAAAATTGTCCACTTTTGAGTCTTGATTCAATTGTACGTCTTTCATTCTCACATCGGTAGAAGCAGTTGCTCCTTTTGAGAAAATACCAACTCTAATGAAGCTTTGGTAAAGGTCGGGCGAAGTCGTTTTCGCTCCTTTATCCACGTAAACGATTGCTTTAATATTGTAGGTACTTCCTCCTTTGTAGGTAAATTCAATGGTACCACCAATCAAATTCTCCGCAGAAGAATTGAAATTAACCCCTAAAAAAACCAAGAAAATAAATAATTGATAAAAATGCTTCTTCATAAAACCAAGTCAGTTGGTGTTGTCTTTTCTAAACGTAAGGATTAGCGGTTTTTCTATACGAAGTTAAGATTTTTTATTTAATTAAGTTTTGAGCAAGAAAGAATGAGTCTTGATTTAGAAAATATTTTGCTTAACCTCATTCACAGGTCTCTTGTTAAGTAACTACTTAAAATGATTATCTATTTTGATGATTCAATAACTTTTAATGAAATCTTGACAAATATCAATATTTTTTGTACATTCAAAGTATTATTTCATTGCTCATAGTTTTTATCACACCTCAACGTATGAAACCTCAACTCAAGGATTTTTTTTGTCGATTGGTTGATTTTTCTGAGGAAGAATTAGCTCAGGTTAGGCACTTCTTTAGTTTCCGCAAATTGAAGAAAGGAGAATTCTTGTACGTCCCAGGAGAAGTAGCCACCGAAATTGGTTTTGTATTGAAAGGAACTTTCAGAGTCTATTACTTAATTGAAGGAAAAGAAAGTACAAGATTTTTGGGTTGTGAAAATATATTTATCAGTTCAGTTCCGAGTTTTACCACCCAAACACCATCAATTGAGTACGTAGAGGCTTTAGAAAAAGCGGAGTTATTAATACTTTCTTACGAGAATTTGCAGAAAATGTACCGATTATCTTGTAAATGGGAAAGATTAGTGAGGCTTTTAGCTGAGTATTCATATAACGAACAACAAGAGCGTATTTACTCATTGATTGCCTTAACGGCTCAAGAACGGTATGAACAATTGACAAAATCTCGTCCTGACCTAATTCAGCGAATACCTCAATATATTATTGCCAACTATTTGGGAATTTCACCTGAGACATTAAGTAGAATTAGGAAGCAATAAAATAGGCATTTACTCTTAATTTATTGATAAAAATCAATGTACATCGGAAAAAAAATGCCGACATTTGCAAGATATTTAACCACTATATTTTTTAACCACTATAATTCTTTTATCATTATTTAAATCATAGATAGCTAACCATTTATTCGTGTTTAAAGCAGAACCGCCACTGCTGTACTGTGCAAATGACCGCCAACGTTTGCACTTTTTTTATGCTATTAAATGAGTTATGAGACTAAAATCAACTGATTATCTCATAACTCATCAATTATTTCTTAGTGTTTAAAGTGTCTAACACCCGTCATTACCATTGCCACGCCGTTGGCGTCGCAATAAGCAACTGAATCTTTATCTTTTATTGAACCTCCTGGCTGTGTTACCGCTGTAATTCCTGCTTTATGGGCAATCTCTACGCAATCTGGGAATGGAAAAAACGCATCCGAAGCCATTACTGCACCGTTCAAGTCAAACCCAAATTCTCCTGCTTTTTCAATGGCTTGTTTCAACGCATCAACTCTTGAAGTTTGTCCAACGCCACTCGCCAATAACTGTCCTTCTTTCGCCAAAATAATCGTATTCGACTTCGTATGCTTACAGATTTTCAAGGCAAATTCTAAGGCTCTCAATTCTGAATCAGTTGGAGTTTTTTCAGTTACCGTTTTGAAATCTGTAATTTTCTCAGTTGACAAATCTTTATCTTGCTCCAAAACACCGTTCAATAAAGTCTTGAACATCATTTTTGAAACTTGTACAGGTTTACGTTTCAATAAAATACGATTCTTTTTAGATTTCAATACTATTAAAGCTTCTTCAGTAAAATCTGGAGCGATTAATATTTCAAAAAACAAAGAATTCATCTCTTCTGCCGATGCTTTATCAACCGTTCCATTAGTTGCCAAAACACCCCCAAATGCTGAAATTGTATCACAAGCGAAAGCATTTTTGTAGGCTTCGTGTACAGTTGGGGCAGTTGCTACACCACAAGCATTGGTGTGTTTGATGATTACGAAAGATGTATCTTCAAACTCATCCAGTAACGTAATACAAGCATCAACGTCTACTAAGTTATTGTAAGACAATTCTTTACCGTGTAATTTCTCAAAAAGAGCTTCAATATCTCCGTAAAAAGTAGCTGATTGATGCGGATTCTCGCCGTAACGAAGTCCGTTTTGTGGCAAAGATTTAAAATCGTAAATATCTGTTTTGTTTCCGTTGAAATAAGCGTGAATGGCAGTGTCATAATGAGATGAAGTACCAAATGCCAACATGGCAAAACGCTTACGGTCTGAAAGGTCAGTTCCGCAATTTTTTTGTTCTAAAATAGAAAGCACTTCAGCATATTGAGTACGTGAAGAAACAATGAGAACATCATTGAAATTCTTGGCCGCTCCACGAATCAATGAAATACCACCGATGTCAATTTTCTCGATAATATCATCTTCCGAAGCTCCACTTGCTACGGTTTCCTCGAAAGGATATAAATCAACGATTACCAAGTCAATTGAAGGAATTTCGTATTGAGCAGCAGTATCAACGTCTCCTTGATTGTCACGACGATACAAAATACCACCGAAAACTTTGGGGTGAAGCGTTTTGACTCTTCCGCCAAAAATTGAAGGATAACTCGTAAGGTCTTCTACCGCAGTAACGGGAATGCCCAAATCTTCGATGAAAGTTTGAGTACCGCCCGTTGAGTAAAGTTTTACTCCGTTCTTGTGAAGGAGTTCAACAATTGGAGCGAGTCCGTCTTTATAATAAACCGAAATGAGAGCAGATTGAATTTTTTTGGATTCCATTGGGATTTTGTAACACGAACAGCTTTGTCCGTTGTCAGTTTTGAAATAAAGTGCAAAATTAATAGAATTTCATGAGATAAATAAGAGAATTTGAATCGAAGGTTAGTTTATGTTTAACCTTATTGATTTTTAATTTTAGTTCAGGTTTAAATAAAATTCATAAAAATAATTCTTTTACAGATAAAAAAAAATCATATTGAAACATCCAAACAGTGTAAAACTACGTTAGTTTGCTTGTCGAGTTGATTATTATTTCGTTTTAATTCCGAATTACGGCTGAATTTTCGTTGTCTCATAATATGATTAAAAATATTATAGAAGCACATTATCTTTTAAATTATTTTCACTAACACACTTTAACTCTTTTGCATTTGACACACATTTAAACTATTAAGTATATGAATACCCGCCCTTTACAGGTATTCTGTGGTAGTATTAATACCACAGAATCCTCTAATGCTTTTCCTAATTTTAATTATTTTGAAATTTCTGATGACATTGCTGTTGCTACTTATTCTTACACAGGAGAACACAATAACTTACCGTTAAAGTATCCTGACAATCCAGTAGATAACAGCTTAATTATTCAGGTTTTTAAAACAAAATGTCCATTTTCAGCCAATTCTGAAAAAAATGATTTCGTAAATGTTGCCTTTGTTTTGAAGGGAATTAGCTCCCTGTTAGAAGATGGTCAGCTTACTTCCGAAGATACTTTGGACATGAGATTTAATTCAGAATCAATTACTCAAATTGTATTGCCTGAATTAGTGGCATCTCACCTCTCACTACTGGAGATAAAAACGACTCAGGAAAAAATAAAACAAGTACACCTCAGAGGATGGGCGTATCAATTGGCTTATGCCATAACTGAAGCCATGAGTCACCTTTTTACGTCTAATACGATTAATCAATTCAAACAAAGTGATATTCAAAAAATTAGACAGTTAGGATATTCACTGAAAAGTAATCTTCACAAATCGAGTCCTTCATTAGACGATATGGCAAAAATGGCGGAGATGAGTCCAACCAAATTTAAAACTATTTTTAAAGAGGTTTTAGGTATGAGTCCCCACCAATACATTCTAAACTTAAAGCTCAACCATGCTCAATACCTACTAAAACACCAATCCTTGTCAGTATCAGAGGTAGCGTATAAAGTTGGTTTTAATCACCCTTCAGCATTAACCCGCTTATTTCAGTCCAAATTAGGCGTTGCTCCAAATATGGTTTTATCGAGAAATTAGTAACGGTCTTTCTGTGTATTAGCATTAAGAAACTATCAATAATTGGTCAGCATTAATAACCAATTATTGATAGCTTCAATAGCCCCACGGTACGACATTCTACTGCTTTTATTTTCGTTTCCCTACCAATTTAAATATGTCTAATTTGTTAACCCAAGTGCCTTTTTCGTAACAGTACGGAAATTTACCAAAGATTTGTTCCTTATTTTATATTTCCGTGCCAATTACAAATATGTCTGATTTGTTAAGTAAAAAATCTTTTTCGAAACACAAAAGGAATGGTATTTGCAACTATTGGCATTGAGTACATAAAAAGATAACCCATAAATTAATAACGTGTCAAAGAGTTTATTCTTAAAATACAAAGCCTAAGCAATATATTTTAAGATTTCTCCTTGAAAGAATTTCGTACCAATACTACTTCCATTATTAATTCCAATCTTATAAATACTTGTCCACGCTAATAAGTAGCTGTGGTGCTGTTTTGACACGTATTTGATTGTTTTTTGAAACAATTAACATAGAAAACAATCGCATTTATTTTCTATAAATACTGATTAAAACCCAATGTTCATTTTCCTAATTTAACATAAATTTTACTATTCTTCCGGTTTTTTTGGCTTGATTTTGGATATAGTTTCTTTCAATCATTATAAATATAAAAAACCTTATTACCATATCGTTCAATCAAGTTTGCGTATAGATGACTAAGTAGCTATAAAATATAAAATACTGTTTCAATAAAATCCCATGTAAAACTTAACAAGACACTTTTACTCAAATGGATGATAATCAATTATTAAAAACCCTTTGATGACCGTAAAATGAATCCTTGTTAAGCATGAAAAAAATCTTATATGTGTAAATTCTATTTAGAAATGAAAAACCAACTTTCATCTTTTATTTACCCCAAATTCCTCTATTTATTAGGAATGTTTTTCCTTTTAGGGATAACCCAGACTGAGGTAAAAGGTCAAATAGCGAACGCACCATGTAACCAAGCCTCACCGTGGATAAATGGTACTTATACCAACTTAGCGGCTTCAAGCACTACCACAGGTTTCCTGTGTTTAGGAGGTGTTACCAATACAGCCAACCTAATAGATGCAGACCTTACCAACTTCGCCAGTGTAAGTTTGACGGGGTTAACGTGTAATGGAACGGTCATCGTAAAAGACAATGATGCAGCCGATACTTATCCCGCAGGGACATTTGCGGGATTTGAGGTTGGGGCTAATGGACTTCTTAGTGCAAGTATTGCCGCAACAGTTACCATTACTACTTATAACAATGGTACTTTAGCTGAAACATATAATGCTGTAACATCACTCATTGGCGTAAATAGTAGTCTATTGAATGCTAATGGCAATGCTGTTTTAGGATTTACGACAACAGCACCTTTTGATGAAATAAGAATTAGCTATCAGCCATTAGTAAGTGTGTTATTCTCTGCTCAGGTTTATGGGGCAGTTATTGAGAAGTATTGTGCTGGACCAGCTTTGCCATGTAATGTTCAAACCCAAATGAACAACCCAACTTATCCAACCAGTATTGACGGAAATAACACGGGTATTACAGGTTTAGCTTGTGTGTCTTGTTCGGTTAATGATGCACAGAATATAATTTCATCCAGCACTACTGACTATGCTACTATTTCCTTAGCAGTTTCTGTGGGAAGTACTGGGTCGGTTGCGGTAAAGGATAATTTAACAAGTTACGCAGCAGGAACATTCGCAGGCTTTAATATCTCGAACCCTAATTTCGTAAACGTAAATGTTTTATCAGGAATTACCATCAGAACATACCTAAATGGAGCATTAAGGGAATCGTCCAACTCAGGAACACTCGTATCCTTAAATTCAACTTTACTAAATGGTACGGGAGAACAGTTAGCAGGATTTGTCACAACGCTATCTTTTGATGAAGTAAAATTAGAAGTTACCAACCTTCTTGGTGTCTTAAATAATACCCGTGTATATAATGCTGTTTTTCAGAAATTTTGTGCAGGTCCAGCTTTAGCTTGTAGCACAACTACCTATTTAGTAACACCTACCTACCCTGCTGTTGTTGATGGAACATTAACCGGTATTAGTGGTGCCGCTTGCGTGGGTTGTTCGGTGAGCAATACGAATAACGTCGTTGATAGTGATACTTCAAATAGTGCATCTATTGTCTTAACGGTAGGTGTATTAAGTAGTGGTTCGGTAGCGGTAAAAGACATATTGACTACCTACCCTATCGGTACATTTGCGGGCTTTGACATAGAAAACTCTAATTTAATAGGGTTGGGATTATTAAATGGTGCCAGTGTATCCACTTATCTAAATGGTGTACTCCAAGAATCAAGTGGAGGGAATTTAATTTCATTAACGTTACTGAGTTCAACCCGACAAATCGTTGGATTTACTACAACTAAAACATTCAATGAAGTAAGATTTACTGCCTCAAATTTAGTTGGTGTCAATCTTGGCACAACCAAGGTTCATAATGCCATATTAAGAGGAGTTTCTGCTGCTGGGATTACGCCACCAACCGTACCAGTTGTGGCTTCGACAACCAATAGTTGTCCAATAGCAACCGTTAACCTTAACAGCTTGGTAACCAGTAGTACCCCAGTGGGTGCAACATTAGTATGGTTTACCAATAATGCTCATACTGGTACTGCTTATGCTACTCCAACTGCGGCAACCGCTAATTCTTATTATGCTTTTTATTATGACAGTGTAAACAATTGTTACAGTTTACCTTCCAATGTTGTTAATGTTGTAATTACTGTTTGTTGTCCGACAATAACCAATATAGTTGGTAATAACGTAACCCCTACCACTTGTGGAGGTTCAACAGGGAGCATAAAAATTTGCGGACTTACTGCCAATGGAACAGGTTATACTATCAATTACGACAAAAATGGAACACCAGCAACGGCTCTAATTAATCAAACTGCTGATGCAAGTGGCTGTCTTACTTTGACGGGTTTAACGGCAGGAGTTTATACAAATATCAAGGTGAGCAATACTGCTTGTCCAACTGGAAGTAATGCCGTTTCTGCAACCTTAATAGACCCAACACCTCCCGCTGCTGCAACTTTATCAGCGACAACGCTCAAAAATATTTGTCCACTACAAACCGCTGATTTAACAACTTTAACTGGAACAGCACCAGGAGGTGTCACATACGAATGGCACAATGCTAACAATACATTGGTAGGCTCATTAGTATCTTCACCCACTACGGTAGGTAACGGAAGTACTTATTATGTTTTTGCTAAAAATACGACTACGGGATGTTATAGTTCATCAGTTGGCCCAGTAACTGTTACAATTACAGCATGTGCCAACCCAGATGCTGCTACCGCTGTGGCAGGGGTTAGCTCTACCGTTGTGATTTTAGCCA
>JAZKDE010000029.1:0-3831 GCA_040387735.1 Bacteroidota bacterium
TTAAATAATTATAAAGAAAATGAATCTGAGGAATATCTATTAAAAGCGGTAAAAATCGACGCTGAGATAAATGAAAATAGCCAAAATGAAAAAATACAAAATGAAAATATTCTCTTAATTGTTGATGATAACGCTGATATTCGAGCCTACATAAAAAGTGTTTTTCAGCAAGATTATCAAATTATTGAAGCGATTAATGGGAAAGACGGACTTTTGAAAGCAACCGACATAACTCCCAATTTAATTATTAGTGATTTGATGATGCCTGAAATGGACGGTTTTGAGTTTTGTAAACAAATCAAAACCGATGAAAAAACATCTCATATTCCAGTAATTATGCTCACGGCAAAAGCCAATATTGAAAGTAAGATAGAGGGTTTAGAATTGGGAGCTGATGATTATTTGATAAAACCTTTTAACGCTACCGAAATCAAAATTAGGGTAAAAAACTTGCTTGATAAGCAAGAAAAACTTCGACAATATTTTGCTGGAAAAACATTTGAGTTGAAGCCCAATGAAGTAAAAGTTAATTCATTGGAAGAAACTTTCTTAAATAATATTAAAACTATTATGCTTAAGTATTTGTCGGAAAGTACTTTCAACGTGGAGCAATTTAGTCAGGAAATGAATATGAGTTCTTCGCAATTACTGAGGAAAATGAAAGCTTTGACCAATATGACTCCCAACGAATTTATTCGAAATTTCAGGTTAACACGAGCTGCAGATTTACTCAGTAAAAAAACGGGGACTATTTCTGAAATTGCCTTTGAGGTTGGATTTGAGAATTTATCCTATTTCTCAAAAGTGTTCCAAGAAAAATATGGTCAATTGCCTTCCGAGTATAAATAAACAATTTAAATTTAGTAAAAAGCCCCAATTTGGGGCTTTTTTTATGTTTATGACGGAAAATTGTTAAAGAATGACGAAAATGAGTTAATGGAAAAGAAGGATTTTTTTCAATTTTACTTTCGTCTATGAAGGAAACTCTCGAAGTATTCAAACACTAATAATCAAGTTCATAGAAGAATCATTTTATATTTTTAAAACTAAATCAATTTTATGAAAACTGTATTTTTCGGTCTTGGTAATAAGTACGATGATGGAATAACTCCTGCTGTTGCCATTAATAGTCACAATCAAGTGATTGAAATTCATAATTCGGGTACTAATGAATTATGGTATCATGTAGGACAAAGTTCTCAAGGTGTTGTCAACTGGCAGCCAAGTGTTGATTTTAAAGGCGGAACTACTCCTGCGGTTGCCATCAATGACGCTGGATATGTAGTTGAAGTACATCAAACCGATAATATTTCCAGTAGCGATTTGTACTGGAATGTGTTACGTGTTCAGAACGATACTGTAACCTCACTAAAGGAAACCCAGTATGCCAGTGGTGATTATCCCTGCGTGGCAATCAATAATCAAAATTTAGTGGTAGCCGCTTATAATAACGATAGTACAACGATTCGGTGCAGATTTGGAACATTAAATACGTCTTCAAATACAATTAGTTGGATAAGTTCCGAAGACTTTAACGGTAAAAAACCGTCTATTTCAATTAATAATAATGGATTAGCTTTCTTGGTTTATGAAGATTATAATTCAAGTAAGATGAAATACCGAACAGCTACTTTTAATAGTAGTTCAATTAATTGGTCTGGTAGTAGCCATACCATTGGAACCGACGACCCTGATGGGGATACACCTGTAGTGGCTATTACCGATGAGGGTTTAGTTTTTGTGAATTTTTTCCAAATGAATTCGGGCTTTTCTTGCCTTCTTAATCTCAGTGGACAGGTTACGGATGCAGTTAGTTGGCAAGATGCAACCTTTTTTGATTATGGTGCAAACCCTAAAATTGCTACTAATGGAGTGACGGCAATTCAAGTACATCAATCAGAAAATATGCTAAATGATTTATATTATACAAATTGTATGGTATTAGACCGTAAGCAGTGGATGGGAAATCTTTATACTCAAATCAAAGATAAAACAGTTGGTCAAATAGTAATGCCTGCTACCCACGACTCGGGGATGTCGGAAGGAGGTTTCTCTTTTTCAACCTTAGGTAAAACCCAAGACCGTAACATTCTCGGTCAACTCGAAGGGGGAATTCGATACTTTGATTTACGTCCAGAATTTGATGATAATGACTATTATACTTATCATAATTTTAGTGATGTAAAAGGAGAGTCGATTGATGATGTGTTGAATGACGTTTATACTTTTATGTCAGAAAAGCAGCAAAAAGAATTAGTAATTCTTAAGTTTTCGCATTGGGGGAATTTTGATGGTAGTGGAGTTTACAGCAATTTTGCCAATAAAATTACCACTAAATTGAAAAACTATCTTTTCACATTGCCAGCCAATACAAAATTTGGTTCACTTACATTTGAAAGTATGATTGGTGGAGGTGGTAAGGTCTTGGTAATTTGCGATAATAATTACGCCATAAGCTATCCTCAAACGGGTATTTATGTGTACCGAGATGGTGTATTGAATTGTGATAATGAAACACGAAGTACAAATCCCACGCAAGGCAATTTGGTCGTGTTTGATTGTTATTCAAATACACTTTCCGAAAGCGATATGATTTCAAATCAAATGGGGAAATTTACCCATTATAACGGATTTTGTGATGGAAATTATACCACAACTCCTTGCGATATGTTTTTACTGTCATGGACTTTGACACCACCAACAGCAGTTTGGACGGCTTCGGAGGACGTGAACCGAGATTTAGGGGCAAATATGGCGATTCTAAATCCGAATAGCTACCATAAAATTCCCAATCTATTGTACGTAGATTACTTTGAATATAGTCGAGTTGCCGATATTGCGGTATGGATGAATCAACGACTTTAGAAATGCTCAATTTTGTTAAATAGGTTAAAGAAATCTAAAAAGCCCCTAAAATGGGGCTTTTTTTATGCCCATGCTGAAAATGAGTTAAAGAATGCAGAATTTGAGTTAATGCAAAAACGACTTTTTAATCAATTTTACAATTCATTATCATTAGGATACTTCGCAATATTCAACGAGGTATATTAATGTGTATCTGCTTTTAAATTCCTTCTGAAGTTTTGCTCAATTGTTACGCTTTTATTGGGAAATGCAACACCGTTTTTATCCAAAATAATACCATAATCCATAAATATTTATAAATCCTCTCTATCAAAATGAAAAAAATCTTTTACTTCCTCATGGCTCTTTTATGTATTCAAAGCCTTTTGGTACGAACCAAAACATGGGTCGGAGGCAATGCAATAAAAAGTTCTATCATTCACTTCATCACTCATTGAATATGAAAACATACATCCAAAAAGGGAATAATGGCTTATTAATTCTCAACCAAAAAACTTCTAAAAAAGTATTAATTAACACGGTTGTCTTACTGGAGGGAGACATCAATTATACCATTTTTCATTTTGAAAATGGTCAGCAAAAATTGGTTGCCCATAGTATCAAATTCTTCGAGCCATTTTTAGAAACGCAAGGATTCCTAAGGGTACATCGCTCGTTTATGATTAATCCTAACCACGTTAAGAATTTAGATCAAGAACAATATAAAGTAACGATGAACAATGGTTATGAAGCGATGATTTCAAGACGTAAAAAAAGTGTTTTCAAGAACTTAATATAAAGCTAAGCTAATACATCAAAATTTTCTTTCGTGGTAGGGAGATAAAAGTTGGGGAGAACTTCAAATACTGATTTCTCTCCTCTTTTTAGCAAACTACCCAATCAATTTAACTCAATTAAAATCCTACCATAATGAAAAGAATCTTATACCTTTTTATGGCTTTGCTGATAAGCCAAAATTTATTAGCC
>JAZKDE010000030.1:0-2481 GCA_040387735.1 Bacteroidota bacterium
ATTTACGATAACGCCAATCAAAGCCAATGAAGGGCATTAACCATTGCATTTTACCGATATATCGTCCAATATGAGTTTCTGTTTCGTAACCGTGCATATCATGATAACCTAAACGCCATTCCGTTCCGATGCTCCAACGAGTATTAGAAATCATTAATTCACCATCGTTTCCATTTGTCTCCGTGGCATTTTCAGCCATGACATGAAATTCTCTATCATCGGCAAATAATTTGCGTTGTGCCAATTTAGGATTGGGTATCTCGGGATTAGCAGGTGAATTTTCGTAAGAAAAAACTCTTCCCATTCCTGCCATCATGTGATAGAGAATATGACAATGGAAAAACCAATCTCCACTTTCGGTAGCGGCAAATTCTAAAGTATCGGTTTCCATTGGCATAATATCAATGATATTTTTCATGTCCTGGCCCCTCATATCATCCATTTTCATATTTTTCATGGACACGGTATCTTTTTCATTATTTGATTTTTCTGATATTTCTCCCGTGATTTCTGAATACATAACGGCATTCATATCCATTTGATTTAGGCTCATACTCATGCCCATATCGTCTCTAAAAATATACTTAAACTAACTGATATTGTCTCGAAAATACATATTCATAAAGCTGCAGTATTTTTTCAATCCTTTGCCAAGATTAATATTTTCAAAAACGATAAGTTGAGAATCGCAAATCCCCAGAATAGATTTTAATTTTCGTTTCAAGTAGAAAAAGAATGATTGACAATTTAAACAAAACTGCCTACCAGCGTTATCTGGACTTTATTGAAAAGTATCCTAAAATTTCCAACGACTTACCAATCTACAAATTGTGGCTTATTTGGGTATCAGCCACGAGTTTTTAAGTAAAATACGGAAGAAATTTTCCCTCAAAAAATACTCCATTTTAATGTAGCTTTGCATTGGCTTAATTTAATCATCAATAATCTATGCACAAAAATCTTTTTGCTTACATCAATAAACATTCTACTTCGCCACTCACAAGTGAGGAAGAAGCATTGATTGAAGCTACTTTTCAACCCAAAAAACTACGAAAAAAACAATACTTTTTGCAAGAAGGTGATGTGTGTAAATACACTGGTTTTATTGTAAAAGGGGCTATGAGACAATACAGCGTAGATGATAAAGGTTCAGAGCATATTGTACACCTTTATATTGAAAACTATTGGGCAACCGACCGTGAAAGTTCTATTATGCTTACGCCTTCTGTTTATAATATTGATGCTTGGGAAGATACCGAAATGCTCATTATTACCAGAGCTGAAATGTTGGATTTGATGAAAAAAATACCTGCTTTGGTAAACATGATACAACACATGGATGAAAGAAATGCTATTGCTAACCAACGAAGGTTAAGTTCAACTATAAGTAACACAGCAGAGAAACGCTATGAGGAATTTGGGAATAACCACCCTCAATTTATCCAGCGATTTCCGCAACATATTATTGCTTCATATTTGGGCATCACCAAAGAAACTTTAAGCAGAATTAGAAAACAAGCAATGAAATAATCATCTTTTAATTACCAGATTCTCACAAAAGCGTTGATAAATATCAACGCTTTTTTTTATCATTTCTCATCTTTGCAGGGCTTGCATTCGAGGTAATTTTGCGTTATTAAATCAATAAAAAATAAAAAGATGGACAATACAAATTTAAAAAACACGGCTGCTACTCAACTTCTTCGTAATAGTTTAGATAGATTCCTTGCCAAAGATATGAAGGGTTGGTCAGAACTTTGTGCTGATAATGTAGTAGCTGAATTTCCTTTTGCCCCAGAAGGTTCACAAGCACGATTTGAAGGTAAAGAAGCTCTTTATGCTTATTTGAAAGACTACCCAAGTTTTATAGATGTAAAGACGCTTCCAAGTTTGAAAATTTTCGGAACTGATGACGCAAATGTTGCCATTGCAGAATGGAGTGCATCGGGTATTGTGATTGGCAACGGTAATCCTTATGAAATGACCTATGCAACTTTCGTAACCTTCCGTGATGGACTTATCGTAAACTACCGTGAATACTGGAATCCACAAGCTTTTATGAAAGCAATGAGTGGCGGAAGTTTTGCTGAATAATAACGCAACTAAGTAAAAACCGTTGATAAGTGTCAACGGTTTTTACTTACATCACATCGTTGTGGCATCAATTACATAACGATAACGAGCTTCTTTATTCACCACTTTCTTCCAAGCCTCATTGATTTCATTTACATTTATGATTTGTAACTGCGGATAAATTTTATGTTCTGCACAATAATCCATTACCTCTTGTGTTTCGGGAATACCCCCAATTAACGAGCCGTTGAAATTTACTCGGTTAAAAATCATATTGAAATTATTAATCATGAGTTCACCATTGATTGGTTGCCCCACCTGCGTAAAATAGCCGTAAGGTTTCACGCAAGAAATATAATTGGACATATCATAAGCATAAGGAACTGTGGAAATCATATAATCCATTTT
>JAZKDE010000031.1:0-18175 GCA_040387735.1 Bacteroidota bacterium
TGGCATGAATCATTTTATGGAAATTGCCAAAATGCGAGCAGGCAGAATGTTATGGGCAAAAATTGTAAAAGAATTTAATCCGAAGAGTGATAAGTCCTTAATGCTCAGAACACACTGTCAAACTTCGGGATGGTCGTTGACAGAACAAGACCCTTTTAATAACGTTGCCAGAACAACCATTGAAGCGATGGCAGCGGCTTTGGGACATACACAAAGTTTACACACGAATTCATTGGATGAAGCAATTGCCTTACCAACTGATTTTTCGGCTCGTATCGCCCGAAATACCCAACTATATTTACAGAATGAAACAGGAATCACCAAAGCAATTGACCCTTGGGGCGGTTCATATTATGTAGAATATTTGACCATGGAACTCGCCAAAAAGGCTTGGACTTTGATTGAAGAAGTAGAAGAATTGGGCGGAATGGCAAAAGCAATTGAAACAGGTTTGCCAAAAATGAGAATTGAAGAAGCCGCAGCCCGAAAACAAGCAAGAATAGACTCTGGAAAAGACGTAATTGTAGGCGTAAATAAATTCAAATTAGCCGTTGAAACCGAAATTGAAGTTAGAGACGTTGATAACCAAGCGGTTAGAATTTCCCAAATTGAAAGATTAGACCGAATCAAAGCTGAAAGAAATTCCGAAGCCGTTACTGAAATCTTAGAAAAAATCACCCAATCAGCCGAAAATGGCGAAGGAAATCTATTAGAATTGGCGGTTGAAGCAGCTCGATTGAGAGCAAGTTTAGGAGAAATTTCATTCGCTTTAGAAAAAGTTTACGGCAGACATAAAGCAATCATTCGTTCAATATCAGGCGTTTATTCAGCAGAAGTGACAGACGACGAGAATTTCAGAATTGCCAGAGAAATGGCAGATGAGTTTGCGAAACAGGAAGGTCGCAGACCGAGAATTATGGTAGCTAAAATGGGACAAGACGGACACGACCGTGGAGCAAAGGTCATCGCTACCAGTTTTGCCGATTTAGGTTTTGATGTGGACATCACTCCGCTATTCCAAACGCCCGAAGAAGTGGCAAAACAAGCCGTTGAAAACGACGTTCACGTAGTGGGTGCATCAAGTTTGGCAGCGGGGCATAAAACGCTTGTGCCTCAACTAATTGAAGAACTCAAAAAGCAAGGACGTGAAGATATTATGGTAATTGCGGGTGGCGTAATTCCTGCTCAAGACTATCAATATTTGTACGATGCAGGTGTTTCTGGCGTTTTTGGACCTGGAACAGTAATTTCAATTGCTGCTCAGAAGATTTTGAAGGATTTGATGGAATAAAAATCTTTCAAATACCAAAAGAAATCATCATTCATGTTACAATAAAACCTCCAAAATTGCCAACTTTACGTAAAGTTGGCAATTTTCTTTTAAAACAGATTTGACGGATTAAATTAAAGTAAAATGAATAAATTATTTACCCTAACGATATGTGTTCTCTCTTTAAATTTCATGGCTTTTGCCGAAGTTCCTGCTATTCGTTTTACTGAAAATAAAGGGCAATGGGATAAGGAAATCAAGTTTATTGCACAAATACCAGGAGGGGTTTTACAGGTAAAAACGAGCGGTTTACACTATATTTTTGTGGACAATCAAGCGATTTATAACTTAAAACACGGTGATAAATCCAAAGCTCAAAATCTTCCGCTCAAAGCTCACGGTTTAGATGTAATTTTTGATAGAGCTAATCCTGATTTCACTATTTCTACTAATAATTCTATTGCTGAAACACAAAATTATTTTTATGGAAATGACCCTAAAAATTGGGCGACTAATGTAAAATCTTTCGGAGAAATTTGGCTAAAAAATATTTACAAAGGCATTGATTTAAGACTTTATACCACAGAAAATGCCTTAAAATACGAGTTTGTGGTTGCTCCCAATATTTCGACGGAACAGATTAAGATGCATTATGAAGGTGCGGATGAAATTGTTTTAGAAAATGGCAATTTGAACATCAAAACTTCCTTGGCAAATATTATAGAAATGAAACCTTATTCATTTTCTGAAGACATTGTTAATACTCAGTCGAGACAAGCGTTTTCAGAAGTGAAGAGTAGCTTCAAAATCAATAAAGATATCGTTTCTTTTTCATTTCCAGACAATTACGACCATAGCAAAACACTAACCATTGACCCGAAGTTAATTTTCTCAACCTATTCTGGCTCAACCGCTGATAACTGGGGACACACCGCTACGTATGATGCAAGTGGCAATTTATACGCAGGAGGTTCTACGATTACGGGTTCTACGGGTTCATTCCCTGCAACTACGGGAGCTTTTCAAATTAAAAATGGTGGCTTTTGGGACGTAGCGATTCTTAAATTCAGTGCTGACGGTAGTAAACTACTGTATGCTTCTTATTTGGGCGGTATAAATGCTGATATTCCGCACAGTTTAATTGTCAATTCTAAAGGCGAATTATTAATTTTTGGCACGACTTCTTCCCCTAATTTCCCAACTACAGCCAATGCTTACGACCAAACATTTAACGGCGGGGCGATTGTAGTTCCAACTACCGAACAGCGGTTTAGTCAGGGTAGCGATATTTTCGTGGCAAAATTGAGTAGTGATGGTGCTCAATTATTAGCTTCAACGTACATCGGTGGTTCGGGCAATGATGGACTAAATCTTTACACCTTAAATTACGGAGACGAATTTAGGGGCGAAATTGTAACGGATGAACAAGACAATGTTTATGTTGCATCAATGACAGATTCTCCCAATTTTCCAATTGTGGGTGGTTTGCCAAATACCAAAAGAAGTGGCGTAAGTGATGCCGTTATTTGCAATCTCAACCCTGATTTATCTAAAATACTTTGGAGTACCGTTGTGGGCGGAAACGACTATGACGCAGCTTTTTCATTGAAAATTGGTAAATCGGGAACAATTTATGCTTGCGGTGCAACAACCAGTAATGACTTGCCTTTCAGCCAAACATTACAGACAAAAATCAATGGCGATGTGGATGGTTTTGTGATGAAATTTACGAGAGATATTTCTAAAAGCTACACGCCAACTGCTTATGCTGGTACGTATTTAGGAACTGCCAATTTAGATTTAGCCCAATTAATGGACATCGATCAAGACGAAAATGTGTTTGTTTATGGATTGACTTTCGGGAATTACCCTATTGTAAATGCCGCTTATTCCAATCCCAAAAGTGGTCAATTTATTCATTCAATTGATAAAAACTTAGCCAAAACAAATTTCTCCACAACCATCGGAACGGGCAAAGGTTCGCCCGATATTGTTCCGACTGCATTTTTGGTTAATCAATGTGGCAATATTTATTTATCGGGTTGGGGAGGCAAAGTAAATGATGGTATTTTCAATGCTCCAAAAGTCAACACGAAAGGAATGCCCGTAACGCCCGATGCCTTCAGGAGTACCACAGACGGCAATAATTTCTACATTGCTTTATTAGAAAAAGACTCAAAATCATTACTTTACGCAACCTTTTTTGGTGGCGATAACAGCTCTGTAAACGCTGCGGGCGACCACGTGGACGGTGGAACTTGCCGATTCGACAAACAGGGTTTTATCTATCATTCTGCTTGTTCGTGCAACCGTACTGGTAGTGAAAATATTTTTACAACTACTCCAAATGCTTGGTCCAGAACGAACCCTTCGGCAAACTGTAATAATGCCGCCTTTAAGTTTGACATTGATAATCTGAAAGTAAGTTTTGATGCAGCCGATGGCACTAAAAAATCTGCCAGCAGTTCGGCTGATACTTTAGTAGGATGTATGCCATTTAAAGTAAATTTTCAAGATACCAGCGAAGGAGCAAAAACGATTAGTTGGAATATTGGCGGAGAGAAAAATTCGACGGCAAATACCGAAGAGTTCACCTTCACCAAAGCAGGGATTTATACCATAACTTTAAAAGGAACGAATTTATTATCTTGCAAAAAAGAAGAAACAGTCAAAAAAATCATCAAGGTTTTACCCGCTGATTTTAAATTAAGTCCAGAAACAGTGAGTGATTGCGAAGGAAAAACAGCTCAATTATTAGCAGAAGGAGGCAATAAATATACATGGTCACCTGCAAATGGATTAAATGCCACTAATATTCCAAATCCAATTGTAACTATCTCAACTACAACGACTTATTCCGTAGAAATCACTAATCAATACGGTTGCAAAACCACAAAAACTGTACAAGTTAAACTGGCAGAAGCTCCCATCAAAGTTTCAAATGACACATCAGTTTGCCGAAATAGCACCATACAATTATTTGCTTCGGGAGGAACAAAATATACGTGGAGAAGTAACGCACTTTTAAGTGATTCAACAATTGCTAATCCAAGCGTAACCATCACAAAAGCAAGTAGTTTCACCATCAATGTTATAGATGAAAAAACGGGTTGTAAAGCCCAAAAAACCATTAATATCGGAATTGACGAAAGTTTTAAGCCCGATTTCACCTTTCAATTAACCGAAGATTGTGGCAAACCAACTTTTGTTCAACTTCAAAATAATACCAAAAATGCCACTCGATTTGTTTGGTTAACAGGACAAGGCGATAGCTTGACAACGCAAACACCAAAAGCATTTTCGTACAATGAAGCAGGAACTTACACAATAACCCTAAAATCTTTCAAAGGGGATTGTATGCTGATTGATACAAAAAAGGTAGAAGTTGAAAAACCTGCCACACCGCCAAACGTCATCACACCAAATGGTGATGGTAAAAATGATTTTTTTGTGGTTGGGGTAAAATTGCAGTTACTCGAAATTACAAATCGTTGGGGGCAACCTATGTTAAAAACCGATGACTACAAAAATGATTGGGGAAAAGACATTCCAGTCGGGACTTATTATTATTATTTAAAAACGGCAAAAGGAGCAGAATGTAAGGGGTGGATTGAAGTTTTATAATTTTATTTTTTAAATTTGTCAAAAATACAACAGACTGATTATGAGAAAATTATTATTTAGTGTGATGTTGATTAGTGCATCATTCATTGCAAGATCACAAAGTTTTCACGGTGAACAAATCACCGAAAAAGGAGCTATTTCTGCTACTGAATTAGAAACTAAATTAACAACCAAAGAAGAAATGCCCGCTAAAGTAACGGGCGTTGTTGAATCGGTTTGTAAAGCAGCAGGTTGCTGGATGAAAGTCAAAACAACCGACGGCAAAACCATGCGTGTAACTTTTAAAGATTACGGCTTTTTTGTTCCGAAAGATATTACGGGAAAAACGGTAGTTTTTGAAGGCGTAGCAAAAGTAAAAACAACTTCAGTAGCAATGTTAAAACACTACGCTGAAGACGGTGGAAAAAGCAAAGAAGAAATTGCTAAAATTACCGAACCAGAAAAAGCCATTGGATTTGTGGCTACGGGCGTTATTGTTAAGTAGGAAATAAAAAAGAGAAGAAAGGATAAATGGAGCTAACAGTTCTTTTTATACTTTCTTCTCTTTTTTCTTTCGCTAAAACCTAAGTATAAAGTCTTGCTTTGGTTGATTTTTTCTAAAGAATACTAATCCTACAAAAAATAAATCTATGGAAATCATTACTTGTGGATGTTTTTTAATGTACTGCCAAGCCTCGTGCATTTCGTCCGACCAGTGAATATCGTCAAATACAAAAACACTTTCTTCTGTTGCTTTTTGCAAACAAATTTCAAAATAATTTACCGTTGGTTGGTAACGATGATTGGCATCGAAAAAAGCAAAATCTAATTGCTCTATTCTTTGCATTGTTTTGGGTAAAGTCTCGTCTAAATTCCCGACAATAATCTCAATATTCTTACAGTTTGACACCTCAAAGTTCTCTTGAGCAACTACGGCAGTAGCAGGACAACCTTCAAAAGTAAAAACTTTTGATTCAGCGTAAGCCTTTGATTCATAAATGGTTGTAATTCCAAGTGAAGTTCCTAAATCAAAAATAGTAGTTGGTTTGAAGAATTGAATAAGTCGAAAAAGCAATTTGCCGAATTTTGGATTTTTTTCCGCATTTTTCGCAATTTGTCTAATTTCCCGTTGATTCGTTTTATAGATTCGTGAACCCGCTCCAAAATCTGTAATCTCAATAATTGAACGGTTTTTAAGCAGTTTTTTCCTAAGATTTTCTATTTCTTTGAAAATAGGAAGTTCGTTTTTAGACTGGATAATTTTGGTGTATAAATCAAAAACAAAAGGTGAGTGAAGGGAATGTTCGTTTTTGGAAGCAAATAAGAATTGTAAATAATATTTTATCATTTAGTCGATGTTTGATTTTCTACTTTCGATGTTTGAATGATTATGAATTGTTCGATTTATCCAGATTAACAAAAGTTTAATACAGTTTCGGATGCCGTCAAAAACGAACATAGAAATAAATTTAATTCATCCGAAATGGAGCTATTAAATTGAAATCTGGAATAATGACGTTGAAATGTTTTCCGTCAAAAATACGTTCCATTTGATATGTACCCGCCATTTTACCAATCGAGGTATTTAGGTTACATCCCGATGAATATTCATAGCTTTGCCCAGGCTCAAGCGTTGGCTGTTGTCCAACAACTCCCTCGCCTTCAACCTCACGCACTTGCCCATTGGCATCATAAATGTACCAATGACGACGTAAAAGTTTCACGGTATAATCACTTTCATTTTGGATTCTTACATGATACGAAAACACAAAATGAGCTTGAAATGGATTTGAATATTCAGGCTGAAACTCCGTCTGAACACTAATTTTTACGCCGTTAGTGATTGATGAAACCATATTATAATTTGGTATTTAAACCTTAATAATTTATTTATCGAAATTTACACGATAAGTTATACAAAGTCAATTTCTTTAGAGAAAATTAAGGATTTAATGGGTAAGTATTACGTATAATTTGCTTTTGAATAGAAAGAGTTTTGACTCAAAAATATTAAAAATAAATTGAACCAACAAATATAAAATATAATTATTGAAATATTTTTTTGAACTAAACAAATAAAATTCTTTAAAATATCCAAATAAAATCTCTTTCCATTGAACTTTGTCGTGAAATAAAACCTCAATCATTCCAACAATAATTAATACAATGACAGTAAACGAATTAGAAAACTTATTTCCAACCGAATCTCAGATTCCTGCGGAATATAACCTCACGTCTCCAATTGAACAACGTGAATATTTGGTCAACGGTGAAATGAGAGCATGGGCTGGAAAGACGCAAGATGTGTGGTCGCCAATTTATGTAAAAACTAAAAACGGTTTAGAACAAAAGCGTATTGGTTCTTACCCAATTACTGACCCTTCAGATGCAATGGAAGTATTGGACGCTGCGGTGAAAGCTTACAATTACGGACGTGGTGAATGGCCTTCGATGTCAGTTTCTCAAAGAATTGATGCCGTTGAAAAATTCACGCAGAAGATGATTGCAAAACGTGACGAAGTAGTAAAATTATTGATGTGGGAAATTGGTAAATCTTTAGGAGATTCTCAAAAAGAATTTGACCGTACCGTTCAATATATTTATGATACCATCGGAGCTTTGAAAGACATTGACCGTACTTCATCAAGATTTATGATTGAAGAAGGTATTATCGGACAAGTTCGTCGTTCGCCACTTGGAGTGGTTTTGTGTATGGGGCCTTTCAATTATCCATTGAATGAAACTTTCACGACTTTAATTCCTGCTTTGATTATGGGTAACGTAGTGTGTTTCAAACCACCGAAACACGGTACATTATTGCATTATCCATTGTTGGAAGCGTTCCGTACTTCTTTTCCAGCGGGTGTAATCAACACTGTTTATGGTCGTGGAAATTCGGTAATTCCTCAAATGATGGAATCGGGTAAAATTGACGTTTTAACTTTGATTGGTTCTTCTAAAGTAGCAGATCAATTGAAAAAACTTCACCCGAAAGTGAACCGTTTACGTGCTATCTTAGGTCTTGATGCCAAAAATGCGGCCATCGTTACACAGAGTGCCGATTTAGAATTAGCGGTGAAGGAATGTATGTTAGGTTCGTTATCATTCAACGGACAAAGATGTACGGCTTTGAAAATGATGTGGGTGCATGAGTCTTTGGTTGACCAGTTCAACGCAAGAATGTCGGAAGAAATCGGTAAATTAAAATTAGGTTTAATGTGGGAGAAAGGCGTGAATATTACACCACTTCCAGAGCCAAACAAACCCGCTTATTTGAAAGAATTGATTGAAGATGCCAAAGCTCACGGAGCAAGTGTAATCAATGAAAATGGAGGAGAATCGGTAAAATCATTTGTTTATCCAGCGTTGGTTTATCCAGTGAGCAAAGAAATGAAAATTTGGCACGAAGAGCAATTTGGACCAGTAGTTCCAGTGGTTTCTTTCGCCAATATTCAAAAACCAATCGATTATTTAATTGAATCGTCTCACGGACAACAAGTTTCCATTTTTGGTAGAGATATTTCTCAAATCACAGAATTGATGGATGTGGCAGTGAACCAAGTTTCGAGGGTAAATCTTAATGCACAATGTCAACGTGGACCAGATACCTTTCCGTTCACAGGTCGTAAAGATTCGGCTGAAGGAACACTTTCAGTTACGGCTGCCTTGCGTTCATTCTCAATCAGAACGGTTGTTGCAACTAAAGAAACAGCTGAAAATAAAGCGATTATTAATCAAATTGTTGAAAACCACGAATCAAACTTCCTTTCGACGAAGTTTATATTCTAATATTTTTCAGATTTATATTAGTAGAGACGTTGCCTGCAACGTCTCTTTTTTTGTTTTTTCTACCATTATCCGTGTCTCCATAAACGATAAATTGGAGTTGTTTGTGGAGACACAGACAACGGTAAAAATTTGCGTTTTGAACCGTTGAATTACAACATTTTTCTATATTTTAGACATTGCAGACAACATTTCTACCGTAAACGAAACCCTTGTCGGTAGGTCAAAAACAAACTTTCTGAATGCTCAAATTCGTGATTATTCAGGTCAAAATAAGGCTCGAATCTAAATGTCAAGAATAAGTTATCAATTATCTTCCAATCCTTCATTACCCTAAAAATTAAGAGATTACGATTTTTTTCAACGGCATTTCCATACCTAAAAGTTCGTCCAACGGATTGGTATAAATCTCCTCCCAAATCCGATAAATAACCTGATGAATTCCAATAACTCACCATCAAATTTATCAGTTTAGTTTCAGCCGAAAGGTTAAAATAAACACCCGAACCATCTGGAAAATAAGGATGATAATTAGAGTTTTGACGATAACCAACCCAATAATTTTGTGTTTTTATTTTCTGTAAAAAACCCTTAAATCGCCATTCAGCTTCAATTCCAATGGCAGTATTAATATTAGTTATTACCTGATTAGTATCCGTGGTAGTTTGCCCCCCTCGATGTTTAAAAGTCATTTGTAAAGGAATAGAAAAACTAAAATTGGGACGATTTATCAGTTTTTTATTCCAAGAAAAACCCGCAAAAATTTCTTCCTTAAAATCAGAACCTTTGTAAATCATCCGTTGCCAGTCAATCCAACTATCAAAAAAGACTTTTTGCTTACGTCGAGTATATTGCAGACCGTTCTCTTGTCTGTTGAGAATTACTCGCTCAAAATTCATCATCGGTTCAATCAAATGATGGTTCAATTGTCCTTCCAAATTTCCAAATAAAAATTGGGAAGAATCTTTCTCGATTTTTACTGTAAAAATTGGCTGAATAGCTGTAAAAGCCGTATTTCCAAAGTCTTTCCAAGCGTAAACACCCGCTTCTATCTGCACATGAGGAGATGGTTGATACATAAATTTTGGCGAAAATTGATTGCCAAAAAGTGTATATCCATCCGCAACTTTTAAGAAGTATTCATTGTTCTTTAAGAAGCTAAAACTCTCAAATTGGAAGGAAAACTGCTTAGATTTTGTGGAATCAAGATGCTGGAAAGTTTCCAAGCGGGTGTTGTTTTGTTGTGCCTTTACTCCGAAAGACCACAATAAGAAGAACACAAAAGGTATTTGTATATTTCGATTTAACATTTCACGGCAAAATACTTTTATTTGGCGAAATTATAGTAAATTCACTCTCAGAAAATTTAGAAAACTGTAAAAAAAACATGGCAAAGCAACAAGCAGAAGCAGTTAACCCTGCTAATGAAAAATTAAAAGCACTACAAACTACGCTTGAAAAATTAGATAAAGCCTACGGAAAAGGAACGGTAATGCGTCTGTCGGACAGTAAAGTTATGGACGTTCCAGTTATTTCTACAGGTTCATTGGGGCTTGATTTGGCATTGGGAGTTGGGGGCGTTCCTCGTGGACGTGTGGTTGAAATTTACGGGCCAGAATCATCTGGTAAAACTACACTTACGATGCACTGTATCGCTGAAGCCCAAAAGGCGGGTGGTTTAGCAGCATTTATTGATGCTGAACACGCTTTTGATAAAGGATACGCTGAAAAATTAGGGATTGATACAAGCCAGTTATTAATTGCTCAGCCAGATAATGGAGAACAAGCTTTGGAAATTGCAGAGCAATTGATTTCTTCGGGAGCGATTGATATTATTGTAATTGACTCAGTGGCGGCACTCGTTCCGAAGGCGGAATTGGAAGGTGATATGGGTGATTCTAAAATGGGTTTACAGGCTCGTTTGATGTCTCAGGCTTTACGTAAATTGACGGGAGTTATCAATAGAACGGGATGTTGTTGTATTTTCATTAACCAATTACGTGATAAAATCGGCGTAATGTTTGGTTCTCCAGAAACAACAACGGGTGGTAATGCCTTGAAATTCTACGCTTCAGTTCGTTTAGATATCCGTCGTATTGGTCAAATTAAAGATGCTGATAATGTTATCGGAAACCGTACCCGTGTGAAGGTGGTGAAAAATAAAGTAGCTCCTCCATTTAGAGTCGTTGAATTTGATATTATGTACGGCGAAGGTATTTCTAAAGCGGGTGAAGTTTTGGATTTAGCCGTAGATATGGAAATCGTAAAAAAATCAGGTTCATGGTTTAGTTTTGAAACAAATCGTCTTGGACAAGGACGTGATGCCGTGAAGGATATGTTGAAAGACAACCAAGAATTATTGGATATTTTGGAACAAAGAATTAAAGATAAAATCAAAGGAGATGAAAATGCTCTTTTGGACAAATCTGAGCCAAACATTGAAGATGATGGAACACCAGAATAGATTTTAGGTAATTTTATTTTAAAAGGAGGAAATCGAAAGGTTTTCTCCTTTTTTGTTAGTATTTTCATCAGTAAAATTTAAATATATTTTAAACCCTCATTCCTAAATCGAAAATCCACAATTAAAATATGTCCGTCCACAAAAAGCGTCGTAAAGTAGAAATTTGTCATAATTGCCACACCATTCTTAAACCAGAAGATAATTTTTGTCCGCATTGTGGACAAGAAAATCATGATTTAAAAGTTCCCATTGGACATTTAGCCTTTGAGGTTTTTGAAGGGTTTACACACTTCGACACCAAGTTGTACAATACCGTACAGTCAATTTTTTTGTATCCTGGAAAAATCACCAAAGACTTCTTAGAAGGTCGCCGTGGGCGATACGTTCCGCCAATAAGGTTATATTTTCTAATTTCCTTCATTTTCTTTTTGGGATTGGGTAGTATGGTTGACAAAGCACTCAGTGAAAATAGCAACTTTCTTACCGACAATATCATTACCACAGAAAAAACGAATGAGGTCAAAACTGGTGCGAAGAAAAATCTAAAAAATGATTTAAAAGAAGCTGAAGACGAATTAAATCAACTCAAAGCTGACAATGATACTACGGGATTAGAAGAAACTGAACAAAAGGTAAAAGAAGCAAAATTAGCTTTAGAACTTTACGACAAAGTTGATAATAAAACACAAGCCGTTCAGAAAAAAGCGAATAAATGGATAGATTTCACAGATGTTTCAGTAGAAGAAATTTTGGATGAAATGAATATTCAGCGAAGCGATACACTCAGGGCATTAGTAGATAATTTACCCGAAGAAAAACAACGTCAGCGGTTAATTGAAGTACAAAAACAGATCATTGGAGACACCATTAATACCGAAGCAATCCCCGAAATCAATAAAGCCATGAGGGAATATTTCACGGAGGTAATTGGTAAAAAACAACATTTATCTTATTCGCTAAACCTTCACGCTTTAAAGAATAATACCGCCATCAAAATAAATTATGACCAAGATACAGTCATTACTATTCATGGAAGTGACGGAAGTCTTAAGAATACCACTTACATGAAGAAAGTTCTCAAGATGAGTGATTCAGAATTAGATAGCCTCATTGAAAAGAATGGCGATGGAGCGATAAATTTTAGCGGTTTTAAATCCTTAAATAGAGGCTTTTTTAAGAATTTAACCTATTACGAATTAGCTTTCAGTGAAGATGCAGAAAAGGCTATTTCAGAAATTGCCCATTTGAGTATCGGTACATTTTCGTTGATGATGTTTATTTTAATGCCGATTGTGGCATTTCTATTGAAAATTATTTTCAGTAAAAGAACCCATAGTGTAGTATCGTATCCGTTTAGGTTATTTCGGTATTTGTGGGATTGGGTTCTATATTTAATTCGCTTTAGAAAAATCAGAAAGTATCATAGTGTCCCGCATCTTGTAGTTGGGCATACTCGCTATTATTACGAACACTTAATTTTTTCCATCCATATTCACAGTGTGTTCTTTTTGATGCTCATCATTTTTGTGGGTGGAGGCGTTGCTTTGGGCTTTTGGAAACAAGCCTTGATTCTTACTATGTCAGGTTTTTTCTTGTATTTTATCATTTCCTTGAGAGTAGTTTATCGGCAAGGACTTCTTAAAACTATCTTAAAATCTATCATTTTATTCTTCATGTATGTATTATCATTTGTCTCTATTTTGAGTTTGACAGGTGCATTTAAGTTTGCTTTGTCGTAAGTTTAATTCTATAAAATAGAAAAGAGCCATTATTCGTTTAAATAATGGCTCTTTTAGTTGAGTAGGCGTCCAAAGTGTCTTATTGACTCTACTGACAGGTTAAAGTTTATGTTACTTTGAGCGAATTGCAATTACAGGGTCAAGTCGAGCGGCAATCCAAGCTGGAACAATTCCAGAAATCACCCCAATAATCGTTGCGGTAATAATTCCTTTGAGCATATTTGAATAAGTAAGCACCAACTTTAATGAGCCAAAATCAATAAAGGACATTAGCCAGACCAGTAATATTCCGAAAATCCCGCCAATCATGCTCAAGAAAACGGCTTCAAATAGGAATTGAAACAGGATAAAGTAATTCTTTGCTCCCAATGATTTTTGAATTCCAATAATATTTGTTCTTTCTTTTACTGATACAAACATGATATTAGCGATACCAAAACCACCAACCAATAATGAAAATAGAGCAATAATTCCACCACCCGTATTTAAACTGGAGAAAATGGTATCAAAAAATTTAACCGCTCCATCCATTCTGTTAATGGAAAAATTATCATCCTGGGTTGGTTTCAACCCTCTCCTACTACGCATCAAGCCTGTAATTTCACCTTCTAAGTCTTGTTGTCCTTCATCCGTAGCATAACCTTTTAAGGCAATAATTGGCTCAGGATTATCTTTCTGAAAAATACTGGCATAAGTCGTGTATGGAATATACGCACGGTCATCGGGAGAACCTCCGAGACTAATCAAATCTTCTCCTTTTTTCCTCATTGTGCCAATTACTCTAAACTTAATCCCATTAATTTTAACCACTTCATCGGCAGCATCGGCAATATTGGGGAATAGTGCCTCTTTCACATCAGCCCCCAAAATAACCACAAAGGCGGCTTTATCGGTTTCACTTGCTAAGAAATAACGCCCATTTTCAACGGGAACTTCCGATATTTTATTGTAGCTAAAACTCACTCCTTGCAACTCCGCATCAATACTATTATTACCATTTTTTAGCGTAGTATTTCGGTTGTCAATAATAGCAGTTGCTTCTGAATTTTGAACATTTTCAGATAAATACTTATAATCGCTATATTTTGTACTGGGTCTATTCATATACTTCCACCACGGGAAATTATTGCTAAATTCCCAAGGCCACTTTCCCACATAAACAACGCCTTTACCAAACGAGTCTATTTGTTCACGAATACCCGTATTCATTGAGTCAACGAAGGTATAAACCGCCACGATTGAAAAAATGCCAATGGTAACACCTAATAACGAGAGCGTTGTCCGTAAAAGATTACTACTGAGTGCTTGCCAAGCAAAGCGAATACTTTCAAAAAGTTGTCGGAGAAATTTCATAATTGTATAATTTTTGAAGCTTAAATTTAAAACTTCATTTTCCTAATAACAACAACGAAATGACTAATGGAGTTTATCAATAGGCTGAAAGGCGGAATAACGGTAAGATTGGAAATAAAGTTTTTGCCGAATAGCTATTTTGATGCTCAATGTCATAATTTTACAGAGAATTTGGACGGATTTGATTAATCCATGAAAATGACAAATTACGCTTCATATCGCCAATACCACACGCAAATATGTCTCAAAAAATCACCATCACAGACTTTAAAACCCTGCAAGAATCTTTTGTAGGAGAGCTTTTTTTTGATAACTCAACAACACACAACGCTCAAAAAATCCTATACTCTACTGATGCCTCAGTTTATCAGGAAAAACCCTTAGCAGTAGCCATTCCTCGAGATATTTCAGATTTAAAATTACTGGTAAAATTTGCGAATGAACACAAAGTAACGCTGATTCCTCGTTCAGCAGGAACTTCGTTGGCTGGCCAAGTAGTGGGAAAAGGAATCGTTGTTGATATTTCAAAGTACTTTGATAAAGTCTTGGAAATAAACCAAGAAGAACGTTGGGTTCGGGTACAACCTGGGGTTATTCGGGATGATTTGAATGTAATTTTAAAGCCTTACGGATTATTATTTGGTCCAGAAACTTCAACATCTAATCGGGCAATGATTGGGGGCATGATTGGCAATAATTCCTGTGGTTTACATTCAATTGTGTGGGGCGATACCCGTGGGAATTTATTATCCGCCAAAGTAATTCTGAATGATGGTACAGAAGCTAATTTTACAGATATTTCCAAAGAAGAATTTTTCAAGAAAGCCTACCAAAAAGACGTAGAAGGTAGATTATACGGACAAGTTTTCAAAATCTTGAATAACCCAATGATTCAAGAGACCATTGAAAAACGTTATCCTAAGAAAACGCTAAAACGCAGAAATACGGGTTACGCTTTGGATATGCTGAGCGACAATGAACTGTTTCAGCAGGATTCAACTAAGTCTTTCAATTTCTGTCATCTCCTTGCGGGTTCGGAAGGAACTTTGGCATTTATTACCGAAGCAAAACTTAATTTAATTCCACTACCACCCAAAGAAGTTGCGTTGGTTTGCATTCATAGTCATTCGATTCAAGACTCCTTGCAAGCCAATTTAATTGCTCTTCGTCATAATCCGATGGCTTCGGAATTGGTGGATAAATACATTTTAGACTTTACCAAAGGACATCCAGTTTATCATCAAAATCGCTTTTTTATCGAAGACGACCCTGCTGCCATTTTGATGGTTGAATTTATGGCAGAAACTGATGCTGAACTCAATATCAAAACCAATGCTTTAATTTCAGATTTACAAAAAGCGGGAATTGGTTATGCGTATCCCGTGGTAAAAGGTGAAGACACCAAACCCGCTTGGGACGTTAGAAAGGCTGGTTTGGGACTAATCCGCAACTTGAAAGGAGACATTCAGCCCGTTAATTTAATTGAAGATTGTGCCGTTGCTCCCGAAGACTTACCCGCTTATATTGCTGATTTACAGGAACTTTTGGCAAGTCATCATATCAACGCTTCGTATTATGCTCATGCGGGTGCGGGAGAATTGCACGTTGAGCCAATGATAAATCTGAAAACAGTTGAGGGCAAAGAATTATTCCGAACGATACTCAAAGAAACGACAGAATTAGTCAAAAAATACAACGGTTCGTTAAGTGGCGAACACGGTGATGGGCGTTTGAGGGGTGAGTTTATTGAAAGTGTTTTGGGTAAAGATATTTATGAATTATTAAAAGAAGTCAAGATAATATTTGACCCTAAAAATATTTTCAATGCCAATAAAATTGTGAATACGCCCGCCATGAACGAGTTTTTACGTTACGAAGCAGGCAAGAAAAATCCAGAAATTACTACCTATTTCGATTTTTCAAACCAAGAAGGAATTCTTCGTTTAGCGGAAAAATGCTCAGGCTCAGGTGATTGTCGCAAAACTGAAGTGACGGGCGGAACGATGTGTCCGAGTTATATGGCTACTCGCATGGAAAAAGACACAACCCGTGCCAGAGCCAATATTTTACGTGGATTTTTAACCAATTCTGAAAAAGAAAATCGTTTCGACCACGAGGAAATTAAAGAAGTTATGGATTTATGTTTGTCGTGTAAAGGCTGTAAATCTGAGTGTCCCTCAAAAGTTGATGTTGGTAAAATGAAAGCGGAGTTTTTACAACATTATTACGATGAACATGGCGTACCTTTCAGAACAAAAATGATTGGTAATTTTACGAAATCGCAAGAATTAGCGTCCAAATTTCCACGAATTTATAATTTCTTTGTAACCAATAATTTCACAGCAAATCTGACTAAAAAATTCTTAGGTTTTGCCCCAGAAAGATCAATGCCAACGGTTGGAAATATTACGTTGAGAAAATGGCAGGAAGACCGAATTAAGGTTCAACAGAAGCGTGAGAAAAATAGCGTTCATTATTCTCAAATCAATCTTGGAAAGCGTAGAAAACAAGGGAAAGTTTATCTTTTCTGTGACGAATTTACAAATTATAACGACGTTGAAATCGGACAAAAAGCTATTCTTCTATTAACAGCCTTGGGCTACGAAGTTCACATTCCAAAACACATTGAAAGCGGACGTACTTATCTTTCAAAAGGTTTGGTTAAAGAAGCTCGACGAATTGCGATTCAGAATGTTCAAATGCTTTCGGAAGCAATAAAAGACAACTCTCCTATTTTGGGCATTGAACCTTCAGCAATTTTGACTTTGAGAGACGAATACCTTGAATTAGTCCCGCAACATTTACACGCTGATGCTGAAAGAGTAGCCGAAAATGCGTATTTGATTGATGAATTTTTAGCCCAAGAAATTGATAAAAAGAAGATTACAAAAGACTTATTTAAGGCTGATAAAAAGCTCATTAAACTGCACGGACATTGTCACCAAAAGGCATTGTCGTCATTGGTGGCAACGAAGAAAATTTTGTCACTGCCTGCCAATTACGAAGTTCAATTGATTCCTTCGGGTTGTTGTGGTATGGCGGGTTCTTTTGGTTACGAAGAAGAACATTATGAAGTTTCGATGAAAATTGGTGAATTAGTGCTTTTCCCGACCATCAGAAAGCAAGCCGATGAGGTAATTATTGCTGCCCCAGGCACAAGTTGCCGTCACCAAATAAAAGATGGCACGGGAAGAACTGCCCAACACCCCGTAGAGATTTTGTGGGATGCTTTATTAGGAAATTAAAATATGAATTCTATCAAAAAATACGCAATTATTGTTGCAGGAGGTTCGGGAAGTCGCATGAAAAGTGATATTCCTAAGCAGTTTATTGAAGTAGGTGGCTTGCCGATTTTGATGCACACCCTCAAAAGATTTAAAGAAGCGGAACCCGAAATTGAACTGATTTTAGTTTTACCAGAATCGCAATTTGAGTATTGGAATCAACTTTGTGAGAAATACCCGACTGTTCCACACCGATTGGTAAAAGGCGGAAATACACGATTTCAGTCGGGATTGAATGGCTTAAAAACCATTGAAAACGAAGGACTTGTAGCCATTCATGATGGTGTGCGTCCATTTGTTTCTGCTGAAATAATCCAAGAAAGTTTTAAGGTTGCCAACGAAAAAGGAACTGCTGTGGTGAGCGTCCCTTCCAAAGATTCGGTGCGAGTAAACGGACAAGCCATTGACCGTTCAACGGTTAGGTTGATTCAGACACCACAAACTTTTCAGATTGCATTGATTAAAAAAGCCTTTGAAACCGAAGAATTAAGCACCTTCACCGATGATGCCAGTGTAGCAGAACACGCAGGTTTTACGATAAATCTCATTGAAGGAAGCTACGAAAATATAAAAATCACGACACCCGAAGATTTACAATGGGCGGAGATTATTTTGGGGAAAGGGTGAGGTTTGCCGTTGTCTCTTGCCGTTGTCTGTGTCTCCACAGACGATAATT